>CALCNX010000157.1 GCA_937899715.1 uncultured bacterium | reverse complement strand
TCGACTTTTGCTCAGGAGATTGGCGAAAAAATGACTTTCCAAACAGACTCTTAGGCGGTTGGTAATTCCACAATAAATGTTGTGCCTCTGCCAGACTCTGATTCCAAACGGATGAAACCGTTGTGCGCCTCCACAATCTTTTTTACGAGCGCCAGTCCTACTCCATGACTGCTTTCGCCGCCTGTTGGCATTGCCGATAAACGCTGAAAAAATTGAAATGCTTTCGCTTTGTCCTCTTCGCTAAAGCCGGGTCCTTCGTCGTGAATTTCCAGACGCGCATACCCAATGTCAGGATTGTGATAAGACAATCGCTCCGAAGGCTTGAGGTTTCTGACGCAAACACGAATGGTCGTGCCGTGTGGGGAATATTTCACGGCGTTGGAGACCAAATTTTCTATGACCTGATGTAAGCGTCCTTCATCGCCCATCACCGTTACAAACGGCTCTGTTTCGACAAGAATAGTCTGCGACTTTGCGGCGCTGCGTCCCAGAGAAGATTCAAGAATAGTTCTGACAAATGCCGATAAACTTATCTCATGCTTGACGATAGTCATTTTGCCTAAATCAATGACGGCGGCTTCTAAGAGTTGGGTCGTGAGAGAGAACATATAGCTTGCGCTGTGAGCAATGCGCTGAAGCAATTCTTGTGCGGGGCTATTGGCAGCGACATCGTGTAGCGCGAGGTCGGCAAAGGTTATCACCGCACCAAGCGGGTTCTTGAGGTCGTGGGCAACAATAGACAGAATCTCAGTCTTAAAGCGTGAGGCAGCGTCCATCTCGCTATTGAGCGTGGAGAGTTGCTCGTTTTTATCGTGCAGTTCTACATTACTGTATTCGATTTCTTGTGCTTGGTGGGCTAGGATTTCCATTTGTCGTTGAATTTCTTTGTTTGCTTCATAGAGTTCTTGTGTCCGCTCCTGCACAAGGTGCTCCAGTCGGTCGTTCATCATCCGTACTTGCTCTTCGGCGCGAATACGCACAATTTTTGTTGCCGCAATGCCCGCCATTTGTTGCAGAATAAGCGCGTCTTCGTCCGTGAAAAAATTCTTGCGAGAGTGCTCGGAATCTATTACGCCAATGGTTGTGCCTTTGTAAAGAATCGGTACTGCCAGTTCGGACAGGCGTGGCATATCGTCCACTATGTAACGCGGGTCGAGAGTGGTATCCCATATCAGTTGAACGGTTTGCTGGAGTGCTGCTGCTCCCACAATTCCTTGACCCATTGGAATTTCTATGGGATTCAGAACAGCGGAATTTGCTTCTTTGCCTTTGCCAAATGTTGCCGACTGCACGAGGACGTTGCGCTCCGCATCCAGCAAATACACGACGGCATCTTCAAAATCCATCTCCGCAATACAGTTCTGAGCAATATCCCAGCAAATTTCATCTATGGTATCATTCCCAAAGATTGATGAGGCAAAGTAGCTCAGAATACGGTATCGTCGCTCCCGCCGCCGAAGTTCTGCATAGCCGTCTTTGAACTGCTCAATATCACGAATAAAAATGCAGAAGTTGTAGCTTGGTTCGGAGTTGCTGCCAATGCTCAATGCCTGTACCGAATATTCAAGTGCGAAGTGTTTCCCTGAGCGATGCCTTCCCAGTGCGGTGTAGGGGCGCTCGGAGGACTGTGGAGATTGAGTGAGGCGGTCAAGTTCTTCCTGCATTGTTTCGAGGTCGTGCTTATGAAGAATATTGTGGAGGTCTTCGCCAATCATCTCGCCCCGTGCCCATCCGAATATCGTTTCTGCATGGGAATCCCAATCAAGCACAATCCCTTCGGAGTTAGTAATGATGACCGATTCTCGTATGCCCTGCAATGCAGTACTGAAGAGTGATGCGGGGAGCGAGGATTCAGACTGGTTCATAGCAAAGATGATTATGTGCTTTTAGCGCTACTATATAAAAACGACTGCGTGAAAAATGATTCCATGAAAACAGCTCTTCCGCCAATCAGTATGCGTGTTCGATGGCGGAACGCAGATTTCAGGATTTTTCGGATGAAGAGGATTTTCAGAAAAAGAATTTCATCCGAAGAAAACTGAAGTGTTTTCGGTATCCTGAAAATCCTGTCCATCTTGAAATCTGCGTTCCGCCGTTCAATGATGAGCAATATCTAATCAGTTACGAATTTTGTCATTTCTCTTCTGCTATTGGCAATTCCACAATAAACGTCGCACCTTTGCCTAGTTCTGACTCTACCCAAATATTGCCTCCGTGCAAATCGACAATCTTTCGCACAATCGCTAAGCCCACGCCGTTCGAGCCTTCGCCGCCTGTTGGTCGGGCGCTGAGGCGCTGAAAGAAGCCAAAAAGGAGTTTTTGGTCTTCGGCGCTTATCCCCGGACCCTCGTCTTGAACTTCCACACGCGCCGTTGTTGGTGCTCTGCGGACGCGAACCCAAATAGTTTTGCCGCGCGGGGAGTATTTGACGGCGTTGGAAAGAAGATTGTCAAAGACCTGCTCCAAGCGCGAGGGGTCGGCAAACACGACAAGGTCGTCCACCGTTTCGATATTGATGCGCTGTTCTTTTTGTTTCGCATTCAGTTGATACCGCTCTGCGATACCATAGACGAGCAAGGAGAGCATCACATCTTGCTTGTGCAAGGCGATATTACCAAGCTCGATAGTGGCAGCATCCAGCAAATCCTTGATGAGCAGCCCCATCCGCTCCGCCGTTGTTTGTACGTGTCCTAGCAGTTCCCGTGCTTGATTCTCCTGAGGAATAGTCGTTAGCGCAATCTCGGAAAGTCCGATAATAGCACTGAGTGGGTTCTTGAGGTCGTGTGCTGCCATAGAAAGCAGCTGAGTCTTGAGGCGATTTGCTTCGTCTAATTGGACATTGGTTGTCTGTAAATCTTTGTTCGCTCGCTCAATTTGGTGCGTCTGTTCGGACTGAATCTCCATCCGGCGGCTAATTTCCGCGTTTGCTGCTTGCAGTTCCGAGGTGCGGAGGCGCACGGTTTCCTCCAACGCACGCGCTCGTGCTTCAATGGCGTACACACGGCTGCGATAGAGACCGAATCCCGCTCCGAGAACAAGCAGCCCGCAGGTGATATAAAACCACGATGTTTCGTACCAATAGGGTTTGATATAAAAGCCTATACTTGCTCCTTCCTCGTTCCAGATTCCATCGTTATTGCAGGCAATCACCCGAAAGCGATATTCCCGTCCGCGTGGAAGGCTGGTGTAATAGGCAACACGCCGCGAACCGGCATCAATCCAATCGTTGTCGTAGCCATCCAAGCGGTATTTGAAGAGCACCTTTTCGGGCGCAAAGAAACTGAGCGCGGTATAATGAAACTCCAAGCGCTGTACATTTGCTTCAAGTGCGAGGTTGTTGCTTTGTGTAGAATTTACACCATCTACAAAAATATGTGGGACAAATACGGACGGAATACTCGCATTGAGGCGGAAGTTTTTCGGCTCGACAATCGTTACACCTTTGTCTGTCGGGAACCATATCCGACCGTCATTTGTGCGGCAGGCGGCGGCAGGGGCGTTGGTTCTATTGGAACTCATGCCATCGGAGCGGTTATAGAGTGCGCACATAACCTTGTCCGTCTTTTTATTTGCACGTTGGTTGAGTTCTTCGCGTTGAACCCGCATGATTCCTTTGTTACAGCCCATCCAAAAATAACCAAATTCATCTTCGATGAGTTGAAATATCTGATTGTCCGCCAGCCCGTCTGCGGTGGTAAATGTGGTAATAGTGCCGTTGTGAATCCGTGACAGCCCATCTTTTGTGCCTACCCAGATGTCTCCATTGCTGTCTTCGTGGGAGCAAAATGCGATGTTGCTTCCCAAGCCATCTTTTTTCTTGTACTCCGTGAGGGTATTACCCTGTATGGACATGATTCCTTCGCCGTCGGTTGATACCCATAGTTGCTTTTTTGAATCTTCAAAAAGTGACAGAACTCCTACCGGTATTGGTGTTCCGTCGGGTTTCCTATACGTGCCGAAAACCCCGTCACGATAGGTATTTAGCCCATTGTTTGTTCCTATCCAGAGTGTACCGTCGGTGGTTTCGGTGAGAACGCGAATGCGCTCGCTTGCCAAGCCATTTTTAGCAGAGTAGTATTGAATCATTTTGCCGGAGAGGTGGTACAGCCCGCCGTAGGTGGCTATCCACGTTGTTCCATCGGAGTGCTCACAGACATCGCGCACGGCGGTATTGCCAAGACCGTTCCGAGAGTTATACGTGGTGATGTTCCCGTCCTGCATCCGCCGTGCACCACCGATGTAGCTTATCCAGAGCGCATTGGTTCTCGTCTGCCGAATGGAATACACGACCTCACCTTGCAAGCCCTCACGTGCGGTGAAGGTCATAAATTTTCCATGCTTTAATCGCTGCAAGCCGCCGTAGTACGTGCCTACCCAAATATTTCCTTCAATATCTTCCAATAATGAATAAATGCGGTCATCGGCAAGCCCTTCGTGCTTCGTGAGGGTATCGCTGGTAATATTTTTTCGGCATATTAGTTTGTTACTCAGTCCAACCCACACGTTACCTTTGCTGTCGCTCAGGAATGATTCAAGATTGGGAAGCGTTGTGTCGGCGGACATGGTTTTCCCGTCCCACTTGTACGCTGCTGTGGACGTTCCTGCCCAGATATTACCCGAACGGTCTTCGCGCAGACAATAAATTTTATTCGAGAATGCGTGATTAAAACTATGCCGTATCGTTTTCCCGCCTACTTTTTGATATAATCCTTCGCTCGTGCCAACCCAAAGTGAACCGTCGGAGCGCGAGAGGAGGTATATCTCCGAGCCTTGTATGCCCTCGTTGATTGCGCTGTCGCGTACAAATACATTGCTGTTGTTGTCAAAGCGGTAGATGCCTTTGTCGCTTCCGGCAAGTAGTGTCTTGTCAGGTAATTCGCAAAAACTCCAGATTTTAGCGTTCGGAAGCCCATTCTTTTCGTTGAAAATGACTGATTCTTCGCCCTTCACGCGCACAATACCGCCCTCGGCAAGTCCTGTCCAGAGAGCACCGGAGCGGTCTTCATACAAAGAATACACCTGAATTGCCGCAGCATTACTTGTTTTGCTCATTTCCTGCAATCCCTTGTCTGTTTTGCCATAGACCGTAAATCGAACCCCGTCGAATCGTACCAGTCCACTGTATGTTCCCAGCCAGATGTAGCCGTCTCGTGTCTGACACATCGCCAGAATTGCATTGGCGGGCAAGCCGTTTTCGCTGTTCCACACATCAATCGTATAGCGCGAACTGAAGGGGAGAACGTCGGTAAGTGCCGATTCGGGAGAGAGTGGAGCGCCCATGCTGCGGGGCGGCGTAAGAGCACTAGGCTTGCGAGGTTGTGCCGTCAGTGTTTGCAACGATGCTCCTGCTCCGAGTGTCAGCACACCAAGAGTTAGTATGAAAATAACATCGGCAAAAACATTGCGACAAACCATAAAAGAGTGTGAAAAAAAATGAGCCTGAAACGTGCTGTGCTGGTAGTGGTGTGTAATTTAGCAAAAAGTAAAGACTGATGACCAATGCCAATGAAAAGTTGTTGTAAGTGGTCAGGTACTATCCTGACTATTGTTTAACGGCGGAATGTAGATTTCAAGATGGACAGGATGTTCATGATGTCGAAAGTATATCAATTTTATCGGATAAAATTCTTTTCTGAAAATCCTCTTTATCCTGACAATCCTGAAATCTGCGTTCCGCCACCCAAGGATGTTCCTCGCTTCGTATCATCAAATCTAATATGCTACTCGCTTGGATTCAGCACCGGGCAGTTCCACAATAAACGTCGCTCCAGTATTTGTATCGGTCTCTGCGTGTGATTCACACCAGACTTTGCCATTCATCGCTTCCACAAGTTTTTTAACGATGCTCAAGCCCAGTCCCGTGCTGTCTTCGCCGCCAGATCGGAAGAGCGTCGTGTAGGGAAAGAGTGTCTTCGCCTGTGTAGA
>CALCNX010000156.1 GCA_937899715.1 uncultured bacterium | reverse complement strand
TCCATCTGCACAAACAGTATGGGAAGCAGTATCAAGCACTGGGATGTTATTTTGGCTCCGGTATGTTTATCAGCACCGATGCTGATGATGGGCAAGTAAAAGCTTTTTCTGCTTCTGCTCCGCCCGCAGGCTCTTTGGAAAATATTTTTTCTGCTGCTCTTCCACCCAAAGCCACGGGTGTGGCGCTTAAATCTAACGTGGGGCAACTTCCTCCGTTATTTACTTCGTCAATTCTTTCGCGTGTAGGCTCACGGATTGCCTCTGTCTCAGAGCCTGCAAAATTTGTTCAAGGCAATCCCTTCCAAGAATTTGATATTTTGGTTTATTTTAGAGAAACAAGTGCTGAAAAACGATTTCGGAACAAGTTTGCTCCCTAGTTTCATTCCTCTTTTTAAGTGGTTTTTGAATATTCTCGCCGCAAAAGTTTATAGCTCCTAAAACTTCAGCGTCTCCACTTCTTTCCCCCGCCGTAGCACCGCACTGCGGCTCGTCCCGCTTATAGTCACGTTCACAAGATTTGTTTGGTCGTCGTGGAGGTCGTGCAGTGCGTTGTTGGAGGCGGAGAAGCCGCGTGTGATACTTGAGTGCATCTGAAGCATTTGCTGAACGTGCCATCAGACAGATTATACAAAAATTAAGTGTATAGAATTGCAAGCTATAGGGCGTTCATTGGCTGGGTGCGGCTGTACAAGACAAGGATGATAATTGCGTATATTTAATTTTTTATCGTACATTCGAGAATGATGATATTTCGCATCATAATTTTTCGTTAGCACGACTATTGCAAAACTCTTATTTGCCGCAGAAACGATCGCTGTGTTGGAGCTTGAACGCTATCATCATCTATCGTTCGCTGCAAAATCAAATCGTACAACAACGCTATGCCGATGATTCAAAACCCCTCTTAACGTTCAACGTTCAGATTTTTGACATGAGTAATTCTTAGCCTTTTTTAGTATGGCACGTTTCAATTTCCCCACAGTTGTCGTTACCGGCATTGGCGTTGTTACGCCGATTGGTAATAGCAAGGATGCCTTCTGGCAAGCAATGATGCAGGGCACAAGCGGCGCGGCGCCCATTACCCGCTTCGATGCGAGTTCCTACGACACACATTTTGCCTGCGAAGTAAAAGATTTCGACGTGCAACAATTTGTCTCCCGCAAAGAAGCGCAGCGTATGGATCCCTTTACCCATTACGCCATCGCCTCCGCCGCAATGGCTTTGGACGATGCTGGCGTGGAGGTGGAAACGCTTGACAAGGAGCGTGTCGGCGTAATGTTTGGTTCGGGTATTGGCGGAATGTGGACGTATCACAAACAACAGGAAGAACTCTACAAACGCGGCGGTAATCCAGACCGCATTTCGCCCTTTTTTGTGCCGATGCTTATTTCCAATATCGCTGCCGGGCAAATTGCCATTCGCTATGGCTTCAAAGGACCCAACTACGGCGCGGTCTCTGCGTGTGCCACCTCGTCGCACTGCATTGCCGACGCGATGATGCTGTTGCAACGTGGTGATGCTGATATGATACTGGCGGGCGGTAGCGAAGCCGTGATAACGCCTATGGGCATCGGCGGCTTCGGTGCAATGCGGGCGCTCTCTACGCTGAACGACGCGCCCGAAAAAGCGAGCCGCCCTTTCGATAAGGAGCGAAGTGGTTTTGTGATGGGTGAAGGCGGCGCGGTATTAGTGCTAGAAACGCTTGAACACGCCAAGCGACGCGGCGCAAGAATCTATGCCGAAGCGGCAGGGTTCGGATTGACCGATGACGCATACCACATCACTCACCCGGCAGAGGGCGGCGAAGGAGCCGCGCGGTCAATGCGCCTAGCGATGCGGGATGCGGGGATAGAGACGCACGAGATTGGGTACATCAATGCTCACGGTACTTCTACACCGCTCAATGACAAGAACGAAACACTTGCCATCAAGACCGTTTTCGGCGACCACGCATACAATCTTGCCGTAAGTTCTACCAAATCCATGACGGGGCACTTGCTGGGTGCGGCAGGTGCCGTGGAAGCAGCGGCGACAGTCCTTGCGCTTCACCATAACACGCTTCCGCCCACCATAAACTACGAAACTCCCGACCCCGATTGTGACCTCTTTTATGTGCCGAACAAGCCCGTCAAGCGTAGTATTCATGCTGCTATCAGCAATACTTTCGGTTTCGGTGGTCATAATGCGTCATTGTGTTTTAGAAAACTTGACTAATTTCTTTTTGACTAATTCTCACAATACTTCCTTACAATATTACACCCAACTGTTATGAATCAACAGGAAACAGCTCGCCATCTTCGTGAAACAATTTCTATGGTTTTACCGTTACTTCAAGCCATACCCAACACCCAAGCAAGTATCAAGCCTCAGCCCACGAAGTGGTCGCCGAAGGAAATTATCGGACATTTGATTGATTCGGCTTGCAATAATCATCAAAAGTTCATTCGTGCAATGTCACAACGCCATACAGATTTTGTTGGCTATCAGCAAGATTTCTGGGTACAAAGTCAGTCGTACAACGACTGCACGTGGGAAGAATTGCTCGTATTTTGGTCGAGCTATAACCTTCATCTTGCACACATCATTGAGCATACCGAGGAGAACGTTTTGAGCAACACTATAAGCATTGAGAGCGTTGGTCCATTTCGGTTGGATTTTATCATGCCCGATTATGTTGAGCATCTTAAACATCATCTTCGGCAGATATTGCCCAACAGCGACCTTCAAAGTACGTTTCAGAATGTCTATAACGCATAAACTCTTTTCCAACTATGCTAACCGAACTATTCATCCGTTACTTCTTTGGCAGTAAAAACAGCGCAATCCATCCGCCTCCGAGAACCGCCTGGAATTCCTGAATGTGTTTGCTTGGCTTGTGATTGCGTGTATTCTTGTATGGGTTCTGCCGAAGATTTTGTAAATTATACTTCCCTCTCAAAAGCATTTTCTGAATGTATTATTTCTGACAACAGAAATACTAATCCAGCAAATCCAGATGCGCCATTATGAAGAACGTCGGCTAATGGATGAAAAACGCTTCCAGCGCCTCGAAGACCGCCTGTTCCCTGCTTCTGCCAATGCGGCATAGTTTTTATTTGGTTTTGAGCCCTCAGACAGCACGCATTTCTCCCACTAACCCACTCAATGCTTGCACTCCGGCGGCTCATCATGCCCACTCACTATGAACATCAACGTTAATCTTTCCATCAACAGCTTTATTCAGCAGCTTCACAGCAAAATTCTGAAGCTCGCGGCATTACCCAGTAAGTTCCTGCGCACCAGCGTTCTGGACGATTCGATGTTCCCCGAAGTGGGCTTCCTGTCGCAGGAGAAAGTACGTGAACTGGAAAAAGTTCTTGATATTCCCATCGCCACCGTCTCCTATTTTGAGCAAGCGCTCACGCACCGCTCGTACTTGCAGATTCTGAGCAATCCTAAAATTTTCTCCAACGAGCGCCTCGAATTTTTTGGTGATGCTATTCTCAGTTCTGTTATTGCCGAGTACCTGTTCTATCTCCGCTCCGACGTACAGGAAGGCGAGCTAACCAAGATGCGCTCGTGGTTGGTCAACAAAAAATCTCTTGCCTATTGCGCCCGAAAACTACGGCTACACGAATTTATCATGGTCAGTCTGAGTGCAAAACACTCCTTGCAGCAAGGAAATGACTCTATTCTCGCCGATGCGCTGGAAGCAATTATCGCTGCAATTTATCTTGATTCAGGTGCTGATGCAGCGAAAGAGTTTATCATCCGCTCGGTGCTGCTGCACGTGATGAACGAAGGTTCGCTGATGCGCGATACGAACTTCAAAAGTATTCTACTCGAACATTCGCAATCCGTCGGTACAGGCGTTCCGAAGTATGTCGTCATCAGTGCTCAGGGACCTGACCACCACAAGGATTTTGTCATGGACGTAGTAATCAATGGCGTGGTTGTGGGACGCGGCAACGGGCGCAACAAAAAAGATGCAGAACAAAGTGCCGCACAAGATGCAATTGAAAGAATTGCAAGCGGCGAAATAGAACTCACGAAGTAACTTAATCTCACGATGCTCAACCCCCAAACCCTCGCGGCACAATCCGCACAGCTTTTTGTGATTGCCGGACCCTGCGTGGTCGAATCAAAAGAATGTTTGCGCCAAGTGGTTCAGACGCTCAAACCCCTTTGCGAATCGCTCAACCTGCCCTATATTTTCAAAGCCTCCTACCGCAAAGCAAATCGCACAAGCGGCGGCTCGTTTGAAACAATAGGCGACGAGCGGGCATTGGAGTATCTTGCCGAAATCCGCGCCGAGTTCGACGTTCCTGTGCTGACCGATATTCATTCCGCCGAAGAAGCCGCCCTTGCCGCCAAGTACGTGGATGTTCTGCAAATACCCGCCTTTCTTTGCCGCCAAAGCGACATCTTGCTTGCGGCTGCCGCGACGGGCAAAACGGTCAACATCAAAAAAGGGCAGTTTCTTGCGCCGGACGACATCGTGAAAGCGATTGAAAAAATTTCTACACCCGACAAACCGCATCCCGTCTGGGTGACAGAGCGCGGCACGAGTTTTGGCTATCACGATTTGGTCGTTGATATGCGCTCGCTTGCCATTATGCGCTCCTTGCTGAACAGCAATTCTGCCACAAGTCGCTCTGTGCCTGTGATTTACGATGCGACCCATTCAGTTCAGCAGCCCAGTATTGGTGCGCAGTCCGGCGGGAAGCGTGAATTTATCGCTCCTTTGGCGCGTGCAGCTGTCGCTGTCGGCATTGACGGGCTATTTTTCGAGACGCACCCGAATCCTGCTGAGGCAAAAAGCGACGCAGCCACCCAACTGCCCCTCAGCGAGGCAGAACCCTTCTTGCAACAAATCGCCACGCTGCATGAAACCATGCAAACATTGTAACAGCACGCTGGGCTTTAGAAGTTCGTCCATGAGCGCTCGTGCGCTTGTGTGGCTGTCGTCGGCTTGCTTTCTGATGGTGTCGTGCGAACGCGAGTCCTCCGCAGGACTTATCAAACTGGAAGCCGCAGACTCGGCAAATCATTACAGCATCCGCCCTGTGGTACAGTTTATGGATTCCAGCTTTATGCGAGCAAAACTCACTGCGGGCTGGGCGCGGATGTACGACCGCATCAAGCGCAAACACCTGGGCGGCGGACTAAATGTAGAATTTTACAGCCGCCCCTACGGGCTGCTGGCAAGTGTACTCACGGCTGATTCGGCGGTGATTGAGGACGATACGAAAAATATGACCGCTCGCGGAAATGTCGTCGTTACTTCCGAGCGGACGCTTACAACCGTCAAAACAACCACCCTCATCTGGGATAACGCTCGTAATCTCTTGCGTTCGGACGAATTTGTCGATATTACCTCGCCGAATGAGCGCTTGCAAGGCTATGGCTTTGAGTCCGATCCGAATCTGCAACATTATACTATCTACAAAGTAACCGGTCAAACGCTGCTCATGGGCGGCATGGTGGTCGCAAGCAGTGGCACACTCAGCGCTACGGCGGCAAACGCTGCACCACCATCGTCGCCTGCAATTCTTCCAGTAGCAACAAAGAAATCTTCAACAACATCTATCATTCAACGATAAGGAGCGGGCGAACTATGGCGCGAACATATCTCATTGCAGGCAATTGGAAAATGCACACTACTCCGCCGGAGGCGCGGACACTGGCAACAGCAATTGCAGAAAAACACAACTCCTTGAAACCACCAAGCAGTGTGCAAACACTTATTTGCCCGCCATACATTAGCATTCATGCGGCACTGGAGGCAGTAGCGGGTTCGGGTGTACACGTCGGGGCGCAAGATTGCCATTTTGAACCCAAAGGTGCTTTCACGGGCGAAATTGCGCCGAATATGGTGAAAGCAAGCGGCTGTTCGCACGTGATTCTGGGGCACTCGGAGCGTCGTCAGTATTTCGGCGAGACAAACGGGCTGCTGAACAAAAAAGTCCGTGCAGCGCTTTCGGAAGGTTTAATTCCTATCTACTGCGTTGGCGAAACCTTGACAGAACGCCAAGAAGAGTGGACTCTGGCTGTTGTGCGGACCCAGCTGGTGGATGGGTTAAAGGATATTTCGCTCCAAAACGCATCAAACCTCGTTATCGCCTACGAACCCGTCTGGGCAATCGGTACAGGACTTGCCGCCACAGCCGAGCAAGCGCAGGAAGTCCACGCTGCTATTCGTGGCTTTCTCACAGAAATTTTGGGCGCGGTCGGTGCGGAAATGCTCATTCTCTACGGTGGTAGCCTGAAGCCCGACAATGCAGATGAAATCCTCTCCAAACCTGATGTAAACGGCGGTCTTATTGGTGGTGCGGCGCTGCAAGCGGATTCGTTTGCTGCAATTATAGCAGCAGCGTGTAAAATTGCCGTTTCATAGCCACAAACCTCGTTAGATAGCGGGGACGTATTTCTTTTGACATTTTTCAATGCTCAACAATGCCTATCAAAGCTATTACCATAGACTTCTGGAACACGCTCTACGACTCGCAGGGCGGTGAAGGACGCGATAAAGACCGCTTTACGACTGTCATGCAAAATGCCCATCGGCTTGGGCATAATCTCGAAGCCGCCGACCTCAAAGCAGCGCAAAAGCGTGCGTGGGAACATTTCAATATCGTCTGGCGCGAGGAGAAACGCACTCCTTCTACGCGCTCTATGGTGGAATTTTTCTGGCAAGAACTCTCCATCCCTGCCGATGCCCAGGCGATTGAGGAAGTAACGCTGTCCTTTGAAGAAGGAATATTGCAGCATCCGCCCGCCCTGCTTCCGGGAGCAAAAGAGACAATCCGGTTTTTAGCGGAGGAGCATTACATCGCTCTCATCTCCGACACTGCTTTTTCGCCCGGGCGTGTGCTGAGGCAGATTATGGAGCGCGACGGCATTGCAGAATACTTTTCGGCATTCAGTTTTAGCGATGAGACAGGCGTGTCAAAACCGCATGAACAGGCGTACCGGACAGCACTCGCAGGTGCAGGCTGTGCAGCTGAAGCAGGCGTTCACATCGGCGACATAGAGCGCACAGACATCGAAGGCGCAAAAGCGTATGGTATGCGGGCAATCCTCTTCGCCGGAGACCCACACGGGCGCATGAACGATGAGCACAAAGACCAACCCACACGGGCGGATGCGCGGGCGGAGTCGTGGGCAGACGTTCCGGCGCTTATCAGGCAGTGGTAGAAAGAGGATTCGGGTAGAAAAGAAAAAATCGCAAAAGGGAACTACTCACTGAAGTTACGCTTTGTCAAGATATTCGCCTCTTTGAAACAAAAAAGGGTGTCCAAGCGGTAGCGAGAACGGGGTGTTGCTTCGTGTATTGCTGCCGGACTACCCCGCCAGCCCTCGCTTCGCTCCGGCTGACACCCCTTCATACGGTGAAGGGGAATCTCAGAAAGCATAATTTCAGTTGCTCATTCTCTTTTTCGATTTTCTTTTGATGTTCTTCCAAGAAGGGATTTCAACCCAATATCATCAACTTAAGCTATATTGCAAATAAAAGTATCAAGTTAGAGCGTATATGCCACAAAAATACACCAATTCTGCTTGAGAGCGGTATCAAAGACGGTCGCCAGTGAAAGATGACCGCTCTGTGGCGCGAGTGCGGAAAGAAGACTTGACGCGCAATCGCAACCTCTTATTCGAGGATGTCCTGGTGGTGAACCTTCGCGGTTATTATCATGGACTTGTCAGCGAAAGAGAGCACATCCACACCACAAGCATCCACGTAACGCACAAACAATCGTTTGAGTCTTAAGTTGATGACATTCAGTGGCAACCTCTTGTTAAAATATGTTCCAATCTGTTGAATTTGGTGTAATTTCATCAATAACGAAGCCAAACAATGCCCAAACCCCTGATTCTGTCTGTCGTCGGCGCTCGTCCGAACTTTATGAAAGTTGCTCCTTTGCATCGTGTCTTTGCCACGCCGGATATGCTTGCGCTCGTGGAGCATCGCATCGTTCACACGGGGCAGCATTACGACGCTGCTATGTCGGACGCATTTTTCCGCGACCTCGAAATGCCGGAACCCGCGTATTTCCTCGGTATCGGTTCGGGTTCTCATGCCGAGCAGACGGCACGGGTGATGATGGAGTTTGAGAAGGTGTGCTTAGAATCAAAGCCCGCACTGGTGCTCGTGGTGGGTGATGTTAATTCCACCATTGCAGCCACGCTTACTGCCACGAAGCTGGGAATACCGGTGGCGCACGTGGAAGCTGGCTTGCGAAGCGGAGACCGCACCATGCCGGAGGAGCTAAACCGTATTGCTACCGATGCGCTTTCCGATTATGCCTTCGTTACCGAGCAAAGGGGCGTGGATAATTTGTTACGCGAGAATTTCCGCAAGGAGCGCTTGTACATGGTGGGTAATACAATGATTGATTCGCTGCATTTCGCGCTTCCCAAAGCCCGGCAAGCGACAATTCTGAACGAGCTGAATCTTGCACCGAAAGAGTATGCACTCGTGACACTGCACCGCCCCTCGAATGTGGACGATGCCGCACAATTACAAGCACTTACGACTATGCTCTTGAATGCAACGAGTGAATGTGCCGTCGTTTTCCCCGTACATCCGCGCACACGAAAAAATCTGGAGCGTTTTGGACTGCTGACCGTGATAGAATCAAGCCCGCGCTTTATCCTCACCGAACCGCAAGGTTATGTCAATTTCCTTGCACTGATGATGAACGCGCGGTTTGTGATGACGGATTCCGGCGGGGTGCAGGAAGAGACAACCGCGCTTGGTGTGCCGTGCCTGACGCTTCGCACCACGACGGAGCGCCCTGCGACGTGCGAGTATGGCACAAACATTCTCGTCCCGCCCACACAAGAAAACATTCAAACAGCACTTCATAACGCACTCAAAGACATATTCCGCACGGACGGCGTACCAGCTTCCGTTCCACCGCTTTGGGACGGAAAAGCTGCCGAGCGTATTGCAACGATTATCCTTCGTGAGTGTTTATCACTGTGAGCGCACTGTTTCAACCAAGCATCAACTCTTTCCACCGACTCAACTCAATATTCGCATGAACATTTTTCGTCCTGACAATCTGAGAACAACCGCTCTCCTGAGCCTTTCTGGGATTTTATTGGGTATCGGTTTTGCGCCGCTCCACTTGGGCGTACTTGCATACCTCGGATTTTTGCCGCTTCTGGTGGTGCTGGAGCGCACGAGCGGTGTGATGCAAACGCTCCGGCGCTTGTACTGGGCGTTTTTCGTGTTTCAAGGCGTAAGCAACTGGTGGGTTAGTTCATGGCAGCGCGAAGCAGACCCATATCTGATGGCAGCCGGAATAGCGCTCTGGCTGGGGCATCCGCTCTTTTTTGCCGTGCCGATGTTTGGTTACACATTTGTACACAAGCGTCTCGGACGCGCCTCCGCGCTCACAATGCTGCCGTTTTTATGGACGGCGTTTGAATGGCTGCACGGCTTGGGCGAGGCTTCATACCCGTGGCAAGCACTGGGCTATACGCAAGCGTTCTACACGCCTCTCATTCAAATTGCCGATATTACGGGCGTGTGGGGGCTTTCG
The DNA here is from genome assembly GCA_937899715.1 of uncultured bacterium. Classification (GTDB taxonomy): domain Bacteria; phylum Bacteroidota; class Ignavibacteria; order Kapaibacteriales; family UBA4661; genus PH2015. The sequence goes on along the minus strand of CALCNX010000156.1, from coordinate 26,851 downwards.
TGGTGTATTGTTGCCGTCAATGCGCTGCTTGCCGTGTGTTTCTTTGCGTTTCGCGGTTTGTCCGCAAGCGATTCCCTTGCGGCACGTTTGACAAAAACCTTGTATTTATGCCGTTTACAGGTCGTTAGTATTCTTGGCTTGCTACTACTTATGCTGGGCTATGGTGTTTGGCAAGTGCGTAATTTTCAACATGAAGCCTTACTAAAATCGCACAAAAGTGTATCGGTAGGCATCATTCAGTCTAATATCAACCCCTGGGGAAAGTGGCAAGGAAGCGCTCAGGAACAAGTAACGCTGCACCTGCATCTAGCGGATTCACTGCGGACGCATCTTCCCAACGGCATTTCGCGGCTTGACTTCACACTCTGGAGCGAGACGGCGATTCCATACCGCATTTTGATTATGCAGAATTTTCCGTACCTTGATGGGCTTCGTGCATGGACGGATAGCACGGGAATTGGCATCCTGAGTGGCTTACCAACCGACCGCATCTACCGCACGCGCGCGGAAGCGCCTATTACAGCATCGGTGATACCACGAGTGTTCGATACGCTTTATGCTGAAAGTTTTAATTCTGCCATGATGCTCGCGCCACGCACCGACATTACCCACAGCGACCCGTTTACGCCGTATCCGCCCGCTATTGCGGTTCACCGCAAGATGAAACTCACGCCCTTTGCGGAGCGCGTTCCTTACGCAGAAAAAATTTCTTTTGCCGTCAAAGCGCTTACGTGGGGCGTTGGTATATCGGGCTGGGGCTTAGGGCGAGAGCAGAAGCCGCTTCCGCTCAAGCGGGAATCTGACACGGCACAGATTGGAGCGGTGATTTGTATTGAATCTATCTACCCTGCATTTGTGGCGGACTATGCCCGCAAAGGCGCAACACTGCTTGTGGTCATTACCAATGACGGATGGTTCAATCATACACCCGGACCCGAACAGCACTACATGATAGCTGCAATGCGGGCTGTGGAAAACAAACGCTATCTGGCGCGGTGCGGCAACACGGGCATTTCCGGTTTTCTCACGCCGCTTGGCACGTCGCTTCAGCGGACGGAAATAGATACGCAGACCGCACTGGCACAAACGCTGCCACTGCTTTCAGGAGAGACACTCTATGTACGCTTTGGCGATTGGCTACCGATAGTATCGTGTTTGCTAGTCGCGCTGGCGATTGGGTCTGCCATTGTTTGGCATCGGGCATTTGCGGACGAAACCACATAATCCGCCACGTATCACCGCACAAGTGTCGTTTCCAGCATATATTCATCGTCCACAGCTATTTTGATTGGGTCGGCATTGATAAAGCGCGGGTAGCCATAGACGGAATCATACCGAACCTCCACCGTTGCATCGGAGCGGCTTTGCAGAGCGCGAATGTTCTCAAACATTTTCTCAATACTTGTGCCGAAAGCAGTGCTGACGGTGCTCCCGACAGCATCACGAGCAGAAACAACTGTGCCGCCGCTGTCTATCTGAAGTGTGAGCGGGTACTTTAGCGGAATACAAAAACACGAGCGCTGCTGTGTGAGGGTATATTTCGTCAGTTTGTACGCTTTCCACCGCGCTTCTGCATCCGCAACGTTTGTGAAAGAGCGTGGCGTGAGGATATTATCATCAGCACAAGAATATGCGCAGAAAATAATACTGAAAACGAGCAATAATCGGACTTTCATGGTTTTTGGGGAGAGGTGAAGTAGAACAGTGGTTTTGCAGCTATACGGAAGAGGCACAACGGGCGAAAAAGTCACATTCTTCGTGGCAAAAAGCACAACAGGCTGTTTTCACCATTGGGAAAACAGCCTGCTTTTTGTGGAATTGTCCTCTGCACAGCGCACCGCCTCTGTTATACTTGAACCACTCCGGCTTTCCATTCGGGAAAATCGTCGTTGTGGGCAGCAGCGGCAAGCGCACGAGAAATCACGTCCCGCATAGCAGTTGGCGGAATAATGCCATCCACCCACAACCGCGCTGCGGCATAGATAGGGTGCATGGTTTCGTCGTATTTATCTTGGATTTCTTTCAGCATTTGCGCTTGGTCGGCATCGGAAAGTTTTTTGCCCTGCTTTTCCAGCGACGCTATCTTAATGGTCAAAAGCGTCTTGGATGCTTGTGCGCCACCCATGACGGCAATTTTGGAGGTGGGCAGGCTGAAAATAAATCGTGGGTCGTATGCTTTGCCGCACATGGCGTAGTTGCCTGCTCCGTAGCTATTGCCCATGATAAAGGTCAGTTTCGGAACGATAGAATTTGCCACAGCATTCACCATTTTTGCCCCGTCTTTGATAATTCCGCCCTGCTCGGCGCGTGTTCCCACGATAAAACCCGTTACATCTTGCAGAAAAATAAGCGGAATCTTACGCTGGTTACAATTCATAATGAATCGTGCCGCTTTGTCCGCACTTTCGGAGTAAATCACACCGCCCACTTGCAGTTCGCCTTTGCCGTTTTTGACAATGGCGCGTTGATTCGCCACAATACCGACCGCCCAGCCGTCCACGCGCCCGTAGCCGCAGAGAATCGTTTTGCCGTAGTCGGCTTTGTATTCTTCAAAAGCAGAATCATCCAGAAGCCTCGCCAATACTTGATAAGTGTCGTATGGTTTTGCGCGGTCGCTTGGAATAATGCCCCAGAGGTCTTCGGCATCAAACTTTGGCGGCACGGGTGTTTCGCGGGAAAAGACGTTTTTGATACCTTTTTCTGGCGAAAATTTCTCCACAAGTGAGCGAATAACTACGATGCATTCTTCATCATTTTTTACTTTGTAATCAATTACACCACTTACACTTGCGTGCATCACTGCGCCGCCAAGCGGCTCAATCGTCGTTTTTTCGCCAATCGCAGCTTCTACAAGTGCAGGTCCGGCAAGGAAGAGGCTGCCTTGCCCCTCCACAATCAGCGCCTCGTCACTCATAATCGGCAAATATGCGCCGCCCGCCACGCAGGGTCCCATAATTGCCGCAATCTGCGGCACACCAAGCGCCGAGAGTTGAGCATTATTGCGGAATTGCCGCCCGAAGTGCTCTTTATCGGGGAAAATTTCGTCTTGCATCGGCAGAAATACGCCCGCCGAATCCACAAGGTAAATGATAGGAAGGCGGTTTTCGAGCGCAATTTCCTGAGCGCGAAGGTTTTTTTTCGCTGTCATCGGGAACCATGCGCCGGCTTTGACCGTTGCGTCATTGGAGACAATCACGCACTCGCGCCCGTGAATAACACCTATGCCCGTTACGACACCCGCAGATGGTGCTCCACCTTGCTCGGCGTACATTCCGTCGGCGGTGAACAAACCGATTTCGAGAAAATACGAATCCGCATCCACAAGGGCATAAATACGCTCGCGGGCAGTGAGCTTGCCTTTGGCTTTGTGTTTTTCCAGCGCTGCCTTACCGCCCCCCTGTTTTATGCGGTCTCCACGCCCTTCAATAGTGCGCCAGAGTTGTTTGTTTGCGTCAGCATTTTGCTCGAAGGATAAATCGCGCGTTGGCTCAGAACCAAGTGTTGTAGGCATAATCCAGAAAAAAGGTTACGTGATTGAAAAAGATGTTGGTCGTCATTACCGCTTCTGTTCCGAAAGCGGCGGGAAGGATTGATACTTCGCAAACTTTGCAAGATTAGGCTTATTTGCTCGCTTGCGCTCCGATTCATATTTGTAAAGCAACTGTCCCAGATTTCCCAGAAACGGGAAACTCACGGTCTCGTAGTCATATTTTTCGTCATTGAAAATACCATCATCATTGGCAAGAATGACTGCCGAGACGAAAAATTCAATGTTCTTCTTGAAATCCACCACGTAAGCATTCTCCAGCATATAGCCGTAAGCATCGCCGACTTTGTTGAAGACGCGAATGTGCTTGGGCATTGGCTCTTTAGAATTGCCGAACATCGCAAACTTCACGTAACGGTCGTAATACTCAGTGGTATCGTACTTCGGAAAGCGGCTTTCGCGGGGAAACTTTGCCATGGAACTGTACACAAGGTCGTAATCTTCGGGCGTAAGCCCAAAACGCTCATTTGCCGGAATCGCTTCAGGAAAAAGTGCTGCCCGCAAAATACGCTGCAAGGTCTCCAGCGAAATGTAATTCGACGGTGTAAAATCTATCGGCTCATTCACGAGCACACCACGCCGCATCACGCCCACGCCCTGCTTCAGTCCGTTCAGCGCAAACTCATATTTCATTTGGGGTGAACTTGCTTTTTGCGAGTACAGCACACGCTTACCGCTTGGGTCGTAGATAGCAAGCGGGTTCATGTAGCTATCCTGCTCAGGCGTGGCACCAATGCCAAGACGACGATTGATTTTGGCTTCGGTATAGCCTTTGCGGTGCAGCGCAGCATTGAGCGTGTCGGGCGTGATAAATTCCAGCAGACGGTTATGCGCGTCGTTATCGCTCACAAGAAAAATTTTCTTCACATAGTGCGCCACACTTGCGTTGCCATCGGCGGATGAGGAATCGTGCGTCACGGCAGAAGATTGGTCGGGGCGCGTACTGTCTATGCGCATCGGCAAATACTTGTTCTTGAACCCAAGCCGATTCATTTTCTCCAGTGCCAGAAGCGCCGTCGGGAGCTTGGTGGTGCTTGCCGGATAGAAGTATTCATGCGGGTCGAGATGGAATGAAAATGAGCGAAACGTCGGACGATTCCGTTTGTCCCGCTCAATCTGCGTATAGAGAATCTGAAGGCGATTCTTTGCAAGATTGTTCAGCACCGCACCAAATTTCCCCGGCTGCGTACGCATAAGGCTGTCAAGAAGCGTCGTATCCTTCGGGGCAGCAGGAGGCTTCATCATTGGTTTAGCGCTCCCCTGAGCAAACAAGGGACTTACCGTGCTCACACAACAAAGCACAGCAAGAATACACACAAAAGTCTTCATATAGTAGAAAATCTTGATACAATCATCATTCAGTAGTGCTGAGTTTGGAATGGTGAGTTTTGCGCTGAAGCCTAGACAATACCTAACCCCGTAAGCCTTTCAAGCAATACACTCAACACTCAAAACCCAACACTCAAAACTGTCCTAATTTACCCAATCCACTCAAAGCCGCAGTAGGAGCGGAGCGGTTCGGGAATATGAATACGTCCGTCTTCGGTTTGGTAATGTTCCAAAAGCGCCACCATCAAGCGCGGCGTTGCCAAGCCGCTTCCGTTCAAAGTATGCACGAACTCCGGTTTTGCGCCATGTTCGGCGCGGAAGCGGATATTTGCGCGACGTGCTTGGAAGTCCTCGAAATTGGAGCAACTGGAAACTTCGAGCCACTTTTGCTCGGCAGGCGACCACACCTCAAGGTCGTAGGTTTTTGCGCTGGAAAAGCCTGTATCACCGTCGCACAGCAAAATCGTACGGTAAGGTATGCCAAGCACTTCCAAGATGCCTTCTGCGTCGCGGACAAGCGTTTCAAGCTCGCTGTAGGAATCCTCAGGTCTGACGAATTTCACCATTTCAATTTTGTTGAACTGATGCAAGCGCAAGAAACCGCGCGTGTCCTTGCCATAGCTGCCCGCTTCACGGCGAAAACACGCCGAGTAGGCACAATGCTTAATAGGTAAGTCTGCTCCCGCTAGAATATCGTCGCGGTAGATATTCGTGACAGGCACTTCTGCCGTCGGGATGAGATAGAGTTCATCGTCGGTGCAGGTGTACATATCGTCGGCGAACTTGGGCAACTGTCCCGTACCGCGCATAGAAGCTGCATTAACAAGGAACGGTACAAATACTTCGGTGTAGCCGTTTTCTGCGGTGTGGCGGTCGAGCATAAAATTGAGCAATGCCCGCTCCAAACGTGCACCTTTACCGGTGTAAAGCGGGAAGCCACTCCCGGAAATCTTTGCACCGCGCTCAAAATCAACGATTCCAAGGTCTTTGGCAAGCGTAGCATGGTCTTTGCGGAAGCCGCGCTCTCCTTCACAAGTATTCACGCCATCCTTGCGGCGAATTTCTATGTTGCCCGAAGCATCCTTGCCGTGTGGAACGCTTTCGTGCGAAACATTGGGCACATAAAGCGCAATATGCTCCATTTGCTCTTCTACGCCGCGCAATTCCTCGTCGAGTTGCTTGATGGTGTCCGAAACGGTCTTCATTTCAGCGATAAGTGCATCCGCATTCTCTTTTGCTTTTTTCAGGCGAGCAATTTCGTCGGAAACGTTATTGCGCGTTGCCTTCAGGTCTTGTGCTTCTTGTATGATGGCACGGCGACGCTCATCCATTTTGACAAAACCGTGAATGTCCGGCTGCGTGTGCTTTGCGTGGGAGTTCTGGATAACTCGCTCGGTATTTTCGCGGATAAATTTTGTATCGAGCATAATGCGAGGTAGAAATAATTCGAGTAGAAAATGACGAAATGATGGCGCTTTCAACGCCGACCATTAAAAAACATTTGGTAAAAATGGTACAAAACAATGCCGCGAATTTGCAGAAATTTTGCGAATTCGCGGCATAAAATCTCATATCCGATAGCAAGTCGTCAGGAACGGCGCTGCGCTCCGAGGCGCTCTAAGATAGTACTCATTGCATTTTGCGCCCGCGAGTCGGTGTCCAGATAATTTTTGACCATCTGGCATGAGTGAATCACGGTTGTGTGGTCACGTCCGCCAAAGTGCGAACCGATGCTTTTGAGCGAAAGCTGCGTGTGCTGCTTGATAATGTACATTGCCGTTTGGCGGGCAACGACCACTTCTTGCTTGCGGGTCTTGCCTGTAATCAGCGTGAGCGGAATGTCGTAATACTCCGATACTGCACCCAAAATTGCTTTGACGGTTATTTCCTTGGTCGGCTGTTCGCTTGCAATGCCCTTGACGACTTCGCGAGCAAGGTCAATCGTCAGTTCGCGCCCGTCTAAGGAGACTTTTGCCAAAAGACTAATGAGGCAACCTTCAAGCTCGCGGACACTGGAGGTGATATTTCGCGCTAGATACTCAATTACTTCGCCAGGTAACTGAGTGCCTTCATCGGCGGCTTTGCGCTGCAAGATAGCAAGGCGCATTTCATAATCCGGTGGCTGCACATCTGCCGTCAAGCCCCACTGGAAGCGGGAGATAAGGCGGTCGTCCACGCCATGAATGTCCTTCGGTGGCTTGTCGCTTGTCAGAATGATTTGTTTGCCGGACTGATGAAGCGCATTAAACGTATGGAAAAAATTATCTTGCGTCTTTTCTTTGCCGCTAAAAAACTGAATATCGTCCACCACCAAAATATCAATGCTGCGATAAAAATTCGCAAATTCATTGATTTTACCATTTTGAATCGCGTTCACATATTCCATCGTGAAACGTTCGCTGTTGGTGTAGAACACGCGGATATTGCGGTGAAGCTGTTGTGCGCGGTTGCCAATAGCTTGAACAAGGTGGGTTTTGCCCAAGCCCGTATTGCCGTAGATAACAAGCGGGTTGTACTTGGTTTTGCCCGGATTCTCCGCAATAGCGATGGCGGCTGCGACGGCGAGTTGATTACTTTCGCCACGAATGAAATTCTCGAACACGTAGGATGGGTTCAAGTACGTCGGGAAATTCTGCGGAACGGCTTGCTGCTGCACAAAGGGCAGTCCTGCTTGTGCGCTCGAAGCAGACGGCGCGGCTTGCTGACGGAATGCGGGCAGCGTAATGGTGCGGTCTTCCAGTGTTGTATCTTGGGATTTGTCCACGATGACTTCATATTGCAACTCTGCACCAGAGCCAAGTATCTGTGTCAGAACGGTGCGCAAAAGCGCTCCATAATGCTCTTCTATCCACTCATAATAGAATTGACTGGGAACTTGAATCAGAAGCGTGGAGCCATTCCACGATAAAGCACGAATATTCTCGAACCAAGTACGGAAAACTTGCGGATTGATGTTGTCCCGGATAATATCAAGGCATTTCGCCCAAAGTGTTACCGCTTGTGCAGGTTCCGCGTTGGCGTAATGAGAGCTAGCGGCGGCGTACTGCGCGGTTAATTCATTTTGCGCAAAAAGTGTCGTAGCATCTTGGGGCATACTGTTCCCTTGAGCCTAAAAAAAATGTCCAAATTGTTGATTGCAGCATCGGTGTAGAAGTCAGGTACGCTTGTGCGTGAGAGGAGGCAAGCGCCTTCGGGACGAGTGTCGATTCTCGTGCTTTCGGGACAACTCTGAACTTCGTGTGTTAATGGGACTGCTAATTTTGCGAATTTTGCCCGTTGTGCCAAATAGATTTTTTTCGGACGGCGCTAAATTTCTCTTGGTTTTATGCTTTGGTAATGTCAAAAGCAGACAGAGTATCAACTTGCTTGATGCCGCATAAAATGGACTTTAGAGAGGAAAAGTTTTCCACAGTTTTCCACAGCCCGCAAAAATACTGTGGAAAAGAGAATAAAAAACTTGCACGCAAGATTCTATGCGCCATTGAAGTCTTATTGCTTTTCTCCAATGATGAAATACGTCTTCATTATGCCTTTACCTTTGACCTCAATAGCGCCGCGCTCCTCGAAATCAAACATATCTTTCAACAGGTTATACACTTCTTCCGAGCATTGTACCCTTCCCGATTCTCCGCTTGATTCCATGCGGCTGGCGATGTTGACCGTATCACCCCAAAGGTCGTAGGCAAATTTACGCATCCCGATAACACCCGCCACAACTGCGCCCGTGTGCATTCCAATGCGAACATTGATTTTTTCGTCCAGGTCTGCCGTCAACTCTTGCAATTCTCGAATGCCTGCCAGTGCCATTCGTGCTACCTGCGCGGCGTGGTCTTCCATCGGCTCCGGCAGACCGCCCACGAGCATATAGGCATCGCCAATGGTTTTGATTTTTTCCAGATGATGCGTCTCTGCAAGGTGGTCGAACGTCGTGAATACCATGCTGAGGTTTTCCACCAGATGCTCCGGTGGCACGCGGGCAGACATATTGGTAAAGCCCACAATGTCAGCAAACATCACCGTTACGCTATCGAACTTGTCGGCAATAATCTTTTCTCCGGCTTTGAGGCGTTCCGCTATTTTCGGCGGCAGGATGTTGAGCAGCAAGCGGTCGGACTTTCGGCTCTCTTCCTCAATTTGGAAGTTCTTTTCGTGCAGCACCGTGTTGTTCATCTCAATTTCTCGTGCCTGTTCGTCCAGAATCTTGACTTGACGTTGTATTTCAGCCGTGCGGTCATCCACGAGTTTTGCCAGTTCCCGTTCGCGCATTTTCGCTCTACGCAAGCGCCACTGCACAAAGCCCAGCACCATTGCGAGCATAGCGACGATGCACAACGCAATAAACCACCACGTCTGATAGAACTTTGGCAGGAGCTCAAAGCGCATTGCCACGCCGACATCGTTCCAAACGCCATCGTTATTACAGGCTTGCACGCGGAAGGTGTACAGATGCGGCGAAAGATTGGTATAATACGCCTCGCGCCGCTTTCCCACTTCTATCCAGTCATCATCGAAGCCTTCCAGCTTGTAGCGGAAATGTACTTTGTCAGGGAAAAGCAGGCTCAGCGCTGTGTAACGAATCGTTATGCGCTCCGTGCCGGCGCGGAGTTGTAGCACATTGTCATTTTCCACATTACTTTCAATACCGCTAAGAACGACGCTGGAAAGCGGTACAGATTTCTCGTTGGCAAAGACCTCTTCGATAAGAACAGGCGGCGGCGTTGCGTTGCGCACAAGGGTTTCAGGATTGAAACGAACAAGACCTTTCATGGTGGGGAACCAAAGGTTGCCCTCATGGTCAAGACAGGCAGCAGGCTGATTATTGCCATTGCACTCCGCGCTGCGCATACCGTCGCTTTTACCGAATGACGTTACCTCCACCGTCGAGCGCTCGCCCGCGAGGAAGGATGCGATTTGCTGCTTTGTAATGCGATAAATGCCGGAGAGACCGCTTAACCAGTAGTTTCCTTGCTTGTCTTGAATCATCCAGCGCGTGGCTTCTTCGGGCAAACCATTTTTGGCGGAAAGAATTTTGAGACTGCCGTTTTGTGCGGCATTCTTATCGGCAGCACTATCGCCGCCGTCACGCCAAAGCGCAATCCCAAACTGCGTACCAATCCACATCATACCGCTATCGTCGGCGACTACATACAAGGCGGTGTTGCTGGGTAAGCCTTGTTTTTGACGAATTGCCGTAATAGAGCCATTTTTCTCCACAATGCTCACGCCGCCGTCCCGCGTTGCCAACCACAAGCGCTTGCGTTGGTCTTGTGCTATGGCAAAAATATAATCGCTCGTCAATCCGTTTTTTGTGGAAAGAGCGCTTACAAGGCGACCACTATTCTTTGAGCCATCTTGCTCAAAGCGCTGTAAACCACCTCCGAAGCTGCCCGCCCATAACTGCCCCTTGTGGTCTTCATACACCGCACGAATGGTATTTTGCGCAATACTTTCATTGCCTCTGAAATTCGTAAACACACCATTCTCGTAGCGAATCAGCCCCAAGCCTGCCGTGCCGAACCAAATTCGACCTTTGCTATCTTCCGCGACGGAACGAATAAATGCGCCTTGTGGAATACCGCCTTTGGTATTGGCGTAATCAAAGTGCCGAACCGTGCCGCCGAGCAGCATGGCGGTAATACCGGTATTGTAAAAACTTCCCATCCACACCCGTCCGGAGCGGTCTTCGAGTACCGTCGAGAAAACCTCGTACGGAATGCCTTCTTTTTTACCAAAGACCGTAAGTTTTGGATCTTTGATGCGGTCTATACCGCTTCCGCCTGCGGCTATCCAGACGCTCCCTTCATAATCTTCGGCAAGGGCAAGAATGGTATTACTCGACAGCCCGGCATTGCTGCTGTTGATGCTCGTAATAACGCCATTGTGGTAGCGGTTCAAGCCATTGCTCGTCCCTATCCAAAGCGCTCCAGCACGGTTCACAAGCAGGCTGGAGACTGCATCGCTACTCAGTCCGTTAGCATTTTTGAGATGTTGTGTGAAGCCGCCACCAGACCATCGTTGCAAGCCCCGACTTGCCGTGCCTATCCACACGCCGCCCGCACTGTCTGCGGCAAGCGCGGTAATCACTTCGTCTGCCAACCCATCTTGTACGGTAATATGCCGCGTTTGAGAATTTTCGATGACGTATAAGCCGTCTTGCTGTGTGCCAATCCAGATGCGATGCGCTTGGTCTTCCACAATCGCGGAAATTTCTATCGCTGGAATACTTCGTGCTAACTGCGGCGCAGAGACCGCTCCTTCGTTGGATTCGTGCAGCAGCACTGCTCCATTGCGCGTTCCAGCCCAAACCACGCCCCGCGAATCTTGATACACCGTCCGAATAAAATTGTGCGCCTCGCTTGTGTCGCTGATGTGTTGGGTAAATTTGCCCCGCCAGCGCCGGAATAAGCCATTCCCGCCCGTGCCTATCCATAATGCGCCGTCTCGTGCGGCATAAAGCGCCTTCATGTCGTTCCCACGCAAGCCCGGCGTGTTGTTGGTGTCCAGCACCACGAACCGTGCGCCGTCAAAGCGCAGCAGCCCTGTGGAAGTCGCTATCCAGATGTAACCGTCTGTTGTTTGTGCAATACCCACGGGCGCTATGTCCTGCGGCAGCGTCGGAGAGCCGCTTTCGCTTGTCCATGAGTCGTAGAGATATTGCGAAGGAAATTTTGTGGGCGAGAGGCTTGGTAAGAACTGTGGCGGCGCACTCTGGGTCGTTTTCTGATTGATTGTTTGTGCTGTCAGTGCCGAAGCACCAAAAGCAATGCTCAGAACAACCAAAAACCAAAGACGACAGTGCGACCGAAAGTGTATATCAGCAAGCCGCCAAGCGCTCGGCTTGTGGCCTCGGACGAAGGATGAAATGAACGAAAAGAGGGGATGATTCACGCTTGTATGCTACTTGTGTTTGGATGCTTGGGGCGGTGCTCTGCAATTCAAGTGGCAAGAGAACATTATTTGAACGGTATTCGGGTGCGACGAGATGCAATGAAAAGCATGAGCGCCGAAATTTACCACTTTGTTTTCTTTTTCACCAATGCTAAAATGACCTTTTGACCGACTTTCGTAAGAAAATATGACAAACGTTTTTGCGGTTCGCAAAAATTGTCTATTTTTTGCCTTCACTTTTTTCCACCTCACATTGTTCACGCATTATGGCGCTCAAAGCCTTCGTTGCCTCGACAAGCAAGCTCTTGTCAAAATTTGTTCAGGATGTCTGCGTTGCCGAAGATATCAGCGTTACACAGATGAGCAAAGAAACGTCGCTCTTTGCCGAACTTCAAGCCACGTTGCCGGATTTGCTCTTTCTTCAGGCTTCGATTATTGAAGAATTTGACGGAAATATCATCGCCCGCATCAAAGCGGACGAGCAACTGAGCCGTGCCTACATTGTAATTTTTGCTTCGCGTCCCGAAGGAGCGGAATTTGCTTACAAAGTCGGTGCGGATGCCTTTCTGCCAATTCCCTTCAAGAACGAGCAATTTGAACAGATTTTGCGCCTGATTCTGAATCTGCCCAAACATATTCTGGTGGTCAGCAAGACCGAAGCGCTCCCGAACACCGTCCGCGAGGCAGGCGCAATGTACGATTACAACGTGCTTTGGGCACACTCAGCAGAAGAAGCCACCAAAATAGCGGGTGAGAAATTCCCCGACCTAATTTTGAGCGAGTATGCACTCCCGCAGCGTAACGGTGCGGTGCTGAGCAAACTCGTGAAAAGTTCGCACCTTTTGGGGCATATTCCCGTGGTGATTATGATGGAATCTAACGACGAAGAACTCGTCGAAGAGTGCTTTGAAGCGGGTTCCAACGACGTATTTCTTTTTCCTTTCGACCGCCAAAAACATATTCACCTCATCAGCAATATCGTCAAACCGCCGCGCAAAGGGCATAAATACTCGGCACTCGTGGTGGACGACAGTATCACCGTGCGCCACGTTATTTCCAAAATGTTCAAGCAGATGGGCTTTACCGTGCTGACGGCTGCTGATGGGCAGGAAGGCATGAAACTCGCTGTGCAGCACCGCCCGGACATCATCACCAGCGATTACGATATGCCCGTGATGGACGGCTGGGACTTTTGCGCCCGTCTGCGCGAAAGCGAGTTTACGCAGCAGATACCTGTTGTGATGGTGTCCTCACGCGACACCAACACCGACAAACGCAAGGCGCATTCACTCGGGGTGGCGGCATATCTGACCAAACCTTTCAAAACCGAAGATTTGGAAAAAGTTGTGAAAGCGCTTGTTGTGCAGACGCAGCGCCGCAAGAAAGAAGAAACCCTCGAAAAATACACTGCCAGTGATTCCGTAAAGAAAATTGGCGAAGGTAACGCCCACGCCGCAATGGAAGAACACGCCGTGACGATATTCTCCTGCAATATCTGCGACTTTGGTAAAAAATTCGACTGGCTGGGGACAGAGCGAGCAATCGAAGTGCTAAACGAGTATTTCAGCGCCGTGACGGGGATGATTACCGAGCGGAACGGCGTGATAGATAGCATCATGGGGGATGAAATCTTGGCGCGTTTCGACACCGGCGACCCAAGCAGCGATGCGGTCAATGCGATTGATACCGCCGTCGCGCTCTTAGAGTTTCTCGACCACTACAACGCCCGCGACATAGACGAATTGGAAGTGCGTATCGGTATTCACTCCGACCGCGTGCTCGTGGGAAACTTCGGCAGCGCCGAACACCGTTTGGTCTATTCGATGCTTGGCGACGGCGTGAACATCACCAAGCAACTCCAACGCGCTACAGCGCCTAATTCCTGCCTCTTCTCTGCCGACACCTACGATTTTGTCCGCGAAAGCGTCGGCGATTTACAATCGTACTCCGTGCCGCGCAAAGGCGGCGAGCGGGATATTATTGCGTATAAGTTGTAAGCACATGAAAATTGGATTAAAAAGCAAAAGCGGTTGCACATTTGATGTGAAGCCGCTTGAGATTCAATTCCTAGGGTAATTCAATTCGCGGGGAATAAACTTCAATAAAATCACTGCTATTTAACCGCATATTCTTTCAGTTCGAGAGAATATAAGGTTTGTCCTCTACTACCAGGACCTCCACTAAAATATCCCCATGTTTTCTTTATCATTCCAACACCTTTTTTATAGTTTGGATTTAAGCCAAATCTCTCATCATCACCAGTTCTGGGGAGATATGAGTCCTCCAAAAAAGTAATGAATTTTGTCCTAATCATTTTCTTCACACTTATTGAGCTATCGTTAGTCCCTTTGTGAAAAATCAACATTGAAAACACTTCGTTTGAATCAGCGTTTTTGGTAACAGATGTCACGTACCATTTTTCATAACCTAGAAGAGATGTTGATGTAGCTTGAGGCTGACCAACCTCCATCGAAGTGTAGCTGTAATAATAATTGTATGTCCAAGTATTTCCTACAGCCAGAGGCAAATATTCTTGATGCCCATAATCAGTCGAAAAATATGTTGGAGGCTGTAGAATATCAAGAATATCTTGGCATCCTGTTGCAAAAAAGACAATAGTTGTTAGTAGTAGTTTGATAAAGGATTTCATTCTGCAATGCAATGGAGATGACACATCAGTGTAGAAAAACGAGAGAAGTTATGTATAAATCATCAGACGAAAAATATATTTTTCAAGGAACTTTTAAGAATTTGTTTGAAAACTTTTCAAATCCCCTCAATCTCCTTTGTCAAGGGGGACTTTCCCATTGTCCCTTTGATAAAGGGGGTAGCATAGTCGTCTTCGATACTGAGGATTTTCGACCAATTTGGGGTTTTCAAACAAGCTCTAAGGACTTACTTGTTCGCTATGAAACCAAGCTCAAGAACTGAACGGCGATGAATGTCATCGGGTTTATCGGTATGTTCATCCGCAGAATCATTACTTCCCAAAAATGTTAAACAACTTCAATATCAAGCACTCCTATAACCAGGTCGGCAATGAGGACGTTTTTAGCTTCAAGAATATACTTTCCAAAGTTTACTATCCCCTAAAACTCCAACGTCTCTACTTCTTTTCCCCGCCGCAGCACCGCACTGCGACGCATCCCGCTTATAGTCACATTCACAAGATTTGTTTGGTCGTCGTGAAGGTCGTGTAGCACGGTATTGGAGACGAGAAGCCGCTTGATTGAAGGAACGTTTTGCACTTCCAGATAACACCACACAGCATCGCCTTCCAATTCCCGCCCCACAAACGTCCAGCGCTGGAGCGGCTTCCCGTCTGCTTCCACGCGAAAATGATTCCGCAGATACTCTTCAATTTTGGCATTCGTTTGCTTCGGATTTTCCTTTGCCGAGCCGATATAGAGCTGCGTTCCGGTCGTTTTGCGGATAACTTCCTCAAGGTCGTCGGCAAAAATTTTGCAGGCAATCTCAAAGGAATGTGTTTTGGGATTGAGATCAACCGTCGTGATGCTTGCGTGAATGGGATGGCGAGCGCTTGCGGGAAGCGCCGCAAGGCAGGCTGTACAAAAAACAAGCAGGTGTAATCGAAAACGAAAGGTATTCATTGGCGGAGTGTGGCTATATTTGTAAAATTAAACTCAAAACAGACCGTTCATTATTTTTGTCTTTTGTTCATGATCATTATTACGTTCTTTTCTGCCCGTCGGCGTTTTTTTCTCTATCTTTGTGCGTTGCTCCTGAGCACAGGTTTAACCGCGACGGCAAAAAGCCGTGTCTATGCGGATTCTTCCCGCAATGCTCCGAAGCAAGACGTTGGGACGATTCTCCTCTCCGATGTGCAGATTGCCCTTTCGGATGCGGGTGCATATTTCACCGCGCCTCTGCGCTTTTCTACGGCGGATTGGCTTATTGCGGCAGGAACGCTAGGCGCGTCTGCCGCGCTTATGCCTGCCGATGAAAGCCTGAATAGCGCCATGCTCCGTAGTCATTCGCAAACTGCTGATATCTTTGCAGAGGCAGGGCGTTTGTATGGTGATCTTGCTATTGGCGGTAGCATTGGTGCCGGGCTATACGTTATCGGCTTGGCTGCGCAAAACGAGGATGTTCGCGTAACGGGCAGACTCACGCTCGAAGCTCTTGCCTACTGTGGTGTCGTGAATCTTGCGCTTAAATCGCTCGTAGGGCGCAGTCGTCCTTATACCGGAAACGGTGCGTTCACTTTTCGACCAGTACAGTTCGGGACGGATGAAACATCCTTTCCTTCCGGTCATGCGGTGGTTGCTTTTGCAGTCTCATCGGTACTCGCAGAGCGCATCGGGAACCCGTGGGTTGGTGCGGGCTTGTACGCTGTTGCATCGCTTACAGCTCTTTCACGGATGTACCAGACGAAACACTGGGCTTCCGATGTGGTGCTGGGCGGCGCAATCGGCGCGGGTGCGGGCTTGCTCGTGACGTATTTAGAACGGGAACGCGCAAAAAAACTAAGCGCTGGCGAACAGTTGTTTATTTATCCTACCCTCACGGGCGTTGGGCTGACCTACCACTTTCGGTAAGTGATGTGGAATCTTCTTTGATTAAATCTGTGCCCGCTCAAATTCCATACGCAAGAGAATTTCTTCCTCCGGTGTAAGGTTGCGTTTGCGGCGCGACATGACTATGCGGGCAAGCTCAAGAGCCTTGTCGGCTTCAAATATCGGCGAATCCGACAGCCCGCCCCACGAAAACGACGGCACAAATTTATCCGGCGACGGGGCAAATACATTTGCGCTAATACCCGTAACAGTGCCGGTATTAAAGGAAGTGTTGATGGCGCTTTTGGTGTGATCGCCTGCCAGAAGCCCTAGCGATGTCAAGTCGGTCGAGATTTCTTGTGACTTATCCGATGAAAACCGCGCACGAATCGTACCGTAATTATTCTTCAAATCTGAAACATTCGTTCCGGCACCAAGATTTACCCACTCCCCAATAAACGAGTACCCCAAGCAGCCATCGTGCTGTTTATTGCCGAATCCTTGAAAAACGGTGTTCTTAATTTCGCCACTCACTTTTGAGTGCTCGCCAAGCGTCGTGCCTTCATAGATTCGTGATGCTGCCTTGATAAGAACATTATCGCCTATAAAGCAGGGTCCGAAAATGCTTACGTGCGGCTGTATTTCGACGTTTTCACCAATAATGATTGCTCCTTTCGACGCATCAAGAACGACAAGTGGCGCAATCTTTGTTCCGTCGCCAATAGCGATATTTTCAGGCTTAATGGTAAAGATGCCGGGCGCAGAAAGCGCTTCACTATTCGCATGGGCAAAGAATCGTGCATCGTCCTGAATAGCTCGCGCATTGAGCGAAATAGCATCCCAGAGATAGCTGAGGCGCTGCACATCAGCAATTTCTACACGCACAGATTGTTCATACACGGCGCTATTGAAAAGTGTGATAGCATCAAGCGTGGGCAGTCCCCAGCGCTCAAGGGCTTCTTTGGGAAGAAATGCTGCAAAAGCCTCACCACCGTTGGTAAAGAGAATTGGGTGCTCCAGCCCGTGCGCTGTGTAGAGCCGCTCAATGTCATCGCCAAGTGTTTGCCAGAGCTGTGCCGTAGGAACGATGTTGCCTTGCAGCACAAAAATATCCTCACCCGTTCGGAGCGTAGCATCGCTATTTTGTGCAAATCGTGTCTGAAAACTTGCCAAATGCGGCTTCCGTTCAGATGCAGAGGCATGAAAAAGCAACCGCGCATGAGGAAACTGGCGCTGCACTTTTTCAAAAATACGCAACGCACCGCAGCGAAGCTCAAAGCTCGGATGCAGAATATTGAAGGGATAAAAATTGCTCAGGCTGCCTTCGGAGTCGAAGAGGACGATAGTATGCGGGTTCATAACGGGAAGAAGGTTTTGCAGGATTGAATGTTGAGTTTTGTGTACCTCCACACGCCAGGCGGACTCGTCTGCGCATTACAGGCTCTTCAACTCATCACTCAACATTCAAAACGGAACACTAGCCGGGATTTATTCAACAAAGCTCAACCATTTGTAGGAATCAAGCCCATCGGTGGTAATATCCGCCATACGGGATTTGAGTTTACGCGTGATTTCGCCTTGTGTGCCATTGCCGACAAGCTGCTTGTCAACGGACTTGACCCAGTTGATTTCCACGGCTGTTCCGGCAAGGAAGATTTCATCAGCAACGTGAATCATGCCGCGTGGTATCAGAGTTTCCCGCACTTCGATAAGCAAATCTTTTGCAAGCGTCAAAATCGTATCGCGCGTGATGCCGAGCAGAAGCGAATCGCCAATTGGCGGCGTGTAGAGAACGCCGTCATAGACCACAAACACGTTTGCACCGCTTGCTTCCGAGACATTGCCGTAGATGTCCAGCGTGAGCGCTTCATCGTAGCCGTTGCGGATGGCTTCCATCTTCATGAGCTGGGCGTTCATGTAGTTGCCGCCTGCTTTGGCAATGGCGGGCATTGTGTTGGGTGGGAGGCGGTTCCATGAGGAAATACAAACGTTTGCACCGCGCTCTGCCGCTTCGCCCAAGTATGCACCCAGTTCCCATGCAGCGACGGAGACTTCCACCGGGCAGGGGAGCGGAGAAATACCCATCTCGGCATAACCACGCCACGCCACAGGGCGCAAGTACGCTGACTTGAGGTCGTTACGACGTAAGGTTTCCTTGCAGACTTCCTCAATTTCATGCGCACTGTACGGCATTTCGGTATGATAAATTTTCATTGACCGTTCGAGGCGCTTAATGTGTTCGGGAAGACGGAAAATCGCTGTTCCTCGTTTGGTCTCGTAGGCACGTATTCCCTCGAACCAACTTGTGCCGTAATGCACAACGTGTGATAAAACGTGAATTTTGGCATCCTGCCACTGGACAAACTCACCATTCATCCAAATCCAACCACTTGTAGGAAGTTTCATAGAGCGGACATTGTGAAATGTGAAAAAGACAAAGTTGCTGTCATATCCCCACAAAGTAACGAAATATAGGGTAAAAATCCAGTAGAAATCTCTTTGGAGGTCGTAGGCACGAAGAAATCACGTGCTTATTTTCGCACTCGTTTTCGCGTTGCTTCGCGCTTTTCTGCCAAACGCCGCTCCACGTCGCCACGCCTATTGGAGGGCGCGTCTATCTGTTCTAAAATGGCATCTTTATTGGCAAGAAGATAATTTTTTGCTGCTTCGTACTCGTTGCTGATGATTCCTTCCAGAATTGCCGTTTCTACCGCCGTTTTCAAGATGCCGATTGCCCGCGAAGCCGGTAAATCGCAGAGTTTCATAATTTCCTCGCCGCGTACGGGCGACTGAAACGCCATAAGATTATCACGCTCGCGCACGATAAGCGTTTTTTGATAGACCAATTCATAGTTCTGCAAATACTCCTCGGCGCGTTTGGGGTTCTTTGTCGTAATATCGGCGCGGCACAGCGTGAAAAGGTCGTTGAGCGCCGTTTCGCCCGCTTCCCCGGCTTGGACTATCAAGCGGCGAATAGCAGAATCGGTTACTTCCTCGTCCACCAGCGCCATTGGGCGTTGGTGCAAGCGCACAAGCGTTTTGACATATTCTAAGTGGTGCAGGGGTAGTTTGAGCTTGCGAAAAATGCGGTCTTGCCACCGTGCGCCCACTTCCTCGTGCCCGTGAAACGACCAGCCGATGCCACTCATGAAACGTTTCGTCTTCGGTTTCGCAATATCGTGCATGAGCGTTGCGAAGCGTAGCCACAGGTTATCACTCGCCACAGCAACATTATCCACAACTTGCAAGGTGTGATAAAAAACGTCCTTGTGCCGATACGCATGACCTTCCACCCGCTTCAAATCTACGCCCGCCAGAGCATGAATTTCGGGAAAAATATGTTCCATCAGCCCCGTAGTAAAAAGCAGCGCCAGTCCAATGCTCGGCTTCGGGGCGGCAAGTATCTTGAGAAATTCGTCCGTGATGCGTTCCTGCGAGATAATCGTGATGCGCCCCGCCATATCTTGCATGGCTGCAAGTGCAGCATCGTCCACACGGAAGCCAAGCTGTGCGGCAAACCGAGCGGCTCGCATCATACGCAAAGGGTCGTCGCTGAAGGTGATATGCGGGTCGAGCGGGGTGCGCAAAAGCTGGCGCTCCATATCGCCTTTGCCGTCGAACATATCTACCAACGTGCCGTACTCGGCAGCGTTGAGACACATTGCCATCGCATTGACCGTAAAATCACGGCGGCGGAGGTCATCCTCGAATGTTCCTTCGCTCACAATCGGTTTGCGCGAATGAGGTTCATACTCTTCCTTGCGCGTACCGACAAACTCACATTGGTACAAGCCATCGGGTGTGTGAATCGGTACAAGTGCCGTGCGGAAGCGCTCATAGACGACGGCGTGTGTGTTCATGCGTTCGGCAAAACGTCTTGCAAATTGCACTGCATCGCCGACGAGCGTGAAATCAAGGTCTTTGCGCGGGGAAGCGCGGAGTGCATCACGCACGTAGCCGCCAACAACGTAAATTTCTACGCCGTTTTCGTCGGCAAAAGCACCGACCGCTCGCAATAAATGTTCGTCGGAAGAGAGTATTTTCACGGAATAGAAAGGATTAAGGTGTGGTAGCAAATTAAGCAAGGGATAGCTTCATTACGTCATCGCTCACGCCGGCAATAATCAGCGTCATTGCGCCATCCAGCACGGTGTCAACTTGCGCTGGAAATTGCATGGTTTCATCGGGGAGCTTAATGGCAAAGATAATGACGTTGAAGCGTTGGCGAATACGAAGCGTGTCAATCGTCTTTCCGATAAACTCAGGATAATCGCTTACGCGCAATTCTTTCACAGAAACATCAAGCGCAATGCGCCTGGTGACGAGTTCAAAAGAATCAATCACATTCTGCTGCAAAAGCATATGGGTCATCCGCACGGCACCGATTTCTTGGGGAGAAAGCACGGCATCGGCTCCGGCACGTTTGAGCTTGCTTTGCGATGAGTATTGGTCGGCGCGGGCAACGATATAGAGGTCGGACTTCAGTCCTCGTGCGGTTAGCGTGACGAAAATATTCGCCGCATCGCTGTCTAAAGATGTTGCCAGCCCGGCAGCCCGCTCAATTCCTGCTTTAAGCAGTATTTCTTCGTCCGAGGCATTGCCGATGATTCCCACAATGCCCGCAGCTTGAATTGCTGCTAATTTTTCCTCTGCTTGCTCGACCACGACCACTTGCTTGCCTAATTCCTGAAGCTCTTTCGCTATGCGACTGCCGGAACGACCATAGCCGCAAATGATGTAGTGGTGCTGCATAGAGCGAAGTTTTCGTTTGTTGATGCTATTGGTAATAAGTTCGGGGCGCAAGATTGATTCGACCAAAATCGTCAGCGAATATGCCGCAATACCTACGCCAAAGAGAATAAACAGTATCGTAAATGCCCGCCCGCCGGGAGAAAGGGGATGAGTTTCGCCGTAACCAATCGTTGTTACGGTTATCATCGTCATGTAAAGCGCATCAAAGGCGCTCCAATGCTCGACGAGCATATAACCCAGCGTCCCTGAAAGCGGAATAATCGCCAGCAGTATGAGCGCAAGCCGGAGTTTCTTTTCCAGCAAAAGCCGCGCTATTTTCTCAATGGTCGGTAAAAAGCGCATGAACACTGCTTTCCCTCTGCTTTTCGTGAGAAGTTGGTAGTGGCGCTACAACGCTTTTTTCAAGAATGCGACAAATTCTGCTCTATCGCGGGTAAATGCTTTCGTCGCAATCACCGTACCGTCGGGCTTTAGAAGCACGTAGAGAGGAAGCTCAATGGAACCAAACTGCTCCAACTGGCGCTTTTTGTGCGATAGATACGGCTCTTGCTTGCGGTCGGTGAAAAGTTGCACTTTGACCATACTTCCCATAAGTGCCTGCACCTCCGGCGTGGGAAAGACGTTTGCTTCCATCCACCGACAATTTGTACAGGTGAAGCCCGTGAAATCAATAAATACAGGCTTCCCCGTGCGTTTTGCCTCTGCCAGCCCCGTTTCATAGCTTGGTATCCATGTTTCGGGAGTATGAGTGTTGAGCGCTTGATTGTTTGGGGCTTGTCGGCTTGCCCCACTCTTCTCGGAACTTCCGTCATTAGGCGCTTTCCCAATAATACGCTCATAGTCCATTGGAGGCAAAAATGCGTCGAGTTCGCCAAGTTTTTTACCCGTTAAGCCCGCAATCAGGTAGAAGGTAAGTGACGCAAAGATAAGCGCAATGACTGCTCGCGGCGTACCGATGCTTTTGACTTCGCTGTCGTGCGGAAAGCGAAACACACCCAGCACATACAGCGTTATCATCACCGCGCAGCCAATCCATATTGCCAAAAAGACATCCCGCGAAAGAACGCCCCACGCCCAGACTAAATCACTATTGCTAATGAATTTCATCGCGGCGGCAATTTCTAAAAAGCCCATCACGACTTTCACGTTGTTCATCCAGCCACCAGCTTTGGGAAGGCGCTGCATGGCAGAAGGAAACAGCGCCAGCAGCACAAACGGCAGTGCAAAAACCGAAGAAAATCCCGCCATGCCGATAAGCGGATAAAACCATTCGCCCGTTGATGCAGAAATGAGCGCAGCGCCCACAAATGGGACAGTGCAGGTGAAGGACGTAATTGAAAATGTAACCGCCATCAGCACAACCGCGCCAACGCTTTCACCGCTTCCGGCTGCGTTGTTCATGCGATTGAGCAGCATATTGGGGAGCGGGATTTCAAACGCGCCGAAAAGATTAAAGGCAAAAAGGACAAACACCAGTGCCAGAGCCACATTCACCCACGGATTTGCCGCAAAGTCCGAAATACCCGTTGCGCCAAAAATGAGCGATAAGAAAAACCCGAGCGCCGTAAAGGTAAATACAATGCCGAGCGCATAAACAAGCGAATCACGCAAGCCGCGTCCGCGCTGCTTTTCAGCCCGTTTTGTGAAAAATGACACTGTTATCGGAACCATCGGGAACACGCACGGTGTCAGCAATGCGGAAGCTCCTGCGCCCATCGCAAAAAGCAAAAATGCCCAAATACCTTCGCTCCGCTTTTGAGCAATTTCAGTTTGGGATTCCGTTGTTTGGGGCTTGGAAACTTGGCTCGCAGTTGGTTGACTACCTGATGCTTGATTCGTTGCTGCTGGATTGCTTGGCTGTTGGAGTGTGGCGGCTTGCTGCGTTGTTGTATCTGCCGGAGATGCTGTGTTTTGGGCTGCTACACCTTCTTTGACGGTAATCGTGAGCGGAATTTCGTCGTCGGTGGGCGGCAGACAGCGCTCAGTGTCACAAGTCATGGAGGTAACAGTCAGCGTCGCACTATATTTGCCGGAGGCAAGAGTGGAGGCTGCTTTTACGGGAATAGTGAAAACAACTTCTCCCTCGTAGTAATCAATGTCAATTTGAAAGCCTTGGTCAAATTTTTGCTTGGGTTTTGGTGCTCTCACTTTGCCCGCCAATGCCAACACTTTCGCGGGTGCGATGCTGATTTCGGTTGCTTGCGGACCCAGACCGTCTTTGTCCTTGCGCGGAATAAGCCCATAGGTGTACCAGCCTGCATCAATGGTCATGGTGAGTTTGAGCGTCGCTTCCTCGCCCGGCTTGAGCGTGAGAGTCTGCGGGCTGAGAGAAAACTTCGCGTGTTTGCTGACGAGAATAGTACGAAGCGGAGCAGATGTCAGTGATAGAGCGCTTTGCAGTACAAAAGCAAGAATAAAAGCGTACCCAAAAACAATCTTTTTCATGGCGTGAAGTGAAAACAGTGGTGGGAAGTAATTGTTGGACAGCAGCCCAATACGAAAGTTGCAGCTGCTAACAATACCGAACGTGTAGCTCGTCTTGACGATGAGCTACACGATTAAGTTCGTATTCTTTACGTTGTCGGATGGAAATAATTATACTTACACTACGAACCTTGACACCATCCTAATGACGACTTGAAATTGCGGAAAGCGCTATGATTGCCTGGATAACAACGAGAAGCACGAGTAATACCGACGTAACAAGCGCCCAGAACTGAACGGTGTACATCGAAAGCAAGGAACGAAGCGCCTGCATGAGATTGTCAATATCCTGCCCTTCGGTATCCACGATAAGTTTGAAGGAACTAGCGGCATTGACCATCAGCACACCAATCACAGCAAAAAGAACACCACCGGCAACACCGGTAATGATGCCGAAGGTTCCGGCGTTGATAAGCGCAAGAAAACTTTGTAGTACTCCCAGCACAATGAAGGTGATACCAACAGTGCGTAGTTTCGATGCCAAGTTGGTAAAGAGAGTGTTGTGTTCGGTGCTAAATTCGTAGTGCATAGCGTTCCTTGATTACATTGAGCAAAAATGTTAAGCAAATTGTAATCAGTAAAATGGGAAAATTTTCGCAAAAATCAGACAAGTAAATTTGGAGACGAGTTAAAGGTTGCTCCTAATGGTGTTGCTTGCTCCGTCGGCGCGGGCGTTTTTTTCTGATGCTTTTGAGTGGTCGTGCCGATATTGAACTGCCGTACTATCGCCTCAAGATGCACTGCCAATTTACTTACATCCTCAACGGCACGGACGATTTGAATAATCCCCGCAGATGTTGTTTCGGTGATTTGTTTGATAACTTCAGCGTTGCGCAATACTTCTTCACTTGCTTGCGATTGCTCTTCAGTGGCGGCAGCCACTTGCATTATTGCATCGGCAACACTGCGTGAGCGCTCAATAATACCGACAACGGTTCCTTGTGCGCGGTCGGCAGACTCTTTCCCTCGCCGAACCTCGCTGATACCTTTCTGAATAGTCTGTACAGCCTCTTCGGTGGATTCTTGAATATGCTGAATCATGTCGGAAATCTGCTTTGTTGCTTTGGTTGTGCGTTCGGCAAGTTTTCGTACCTCATCGGCAACAACGGCGAAGCCCCTGCCTTGTTCACCGGCGCGAGCGGCTTCAATAGCGGCGTTCAATGCCAAAAGATTGGTCTGGTCGGCAATGTCGTCAATAACCTGAATAATTTCGCCGATTTCTTGGCTCTGCCCGCCAAGTTGCTGCACGGTCTTTGCGGATGCCTCGACAATACTCGCCACGTTGGTAATATCGCGTGCTGTTGCCGCAAGGACATTCCCGCTTTCTTTTGCCATGGTTCCGGCATCCTGTGCGGAATTAGACACAAGCATCACGAGGCGAGAGTTATCGTTGATACTTTGGCTCATTTCCGCAATCGCCGCTACAATAGAAGAGATTTCTTCAAACTGGCGGCGTGCTCCGGTCGAGATTTGATTACTGCTGGCGGCAATTTGCGTACTGGCGCTTACGGTGGCATTGACGGCTTCATAGACTTTCTCAACGGTTGAACGGAGATTGGTCGCTGCTTGTGTGAAGCCCGCAAACAGGGCACCAATGTCATCCTTGCGGTCGTGGTGCAGACGCACCGTCAGGTCGCCGTGTGCGAACAATTCCATTTCGTGCAAGAGAACTTGCGTACTTTTTGACAAATAGGTACGCTGTTCTTCCGAATCCCGGACAGCTTCATCCACACGCTTTTGAATTGTTGTTTTTTCTACACGAAGCTCTCCCACACCTGTTTTAATGCGCTCTATCATGGCATTGACAGCCTCAGCAAGTTTGGCGAATTCATCGTCACCCTTGATAGACGATTGTGCGGCGAGATCGCCTGATTTGACGCGATTCGTGGTCTGAACAAGGTCTTCGACCGAGAATCGCATATCGCGGACAATGCGGTGAACAATAAACATGACCAACATTAAAATGAACGCAACCACCACAATATTGACCACCAAGCGCATACGGAAGCCTTCAATACGAGCATACAATAGCGCATCAAGCTCATTGACGGAATTGTACCAGAGTTCATCACTGGTGCGAATATAGGTGCTCGCCAAAGGGTCAATCTCGCTAAGGGTGAGTTGCGTGATGTCAGTCAAAACAAATTTATCGTTGACGGCGCTTTGGTAGGCGCGTTTGGCGGCGATGTGTTCTCGGAAGGTGCCGTTGAGCCTCGTTTTGAGGTTGCCAAGCGTATTATTATCGTAAGCAGTGGAAAAATCCCCTTCCAACCCCACCGTGTGTGCAGTCATGAGTACCAAAAGCACCTTTGCATCGGAGCGGTCATTGGGCGAAGCGAGTCCCATATTCTGATTCTGCCGGAGTGTATGCTCAATGCCATAGAGAGATTGATGCACTAAGTCAATATCATCCATGAGCCGAATGAGAACGGCATCCATGATGTAATACGAATCAAGGTCAGGGTCAAGAATCAGATTTGATTTGTCGCCCACCCAGACCACAAGCGCTCTGACTTCAGCAACCAATGCATCGTGCTCGGACTTGATTTGGTCGGGTGTGAGCGACGTAGCTTTCCCCTTCAAAATTTGCCATAGATTTTCTACTTTTTTCGCCCGCCCGCCAATACTGAGCGACGCATTATAGCGCTCATCCTGCTTTCGTAAATCCCTGAGTAGCAATTCGATATTTTCTCTTATTTTGCTAAGAAGCTCCTGTGCCTGGGCGTCGTTTGCGGTTGCCCGCAGCGCATAAAGGCGGTGATACGAGAGTTGCGTCATCAGTCCGCGCAGGGGTCGTAAATACGTGTCGCCCTCAACTTCTTTTTCTGCGAATTGAATGGCTTTATCTGCTTCTTGGATGAAAAAAAACAGTAAAATCGCAATGGGTATCATAAACCCTGTGATGACCACGGCAAATTTTTTGCTCATGGAAAGGTTATGTAAGAGATTCATAGCATTTGCCGGGGACGTAAGGGTGGAGTGAAATGTCACAAAAACACGACCCGACCGCAGAGCGAGGTCTGTTTTTTTGCAATGCAATGGTTGCCACAATTTGTGTGCCTAAATCTATGTACCTGAAGACGCTACTTGTTAGCGTAGCAATCAACCGAGCATACAACCTGAGGTGATGAAAAAAGTGATGCTTTTGCGGTACGAGCGTGAACCTAAAAAAATGGTGAGCAAAAAAATACAATAAAAAGACCACTTTGTGAAACGATTCTTGAACCTGAGCACATTTTTCTCTGATATATTTCAAGAGGCGACCACGGGCGGGCACTTAGAGTCTGTTTGGAAAGTCATTTTTTCGCCAATCTCCTGAGCAAAAGTCGAATCA
>CALCNX010000155.1 GCA_937899715.1 uncultured bacterium | reverse complement strand
TCGCTGCCGACGAGCAGGTTTTTAATCAAGTGCTGGACAATCTACTTTCCAATGCAGTCAAATACTCACCGCCTAGGAGAAATGTGTTTGTGCGCCTCAAAGCAGACACTGCAAACGCATCCATTCGCCTCGAAATCCAAGACGAAGGTCCGGGCTTGAGCGAGGGTGATATGAAAAAACTCTTCGGAAAATTTGCCCGCCTTTCAGCACGTCCGACGGGCGGCGAACACAGTACGGGACTGGGACTCAGCATCGTCAAAAGAATGGTTGAGGCAATGGACGGGCGTGTCTGGTGCGAATCAGAGTTAGGCAAAGGTGCGACGTTTATTGTGGAACTGCCAATTTCTTCAAATACGCGAAACAGCACGGTGATAATTGAAGAAACGTAATGCAATCCCTGATGAACCAAAGAATATACTCTACGAAAATTTGTGTTATCAATGAAACTATCGTTTTACTTTTACTCTCATCTCCATTGCATATGACAGTTCGCATTGTTACCTCTCGCATTATTACCCTTTGCACGATTGCGGTGACTGGTTTTGTACCGTTGAAAGCACAGCATGGTGGGCTTGATTCTATGCGTGCCGTGC
Organism: uncultured bacterium; assembly: GCA_937899715.1. Lineage (GTDB taxonomy): Bacteria > Bacteroidota > Ignavibacteria > Kapaibacteriales > UBA4661 > PH2015. The sequence continues at coordinate 3,720 of CALCNX010000155.1, read as the reverse complement.
TTCAAATACCACTGGCGGATACGACTCGCGTTAATACTCTGAACGACCTTGCTTTTGCGCTGGTTTTGAGCCGCCCCGACCAAACGGAAATTTATGCACGACAAGCGTTGGAAATTGCACAAAAAGTGGGCTTTAAGGCTGGTTTGGCGGATGCCTATAAGCAAGTGGGAACATCCTTTTGGCAGCGCTCGCGGTTTGTGGAAGCAATGCAAGCATATACCACAGCGCTTACGATAAGCCGTGAAATAGGCGATAAATCTTTGACGAGTTCAGTATTGAACAATATTGCCATTGTATATTCTCGGCAGGGCAAATACGCCGAGGCGCAGAGTTACTACTTTCAATCGTTGAAAATTGCTGAGGAAATTAATGATGTGAATGGTATTGCCGTTCAGCTCAATAATATTGGCGATTTGTACGAGCGGCAGAATAATCTTGCACGCGCTGAGGAGTATTATCAAAAGTCTCTTCCTTTGTATGAAAGCAGTAACAGAGCTAGTTTGTCAACGGTTCTGCTCAATCTGGGTTCTATCTATCGCAAGCAAGGCAGAACGGCGGAGGCACTAGATTATCTACGCAGGGCGGTCAAAAATGCTGAAGAAACAAGCGTAAAAGCGGACGTTGCCAGCGCTCTCTTGAGTATTGGAATCATTGAGCAGAATGGCAAGCAGCTCCAACAGGCGCTTACAACTCTCTTTCGCGCTCTTGCCATAGCCGAAAATATTCCTGATAACTCTACGGTGAGTCGTAGCTTGGCTGCGCTTTCCGAGACGTATCGTTTGATGGGAAGCACTGCGCAATCGCTGGACTTTGCCCGTCGTGCATTAGAAACCGCTCGCAAGTACGGTTTGAAACGAGAGGCAAAAGCCGCAGCAGAAGCCCTCTCTGCCGCCTATGATGCCAAAGGCGACAGCAAAGGGGCGTTTGCTGCGTATAAAATTGCAGTGGCTTACCACGATTCCCTTTTTAATGACGAAAGTAAACAGCGCCTTGCGGCAGTGGAATTTGGCTATCAACTAGACAAACAGCGCATGGAAACTGATGTGCTGCGCAAGGATAATGACGTTCAACGACGCATAAGTTTCGGCATCGGTGGTGGCTTGGTGTTTGTGCTGGCTTTTGCGGGCGTATTGTTACGCTTGAATAGTGTACAACGCCGTCAGAAAGCGGAGATTGAACGCCAGTCCCGCGAAATTGAGGTCGCAAATACGTCATTGCAGGAGAAAAACAGTCAGCTTGAACAGCTCAACAACGAGAAAAATGAGTTTTTGGGCATTGCCGCACACGACCTTAAAAACCCGCTCGCATCTATGCTGATGACGGCTTCGCGCGTCAGGAAATATCATCAAAAAATGACTTCCGACGAGATTGCCGGACAAATGGGTGCGCTTGAAACCGTTGTTCAGCGTATGACGGGGATTATTACTAATCTTCTGGACATTAACGCCATCGAAAGTGGTGCACTGAAAGTGGATATTACCCAGATATGCCTCAATACGGTGGCGCGGGAACTTGTGGCTGACTATGAACAACGCGCTGCCGCTAAAAATATCCGTATTCATTACGAAACACCAAACCAAACGGCAAAGGATTTCGTTGTGTCAGGAGATAACAATTTAACTCGTGAGGTGCTTGACAATCTTCTTTCCAACGCCATCAAATACTCGCCGCCGCAAAAAAATGTGTTTATGCGTGTACGCAAGACCGAGAGGGCGGTGCGAGTCGAAATTCAAGACGAAGGACCGGGCTTGAGCGAAGACGACAAGACGAAACTGTTCGGGAAATTTGCTCGTCTCTCAGCACGTCCGACGGGCGGCGAGCACAGTACGGGACTGGGCTTGAGTATCGTCAAAAAGATGGTTGAGGCAATGAATGGCAGCGTCCGATGCGAATCGGAATTGGGCAAAGGCGCAACCTTTATTGTAGAATTGCCGATTGCTCCGTAAATTCCATCAGTTCACTACCATTACCTGTTTACACCTCCACCTATTCACACTCAATGTTTGTTCAGTTTTTAGAGGGCGGCACGGCTTTACGGCACTTTTGGAAGCAATTCAGCCTCATAGTTTGCCTTGCGGTATTTTGCCCGACAGGTGCGTTGTCGCAGCCTATTTCCTCAGACACCGAGAAACGCCAAATTTTTTCGGTGCCTGAGCGATTGATGCGTACGGTCTGGCAAACCGACGAGGGCTTACCGCACCACTCTGCGCTTGCGCTTCGGCAAACAAGCGATGGGTACTTGTGGATTGGAACGCACGAGGGCTTGGCGCGTTTCGATGGTCATCGCTTTACCGTGTTCAACAATAGCAACACGCCCGCTATTCACGAAAATTCGATTGGTCGAATTTGGGAAGATTCTCGCGGTCGCTTGTGGGGAAACTCAATTGAACATCATTTCTTTTTTTGTGATAGAGGTGTTTTTCACGAGGTCAAGATTGATGCCGCACCCGCACAAGCACGATGGTATATGGGCTTTATGGATAGAACCGATACGCTCTGGGCAAGTTCGCCAAGCGGTTTGTATGTGTATGCGAACGGGAAATCGCGCAAAATTTTCTGCCCGCCGAACTTTGCTGGAGACAGTGTGATGGTCATTGCGCAAGATTCGGCAGGGCGCATTTGGCTTGCCGGAAAGCATACCTTGTCGGTGTATTATCAAGGAATCATGCGCTCTGTGCCACTGCCCGCTGAGTTAGACCAAGCCCCCATTTCTTCCATGATAGTCGGGCGCGACTCTGCGCTGTGGATAGTGTGCGGCAAAAGTATTGCTTCCTTGCGCGGTCAGGCGTGGAGCGTGTATGCGTTTGGGCGAAAGTCTTATTCGGCAAACGTCCGGCAATTTCCTGCCGAGCCTCGTAGATTCTTGCTTGCAGACTCACAGGGACGGGTGTGGGTGAGAACCTTAGCGGGCTTGTATTATGTGCAGCGAGAAGGAGAAAATGATGCTTGGCATCCGCTCACGACGGCGCAGGGGCTGTTGGAAACAGATGCGTTTGTGATGCAGGAAGAAGCTAACGGTGCGATATGGATAGGGTTGCATAATAGCGGAGTACAGGTTTGGCATCATGGAAAATTGACGGCGCTGACCGTGGAAAATGGGAATCTGTCGCATAATTCCGTTCGCTCTCTCTGGCTTGGACGAGAAGGCGAGTATTGGATTGGAACCAATAACGGTGGGATAAACAGGTTACGTCGCGGTTCTGTGGAAATGCTGGATACAGCAAACGGTCTTGGCATGGATAAAGTTTTCGCCGTCATGCAAAGCCGTGCGGGCGCACTTTGGGCTGCAACGGCGGGCGCGGGCGCATATAAATTTGCCGACGGGAAAATAGAAACTATCACCGAAAAGAATGGTCTTGGGCACAATATCGTGCGCTCTATGTATGAAGACCGTGCGGGGCATCTGTGGTTGGGGACAAGTGGTGGTGGTGTGCAATGTTTTGATGTAAAGAGCAAACGCCTCTTAGAAAGCCTGAACGAGCACAATGGCTTTTGTAACAATATCGTGTACAGCATTTATGAAGATAGAAATGGCGGAATGTGGTTCGCCACCGAGCGCGGGCTGGCGTATCGTCGCACAAAAGGTGCTGCCATCACAGTATTCTCCACTGCAAACGGTTTAACCTATAACCGCATACGCTGTATTGCCGAAGACAGTGCCGGAGTTGTGTGGGTGGGAACGGGATATGGTTTGAACGGTTTTGTAGATGGTAAATTGAC
>CALCNX010000154.1 GCA_937899715.1 uncultured bacterium | reverse complement strand
GTACATAATCGTTAAAAAGCAAGTCATCTCACGGGTAGCGAATAGCCGTGGGATGACTTGCGGCGTTTAATGGGCATTTGTACTTGTTTCATTTCAAAACACTTGCCTCGCAGGCTGTCTCGCATATTGGGCTGTGTCAAGGAGAAATGTGTCCGATTTCCTTCACACTGTCAGCAAAACGCCACACTTTTTTGCCCAAAAATGTGTTACAATGACGTGCTGAAGCCACTTGGATGAATTGGCACGGTTCTTGGGAATTGCCAGATGAACGATTATTCATTGTTCGTTGCATAAATCTCATAATGTCCCATCTCTCAGGACTACCGCGCATGGCTAACAAACGACTCTTTCAATCGCTTATCGGGAGCTTGCTACCAAGCAGCCACTCACCGAAAGCGAACACACACAACGAGGCTGGCGGCAAAGCATATCAGCTTTCTCCGAAACACGCTCTTGCGCAATATGTTGCCACAGGCTGCCTGAACGGGACATTTTATGCGAGCGCAGAAAATCAACTTGAGCAAATTCTTGCGCTGTGCAGCGCTCCCGGAAGCCCTTGGGAGAATTTCATTTCGACAGAATTTATCGCACAAACCGCCGTCTATGCCCGTGAGCAAGCCTTTATGAAGGATTCATCGGCACTCTTGGTGGCGCTCTTGACCACAATGGAAGACACGGAATATCTCAAGGCTGTTTTTCCGCGAGTGATTGACAATGGCAAAATGCTCCGCTCCTTTGTTCAAATCATGCGTTCCGGCATGACGGGGCGTAAGTCGTTCGGAACATTACCCAAAAAATTGATTTTGGAATGGTTCGAGAACCGCACCGACGAGCAGATTTTCACAAACTCTCTCGGTAATGACCCGTCTATCGCCGACGTAATTAAAATGGTGCATCCTACGCCTAAGACCGCATCACGCCGCGCTCTCTACGGCTATTTGCTTGGCAAAGAATACGTGGAGGAAGATTTACCTTCAATTGTCCGCGACTATGAAGCATTTAAGCGGGGCGACACGGAATCTCTGCCAAACGTACCCTTTCAAATGCTTACATCCTTACCACTTTCCAAGCGCGATTGGATGCAAATAGCCGCAAACGCAAGCTGGCAGACGCTTCGCATGAATATCAATACCTTTGCCCGTCATGGCGTACTGGAAGATACTCAGGCTGTGGAGCGCATCGTAACACGCTTGCAAGATGTTGATGAAATTCAACGTGCAAAGGCGTTTCCATATCAACTGCTGACCGCATATCGGAATATTACAACGGCAGATGCACTTATCGAGTCGGCAAACACGAACGGAATGAACGCACAACAAATCGGCGCTAAACGTACTCAGTTGTTTGATGCTCTTCGCCGCATCGAAAATGCTCTGGAAGCGGCAATGGAAACAGCAACGAGCAATGTTCCTGCACTGGACGGCAAAGTCTTTATTTGCGTGGATGTTTCCGGCTCAATGCAATCGCCCATTACCGGCGAACGCAAAGGCGCAACGACAAGCGTGCGCTGCATAGACGTTGCGGGCTTGGTTGCATCATCGGTTTTGCGCAAGAATCCATCAGCAGAAGTCATTCCCTTCGAGCAGCACGTGGTCAAAACCCGCTTGAATGCTAACGATAGCGTGATGACGAATGCACAGAGACTTGCTGCCATCAATGGCGGCGGAACGAATTGCAGCGCGGCTTTGCGATATTTGAACGAGCACAATGCTTTGGGAACACTTGTTCTTTTCGTCTCGGATAACGAGTCGTGGATAGATAAGCAGTCCTACCGCTCCACTGCGCTTATGCACGAATGGAGCATTTTCAAAACGCGCAATCCGCACGCACGGCTTGTTTGCTTGGATTTGCAACCCTCTCTAACCACGCAAGCTGCCGAACGCGATGATATTTTGAATATTGGTGGTTTTTCGGATACCGTCTTTCGTGTTGTAAGTGAATTTGCTCACGGCACACTTACGGAAGACCATTGGGTAAGCGCTATTGAGCGCATTGAACTTTGACAGCGTATCGAACTTTGACATTTGGCTGAGACATCTGGCAGGCTATTTGTCGTCCCGAATGCCTGATGGAACTACATTCTGGTATGCTTTGTTTCATCACTTTACCTCGTCGGGAGGACGCTTTTTTGGCACGATGCACAAAGATTATGATGGTGCGGCAAATGCCGATGGAACTACACTCCCTACCCCGGACACACTGTTTCATCACCTCTCGTTGCCTCACCATTCTTTTGCCTCGCGCTTTTCAATCACTGCATCCATGGTCACGTATAACTTTGCTGCTCTTCTCGGCGCATAACAACACCTTTCCACTTGTGATGAAAAAGAGAGCCTCACAAGGGCATGACCACAGCCGAAGAACGAGTGGTAGAATAAAACAAACCGCATAATGGCAAGAGCCGTCATGCGGTTTTGTTTTGATTGTCCCTGAGTAAAATATTCCGTATTTTCACAAAAAAATATGACTGTTTATTTTTTACAAAAATAGAATTTTTATGGCTTTAATGGACGCATACACCGGGGTATTGGATGAAAGCCGTGTCAAACACTTGCTCAGGCGTGCTACGTTTGCTCCCACCACGGATAATATCAAAGCATGGACGGGACGCTCTGCGACAAACTTTGTTGCGATGCTGCTCTCCGACAAACCCATTCCCGCGCCGCCCGTTGACCCCGAAACGGGTTTGACATGGCACGATAAAAACTATAACCGCGATAAAGACGCTGTTTACAATGAGCATCTAAAATCGTGGTGGACAGGTTTTATGCTGAATGACGGCGTATCTTTGCGAGAAAAAATGACACTTTTTTGGCATAATCTTCTCGTTTCGTCATACCCCGCCGTGCAGGACGCACGCTATTTGTACCGTCAGAACGCTCTGTTGCGCCGCTATGCCATTGGAAACGTGCGCACACTCCTCAAAGAAATCACTGTTGACCCAGCAATGCTGCGGTATTTGAACGGCAACACCAATACTAAAGCAAGTGTCAACGAAAATTACGGACGCGAGCTTCAAGAATTGTTCACCATTGGCAAAGGTGCTGAAGTTGCGGCGGGCAATTACACCAATTATACTGAGCAAGATGTTCGTGCTGCGGCACGTGTGCTTACGGGCTGGGTAGATGACCCTGAGACCGTTACTTCGCGCTTTGTGCCTGATAACCACGTTACGGAAGACAAGCAGTTTTCGGCATCGTATCAAAACACGCTCATTCGCGGAAAAAGCGGAGCGGACGGCGCAAAGGAAGTGGATGAGCTGCTGGATATGATTTTCAAACAAGACGAAACGGCGCGGTTTTTCTGCCGCAAGCTCTACGTGTGGTTTGTGGGAACGGAAATTGACGCGACCATCGAAAAAGAAGTCATTGGGGAACTAGCAAATACGTTCAGAGGCAGCAATTGGGAAATGAAGCCCGTGCTGGAAATGCTCTTCAAAAGCCAGCATTTTTTTGATACCGCAAATATCGGCGCAATGGTCAAAAGCCCGATAGACCTTGTGGTGAGCACCGTGAATTATTTCAGCAAATACCTTACGCCCGCAATACCGAATCAAATAAGCGATGCGCCCGGTTACTACAATTTTATGAAATGGCTCTGGCAAAATGCTGACGTGCAAGAAATGGGCATTTTGAATCACCCAAACGTTGCCGGATGGAAAGCATATTATCAAACACCGCTCTATGACAGGCTTTGGATGAACACGGCAACTCTGGCATCGCGCAATGACTTTACCGATAAACTTTTGAATGGCTTCACTATCACCACGAGTCAAGGTATGAAGCGCTTTGCAGTAGATTCTATTACGTTTGCCAAAGACGTTTGCACGTCTCCCTCGAATGGCGACGATTTGGTGGATAAGCTCTCGGTGGATTTGACGGGTGTTACGCTCACGTCAGAGCAGAAATTGTATCTCATGGACGAAGTGCTCGCGCCAGGCTTCTTCAACGCTCGCGGTGCGTGGGATATGAACTGGAGTTTTTATTCCCTTGACCCCGACAACGCCGCAAAGCGCCAGGCAGTGCAGTCCCGCATTGACAACGTTCTAAAATTCGTGCTGCAAATGCCCGAAACGCACTTAGTCTAACCTGCATTTGTTCTCATCGTTCTGCTCTCAAAGCCTTATCAAAACTTGCTTCTTCGTTACTTTTATTTTTTCATCGTATGAAACGTAGAGACTTTCTCACCGGACTGGGTTCCGCAGCAATCGGTTTACCGCTTGTTCTTGACGGCTTTGCTACGCGAACATTTGCCGAATCGCCAACGCTCAAGCACGTTGCTATGCTTGCCGCAGCGCAAGACCGTGTGCTGGTGCTTATTCAGCTAAGCGGCGGAAATGATGGCATCAATACACTTATTCCGCTTGACCAAGCATCGGACTATTACCGCATCCGTCAGGCAGTCGCCATTCCGCAGAATCGCATTACCAAGCTGAACGACTCCACGGGCTTGCACCCTGCATTTGCGCCTATTAAATCGCTCTTCGATGATGGTAAATTGACAATCGTCAACGGCGTATCTTACCCAACCGTGAATCAATCGCACTTTCGCTCAACTGATATTTGGTTTACCGCTTCGGATACCGACCAATACTTGCCTTCGGGCTGGCTTGGTCGTTTTGTCAATTATGAAGCGCCCACTTATCCGACGGGTTATCCAAACGATAAAACCCCCGACCCGCTTGCTATCGAAATCGGTGGTGCGATGTCGCTCACGCTACAAGGTAATGCGAATGCGATGGGCATAACCATACGAGACCTCGCTGCCTTTGACCAGTTGGTGAGCGGGCAGGCGGCGACAGGCGGCAGCGTGGCGCAGCGCACGGGCAAGGCAGGCAATCGCATTGACTTCATACGCGACGTACAAGCGCAGTCGCAGAAATACTCAACCCGCATTCGTGCTGTTGCTGCGAAGGGACGTAATCTTGCGCAGTACCCCGACAAAGGAAAAAATCCGCTTGCCGACCAACTTCAAATTGTAGCGCGTCTCATTGCTGGTGGATTGCAAACACGGGTGTACGTTGTGAATCTGGGCGGGTTCGATACGCACTGGTCGCAAGCCGAACCTTCCGACCTGACAACGGGCATTCATGCGAATTTGCTGGGGTATTTGGCAGACGGTATGAAAACGTTTCAGCAAGATTTGAAATTACTTGGGCTGGAAAACAAGGTGCTTGGCATGACCATTTCCGAATTTGGTCGCCGCCCCGCTACGTCCAGTCTTGGCACAGACCACGGCACTGCGGGACCAATGTTTCTCTTCGGTGCGCCTGTGAAAGGCGGGATTATTGGTAAAAATCCAAGCCTGACCGACCTTCTGGCAGACGGTAATTTGAAAATGCAATACGATTTCCGCCAAATCTACACGTCTGTTCTGGCGCAGTGGTTCCAAGCCGACGCGCAGCATCTGAATAATGTGATGATGAAATCATTCGACCAACTTCCGCTTTTGACCACGACCGCCGTGCGCGAGAAACAAGGAGCTGCTGCCACCTCCGCCATGACAATTCGGAACTACCCCAATCCCTGCGCCGCAATGACCAGAATTGAGTACTATTTGCCACAAAGTTCTGATGTTCGCTTGAGTTTGCACGATGTGCTTGGACGCGAGGTTGCAAGCATTGCGAATGGCTATCAGGCAGAGGGTCAGCAAACAATCCAGTTCGATGCTTCGGCACTGCCTTCGGGCACGTATTACTACACCTTGCGCACGGAGCAGGGAATGATTACGGGGCAAATGAACGTTGTACGATAAAACGGCAAAACAGCAAAAGCCGCATCACACCTGGTGTTGTGATGCGGCTTTTTGTTTGAATTTTGCTTATGCCTCTTGCGCAAGTACCTCGTCTTCACGCTCAAATTTCTCAATTTCTCCTAAGAGCGCCAGCGCCGAAGCAAGTGATTCTCCGCCAATCTGCCGAATTGCGGCTCGCACCCACGCAATGTGCATATTCTCGTGCGTCACCGTCCGCCACAGCCACACGACCGCAGCCAGAAAAACAAGGCTGATTGCGGCTTGCGTTGCCAACCACGCACTATCTCTTGTCTCCACGATATTCACATCCCATAATACCTTAAATCCCACAGTAAGATATGCCATGTACAACGGAAACAACAGAGCTGCTATCCGTGCATGAAGCAGGGCGTGAGAACGAATATGGAGAAGCTGCTTTTGAAGTATAATAATCGGCGCATCGTAATCTAATCGGCTCAGAAACACAATTTGCTGGATATTCCCCGCCAAACCGACGACGGTAAAAGCAAACAATATCAGACCGGAAGCCGCAAGCGCCCACTCGCTGATATTTCCTTCAATAAACATTGCTAGCAATACAGTGAAAGTAAAAGCAACAAAGGCTTCCGCCGAGCGATAGACCACAAGGCGTTTCAATGCCGACTGTACCTTGCCAAGCGTGAGGGAGCGCATCATTTCGGCGTTAAAACGGAGCGCACGGTCGAGTTTTTTGTCGTAGTGGCTCCAGAGGGTTTTGAATTCTTCGAGTTCCATGGTAGTACGAGGGTTAAAGGTTGGAAAATTGTTTTTTCAGAATGAGTTTGATGCGTGAGATTTTCGTAGCGACGTTGCTTTCCGAAATGCCGAGAATATCGGCAATTTCCTTATAGCTGTTACCGTCCAAGTAGAGCAGCATGAGCGCTCTGTTCATCTCGCCTAACTGCTGAATGAAAGTGTGAAGCGCTTGAATGTTGCTCTCCAATTCCGTGTCCTCATCGCTTACGGGGTCGGCAATAATTTCAAGCATTTGCCCATCAAGCGTGTTGTGAGGCGGTCTCTGCTTCTCTTTGCGATAAAAAGAAATAGCAGTATTGAGCGCAATTTTGTACATCCACGTCGAGAGCTTATACGCCGGATTGTAGCGCGGAAACGCTCTCCAAAGCTGCACAATAATTTCCTGCTCCAAATCCTTGAAGTCATCCTTGTTGGTGGTATAAGAATGACACGCCTTGTAAATGAGCTTTTTGTTTTCGCGCACAAGCGCAGTAAACTTCTCTTCCAGCGTCGGTAGATTCATGGTTTGCGGTTGTTTGAGCAAGCAGTCTCAGCATTAGCAAGCGGTAGCAAAAATCGTTTCTGCATTATGATTCGCAGAAAAAGCAAAAAATCACACAAGGGATGAAAATAAATTTTCTTCTCAACGTAGAAATGCACGAAAGCCGCATCATAACTGGCGTTTTGATGCGGCTTTTGCTTGAAATCAAATACAATTTTAACAATGGCTATGAAAATGGAGTTGCTTTAGATTTATCAAAAATCTTTATGCTTCCTTGTTTGCTGCTTGGAGCGTTTGTTCAACTCGTTGAGCCAATTCCTCATATCCTATTTCATCCTCATATTTCCCCATAGATGGAGGTGTATCATAGTCTTGAATTGCCGGAAAATATATGGTGGATTTGGCACATATTGTGAATAAGTATGAAGTAAAAATACCAAAATGATTTCGATTATTCTCGCCAGGTGAAACGAAGCGATTTCCCATTCGTTTATTCCGCGTCCAAGGATACATCCAAGCAACATCATGACTTATTAACTGGTTCTTGTAACACAGAACCCCATCTTCAATACTTAATACCATATTATGACGATATTCTATGGGAATGGTTTCTTTATCATAATATTTTGCAACCTCTGAAGTAATATGTTTTAAGTCAAAGTCTAATTTCTCGCAGATAAGAAAAGTCATCATTTGGTCGTAATGATGACCATGCTCTTCAAACAATATTGGGTTTGCACGTCTCATTATACCTTGGGTGTCAATTTTTCTAAGCTGCTTGATATGCGCAAGTTTAATAAGAGCGTCATAAAATTTGGACTTTGACAGTGTTGATTTTACTTCGCCAACGCCAACAACCGTTTCAACAGGAAAAAATCGTCTTTTTGCATTGTCTTCAACTAAGGGTGTATATTGAGGATCATATATTACTAGATCGCATTGAGTCGAAACAGATTCATTCTTGTTCATTAGAAAACCATTTCCAATCTGTAGATACGAAGGCAAGTACATAGTCAAAAAGTCGACGCAAGCTCTTTCTCTATAAGCACCATACTCACCTGGGTGTCTTAATTTCTGCTTGTTTGTATCAGTAAAAAGCTCTTTTGAAAGTTGTGTAAATGTCTTACGGAAGGTGTCAATTTTATCTTGTGATAAGGCTTGAAACACTGAATTGGGCATAGAAATTATTAAGGAAAAAGTGATTTGGGTACATGACATCCTTGCTCAATACCAGCAGGTTGTGCCGTCAGTTTCGGGCTAATATACGGAATCCCCAGCGACAGTCCGCGCAAAATGAACAGCACCGCCACAAGCGAAGCCCCTATCGGCACAAAACGCCGCATTGCGCTTCCAAAGCGCACTGGCGCTCCCACAAGCCGCGCAAAGACTGCCACGCCGAGCATAGCGGGAAATGTACCAAGCCCAAAAAAGAACATTGTTGCTGCTGCGTCTTGTGTGCTGCCCGCCACTGCCGCCATTGCAAGCCCCATGTACACGAAACCGCATGGCAACAAGCCGTTCAGTAGCCCCAGCACAAATTGCCCGCCGAGGCGCGAAGAGCGCATCACGCCGCCAATCCGCCCGCGTAAACGCCCCAATGCTCGTGCCAAAAGAGGCAGGGCAATAATTTTTGCACGAAAGCGATTTGGTGCAAGAACAACTGCCAACATCCCAACGCCAATCGTGATTGAAAGCGCCTCTTGGAATCGGTGAATATCGAACAGCATCGCGCCCAGTACATCTTTCGATGCCCCCAGTGCCAATCCCAATGTGGTGTAGGTGAGTATCCGCCCCACGTTGTACATGAGCCTACTGACAAGATAACGTCCCTGCGCCATGCTCTGCGCTGAGAACGCAAGCGTGATGGGGGCGCACATTGCGATGCAATGAAAACTTCCTGCAAAGCCCAGTATAAATGCGGCGTATAACATAGTTGGTCAGTAGATTTATTCGGAGAAATACGCAATAGCTTATGATTCGACGGCAACGAGCCATTCATCATCCGACGCAAACAGATTTTCCAGACTTGCCTGAAAAGGCTTGCCCGCGCTATGCTTTTGAATATCCGCTTGCACCTGTGCGGCGAGTTCTTCCTCAAAACAAGGACGATTTAGGGCAAGAAAAACACCCACAGGGCGCGGCAAATCAGGATTCCTGCTCATTCCGGCGACGATAAATGCCAAATTGGGATTGGTTTCGTCATAGACAAGTGCATCGTCAAGTGAGTATTCACCGCTTTCCAGCGAGATAATACGCGGTTCCAAGCCGTCCAGCCGGATTGCTTTTTCGTTGTTTGCACCAAAGATAAGTGGTTTGCCATGTTCCAGAAATAAGGTGTGCTCAGGTTTGGTTGCTTTATCGGTGAAATTCTCAAATGCACCGTCGTTGAAGACAATGCAGTTTTGGTAGATTTCCAGAAAGGACGTGCCTTTGTGTTCAGCAGCACGACGAAGCATCATGCCAAGATGTTTCAAATCACGGTCAAGCGCCCGTGCGACAAACGAACCACCAGCACCCAACGCAAGCGACACAGGGTCAAACGGGTAGCCTGGGGTTCCCGATGGCGACGACTTGGTTATCTGCCCATGCTGCGAGGTCGGCGAATACTGCCCTTTGGTCAATCCGTAAATTTGATTGTTGAAAAGCAGCACATTCACGTCAATATTCCGCCGCAAAAGGTGAATCGTGTGGTTCCCGCCAATACTGAGCGCATCGCCATCGCCCGTGATGACCCAAACTGACAATTCCGGTCTCGCTACCTTTAGCCCCGAAGCCACAGCCGCCGCCCGCCCGTGAATGGTATGAAATCCGTAGGTGTTCATGTAATATGGGAAGCGGCTTGAGCAGCCGATTCCCGAAATAAAGGCGATGTTCTCGCGTGGAACACCGAGTTCGGGAAGCAACTTCTGCACCTGCGACAATACAGAATAATTGCCGCAGCCGGCGCACCATCGCACGTCGCCCGCAGGCTTCAGGTCTTTGACGGAAAACGCACATTCATGCGCTGTGCCGGAGGTAACGGATTCGATAAGTGTTGACATAATGACGGAAAAATAATTGTCAAGAAAAAGCTACAGACCGCTCCGGAAGGTGCTTACGGGCGATGAGAGGATGCGTCTGATGAAGAGTAGTTTGCCCATTCGGACGTTCAGCCAAGATAAACCGCCCGACAGACGAGTGTAGGCGCGTATTGGCTGTGGCGAGATAGTGCGAACACTCGGTCATTGCTTGCATATCAGAAACGGTTTGGGCTGTTGCAGAGGCTATCGTTTCGACATTTTGGGCAAGATTCATACTCGTTTGTGCTTGCTGCTCGCTTGCCGCAGCTATTTGCGTAATCAGGTCAGCAACGGCTGTCGTGCGCTTGATGATATTCGTCAGCGCTGTTGCGGCTCGCGCGGCGGCTTCCTTTCCACCTTCCACACTTGCTCTTCCTTCGTGCATTGCTTGAACAGCTTTGTCGGTTTCCGATTGAATTGTCGTGAGCATGAGCGCAATTTCTTTGGTTGCTTTGGTAGTGCGCTCGGCGAGTTTGCGGACTTCATCGGCAACGACACCAAAGCCTCGTCCCGCTTCGCCTGCGCGGGCTGCTTCAATCGCGGCGTTCAGCGCAAGGAGGTTTGTCTGGTCGGCAATTTCCTTGATGGTGTCGGTGATTTTGCCAATCTGTTCGCCGGACTTGCCCAATGCTTCAATATCTTGGGCTGAATGGAGGACGACATCGGCGATTTGGTTCATACCGACAATCGTTTCCTGCACGATTACTCCGCCTTGCTTTGCTTCTTTGCGGGCAGATTCGGCTTCCTCGGCTGCGCGGAGACAGTTGTTGCTGTTCTGCGTACTCGTGGCGCTCATTTCTTCGACTGCTCCGGCAATATATCGTGTTTGGTCGGCTTGCGAGACCATTGCTTGTTCTACATGGCTCGTCACCGCACTCATGTTTGTACTGACTTCGGTAATACTTCCGGCTGATTCATAGACATTCTCGACAATAGCGCGAATCTGCCGCACCGAATCATTGATGCTGCTTGCAAGACGACTCATTTCATCGTCGTTTGTGCTGCTGAGCATAATGGTCAAGTCACCGTCGGCAAAACGCTTAATATCACATTGCATTTCTTCTACACTCACACGCAAGTATTCATGCTGCTCCGCGACTTTTTGCCCAGTGCGCTCTGCCAGTATTTTTTGCATCTCAATTTCAATTTTCATCAATTCCATTCTTTCTGCTGCGGCTTCAGCGTTTTGGCGGGCTTGCTCTGCTAGACGCACCGCATGGCGCTGCTGCATTTCTGCCATTGCGGCAAAAAGAAACAGCGCTACGACAAAGGACGGATTGGAAAATACATTCACCAGCGTAAGCGTCTGCGAATCATAGACTTGCGGTATCGCAATTCCTAATAAATCTAAGCCATTAAAAACTGCAATTTCCAGCAATGTCATCACAACCCAGAAAATACCGACACGACGTCCTGCCATAAGTGTTGCGGAAATCGGCGCTACCGCCAGCCATGCCACGAGTACCGAGTGCGCACCACCACTCATGGCGACCAACATACAGATTACCCAAAAGTACACCAACGCCAGATTGTGTGCTGCCGCTACAATTTTTCCATTTTTCAAAAGCAGAAAAGATAATAAGGCTTGCAGACCGCCCAGCACCAAGCCCGCAGCCGATAACGGATTACCAAATAAGACTACGTTTTGAGCACCATATCCAATAGCTGTCAGGCACGTTACAAAAGCGCTTGCAGCGATAATCCGTGCTTTGCGGTAGGCTGCCGGCTCTGCTTTGAGCGTATTCGGTACGTACCTGTCAAGTAGTATGCTTGTTGTCTGAAGGAATGACATAGAGACTTTCGTAGTAGAGTTATGAAAGTGTGGGTAGGAGTGGGAAGGAAATTCTCTGGTTTGGTGACGCTTGCGCGGCAATGTCGGCATCCCTGCGGGCTAGCATTTCCCGCACAAAGACCGCAATATCTTCTGATTTGAATGATTGTCCGTTTATTTTTCCATAATGCTCTATTTTTTTGCAAAACTCTGCTTGAAGAACGTGTACTAATTGACCTGAATTAAGTTCTGCTACGACAATATGTTCAAAATTGCTGATAATTTCACCTAAGTTTGCCGCAAAAGGGTGAATGTGCTGCAAATGTATGTGTGCGACGCTCATGTCCCCTTTTTGCAAATGCGCGACAGCCTCACGAATAGCTCCGAAGGTGCTTCCCCAGCCAATCACCAGCACTTTGCCCGACGGAGCGCCAAAGACTTCCAAAGGCGGAATTTCACGCACGATACCGGCAACTTTCTTTGCCCTGAGCGAAACCATTTGTGCGTGATTGGCGGCATCTTGGCTAATCGCACCCGACACGTTTTGCTTTTCCAAACCTCCCAAACGGTGCTCCAATCCTTTCGTTCCGGGAATTGCCCAGTCGCGGGCAAAGGTAATTTCGTCGCGGAGGAACGGTGCAAAATCAGAGGCATTGTCAGAAAAATTGACCTGCATGGGCGCTAATTCCTCGGAAGCAGGGATTTTGAAGGGCTCGGAGCCATTTGCAAGTGTGGCATCGGAGAGGAGAATGACGGGCGTTCGGTATTTCAGCGCTATGCGAGCCGCTTCGTAGCTCATCCGAAAGCAATCCGCCGGAGATGCTGCCGCCATGACAGGAAGCGGTGCTTCGCCATGCCGCCCGTAGAGCGCCTGAAAAAGGTCGGATTGCTCGGTTTTGGTCGGCATTCCCGTGCTCGGTCCGGCACGTTGAACGTTGATAACCACAAGTGGTAATTCCGCCATCACTGCCAGCCCCAGCGCTTCGGTTTTGAGCGACATTCCGGGACCACTCGTGGCGGTTGATGCCAAATTGCCGCCGAATGACGCGCCCAGCGACGCGGCAATAGCAGCAATTTCATCTTCTGCTTGAAATACTTGCACACCGAAGCGCTTGTGCTGCACGAGAGTTTGCAGAATGTCGCTGGCGGGCGTTATGGGGTATCCGCCAAAAAAGAGTGGTAACCGCGCTTGAATACTTGCGGCAATCAGTCCCAACGCTGCGGCAACATTTCCCGTCAGGCTTCGGTAGCGCCCGCCTGCAAGTTCGGCAGGCTCGACGGTGTATCGTTCGGTGAGTATTTCTGTGCTGTCGGCATAGTTCCAGCCTGCTGTGAGCGCGAGTTTATTCGCCTCAACAAGAGTCGGTGTTTTGGCAAATTTTTCTTCTATCCACGCCACTGTCTGCGCCATCGGACGGCTAAAGAGCCAGTACATCAGCCCCAGCGCAAAAAAGTTTTTCACCCGCTCAGTTTCTTTTGTCGAAAGCGTGAGTTCGCGCACCGCAAGCGACGCAAGGCGCGTTATATCAAGCGCAACGACGTTGAACGACTGTAAAAGGCTTGTTTCAAGCGGGTTCTCGACGTATCCGGCAAGACGCAAAAACTTCTCCGTGAAACCTGCGGTGTTCACGATAATTGTTCCGCCACGCCGAACATCCTTCAGGCACACATTAAGTGCTGCTGCGTTCATTGCCACCAGACAATCGCACATATCGCCCGCAGAATAGACTTCGCCCGTGCCAAAATGCAGTTGGAAGCTGCTTACGCCGGAGGGAGTACCTTCGGGCGCACGAATTTCCGAAGGGAAATCAGGCATGGTGCGGATTTGGTTATTAGCAAGTGCGGAAGCCGTCGCAAATTGCGAACCGATAACCTGTATCCCGTCGCCGGAATCGCCCGCAAAGCGCACGACAGCGTGAGTTCGGCTAATGGAAGTGTGTTTCATTATTCAATCGTAATTTGTTTGAGAGGTGTGAAGCGGTAACTTCTTCTACAAGTTCACGTCGGATTCCTTGTAGTAGCTGGTTCCGCCCGCTTGCCATTCCAGCGAAAGCGACCAAAACCCCGGAAGCAAGCCCTGAAGCGGGACGTACTGCTTACCCTCGGTATCGGGCGCAATGGAAATCGTTTTATCAATGCCCATTGCCGAAGGGCGCAGAAGCGTGATTGTGCCAGAAAGCCCTTGTTTTGCGATGCTTTCAGGGTATGTGATTTCGAGTACCTTTCCCGCCGTGCCCTGCACAATGCGCCACGTTACTGGTTCCGAAAGGGCTTTTGCTCTGTTTGCCGCATCAATACGGCTTTGGTACGCCACTTCTTGTTGGTAATACTTATCGCTCACAAGGTCAACTTTATGTGTCATCGTGAGCGCGACCATAGCCACCGTCCCGATGGCAAAAGCGCTATACACGACGGCAACGCCTATAATCCACGCTCTGCCACTTTTTCGTTGAGAAGGAACGGTAGCAATAGCGGGATGAGATTCTGTGAGAGTTTGCATGATGTTTTTTTGAAAAAAGATGAGGTAAACAACCTAGTGTTCCGGCGCAATAAACGTCGTTGTATTTTCCTTGACCAGTTTGCCATCCACGAACACGCCGAAGCGAACAGTGTTGTACGCACCATGCAGAGCGGTCTTCGGGATTGCTACGAAAAAACGCCCGTGCTGTACGTTTTGCACCGCCACGTGGCTGTAGTCTCCAAGCGGTGTTAAACTGGCTCCTTGCGGCTCCAGAACGCGCATTTCCACGTTCTTTTGGGTAAAGGTCTTGTTGATAAGTTGAAGCGTGTAGAAGTTTGCAATGCTGTCACCACCGACTTTTTGGAACAGTGTGCCGGGCTGCCGCATAATGATTGCTTCCATGTCAGGACGGCGAAGAAAAAGTGTTGTCAGCACAATAAGCATCACCGAGAGAACACCAATATAACCCTTGACGCGAGTATTGAAAGGGTTCACGGCTCCATGCTTGATAGCATTTGCCGATGCGTAGCGAATCAGCCCCTTCGGTTTTTTGATTTTGGTCATCACCGTGTCACAGGCATCAATACAGGCGGTGCAGTTCACGCACTCAAGCTGAATGCCGTTGCGAATGTCAATCCCCGTCGGGCAAACCATAACGCATTGTCCGCAGTCAATACAGTCTCCGCGCGGCTCGGTATTCGTTCCCGATTTGTCAGCTTTGGTGGGCTTGTGGCGAGGCTCGCCGCGCTTGAAGTCGTAGGTAACGGCAACAGTATCGGGGTCAACAAGTGCCGACATGAAGCGCCCGTAGGGACACGCCACCACACACGCCTGCTCACGGAAGCGAGCAAATACGCCGTAGAACAGCCCGCTAAAGACTACCATTGCCGTCAGACCGCTTATGTGCTGGCTTGGCGGTGAGGTGATGATGGCGAATAATTCATCGGTGCCGATGATATAGGATAAAAAAAGATTACAAATCATCCATGCCAAAACAATAAAGATTGCGTGTTTGAGCGCTTTGCGGGCAAATTTGGCGGTGCTCATCGGTGCTTTGTCCAACGCAATTTGTTGTCGTGCATTGCCTTCTATCAAAAACTCCACTTTCCGAAACACGAACTCCAGAAAAATTGTCTGCGGGCAGGTCCACCCGCACCAGATACGACCTAAAAGCGACGTAAATACGCCAATGCCGAGAATGAATGTTAAAAGCGACAGCACTACAAGATAAAAATCTTGGGGCCAGAACACCACGCCCAAGATGATAAATTTTCGTTCGATGACATTGAGCAACATAAGTGGATTCCCATGCAGCCGAATAAAAGGCGTAACAATGAGAAACATGAGCAGCGAGTATGCAACCACGCTCCGCGCCCGCGTGAAGCGTCCCTGTGATTCCTGAGCATACACCCACTTGCGACTGCCGTCTTTATTGATAGTGGCGAGTTCGTTGCGAAAGTTTTGATGTTCTTCATTCAAGACATCAAGTTCAAAATAATTAGAGGTTTCCATAATGACGCGAAAATATGGTAGTGAAATCTTTCATCTGCTCGTCCGCGAAGGGTGTAGCCCACGTTTGCAGTGGACTACACCCGCATTTGCCGAAAAAGCCGCATATCGAAGTTTACTGCACTTTCCACTCTTCCTTTTTATCCACTGCCGGGTCTATCGGTTTGGGATTAGGAGGATTCGTGCCGTGCATAGATGCAACAAAACTTGCTATTTGCAAGACTTCTTTGTCGCTCAACTTCGTGTTATTGCCGTAGGGCAGCATCCCTTTTTCGGGATAACCGTGTTCGATGCTGGCAACAATCGAATCAAGCGACGAGCCGTGTATCCAGTAATCATCGGTAAGGTTTGGTCCCACCAAGCCGCCGCCGTCCTCGCGGTGACAGGTGTAACAAAGATTTGCGCCTGTGAACAGTTTTTTTCCTTCGGCAATATTCGCCGCGTCGGTAAAAAGAACAAGTTTTCGTGCGGTGTTGGAAGTGTTTGCGGCTGCAAGTTTGTATTTCACTTGAGCTTCTTTCATTTCCTGCGCATACTCATCCTTCATAACATTGCCCGAACCCATAAAATGGTACTGTACAAGGTAAGCAACGCCAAAAATTATCGTGAAGTAAAAGCCATAGAGCCACCAGCGCGGGAGATTATTGTCGAATTCCTTGATTCCGTCCGCCTCATGGTTCTCCATCGGCGTTTCTTGATATTTTGCCATGATAGTATTTCCTTAAAAAATGATTATTTCGTGTTGTCAGTTGTGAGGGCATTGGTAAGACTCCCATCATCCTCAAGCGGCAATGCTGCCATTCGGTTGATGTACTGCTTGCTGGAGCGCATCACAAAAAAGAGCATCAGCGCAAAGACTGCCACAAAGAGCAAAAGTGAGAAGATTGCGAACACATCTGCGCCGACGATAGATTGAAGAACATTTTTTGTCATGATTATTTCTCGGTTTGACGCGGGGGCTGACCACAACAAATGCGAGCAGCCCCAGCGAAGGTGATGATTATTTTGCGTCAGCCTGTGGCTTACTGCCTTCGATTTCTTCCTTCGGTGCGTGCTTAATGTCCGTGCCGAGACGCTGTAAGTAAGCGATAAGCGCGACCATTTCCGACTGCGGGTCAACCTGCGCCCCACCGTCGGCAAGGCGTTTGGCGACTATTTCGGATTGTGCTTTCATGTCCGCATTTGCTTGTTTTTCAAAGCCGTCGGGATATGGCACACCTAAGCGGCGCAGCGTGATAATTTTGCCCTCAATATGACTTTGGTCAACTTTCGTGTCCAAAAGCCACGGGTAGGCAGGCATAATCGAACCGGGCGAGATAGTTTGCGGGTTCTTGAAGTGCATATAGTGCCACGAATCGGGATATTTCCCACCAACGCGGTGCAAGTCAGGTCCCGTGCGCTTTGAACCCCACAAGAAGGGGTGGTCATAGACAAATTCTCCTGCTTTGGAATACTCGCCATAGCGCACTGTTTCTGAGCGGAACGGGCGAACCATTTGCGAGTGACAGCCAACGCAGCCTTCCTTGATATAAATATCGCGCCCTTCGATTTCAAGCGGTGTGTAGGGCTTCACGCTGGAAATCGTTGGAATGTTCGATTTGATAAGAATAGTCGGAATATATTCCACCACACCACCAATGACAACCGCCACCAAGCTAAAGAGCGCAAACTGAATCGGTCTGCCCTCCAAGACGCGGTGCCAGTATGTGCCCGTCGGTTCTGCCTCAGCACTAAGCGGTGCGGCGTGTGCTTCTTCGTTTGCCACGAGTGCACCGCTTTTGGCGGTTTTGTAGAGATTGTATGCACCCACAGAAGCGCCCATGATGTAGAGCGTTCCACCGACCGCACGCATGGCGTACATGGGGATAATTTGCGTAACAGTTTCAAGGAAATTTGGATAGCGCAATACACCTTCCGAGGTGAATTCTTTCCACATCAAACTTTGCGTGATGCCGCCCCAGTAGAGAGGAATAGCGTAAAAGGCAATCCCGAGTGTTGCTGCCCAGAAGTGGAAATTGGCGAGTTTGTTGGAGAAAATGTTCGTGCGGAACATTTTCGGAATGACGTAGTATAGCACCCCAAACGCCAAACCACCATTCCACGCCAACGCGCCGATGTGGACGTGTCCAATCACGTAATCGGTGTAGTGCGTAATCGCATTCACGTTCTTGAGCGACATCATGGGACCTTCAAAGGTGGACATACCATACGCGGTAACGCCAACAACCATAAATTTCAACACGGGGTCTTCGCGAACACGATCCCATGCGCCCCGGAGCGTCATCAGTCCGTTAATCATGCCGCCCCACGACGGCGCAATGAGCATAAAGGAAAACACCACACCAAGCGACTGCGCCCAGTCAGGCAGCGCTGTGTAGAGAAGGTGGTGTGGTCCTGCCCAGATGTAAATGAAAATGAGCGCCCAAAAGTGAATAATGGATAAGCGATAGGAAAACACCGGGCGGTTCGCGGCTTTCGGAATGAAGTAGTACATCATTCCCAAAAACGGTGTGGTTAGGAAGAACGCAACCGCATTGTGTCCGTACCACCACTGCACAAGCGCATCCTGCACACCTGCATAAAACGAGTAACTTTTTAAGAATGACACCGGCAACTCAAACGAATTGACCACGTGTAAGAGCGCAACCGTCAGGAAGGTGGAAATATAAAACCAAATAGCCACGTAGAGGTGTTTTTCGCGGCGTTTCAGAATTGTGCCAAACATATTTGCTCCGAATGCCACCCACACCAGCGTAATTGCTATGTCAATGGGCCACTCCAGTTCCGCATATTCCTTGCTTGTAGTAATGCCGAGCGGAAGTGTGAGTGCGGCAGAAACGATAATAAGTTGCCACCCCCAAAAGTGTATTTTACTCAGCATATCGCTGAACATACGCGCCTTGCAGAGACGCTGAAGCGAATAATACACACCCACAAAAATGGCGTTGCCCGCGAAGGCAAAAATCACGGCGTTCGTGTGCAATGGGCGCAAACGACCGTAGGAGAGAACAGGAATAAAACCCAAAAAGTCCGGGAATACCAGCTTTAAGGCGACTATCAAGCCGACCAAAAAGCCAACCAGTCCCCAAGCGATAGTGGCAATGCTGAAATCGCGTACTATCTTGTTGTCGTAATGAAATGTCTCAACTGTTGACATCGCATGACTCCTCAATAAAAGTGAAACAATATGTACCTTGAATTCAAATAGTGGTAGTGTTAAATGCTGGGTTTTGAGTGAACTTCGCCACAGACTTACTTGATGTGTGCTAGAGGTTCCCTAACTCGAAACTCATCATTCAAAAACTCAAAACTTTATTCTCTTCATTCTTTGTCGTCCACGAGTACACGCATCGCAGGCGTGGTGTTGTCTTTGAATTGCCCCGACTTTACCGCCCAGATGAAGGCGGCTAAAAACGTCAACGCGAAAGCCGTGCTGAAGCCAACGAGTATCATTACCATTTCTGTTGCCATTGTTAGTTCTCCGAATGTGCGATTGTGCGTAGTTTTGCGCCAAGTATTGTAGCTGCCGTAGTGAAGCCGATGACTGTCGCATTGCTGAGCGGCATGAGAATAGCACTCACCAACGGCGAAAGTAAGCCCATCACCGCACACGTCAGCCCGATGATGTTATAGAAAACAGAAATCCAAAAAGCAGCAATAATCACACGGCGAGTGTACACCGCGAAGCCGATGAAATCAGACAGTCTGCCGAGTTTATTTGCCGCCATGACTGCATCACAGGCGGGCGAAAACGTGCCGCGTTCTTCAGCAAGCGCAATGCCGACGTTACTTTGCCGAAGTGCTCCGGCATCATTCAGTCCGTCACCGACCATTGCCACGCTGAGTCCACTTTCTTGTAAGGCTCTCACGCAATCTAATTTGTCCTGTGGAGTTTGAAAAAACGCCATGGCGCGGTCATCGGTGAAGAGGTCGCTCAAGGTCTCGTGCTCGGCATCGTTATCGCCGGAGAGCAGATAGAGCTTGTGCTTCGGGCGTAATTTTTCAAAAAGCTGGCGCAAGCCGCTTCGATACTCGGCATTAACAGTAAAATGACCTTTGTACGAGTTGTCTATGGCAATATGTACCTGTGCGCCCTGCACGTGCTGGCTTGGCAACTGCAAACGCTCTGCTTGCAAGCGCTGAGACGATGCTTTGAATGAGGATATACGACTTTGCATTATATCACCGCCGACAAAGTCAGCCGAGCCAACACGCACGGAATGTCCTTGCACGCGGCACTGAAAGCCGCGCGAGGGTATTTCTTCGTAGTCGCTGATATTGAGCGGCGACTGGGCATCGGCATAGTGCATCACCGCAGCAATACTCCGCGTGAGCGGGTGTGTTGAGTGCCGAAGCGCGGCGGCAAGATATTCCTGTTCGTGCGGCTTCAGACCTAGTCCATTGTACTGTACGCGGTTTGTTCGCGCATTAGTGAGCGTTCCGGTTTTATCGAACACAATCGCGTTGATGCGGGTGAGTTCAAGCACGGTAGAAGTGTTTTTGAGATAAAAGCCTGCATTACCGAAGATTTTGAGTGCCCATCCGAGTGCAAAGGGAGCGGCAAGCGTCATAGCACACGGACAGGCAATGACTAGCACCGCAGTCGCAGCATTGACTGCAGCGCCTACATTGGGCAACCATGCGAGAAATGCTGCACTTGCAAGCGCGAGCACAAACACTGTGAAATACGCACCAAACGTATCGGAAACCTTCTCTAATGCGCTCTTGGGCTGCTTTTGAAATGCCTCGTTATTCCACAGCGAAGTGAGGTAACTTTGCGAAACATCTTTCACACTCGTCATTTCCAGCGCCGTGCCCAACACACGCCCACCGGCATAGATAAGGTTACCGCTCAAAACCTCGACTGGAGCCGATTCGCCCGTTACGAAGCTGTAATCCACGTGTCCGACGGCTGATTCCAGCACACTATCGGCAGGAATCAGTTCGTTATTGCGGATAACCATGCGCTCACCCACGTTCAGCGCCGAAAGTGGAATCGTTGTTTCCCGAACACCGCCTACAGTCTTGCGCAGAACACTTACTGCAATCGGAAAATATGATTTGTAATCGCGGTCGAAGGCAATGGCATCAAAGGTTTTTTGTTGAAACAATTTTCCGCACAGCAGCAAAAACACAAGTCCCGTGAAGGAATCCAGATAGCCACTCGTCGTGCCGTTTGCAATCTCAAAGGCGCTGCGCACAAAGAGAGTAAGAATACCAATGGCAATCGGTACATCAAGATTGATGTGGCGCTGTTTCAGGCTTTGCCACGACGATTGAAAATAGCCCGATGCCGAATACAACAGCACAGGCAGAGCAAGCGCAATACTCATCACGCCGAAGAACATTCTCAGACGCGGGTCGAGTTCACCAGCACCAGAGAGATATTCGGGAAAGCTGAATACCATTGTGTTGCCGAAAGCAAAGCCCGCGATGCCAATTTTAAGATACAGTGATGTTGTACTTGGCTGCAAGCCGCTTTGTATTTTGTTCGGCGCATCACTGACATTTTGCTGATGTAATTCCGGCTCGTATCCGATAGTGGTGAGCAATTCGACCACTCCGCGAAGTGAGATTTGTTGCGGGTTAAAGGTGATACTGACTTCTTTGTGCATGAAGTCCACTCGCGAGGAAATAACTCCATCGTTCAGCTTGTGTAATTTTTCCAAAAGCCAGAGGCAGGACGAACAGTGGATTTGCGGCAAATGAAACGTTGTTTTTGCCATAGCACTATTGCTAAATTCAAGGAGGCGCTCACACGTTCGCACATCGTCGAGGTAATCAAATCGGCTCCGGCGTTTGTCCGATGCAATTCCCTTGAAAGAAACGCCAGATTGGGCGCTAATATCGTAATAGGTGCAGAGATTGTTATCACGCAAAAGCTCATAGACGAACTTACAGCCCTCACAGCAGAAGGCTTTGTCATCGGTGGTAATGTTTGCACCTGTGCAAATCTCTCCGCAGTGATGGCAATGGGTTTTCAAATGCGTTTGCTCCGAAGTGGGTACACCGTTGTTCGACGAACCCTGAAGATACGGCGCTGCATTTGTCGACTTTGGTATGGGAATGTCCATGTTCATAACGCAATGTAAAAAGTGAATTATCTTTCAAGTCAAAGGAGCATTTTGTCCTGAATTTGTTTCTTGCTTTTTTGCGGGCAAACTACCGAACAGGGTGCTATTTTGGTGAAAACTTGCTAGTTTGGCAGTTAAAAGACTATCTTGTCCTAAAATAAGATTTCAAGCCGAAATATCCAAAAAAATTTTTCGTACAAATCAACATTTCTGATGCAAAGAACGGTCTTTTACAAACAAAACCACGGTTATCATACTTTTACAGAGTAAGAAGATAACCGTGATTTTAGGCATTATTCTAGCTTATA
>CALCNX010000153.1 GCA_937899715.1 uncultured bacterium | reverse complement strand
AGTTCAGACGTGTGCTCTTCCGATCTCTTTTTTGTTGCTGTTTTTGTTGCTCTGCGTTCCACGTTTTCCATCACTCTGAATTTGACAATCTTCGTGATGAGGTCGAAAGGCATTTCGCGGTCGAGGGGAAATTGAATGGAACCTTTTCCGGTTTTGTATGCAGAAAGCTCTTCCTGAAATGCTTTTATTCCTGTTGGTACGGGATAAAAACCGATGTGGTGCTGGAAAGCAGCAAAGTACACCAAATTACCGTTCAGCACAAAGGTTGGCATTGCATACTTGATAGTTTCTTCCGCTTCTGGTGCTGCTTGTTTAATTGTTATTCGGATTTTTTCCAAAATCTCTTGTACGTCCTCTGGGAAGTCCGTGATGTATTCATCAATTGTCTTGGGTATTGGTTGCCGCTTTTTCATTTTATTTCCTAAAAATGTGGGTGGAATAATTGTGAATTAGGTGCGATTATGAAGCACCGCTCACCACATTTGTTTACGCCTGATGGATTTGTATTAAGTTTCCACACGTATCGTCAAAGACGGCAATTTTGGTCTGTCCTGCCGGACTTGGCTTCATGCTGAAGGTAACACCCAAGCGAAGCATTTTCTCGTATTCGCTTTCTATATCATCCACTGCGAAGGATGTTAGCGGTATTCCTTGTTTCCGAAGAGCTTCCTGATAAGTCTTTGCTGCCGGATGTTGATTGGGTTCCAGAAGGAGTTCTACATCGTCGTGACCTGTGGGCGAGACAACTGTTAGCCAACGAAATGTGCCGACTGGTATATCACGTTTTTTGGTAAAGCCCAGCATTTCAGTGTAAAAGGCGAGTGCCTTATCTTGGTCGTCAACAAGAACGCTAGTCAGTTGAATTTTCATAACGACAATTCCGAGAAGTGAGAAAGAAATTGATTATATGCAAAATACTACACGCTCCTGACAACAGTGTGTCAGGATGTTTTTGCCGCGTATATTTTTTTTATTGAATGTCGAAGTCCAAGGGCTCAAAAAGCAAAAGACAGATTGAGAGATAATCTTCAATCTGTCTTTTCGTTTGATATTGGTCTTCAGGTATGGGTAAGAAGTTAGCCTCGTTTTATCAGTGCCGTATTTCTTCTTGCGATGTAAGCGGCGTATCGCTGTTCAGTAATTTCTCCCTTGTCAAATATTAGAAGGAGAATACTTCTTTTAGCGTATTTGCTAAGGGCAATGCCATGGTTGGCATTCAGCGTGACATTGCTTTGAGAGAGTAGTATTGAAGAGGTTCTCAAGGAGAAGGAGCCTTTTGTGCTGGGCTTGTCGGTTGTGCTTTGGAGGAAGTACACATCGGGAAGCACAAGCGAGAAGGAGCCTTTCGTGGTGGGTTTGTCGGTTGTGCTTTGGAGGAAGTGTACATCGGGAAGCGCAAGCGAGAAAGAGCCTTTCGTGCTAGGCTTGTCTGTTGTGCTTTGGAGGAAGTGTACATCGGGAAGCGCAAGCGAGAAAGAGCCTTTTGTGCTGGGCTTGTCCGTTGTGCTATGTAAAAATTCTTTATTCGAGAGTGCAACCGAGCGGTTGATTTCTCCGGCTGAAGCAAGCAATGTTGTGCCGGCAAGCAAGAACAGTGCTAGTGCGGTGGAAGTAAAAATGCGGTTCATAATAAAACCTCGTAAAAGTAAACGGTGAAAATAAAAAGGAGTATTTCTCCAAATTGTTTGTTGCGAATGTGTGTGTGAAGAGTCTTTGAACCCTGCTCGTTCATTTCAAAAAGACACAAAGAGTGCGTGCAAGACTGTGAGGACTTCCAAAAAAGAAGCAAACAGACTTGGACAAGAATGTGCTGCCAGAAAATTATTGGGTGAACGTATAGATGAAGGCTACGCGGGTTTGCAGAAAAAAAATCTATACATTTTTAGGGTTTCTATCAGGAACTAGCATGGTATTAGTGCTTGAGTTCGCGTCGATATGAGAATGAGCATTACTCGACGAATAAGTACTGAAGGGTAGTTTCATTGTATTCGGTGCGAAAGACAAGTAAGTACATACCCGCCGGAACAGTTCGTAGTGCAAGGTTTGCCGTTTGCTGTCCCATCGCTGCGGGCATTGAAACGAACTCTTGTGCAAGCGAGCCAGATATGGTGTGCAGCGTAATACGAAGAGAACGGGATTCGTAAAGGGAAAATGATATTCGTAGAGGACTGCCACTTTTTGCGCGTTGTATAGACGAGCCAAGCGTCAGTACGTTTGGAACAAGCGTTTGTGTTTGTGCCAGATAGTATGCTGACGGTGGCAAGGTTTGAGAGGTATATGATTTTTCGCTGGAATACTCAGCGTAGGAATCTTTGCTGCGTTGGTTTGTCAGGCGCTGGGAGAGAGCACCAACGCGCAGTTCACTGTACATCTGTTCTTGTAGCCGTGCGGGCAAAAGTTCGATAAGTGCAGGCGTGACGCGATACCAGAACACGATATTGCGCAATTCTGACGCATGGAATCCGGGGGCAGCTTGCAGACGAATAGCAAGGAGCGTAATGGTAGTATCATTTTTTGCCCGCGAATCATAGCCTCGAAACAGAAGCTGCCATTGCTGTTGTGCAGATTCCGACAGAGACTCGGAAGTCGGCAGTATTGAGAGCGTCCGTCCAAGGGTATCGGTGAGGATATATGGGCGAATACTAGCCACAGCATTGCGCTGAAGAGACTCCGACGGTAGAAGAATCGGCGCATTTTTTTGCTCGTCATTGTGAGAAAAAAGTGTAGATGGGCGTAGTGATTCTGCGTGAACAGTCCATAGAGCAACAAGCGCTGGCTTAGAACTATCCTTGAGCGGTAAGCGCCGCATAATCTCTACCGTGCTTTTGCCGGAAATTGTTACGCCGAGCCGAGATAATTCTTCCGCGCCCAATTCCAAAAAATGAATTGACTGTAAGCGTGTTGTTCGATTCGGTGGTAAGCCTGCAAACACCGGAAAGAGAGCGTCTGCCTCCTTCACGCTTTGAGCAGAAGCGGTATCATTTTTACTGTGTCGTCTGTTTGCTGCGGGCAAACGGTCAAACTCAGATTTTGAAGGATGCTTGGCTAATGATGGTTCTGTACTGGATGAAGACTTTGTCAAAGCGCCGTTATTAACCTCATTTTGTCCCGTGTTGTAGGGAGTTGTGTGCGTTTCAGGAGTGCGCTCTTGGAGATAGCTTGGGAGATGCGCAATGCCGAATCCTATGGTCACACAAAAAGCGCCCGCAAGAGCCATTGCAAGAAACGGTGCATATTGTATGGTACTGCGGAGGTGGCGGAAAAAGCGCGGTCTAGGGTGTATGGTGGAATGGCGTACCATCTCCTGCATATCGTGTTTTGTGAATAGCGGAACGTTTTCTGTTCGTGCAGCCTGAAAATATTCCTCCAAGTGCTTTTGTTGCTCGCTCAATGAGGAGCGAGATTCTCTACCGTTTTGTGGGTCGTTGTCTGAGTTGTTATGTGAAAACTGAGTGTTCATCGTTGGAAGTTTCAAGTAGGGTGCCGCAAAAAATAGAATGCAGCAATAAAATATCAAAAATATGTTGTGCTTTGGGTTAGCTTACTGGGTATCTTCTGTCAACGTTGCAGCATTCGCCACTGACTTCACGCCTAAAAGCTGTGCTAATTTTTGACGTGCCCGTGCAACACGAGATTTGATACCGGAAAGTGAGCCACCTTGAATCATCTGAATTTCTTCAAGGGACAAGCCATTAATTTCAAAAAGTACAATTGCTTCGCGTTGCGCCGCGCTCAAGCGTGTAAGCGCTTGGTAGAGTATGGTAACATCTGCCGATGTGTCCGGTTGTGTACCTGCATCTGCTTTTTCCAGTGCCGAATTTTCATTGTAGTTGCTCCAGATGCGTAAACGCCATTGCTTTTTTTTGTGTAATCGGCTGGCGATGGTTAGCAAAAAAGACAAAAAGGCTTTTTTATTCTGGAGAGTATGAAATTTTTCCAGTGCAATGAGTATCGTTTCGGCGGCGAGGTCACGCGCAGACTCTCGGTCGTGTGTCATGGCGCGAGCAAAACGTGAAAGAGATGGTTCCGCCGATTGCAAGAGAGCCAGAAATTCTACGTTACGCTCTGTTTCGTGTTCCGAAATCTTGGTGGAATATGCCTCTATCTGGCTTTGCTTTGTGGATACTTGAAGAAAAGGCTGCTCCTCAAGTATTCTATTGAAGCCGATGCTCGGTGGTGTTGATGCCAATTCGGGCTTGATCATTTCCTGTCAGAATATCTGGTGCAGTTGTTCTGTCACGATTACTCGGTGCATCTTGTTTATAGTAGTATGTTCCGTATCGTGGCAAAAAGTTGCATCGAATATCAGATAAAATTGAATACGAGCGTAAAAATTTTGTAAATATTTATCAAGAGACAAGATTACAAGACAGTTTGCTTTGAGGCAAAAAAAAACAGACTAAGGAGTTTTCCTTAGTCTGATACAGAACTGTGCCGAGTGTTAATCTATAAATCCTGACTCCTGGGCGTTGGACTACCGACAATTTGCCGTAATATTCCATTGCGTGGCAGCACAAAGATTGATGCCACCAATTTCGCAGGTGGATTTATCTTCTGCGACTAATTTTACATCCCACACGCCGCATTCAACCTCAATTTCGATGATTTCGCCCGGCGTGAGAACCTCATTCGGATCCATAATGTCCGAACCCCATTTGTGATCATCCGGGTCGGCAATATAGATTTCATCTATATTGAAATTAGTAGTATTCTTCATCTTAATAGTTTTTTTTGCCGCCCGCGCATTGACTGGTGTAGCCGTTGCTGACAAAAATAATGTAGCGATGACAGCAAACGCTGCGAACGCAGAAAAGAATTTTTTCATATAATTTCCTTTGTAATGGAATGAAACAAGTAAGATGGTGGTGTTACAGATTGCTAAAAACAAATTTTGTAACCGTGAGGCTGTTTTGCAAAATAAACTTCTCTTCATTGGTCAGAACTTCATTCTTTGCGTTGTGCATTGCTGTTTCAATATCCTGAAGTTTTTGTTTGACGGCATTGATGGATTCCAACTGCTTCATCAATTTTGCCTTTTTTTCCTCCGATGCCTCGCCATTTTCTTCGGTTTCTTTTTCAATATCGGCAAGGAGTTGCATTGCGCTCTGAAGCTCTTGGAATATCACTTTTGTTTCTCCAACGCCCTTGATTTGCGCGTCGAAGTATTTGTCGGTTGAGGCTTTCAGGTTATACTCTTCAAATTTCGGTGCTGCCACTTTTGCCAGCTCTGCTTTTGCACTTTTCAAGTCCGCGTCATACTTCTCAAGCGTAACGATGCCCGACTTAAACGTTTCTATCTGCGCCTGAGTTGATTCGTTCTGCGAAGAATCTGCCTTCATTAGCTTAGAGACAAATTCTGCATTGCGCTCTGCTTTATCCACAATGACCTTGATTTCACTGTGATATTTTGCCTTGTCTTCTTTTGTCGGACCGCAAGCTGTTGCTGCCACCAAGACCAGCGTACACATTACTGCAAGCCACATTCTGCTGTACGATTGTGATTTTATACCTGTTTTCATAAAGCATCTCTTTCAAATACTAATGATGTGAATAAAGTATTACAAATCCTTCAAAGAAAAAGGAGTTATTTGAAGTGATGATGCAAATTAGAAATTCTTGTGGGGCGAGAAAACCGTCCGCAAAGACGTAGGTGTATAGAACTTGAAAGTTCTATGCCAGTCAAAGCGAGGGAGCTGAGAGGGTAGAAAATGAGATAAGCACGAAGGGTTTGCAAAGGCACAGCGGGCAAGAAAACTAGCGTCGAGGCGCATCCAGTAATTGTATGCCTGTGGCAAAGTCCCGTGCTTCCTCGCGGGATT
Organism: uncultured bacterium; assembly: GCA_937899715.1. Taxonomy (GTDB): domain Bacteria; phylum Bacteroidota; class Ignavibacteria; order Kapaibacteriales; family UBA4661; genus PH2015. The sequence goes on along the minus strand of CALCNX010000153.1, from coordinate 16,010 downwards.
CTATGCCAAGTTTTTGGAATATACTCCACAGATGTTTTTTGATGGTGCTTTCGCTGCTACCAAGTTTATCCGCAATTTCTTTATTCGAGAGCGCGATAAAGCGCAGTACATTTCGCTCGGCGGGCGTGATACCGACTTTGTGGAGTGCTTTGTCGGTTTGAAATATTCGGCGGTGAAGCGCAGGCGTGAGCCATGTTTCGGTAGGATGTTCCAAGAGCCACATCACCGCTTCAAGGAAAATAGTATGTTCTTCTTCCTTCGATAGAAAGCCATTCGCGCCGCTGTCCAAGATTTCGTAAATATCAGCTCGGTGCGAACCGGAAACGACCAGCACCGCGCCCTGAAAGCCTTTCTTGCGCAATTCACGCACAACCTGAATCCCCAACATATCCGGCAAATCTACATCAATAATCAGCATCGTCACCGGGCAATCCGAAGTCTCTGCGGAGCGTACAAAATCAAGCACCTGTGCGCCTGTACCGACATCGCTCAGAACGGGTTCGGGTTGGCGGTCTTTAAGGGACATTTGTATCCATTGCTTAAAACCGAACCGCGTTACTGCATGGTCGTCGGCTATCACAATATGTATGCGGGGTGATTCCACAGGTTCTCTACAATTCTTCTTCAGAAGAAATAAAAATATTATTCTGATGTGTGATGGTGATGTCGCTCGGTAATTCTACGGGCAATTCCACAATAAAGGTTGCGCCTTTGCCCGCTTCCGATTCGCACCATACTCTGCCGCGCAGTGCTTCGACCATTTTTTTTACGATGCTCAAGCCCAAGCCTGTCGAATGTTCACCGCCAGTCGGTTGGGCGGAGAGTTTCGCAAATTTACCAAAAAGTTTGTGCTTTTCAGCATCCTGAAATCCCGGTCCTTCGTCGCGCACGGAAATTTGGACAATACTCTTCGTGCCAAGTGTTTCTGCCGCGCCATTTTGTATGCTTGCAGTCTCGGCGGTAAGATTTTTCACTTCTACCCAAATATTTCTGCCGTGAGGAGAGTATTTGACTGCATTCGACAGAAGATTGTCCATCACTTGCGTTAGCAGCATCTCATCGGTGAATAATGTTGTGCCTGTCATTGCGTCGAAATGCAAGGTAAGAGCTTTAGCGGCGGCACGTTCACGATATTCGTCTATCAAGTAGCGGAGAAGTTCGGTGCAGTCTGCCTCCACAAAAAAAGGCTTCAGACTGCCTTGCTCAAGAGAATTGACATCCAGCAAGCTCCGCACTATCTGGAACATTCGGTTTGAGGACTCGTGTATAAGTTGTGCATATCGCTCAACATCACTCTTCGGCAGGGTTTCGGAGTATTCTTCCATCAATGCCGCGAGATTGCGAACGCCATTGAGCGGGCTTTTCAGGTCGTGCGCCACAATTTCCATCATCTCATTTTTTTCGTGATCTAGTTCCTGCAAATGCTTGTTCTGCGCTTCCACAAGCTCTTTCTGGCGTGTTATTTCATTGTTGGCGGCGGTGAGTTGCATATTCGATTGGCGCAAGAGCTCTTCTTCGCGCTCCTTCTGCTGGGCGCGTAAATGCTGAATACGCCGACGTTGGACTGCAATGCTCAAGAGCATAAAAATTGCAATTCCGCAGAGTGTATAAGCCGTGTATGCCCACCATGTACGCCACCACGGCGGTAAGATGATTACTCGTATTTGCCTTCCGTCCATGTTCCATATTCGGTCGCTATTACTGCCGCGTACTTGAAACGTATATTCGCCCGGTTCGAGATTAGTGTACGTGGCTTTGCGTTCCGCTCCTGAAGGTGACCAATTTTTATCGAAGCCCTCCAGTTTGTAGCTGTACAAATTCCGTTCGGCGTTGCGAAAACTGAGAGCGACAAACTCAAAGCCGATGCTGTTTTCACTGTACGGAAGTGTGATTATGGTTTTTTCTTCGATGGCAGAATCAAGCACTGCAGGACGGTTAAATTTTCGGAACATTGTCAACAAAATTGTCGGCGGCAGGGTATCGGTGCTAATGGCGTTTGGCATAAATTCGTTGAACCCGTTAATGCCGCCAAAGTACATCTCTCCGTTGATATGTCCTCGCGCAAATGCTCCGCCATTGAATTCATTGTCCTGCAAGCCGTCTCGTTTATCAAAATTTGCAATGGCATTTGTGCGGGGATTTAAGCGACAAAGTCCTTTATTTGTACTCAGCCAAAGATTCCCACGCTCATCTTCCATGATGCCGTAAATCACATCATTCGGCAGTCCATCTTTTTCGCGGATAACGGTGAATCTGCCTGTTGCGCGGTCAAAGCGGTTCAGTCCGCCGTGTGTGCCCACCCAGAGCACTCCTGAACGGTCTTCCATGATGCAGCGAATAATATTGTTGCTGATGCTCGTCGGGTCGTTTGGGTTGTGGCGATAGCGGGTGAATGTTCCCGTTGCGCGGTTAAAACGATTGAGACCGTTTAGACCCGTTCCCACCCAGATCGTTCCCGATCGGTCTTCATAAAGTGAGCGAATACTGTTGCTGCTAATGCTCGTCGTGTCATTTGCTATGACCTGCAAGCGTGTAAACTTATTGGTGGAAGGGTCGAAGTAGTTGACTCCTTTCCAGAGAGTGGCTACCCAGATTACTCCCAAATGGTCTTCCAAAAGTGCTCGTACATCATTACTACTCAGGCTTGTGGAATCCGTCGGATTATTTTTATAGTGTGTAAACGTTTTGGTTGTGGGGTTAAAGCGGTTCAGTCCACCCACCTCCGTACCTGCCCATAGCGTACCGGTGTGGTCTATCAGCAGCGACCACACTATATTATCGCTAATGCTTTGGGGATCGGTGGGGTTATGCCTGAACTGTGTAAATTGACCTGTTTTTTTGTTCAACATATTCAAACCGCCGCTCGTTCCTGCCCATACCGTGCCCGTTGGGTCGGTGGCGAGTGAGCGCACAACGTTATCGCCCAGACTCGTGGGGTCGTCGAAATTGTGTTGATAGCGCACGAATGCGTCCGTGATACGGTCAAATCGGTTTAAGCCGCCCGTACCTGTTCCCACCCAGAGTGCTCCCGGATGACCACCATGGCTGCGTTCTTCCAAAAGCGAGAGCACAAGGTTATTGCTCAGGCTGTTTGGGTCTGCCGGGTTGAATTGGAATCGTGTGAATGTACCTGTTGAGCGATTGAACCGATTCAAGCCATTACCCCATGTTCCCACCCAGAGTGTTCCCGATTGGTCTTGGAGAAGGCTCCAGACCACATTGTGGCTTAAACTTGTGGGATTGTTTGGATTGTGGCGATAGTGGGTAAATGTACCCGTTGCGCAGTCGAACCGATTCAAACCACCGTCCCACGTACCAATCCAGAGAATGCCTGCTGTTGACGCTGACGACGGCGCATCTTCCAGCATTGAAAGAATAAGGTTATTGCTCAAACTGGTTGAATCCCCGGGAATATTTTGGAAACGTGTAAAGTTCCCTGTTGTGCGGTCGAGCCGATTCAAGCCAATATCAGTGCCTATCCACAATGTACCCATGCGGTCTTCGACTAGCGTACGGATAATGTTGTTGCTAAGACTGAGCGGATTCTGTGGCTGATTTTTATAGCACACAAACTTTTCTTTCGCACGGTCGAAGCGGTATAAGCCGTCGAATGTTCCTACCCAGAGCATACCTGAGCGGTCTTCCAGCAATGTGCGCACTACATTGTTTCGGAGACCGTTTGTATCGGCGGGGTCGTGTTTATAGCGCTTGAACGTGCTTGTTGTGCGGTCGAAACGATTTAGTCCGCCACCATTTGTACCCACCCAAAGCGTCCCCGAACGGTCTTCGATAAGGGCAGTAATGTAGCTGTTGGAAAGGGTCGTTGAATCTTCCGGGTCGTGCCGAAATACTACGAAATTATATCCATCGAACCTCGCTAGACCGTCTTCCGTGCCAAACCATAGATACCCAAAGCGGTCTTGGAGCATCTTTCGGACGGAGTTCTGAGGTAGCCCCTGCTCACTTCCCAAACGCTGAAAGAGCATGGTCGCGGGCTTTTCTGGTGTGGTTTTCTGTACGTGAGTAGGTTTTTGTACGTGTACGATTTTCTGCGCTTGTGTGGCAGATGTGGTGAAGAGCACTAGCGAAAAGTACACTCTGAAAAAGCACGAAAGAGCGCTCAAAACCTTTGTATGGTTGGGCATATTGGTACGGAACAAATCGATAGAAGCGAAATCAAAAAGCTATAAAATTAGACGGGGCAAATATGTATTTGCCCCGCCCAAAACATTTTACTCCTCTTTCAGCAATCGTCGGAGGATTTTTCCCACATTCGATTTTGGCAATTCATGCCGGAACTCCACATATTTCGGTACTTTGTAGCTGGTCAGGTGGTCGCGGCACCATGCCTTGACTTCTTCTTCGGTCAGGCTGTGGTCTTTTTTGACGACGCAGGCTTTGACTGCCTCGTGCGACTTCTCGTCAGGAACGCCGATAACGCCTACTTCCAAGACTTTTGGATGCGCCGCAATAGCATTTTCCACTTCGTTGGGATAGACGTTGAAGCCTGACACCAAGATCATCTCCTTTTTTCTATCCACAATTTTGATAAAGCCATCTTCACTCATTGTCGCAATGTCACCTGTCTTGAACCATTCGCCGTTCATTACATTGTCGGTTTCTTCGGGATGCTGCCAATAGCCGAGCATGATTTGCGGTCCCGCAGCCCAGATTTCGCCGCGCTCACCCACAGGCACATCTACGCCGTTGTCGTCCACAATCCGAATACTTGTACCCGGCAATGGCAAGCCAATTGTGCCCCTGCGATGTGTACCATCCATGGGGTTAGTCGTTAGTCCCGGTGAGGTTTCGGTTAGTCCATATGCTTCTATGAGTACGCATCCGGTCGTTTCTTCCCATTTTTCTGCTACAATGTCTTGTACTGCCATTCCGCCGGCAAGGGACACTTTTAGATTAGAAAAATCAACTGTTTTGAAATCAGGCTGATTCAGCAAACCATTAAAAAGCGTATTCACCCCACTGATGACAGAGAATCTGTGTTTTTTTAGCTCCGCAACAAATCCCGGCATATCACGTGGATTGGTGATAAGCACGTTCCTCGCGCCATAGCGCAAATAGCCGAAGCAATTGAAGGTGAGTGCAAATATGTGATAGAGCGGCAGAGCGGTAATACCTATTTCTTCGCCCTCTCTAATGGAGGAACCCGTCCATGCAATGAGCTGCTCCATATTTGCCAAGATATTGCGGTGGGAAAGGGCAGCACCCTTGGAAACACCCGTCGTGCCACCGGTGTATTGGAGAAAAGCAGGGTCGGTGTTTTTGATTGGTGGCGTGGTATAACTCCGCTTTTTTCCTTCGCTTAGGGCATCGGTAAAGCGAATTGCTTTCGGGAGGCTAAAGGGCGGCACCATTTTTTTGACGTGTTTGATGGCTTTGTTCAGCAGCCAACCCTTCACGCCGGGCACCATATCGGCAATTTCCGTTACAATGACCGTTTCAATCGGTGTTTCATCGAAAATACTTTGCAGATTGGCGGCAAAATTAGCCACAATCACGATGGCAATTGCGCCGGAGTCATTGATTTGATGCTTCATCTCTTTGGGTGTGTAGAGCGGGTTCATATTCACCACCGTCAATCCCGCTTTTAATGCGCCAAAGGTTACTATCGGATATTGCAGGAGATTGGGCATCTGAACCGCAATGCGGTCGCCTTTTTTTAATCCTTTGTGCTGCAAGAACGCAGCAAAGTTACCCGCCAGACGGTCAATATCGTTGAAACTCAGCACTACGCCTAAGTTTTCGTATGCGGGCTTGTCGGCAAATTTTTTGACGCACTCGTCGAAAAACTCTAAAAGCGAAGAGTAGTGGTCGGCGTTAATGTCCGCCGAAACGCCTTGTGGGTAGGATTTGAGCCAAAGTTTTTCGGCGCCGATAGTGGTTTGCTGTGCCATAGCGTTTGAATGGAAGGGGTGAAAAAAAAGCAAATGAGTGAGACGGAGGGAATATCCTCGCACACAATGAATCACACAATCATTACTGTCCTGAAGCCAGAAGATACAAAATCTGCACAATATTTCTGAATATTTGTGCGGTTTATGTGGAAAAATTGTATAAGTTTTCTGATGCTGTCCTAAAGGCAATATTCGTAAGTCCTGTCAAATATCATCTAATCGGAAATTCACCATGGAAACAAAGCACAGAGTCTTCAATCTCATCATTCTTGATGAAAGCGGTTCCATGGAACCCATCAAAGACACAATCATTAGTGGCTTTAACGAAGTTGTTCAAACGGTCAAGGGTGTTGCCCAAAAGTTTCCCGATCAAGAGCATTTTATTTCTCTCGTCACGTTTAACGGGCTTGGAATAAAGACGCTCTTGGATAATGAAAATGTTGCGAAATTGGATATGATTGACGGCGCAAAATATCATACTGACGCAAGCACACCGCTCTTCGATGCAATGGGGAAGGGAATTGGACAATTACGCCGCGTGACAAACACGCACAGCAACTATAACGTGCTCGTAACCATTCTGACCGACGGCGAGGAAAATGCTTCGGTGGAATATAGTGGGCAGGCAATCAAAAAAATGGTTGAGGAACTCAAGTTGCAACGGTGGACCTTCACGTACATAGGAGCAAATCACGATGTGGAGAGCTTTGCTGCGTCCATTTCCATCCATAATACAATGCAATTTGAAGCGAGTGAAACCGATACGAAGCGAATGTTCGACCGCGAGAAAAAGGCAAGAATGCGCTTTAGTTCTGATATGCGTTCGGGAATGGATGTATCAGTGGAAAGCTATAAATACTACGAAGAAGAGCCGCCCGCGAGCGATAGTGAAATGCCCCCGACCACAGAAGAGCAAAGCTAAAGGGGAATCGGACGTGGAAAAAGAAAATCGTTTTTTGAATAGGCTGGTTGTAATTACTGTGATGCTCTTTGTTGCAATTATTTCGATTGTTCTGCGAGTCATCGCTTCGGATATATTTGGAAAAAAGCGGTACTATGTAGCTTATACATCAGACTCGCTATACAGAGCGCGGCGGCAAGAGCAAAACCGCAAAGAAGACGAAGAGTTACGCCGCACACAAGCCGCACGATACGCGCGACATCTCTATTACGTCGGAGCACGTTACATCAGAAAAGATACCATTGCGAGGCGTTTCATAGTGATGAACACCAGTTCGGTAGATATTGAGAGTGGTCATGCAATCGTCTTCTCGCGTCGGTGGCGTGCCCGATCTTCCATAACAGTATCCGGCAACGTACAATTTGATACGATAAAAGTTACCCTTCGCCCTCTTCGTTCCGGTTTGCGAGACACATTATTCTTGCCCGCGCCGCTTCCATCCAATATGTGCCGCACTATTGACTCAATTGGATTCATGGACGTTGTCTTTCGGTAAACTCGCACTGAACAACTTTCACCGCGTGTGGGATGGGGCTATTATTGCGCCGTACTTTGCTCACAGCGGTTGTTGTAATCCTGTCGAGAGCATTGCTCCAGCAGTCGCAACAAATAGCAATGGCATTTTGAGGTTATGATAACAGTTCATAACAACAATTATCCCTTTCTCTGATGTTCCGTCATACCACCCATAACTGCTTGCATAATGCGCACTTTCAGTGACCGAGGTGCAGTGCGAAGCGAGTACACCAGCAGCTTCGTCAGAAAGCCCGGAAACACCGTTGTTTTTCGCCCCAAGGCTTGTAGTATCGGTACTCCCACATCGGCAGGCGTGAGTGCCATGCTCATTTTCATATTTGCCACTTCGCTAAAGCCCGTTTCTACGGGTCCGGGTGCAGCAGCCAGAACATCTACCCCGAAAGGCTTCAATTCAAGGTTGAGAGCCTCTGCCAGCGACTGCACATATGCTTTGGTAGCTGCATAGTGCGCGGAATAGGGCACACCTTGAAAAGCAACCATCGAACTCAATAAAATAATCCCACCTTTTTTGCGGGCTTGAAAAACTTTACTGTAATGGTGTGTGAAATGTAGTAGCGCAGCGCAATTCACCTGAAGCATAGCCTGTTCTTGCGTAAGTGAGGATTCCGAAAATAACCCGGATGTGCCAAATCCTGCCGATGCAACAAGTAAACCCACATCAAGCGTTTGTGCGTATTGCAAGACCTTTTCGATGCCTTCCGACATTCCCAAGTCTGCTTCCACGACAAGCACTTCTACATGGTACTTCGAGTGCAGTGTAGAAGCGAGTTCATCCAGTAAGGCTTTTCGACGAGCAACAATAAGTACATTCAAGCCTGCTTCGGCAATGCGTTCTGCAAGTTCTTTGCCAATGCCCGACGATGCGCCGGTGATAAGTGCCCATGAGCCGTACCGATTGGTGAGGCGTTTTTTTTCTGCGGAGGAAAGGTACATGATAATAGTAGTAAAAAGTATAATAAACGGTGAGTTTTTATTAAACTATGTTCAAAATTTAGTCAAAGAATTTCCGAGACTAAACCCGTTTTACTGTTTAGAAACTGTGGGACGGGAAGAGTATTCTTCGTTGTTATTTTTTCTTTGATTTTTGTGAATGTTTGAGTTTTGGGAAAGGTTTGGGCAGTGTAGTTTCGGACTGTTTGTGGTGTCTGGGCATCATCGAACTCATTAGAAAATTATATGCCCCTTCCAGCAAATCGTGATATTTTTCTTCAGGGATAATTGCCAGACGCTTCCGAATCATCAGGGAAACGCTTCCATGCACAAACGACCACAAGGCAAATGCCGCCACATCTGCATCAGCACGAGGTAAATAGCCATGCTCCATACATTCGCCGACGGTTTGACGAAGAATGATAAACGCAGTGTAACCTTCAGAAAATTCAGCTTCTGATATTTTTTGAATCGGAGTACTCATAATAAAGAGCAAATCATAGTATTCTTGATGCTCCATCGCAAACTTGAGGTACGCCCGTCCGATTGCCCAGAGACGTTCCAGAGGATTCGGAAGTGATTCCTGGGCTTGAAAAACCTTATTCAGATGCTGTGCGGCTCGCACCACCAATGCAAAGACGATTTCATCTTTGTCTTTGAAGTAGGAATAGAGCGCCCCGGGCGTATATTCTATTTCATTTGCCAGACGGCGAATCGTAACTGCATCGTATCCTTCACTCACCAAGATACTCATGGCAGTGCTTAAAATCTGCTCGCGTAACTCTTCGCGCTCACGTTCGCGGCGTTGAATACTTTTAATGTTTTTTGCCATTGTAATGGGGTCTTTTTTTTACGATTTCAGAACAGGTTGTCCTGCCAGAGCTTGTAGAAGTGCTAAGATACAAAGTAATCCGTACAAGACCGCCAGAGCGATGACGGTAATAAGGGATGTCTGTGGAGAAAACCGTCCTGTGAGAAAAAATCCCAACAGTGGAAGCACCTGAATCGCATGAAGCCCTACAAAATGTGCTACGCGCAAATCACCAACGCTTCGGCTCCAATTCAAAAATGGTAATCCTATGCTGCCATCGGGCGCACCGACACTGTGTTGAAGGCGAGATGCCATAAGGAAACCTTGCCAGCTTGCCATGATAAAGATAACCAACCCTAAGCGAATAGCCCACAAATATGCGGGTTCGAGTGGTGTTGTTTCTTGAAAAAATAGCCATGCTACGACCATAACCGCAATGGTATTGATGGTAATAGCAATGCCCATTGTGGTAAAAATAGCACCGTCCAGTGCCGTTGTTACGTTGAAGTGCGATGATACACCGCGTCCAGCTTGTCCGGCTACACAGACTATTTCGATTGCCATTGTGATAATTATTGTCCAAACTATCGTATTGGTGACACCGTTCTGTGGTAGATACCCCATAAACCATGCTATTGTCCATGCGTATATGGCAATAGAAATAGCAAATTTCATGGGCTTAATCCAGACATTAATTCCGAGCAACGTGCGAGTATCCACGAGCATCAGAAGAGCAAAAACGGCAAATGCCGCAAAATGGATAGCTCCGAGTACACCAAGCGGGAAGCTCCGTTGAAAAATGGTTTGTATGACTTGAGGCATATATCGTGTAGAGATATGGGAAGAATGAAATCTTGATTTATACAAATCTACGATGATAAAAAATAAACTGCAAATTTTTATTGAACAATGTTTAATTTTTTTTTGTCAAAAATTTTGCGAACCTGTATTCGTTATCAAGTTTTTGTAATGTGCTGGAGTTGAATAGTATTACAGTGTCAAGCAGTTTCCGGCGTAATCCACTTTGTCACGGCAGGCGGTGTATAGTCCTGCATTTTGTGTAATACCTCGTTCGGTGTCGCCCCGACAAGCAGCATTGCTCGATTTGCTTCTTTGAGGAATCCTTGCTTAGTCATCGTTTCCATAAAGCGCAGGAGTGTGTCATAGAATCCATCAACGTTCAATATGGCAACGGGCTTGGTGTGCAAGCCCAGTTGTCCCCATGTCAGCATTTCAAAAAGTTCTTCCAGTGTGCCGAAACCGCCCGGAAGTGCTATGATACCGTCCGAAAGATTATTCATCATCAACTTCCGCTCGTGCATTGTCTCGACCAGATGCAACTCGCTCAGGCGCTCGTGTGCAAGTTCTTTTCGCTGGAGGAAGCGGGGCAGTACGCCCATCACTTTTCCGCCCGCTTGCAATGTGCCATCTGCGACCGCACCCATTAGCCCCACATTTGCACCGCCATAGACGAGTCCAATATTGTTTGCAGCAAGTGCCTGTCCAAGGTTATATGCCGTTTCGCGGTAGATGTCTTGTGTCCCCATGCTGGAGCCGCAGAACACGGCGATAGAGTTTATCTTCATTTGCGGGATGATTGAAGTGCTGTGAGTAAGGTATGTAGTTGGTGAGATTTAGGTATTGGCTGGCTTCTGGCTGTGAAGAACAAGTGCAAGCTGCAAAAAGAATAACGTGAGTATCAAACTGATAAGTGCAGGAAATACAGATGCTGCACCTTGATACAAGCCATTGCCTAACGCAGAATCCGACGAGCGAAAATCCAAATAGGTGTACACGCAATGCACAAGAAACAACAACACCGAGAGCCGTTTTTGTAGAACCAGACCTACCGCATCGGCGTAATACCCTACGCAACTGACGATAAGCCCAAGTACAATCATATGGACATAAACCCACAACAGCGCATCGGCGTATTGCGGCGAGGCGAGTATTTCGGGCGGAACCTTAAATTCTTTCATGCTTTGCATCAGACCTCGTGCGAAGAGACTTCCCGATAAGAATACATCGGTAATGCCGACGGCGAGGCACGTTGCCTTGAATCCGGGTAAAAAACGTTGGAGTGTAGCCATAGTCAAGAGCGTGATGTTAAGAACTGAAGTTACGCTTTTGCTAAAAATTCCCCTCTTTCGCAGAAAGAGGGGTGTCCGAGCGATAGCAAGGACGGGGTGTTGATTCGTGCATTGCTCCCGAACTACCCCGTCAGTCCTCGCTTTGCTCCGACTGACACCCCTTCATACATGAAGGGGAATTTGAGTGAGCGTAACTTCAGTTAAGAAAATATGTGAGTTTTGATTTTATATTCCCTCGAATACACTTGCAAGATTCATTTCAAAACCTTGTAGCGCCAAAGACCTGACTATATCTTGATTTTCGGCATAGACCTCTTGCAGCGTGAAATCATTGCCCGCGTTCACATACACCTCCACCGAGCGGGTACGAGCATCCACAAGCCAGTATTCACGCACTCCATAGCGCTCATAGAGTTTGAGTTTGTCGCCTCGGTCGCGTTTCACCGTTCCCACGCTGACGACTTTCACCACAAGGTCTGGTGCGCCCTGCACGTAATCGCCTTGTGTGAGATTCTGCCGCCCGGCAGCGATGAAAAATACGTCCGGTTGCAAGACGTTTTCGTCGTCTAATGCCACGTCGGCAGGTGCAAAAAGGACTTCGCCCAGGGTGAGGCTCATGACAAAGGTGTCAAGAGCGCGAAAAATATTTTTGGTAATGCGCTGATGCGCAAGCGAAGGAGCAGAACGCTTCACAAGTTCTCCGTGCAGTAGTTCGTAGAAAAAAGATTCATCCTCGAAGTCGAGGGCACGAAACTCTTCCGTTGTCAAGCGCTTTGTCGCCGCGAGCGTCTCGGTTGGAAGGGCGGGAGCAAGTAGTGTTTTCATGCGCAGCAAAAAATAATGGTCGCATAAATGTTCGTAAAACTGTCGTGTAATCTACCATTTCTCTCGTCATTTTCCAATCTTCTTGCACTGACTGAAGGCAAAGTCTTCCGCATGAGAAATTTGCGCTTTACATCAAAAAAATATCGTAAATTATTGTTCCCGAAGCGCTATAATTCTCACGCCGCAATGTCCTTGCTTTGTTGTTGCTTTGCAACGCCTTCGCAGTGATGTCCTTCGCCGCCATACTTTACCCGAAATCGGCACCGATGCTTCCTCAATACATTACCATACGACGATGCTTTTTGGCGCTGGCGCTTCTGTATGTGTGCGTGTATGGTGTGTTGCCCCTCAGAGCACAGTTCTTGCCGCGTGATTCCTTGCTCCAGCAGCTAGATATTCGGCGAAGTAGTAATGCAGTGCGTGATTCGGATTATGTGCGCCTTCTTTTTTTGGTTGCCCGGAGTTATCGTCCCAATACCGCACAAATGCGCCCGTTTGTGGAGGAAGCGCGTTCACTTGTGCCCGCACTGAAATCCCAACGTATGAAGGCATTGTTATATCTCAACATTGGTAATATCTACCGCCTTGAGCGGCGTTTTGCCGAGGCGCGAGACACGTTGGAAAGCGCATTGTCGCTCTTTGCTGAAGCGAAAGACTCTTCCAATATGTCCTCCACCGCAGGGCTTATTGCAGTCATGTATCAGCAGCGCGATATGTTCGCCACGGCTCTTGAATACTATATGCGTGAATTGGAAATTGCCGATAAATGCGGTGATCTCAAAAATAGCTTTTTGGCACGTATCAATCTGAGTGAAATTTCTATTGCTATGCAGCAGCCCGAAAAAGCGCTTGTCTTTGCACGACAGGCAGAGTCAGTGCTGTACAAGAATAAAAGCACAGCGTTTTTTGCGGAATGGTGCAAGTCTATGTCGGCGGCGCATCGTGAACTTCGGAATGGTGATTCGGCGCTTTTCTACGCACAAAAAGGCGTTCAGGCAGCATGGCAGCTTCGAGATTCGCTGCTGGTGGTGAATTTGATGGCGCAAGAAATTCGTTCCTTGCGGCAACTCAAGAAGCATAATGAAGCGCTTCAATGCTTGAACTCACTCGTACTTGTTGAGAAATCTTCCATACAAGGCGGTATTATTCGCCCTCTTGTCCACGCGCTTGCGGCAGAAACACTTCTAGCATACGCACAAGCCTCAGAGCCGCAGAGCAAGAATCGCCAAATGTTGCTGGAAAGTGCTCTGGAATTTGCTCAAAAGGGGCTTGCACACAGTTCTGTGAGTAAAAAAGAGCAGGTGGATTTATACGCCGCCTTGAGTGAAATTTACAGAGGGCTGGGCATGGTAGATGCGGGGTTTGATACGCAGCGCAAGCTGCTTGTTTTGCGTGATTCCGTTTTTTCGGCAAGCCTCCAAGCCAGTATTGCCGATATGCACGAGCGCTATGCACTTGGGCAGAAAGAAGCCGAAATTGCGGTTATGCAAGCCAATGAGCGCCGTACAGGGATGCTCAATGCTCTTTTGACAACGATTGCTCTTGGAGGTTTATTTATCGCCGGAGTCTATGTGCAGCGCTATCGTGTCAAGAAGCGCTCCGAAGCGGCTTTGCATGATACCAATAGCCGTTTGCAGACGCTGTATGATGAGACCGTTTTGTACAAAAATCGCATTGAGGAGCAGAACGTTGCGCTTCTCAGACAAGAACGTGAACTGCGTACGGCATTGGAACAAAATCGGTTTCTGACGATTGTTGCTCGCCATGCGGCACAGATTATTATTATATCCGATAACAATGGTCTGACAAAGTTTGTGAATGAAGAGTTTGAAAAGGTAACCGGTTACGCCGCCGATGAAATTATTGGCAAAAAGCCCGGGAACCTCTTGCAGGGACAGCAGACAGATACTTCTACCGTGCGTGAAATCGGCGAATGTGTTCGCGCCGGAAAGCCATTTAACGGCGATATTCTGAATTATACCAAAAGCGGTCGTGCTTATTGGGTGCGGCTTGTGCTCACGCCGATTTTCAACGATGAAGGCGAATGTGAACATTTCGTTGCTATTCAGTACGACATTACCGACGAGCGCTTAAAACAGCTTGAGGAGCGCATACAGGCACAGCTTACCATGCAAAGCATGATGGATTCTTCGCGTGATATTGCTATGCTGGTCGGTGCAGATTTGCGAATGCTTCAGTTCAACAAAACTGCCGAACGAGCCATGCGTGCCATGAAGCCAGATGTGGAGCCGCACGTCGGTATGGATATGCGGTATTATTCACCGCTTCCGATTGCAGAAGTTGAACGGGATTTCGCAGAGGTCTTGCAAGGTAAGCCTGTGGCGTTCGACCTTGATATGCCGAATCCCTCAAAGCCGGAGGATATACTCACCTTCGAGGTGAACTACAATCCCGTGCGCAGCCCCGACGGACACGTGGTTGCCATTAGTTTTTTGGCGCGAAACATTACGCATCGCAAACAACTTCAAGAGCAGATGGAGCGCACAAACGCTTGGCTGGAAGAGCGGGTGCAGGAGCGGACGCAAGAACTGGAACGCCGCGCCTTAGAGCTTTCTTCTGCCAATAATAAACTTGCTGCCGCTTTCGCTGACCTTGAGATGGCGCAATTGGACTTGTGGTCCACCAATCATCAACTTGAAGATGTAAACAAGCGCTTGGCAGATACAAACGACCGTTTGGAAGAAGCAAGCCGCGAGAAAACGGAGATTTTGGGCATTGTGGCGCACGACCTTCGCAGCCCGCTCTCCGGCATACAAGGGCTTGCGGATGTGATGCGAGATGTATCTGCCAACCCGGAACATACTTTGCAGATTGCCAACGAAATCTACAATGCTTCGGAGCGGATGTTTACTTTGCTCTCGAATCTTCTTAGTGTTAATGCCATCGAGTCCGGCAAAATGGAAATGAATCTCACACCGCTGAATGTTAATTTTATTGTGCAAACCGTCATTGACCAATACGCCGAACGTGCCGCAGAGAAAAATATTCGTCTTCAAGGCGAGGTTTCTTCCGAGCCATGTTTTGCGATTGCTGATGAGTTTGTGCTGCCGCAGGTCGTTGAAAATCTCATTTCTAATGCCGTCAAATACTCGCCGCATGGCAAAAATATCTATGTGAGAGTTCGTCATTGGTCATTGGTTGTTGGTCACTTGACAGATGACAATGGTGCTACTACTTCGATAATGACCAATAACCAATTAACCAATCACCAAAGGCTTCGCATAGAAGTCCAAGACGAAGGACCCGGAATATCGCCGGGTGATATGACCAAACTTTTCGGAAAATTCGCACGGCTCTCGGCACAACCTACGGGTGGTGAGCACAGTACTGGTCTGGGCTTGAGTATTGTCAAGCGTATGGTCGAAGCCATGCAGGGGCGCGTATGGTGCGAAAGCGAATTAGGCAACGGTGCAACGTTTATTGTCGAATTACCGTATTCTACATAAATATTGCGAATGAAAAAGATGAGAAATTTTGACACGGATTGAAGAGGATTGCACAGATTACACGGATATTGAAAAGTTATACAAGGTTTGTTTTTTAGAAAAATCCGTGTAATCCGCGAAATCTTATCTAATCCGTGTCAAAAATCTACATTTGAATTATCGGCATTAACATCTGCAAAACTGACTGTCCGAAAACGCACAATTTTGATAATTTCATTATTTTTCACTCAAACTTTCTTTGTAATGAATCCTGTTGTTGAACTCTTCCGCTCGTACATCGGTGCCGAAATGCTGGATGAGCGCGTACCAGTTGTTGTGCGTTGGCTGAACCTCCGCATCCGTGAGGCAAACGTGGGGCATATTGTCATCGAAGCTCTTGTGCGCCCTGATATGTGCAATCCCGCTCACGTACTGCACGGTGGCTTGCAATGTACTATCATGGACGAAGCCTTTGGTATGTCGGTTGGTCTCTTGGGC
>CALCNX010000152.1 GCA_937899715.1 uncultured bacterium | reverse complement strand
AGAGGGCTTCAGAAAACGGCTTCGTTTCTTGCTCCTTCTCCCTCTGGGAGAAGGCAGGGATGAGGGAAAACACAATTTTCAGACACTTTCTTAGTAAATAATACCATTTCACTCTTTACTTTATCATGCCCCGTACATTCCTTCTTCCCGCGCTGTTCCTTCTTGTTTCAGCATTTTCTCTTCCCGCGCAAGCGCAAAACCGCTCCATTATTACCATTCTGAAGCCTGACCGCGTGTTTGACGGCAGCACTATGCGTGAGGGCTGGAGCGTTGCGGTGCGAGATTCCGCCATTGTCTTCGCGGGTGCATCGGACAAACTCGCCCCGGCGCTTGCTATTATGAAAAGCGCCTCGGATAGTGTTATCAACATCTCCCTTCAAGGCATGACGCTTTTGCCGGGCTTTATTGAGGGTCATTCTCATGTGTTGCTTCATGCCTACAACGAAACCCCGTGGGACGACCAAGTGCTGCGCGAATCCCGTGCAGAGCGCATTGCACGAGCAACGGTACATTTGCAAAAGACCTTGAACGCAGGTTTTACAACCATCAGGGATTTGGGGACGGAGGGCGCTGCGTTTGATGATGTAGGCTTGAAGCAAAGCATCGAAAAAGGTGTGATTCAGGGACCACGCATGATAGTGGCAGGGCGGGCACTCGTGGCTACGGGCAGCTATGCACCGAAAGGTTTTTCGCCGGAATTTTCGCATCCCGTCGGTGCGGAGGAAGCAGACGGCGTGGATGCTCTCATTCGTGCTGTCCGTGACCAAATCGGCAAGGGAGCGGACGTGGTGAAGGTGTATGCGGATTATCGCTGGGGCTTGGGCGGCGAGGCGCGTGCGACCTACTCACTTGACGAACTCAAGCTCATCGTCGAAACGGCGCGGTCAAGCGGACGACCAACCGTTGCCCACGCTGCCACCGCCGAAGGAATGCGCCGCGCTGTGCTGGCGGGTGTGGAAACGATTGAACACGGCGACGGCGGTACGCCGGAAATCTTTGCGCTCATGGCGGAACGTGGCACTGCTCTCTGCCCCACTCTTGCGGCGGGCGATGCTATTTCGCAATATCGCGGCTGGATGAAACGGTTGAATCAGCCCGAACCAAAACGCTTACAAGACAAGCACGTGAGTTTCCGTGAAGCACTGGCAAAGGGTGTTACTATCTGCTTCGGCGGCGATGTCGGTGTTTTCCCGCATGGCGATAATGCCCGCGAGATGGAACTGATGGTGGAGTATGGCATGAAGCCGATTGATATATTGCGCTCGGCAACGTCTGTGAATGCTCGCGTCTTCCACATTGAAAAACTGGTAGGCTCAATTTCATCGGGGCTTTTGGCAGATATTGTCTGTGTGGAAGGCAATCCTGCGGAGAGCATAAGTGCAGTACGCAATGTGCGCCTTGTGATGAAGCATGGTGTCGTTGTCAAATCATTGGATATGCGGTAAAGGTTTCGGAAATGAGGCTTCAGCGTAAGGAATACCACTTTTTTACGACAACTGTACAAGTATATACTTGCTGAAATTACAATTTGTCAAGAGATTTCACTCTTTGGAACAAAGAGGGGTGTACGAGCGGCAGTGAGGACGGTGTGTTTCCTCGTCTTGAGCCGAACTACCCCTTCAGTCTTCGCTTCGCTGGACTGACACCCCTTCATAAATGAAGGGGAATTTCAGAAAGCATAACTTCAGTTACTTGTTGTTTTTTCACTACCATCAAAAAAAATGCCCCCAGCTCCAGACATGATCCCTCTTTCGAGCTACCGCGAATACTCGCCGGAAGAGATGCAAACTCGCGCGGCAGAATTTAACCATTTCTTGCAGCGCCGCCGCACAGTGCGTCATTTTTCGGAGCGCCCTGTTTCTGCGGATGTGATTCGAGATTGCCTTCGCGCCGCAGGTACAGCGCCGAGCGGTGCAAATATGCAGCCATGGCGCTTTGTAGTGGTTTCCAATGCCGACATAAAACGGCAAATACGAATGGCAGCCGAAGAAGAAGAGCGTGATTTCTACGAACGCCGTGCGCCAAAGGAATGGCTGGAAGCACTTGCTCCGCTTGGGACGGACTCCCAAAAACCTTTTTTGGAAGCGGCTCCGTATCTCATCGCAATTTTTGCCGAGAAAAACGGTCTCTTGCCCGACGGACGAGCAGTCAAGCATTATTACGTCTCCGAATCGGTCGGCATCGCAACGGGAATGCTGATAACGGCACTGCACAACGCAGGGCTTGCGTCACTCACCCACACACCAAGCCCGATGAATTTTCTCAATGACATTCTCGGTCGCCCACAGAACGAAAAACCGTTTTTGTTGCTGGTGGTGGGATACCCTGCCGACGGAGCATTCGTGCCGAACATATACCGTAAATCGCTTGATGAGATTGCTATTTTTCTTGAGTAAAATCGGATTGGGTAATTGTCCAAAAGATAGTAGATTTGCCCGTAAGCATAGTTGAATTCAAGATTCTATCGGTTGAAAAACCTTACGGGAAAGAATGAATTGAATGACATCATTTCTCGCACGTCAAAAGCCATTATTTACCATAAGAACTGCTCGGTTTGTAGTGCATATATGGTTAATCTTTGTTTCTTCGGCAGTTCTTTGGGGTCAGCCGGGCTACAACGATTTTCCGGTCGAATACTTTACACCCGAACAGGGTTATAGCAATGCTATGCCGACCCGCTTTTTGCAGGACAAAATCGGTGTGATGTGGATTGGTACAGAAAATGGACTCTATCGGTATGACGGTACATTCAGATTGCTGGAACGACAACCAAATAATCCTTTTTCGTTATCGCACAATGTCGTGAAAGCATTATGCGAGGATAACGAAGGTACGCTATGGGTTGGTACGGCGGGCGGTTTGAACCGATTCGACCCTACTCGAAACACCTTTACTCGATATGTCTATCACAGCGACGACCCAAGTTCTTTAGCAGATGATAATATCCAAAGTATACAAACAGATGCGCAAGGACGGCTGTGGGTTGTAGCCGGAAACATCCTTCATCATTTCGATAAAAGGACGGGTCGAGTCCGGCAACGGTATAATTTGAAAGATTTTTCTACAGCGCTTGATGCTTCAGATAATACGGCACTTGATGCTTCGGGTAATCTTTGGCTCAAACAAAAAGAAGGGTTGTTTCGCTTCGATGGACGCAGCGGGGCTTTTATTCCAGCTCCCTTTCCATCGCCCGCAGGTATCGAAGTATTTCTCAATTCGGGCAGCGATACATTATGGTTTGTAGCCAGTCACGTTCTTTACGCCATGGATGTTCGCATCGGAAGAACAGTAGCAGAGTTCTCCATGAATAACTTTTCGGGAACGGGTATTGCGGTGTCTATTGTGAATGCTGCCCCTGACCGCGTTTGGTTTCGGACATGGAAGGCGCTTTTCAGACTTGATATAAGGGCGGAGACAGTCCATCGGTGTGAGCCGACCGTACCGTCCGAATCATCTCTTATTACGAAACCGTGGGCGGGCCCCGGTCCTCTTTATGAAGACCGTTCGGGCGTTCTTTGGCTTGTTACTCCACAATGGGGTCTTGTACGATACAGTCCCTACAAATACCGATTTAAGCTCTATCGCCACAATCCACTTGATTCCAACAGCCTGAGCGGTAATTATGCGCGAGGGATTATTGAAGATACCAATTACAATCTGTGGATTGGGATACAAGGCGGTGGATTGAATAAAATTGACCGACGTAGTGGCATCGTTACTCGCTACCACGCAAACCCACAAAAGGCAAATGCTCTTCGGGGTCATAATGTATGGGCACTCCATCAAGACAACAAGGGCTTGATTTGGGTAGGCTCAAATTTTGGTGGCGGCTTGTTACAAACTTTCGACCCCGCGCACCCTGAACGAGGTTTTCGCACGTTTTCCGGTGTCGGCTCATCCGGCATGAACACTATCTCCGATGTGGTGAGCATTTCTGCCGACCGAACGGGAAATCTTTGGATTGGAAGGGCAAATGCGTTTCGTCTTTGTACCATTTCTCCTGACCGCCGGACAGTACAAGAATTTACCGCACAAACAAGCAAAGGTGAATTTCCGAATTTTGTTCAGGCTGTTCTCGAAGACCGTTTGGGGGAGCTGTGGATAGCAGATAACACGGGAGTATTCCGCTATGACACAGCAAGCAAAGCCCTACGCCGCTATGAATGTGACCGCACTAATCCTTCGACCATCGGCGACAACTTTATTACTTTCATAACAGAAACCCGCAATGGTGATTTATGGTTTGCCACCAAAGGTGGCGGTATAGCACGATACAACCGCCAAGACGATACATTCACCAGGATAACCATTGACAACGGTTTGCCCCATGATAATTGCTACGCAATACTGGAAGATGAGCAAGGTCTCTTGTGGATTAGCACCGATGATGGATTATGCGCTTATCACCCGCAAACAGGAGCTATTCAACGCTACGACACGGAATATGGTTTACAGGGCAAAGAATTTAACCGACGTTCATTTTTCAAAAGTAAGAGCGGCGAGATGTTTTTCGGCGGCACTGGTGGTGTGAATAGTTTTTTCCCTTCCTTGTTACGCCCAAATCCGACACCACCTCCGGCGGCAATCGTAAATCTACGCACCATCGGCAAAGACAGCACGTATTTCGTCGCATATCAAGATAATATTGAACTGAGTTATCAGCAAAACAACATCAGCATCGAAGCGGCGGCGTTAGACTTTACCGCTCCCAAGCGCAACGTCTATTCATGGCATCTGGAAGGGGTGGACACCGGCTGGACACAAGGCAAAACCGAGCGATGGATAACCTATACAAATCTTCCGCCGAACAAATACCGCCTTATGGTAAAAGTGGCAAATGCCGATGGCGTTTGGAATACGAAACCCGCAGTAATAACCATTCATATCCTTCCCGCATGGTGGCAGACGTGGTGGTTTCGCTTAGCAGCAATAGCGGTCATTCTGGGAAGTGCATTTGGCATTTATCGGTGGCGAATGTTTCGTGTGAATAGGCGAGCTATCATTCTGGAACGCACCGTTGCCGAGCGCTCGGAAGAACTTCGTGTCAGTAATGAATTGGCACGTCAGGTGAACTCTACTTTTGATGTAGATGCTATCATGCAAACGATTCTTTCTACGCTTGCGGCTTCAAGGGAATTTTCTGCCTTCTCTACCATCAGCATCCATATCTACGACCCCGAAAGCGAGCAAATAAAACTGTACAAAGGCTATGGCGATATGGAAACGCCGGAGAAAAGAGCAGCTATGGGCGACCTTGTTTTCTCCGTTCCCAAAAAGGAAAGCCTGATTACATACGTTTTTGCTCAAAATAAACCCTACTACGCGCCCTTTGTAGTGCCGATGATGCTCCGCCCTACCGACCGCCGAATGTACGATATCTTTAGGTTTACCTCAGCCGTATTGTATCCCCTAGAGGTTGGCGGTAACGTCATAGGCACAGCAAACTTTTATACCATCGGCGAGTATAAACGCTTGAATAACGAGCAAGTGAAAAAGTTCGGTATGTATGTTACCCAGATAGCTGCTGCAATCAATAATGCCCTTCTTTACGATGAGCTACACCAGCACGAGGCAGAACTACGCGAGATGAACGAACTGGCGCGTCAGGTCAATTCAAAGCTCGATGTAGAAGCTATCATGCGAACAGTACTCGCAGCACTTGCCACGTTACCGGAATATGCGGCATTTACGACCATCAGCATTATACTGTACGACCCGCAAGAACGTGTCCTGAAATTGTACGCCATGTCCGGCGCTTTAATCACCCCCGAAGTTTTTGCGTATAGCTCTCAGGTCATAATTTCCGTCGAGCGCCAAGAAAGTATAGCCACATATGTTTTTTCTAAAAAGAAACCCTATTATGTGCCTTATGCAGACCCAAACGAAATGCGACCGACCGACAGGGCGTGGTACGAAAAAATGAAATTTTCTTCGGTCGTCATGTATCCACTTGTCGTACAAGGAGAAAGTATTGGAACGGTTCAGTTTTATACATCCGGAAAGACCTATCCTTTGCAAGAAGGTCAAGTAGAAAAATTTGGCGTGTACGTCACCCAAATAGCCGCCGCCATCAACAATGCCCGCCTCTACGATGAAGTCCATCAGCAAGAGGCGGAGTTGAGGGAGCTGAACGAGTTGGCGCGTCAGGTCAATTCAACGCTTGACGTGGAAGCCATCATGCAGTCTGTTCTTGCGGCGCTTGCTGCCTCGCCTGAGTATTCAGCTTTTAGAACAATCAGCATCGGGCTATTTGATACGGAGGAACAAGTGCTGAAGCATTATGCAATCTACGGTGATTTGGTCACACCGGAAGTTCTTGCCGCCACGAACGAAATGAAAATCTCCGTAGAATCGAAAGACAGCATAACAACTTATGTCTTTACTAAAAAGAAAACGGTTTATGTGCCTTTTATTGAATCTGCTCCAATGCTTCCGGCTGACCGCGCGTGGCAGAAATTAATCAAATTTAGTTCTGCCGTGTTATATCCGCTTGAAATACAAGGCAAGACTATCGGAACAGTTCAATTTTATACTTCGGGCGAGTTCAATCCTTTAACCGAAACACAAGTTAAAAAATTTGGTGTGTATGTAGTACAAATGGCGACAGCTATCAACAATGCCCGCCTCTACAATGAACTACACCAGCAAGAGACGGAATTGCGTGAGATAAACGACGATATTCGCCGCCGGAACGATATTATCAGCGCGGCTGCTTCAACGCTGGATATTGAGGTTCTCATGGAGCGCGTTCTTTCGGTGATTCGGGAGCGATTTACCTTTAGTAAGACAATTATTCAGACCGTGAACCCCGAGCGCGGGACTCTTGACATTTACGGAATCTATGGCGCTGGGGTTCATCCCGAAGATGTGGAGCGCTATCGTTCGATTTACATTCCCTTGCACGAGCGTCGCAGCCTTACGACTATGGTTGTCCGTCAAAAGGAGCATTTTTACGTGCCGAGTTTACGCGAAAGTGATGAGATGTTGCCCGCCGACCGTGAAATTTATTCAATATCGCCGATTGCTTCTTGGATTTCATTTCCGCTTGAGACTGCTACGGGCTTGCAAGGAACTATTGTTTTTGTCAGCGTATTTCACCCTACCGACCTTTCCGGCAAGGATATTGAATTTTTGAGCTCGGTCAGCAAACAGTTGAGCGGTAGTCTCAGCAATGCAATTCTCTACGAACAAAGCCAGCGCGACCGTGATGAACTCAGCAAACTCTACGGAGAACAGAGTGCGGCAAACATGGAAATTTTGCACCAAAAAGAAATTGTGGAGCAGCAAGCTCAGGCAATACAAGTAGCACACACGCGACTTGCGGATTCATATGAGAACATCAAAATTCTGAGTGGTATTGGGCAAAAAATCACCGCAACGCTGGAACTGGAAAAGATTCTTCTTATTGTCTATCAAGCAGTAAATGAACTCATGGATGCCACCATATTTGGCATCGGGTTGTATCACCCAGAGCAAAACGTCATTGAGTACCAATTCGCTATTGAGGCAGGCAAACGCTATCGTCCATATATTCGGGATATGAGCGGCAAGAACCAGCTTCCTGTTTGGTGTATCGAACACAAAAGCCCCATTGTGATTAACGACATGGCTCTGGATGCCGGACAATATATTACCGAGATAACAACTTTTGATACAGACTATGAATTGGAGGACGGCACGACCTCAAAAGAACCCGGCTCTCTGCTCTATTTGCCGCTTTTGGTGGAAGACCGTGTGCTAGGGCTTATTACGACGCAGAGCTATGAAAAAAATGCGTATAAACCACACCATATCGTTATCTTGCAGACCTTAGCAAGTTACACAGCTATTGCTCTCGATAATGCCCGTGCGTACCGCGCACTGAACGACACTCTGCGAGACCTGCGCACTGCACAAGAACAATTAGTCGAATCCGAAAAACTCGCTGCTTTGGGGCATCTTATTGCCGGAATCGCCCACGAAATCAATACGCCCCTTGGTGCTATCAAATCTTCGGCTTCGAGCCTTGCAACTGCTCTGGCGACTGTCTTACAAAATTTGCCGCATCTTGCGTCATTGCTCAATGATGAAGAACAACAAGTTTTTCGTCTGCTCTTAGAGCTTGTTTGAAAAGTCGGAAAGTAGGTAAAAAAAGCGGGCAAAGCCCG
>CALCNX010000151.1 GCA_937899715.1 uncultured bacterium | reverse complement strand
CCTTTTCGGGCAGAAATTATTCTATTTTTAGAGGAGTTTTCTAATGGAAAACCAACGGATAAAATTGCGCCTTGAGGATATCAAGGTGGAAAGTTTTGTAACGAATACAGGATGGGATGTTAATACGATAAAGGGTCGTAATGACACTAACGCCCGATGTGATCAAGCACATACATCTGAGGAGGATATGGATTGTCTCGCTGGTGGTACAAATACTATTTGTACTGGCAAACCAGTATGTAACTCAAATACAGCATGTTGGGATGCTAGTTGTGCTGATGGTAGTTGGTGTTGCCCTTCTATATATGCAGCAACAGACTGTAATACCTGTGCGACATGCGGTACAGGTTGCCAAAGTTGTCCTTGTTAAAGTTTAGTATTGTATGTTGGGGGCAGAAGGTATTTTGTTCCCAACATTTAATGTTTTTAATAATTATCAAATACTTATGCTTAACCAAGCGAATTTTATCTTTAAATATTTTGGTAAAGTAATAATAGCCTATATCTTTTTCTCTTTACTGTTTGTGAATTCTTATTCAAAATCGTTTGAGAATCAAGGTTCGTCGCAACATGAAAATAAGATTATCCGCCGTCTCGAAACTCTAGCCGACCTCTGGGGCAAACTCTACCTCTTCCATCCCAATATCATCCGTGCCGATAAACCCATTGACTGGCACACTGCACTTGAAAATGCTATCCCGGCAGCCGAACGCGCTCAAACACCGGATGAGCTTGCTTACGCGCTCAACACCCACCTTTTCAAAATCCTGAACGCTCCCGATGCCTTTGCCTTCAAACTGCCCGATTCGGTCGTTGCGGAAGAATGGTGGAAACGATATAACTTTTCTCTGCTCGACAGCAGTGAGTTTGTCCGACGGCGCGTTTTGCCGCGAAGCAATCTCACGCCAACCATCACCTACATTGATGCCGCTCACGCAACACTGCGCGGCAACCCAATGGACACTCTCGCGGCACGATACCTGTACAACGCGCTTCAGCCCAAAAACAATACCGACACGCTTATCATAGACCTTCGTATTCGAGACGAACGGTATGATATCTATGCCCAACTTTTTGCCTTGCGATGCTTTGCGCCCATGTTTGCACTCGGTTCTAGTATCTCAAGGGCGCACAGAGGCTGGAACGAGGACATGGCCAGTATGACATGGCAAGGACAACGATGGATGGTTAACCCGATGCAAACAAAAACTCGTGCCCTCTGGGGTGCGAAAGTAGTATCGGAATTTGAACGAAGAAAATTTCAAGCACGAAATTCATCGGTTATCTTTCTTGTCAACAAAGCAACAATCACATTTCTTCGTGATTACTGTGCTATGGCACAAGGTAATGCAAACGTTGCGATGATAATGGATACTTCGGACAATCCTGCCGTGCATCCCTTATTTGCTGCCGCCGCTGCCGAGCGCTACCCTGCCGACGGTATCGGTGTGGTCGCTTTCACCGATATTCTTCAAGCGCAAGGCGTGATGGTTGGGTTTCATGCTTTGACCGACAGCACCATCGCCGATACTACCAACACAAAGCGCTTTGCAAATCTTGTTCGGACAACGCTTGTACAAAAGCAGCAGCAACCTGCACACGCATTCTCACTGGATACGCGCTTTTTCACACCCGATACCATTCCGGCACAAGGTACACCACAGCAAATAAGCCGCGAAAGCCGTTTACGCGGACTCTTCAAGGTCTGGACGGTTATTCGGTATTTGTATCCTCATCTAAAAACCGCATCGGTGAATTGGGACAGCGCGCTTACGCAGTTTATTCCCCGTGTCGAATCTGCACGCACATCCCAAGAATACTATCTTGTTATGCAGGAATTTTCTGCCCTGCTCAAGGACAGCCATACACAGCAGCTTATTAACGTAAATTATCAAGACACAACGACGCTTTTATTTCCTTTTAATCTTAAAAAAGTTGGCAGTAGCGTTATTGTAGGCAGACCAAATCAAGGGCGCTGGCTTCCTGACTCTATTGTAACAACAGGAAGTGAAATTGTTGGTATCAATGGACAAACTATTGGAGAGTTTGAAGCATTGTGGCGTAAACGGATTCCGGCTTCCACAGAGCAAGCATTCTTGCGGGATTTATACTTTGTTATGGATGGCGTATTAAATAGCTCAGGACGTTCCGATATTGAGCTGTCCGTCAAAACAGCAACAGGAATAAAAACGGTACAAATTCCGATGCTAACGTTTAAGCAGTTCATGGCACAACGTCGTAAACCTGATGTGGCAGAGCAAGCAAAAAAATTGTATGGAATCGAAAGACCGTTGGCGGAGATATTGCCACAAGAAATTGGTTATATCAGACTGTTTTCCGTACCATTTGCAAAAGAAAAGTTTCTTGATAGTATTTTACGCTCTTGGGAAAACTCAAGTAGGGGAATTATCCTTGATTTACGGGGTTATCCTCAGCTAAATTATCGAGTCTTGGTATCAAAATTTTTACAGCATCCTACTCAAGGTGCCGTGTATTCAATTCCTTTTATCACGCCACGCCAGTCATTTTCAAATAGTCTCTTTAGCGGCTTAGAAGATAAAAAAATGCTTACCGACCAAGTACAAATAGAACCACATACAGACATTCATTACACAAAACCGATTGTTGCTCTTATTAGCGAAGACCTGCAAAGCCAAGCAGAAGACTTTTGTATTTTCTTGAAAAATGCAAAGCGTTGTACTTTTGTCGGCACACCCACCACAGGAGCCAATGGAACAATAGCTCATATTTTTGTGCCGGGTGGAAAAAAAATTAGTTTCACAGGTGAAGAAGTCCGTTATCCGGACGGTACACCCTTCCAACGCATAGGCATCCTTCCCGACGTAGAAGCACACCCCACCATCGCAGGCATACGCGCCGGACGCGACGAAGTGCTGGAAAAAGGCGTGGAAGTGCTCAAAGCACTCATCACGGGTGAACATACCGCACCGCCGCCGCAAACCAAACCTTCCAAGCGCAAGTAAAATTTTCTCCAAAGCCCGCTTTCTATAAGCGGGCTTTTTTTTGCCCCCCACTCCTGCTTCAGCGTCCTCGAAAATACTTCTTGCACACCTCACGCGCTTCCCGTATTTTTCGGGCTATTTCTTTTCATAATTCCTTGGTTTGTGGTTCACGTTGCCGACGTGTGACTTTTTGCCGTTATTATTCCTCCTCCTTTTGCAGGGTATTGTTCTGCAATTTTTTTCTATTCTATGACACAAGACCTCCGTACTCGTCTCGAAACCGAAATTCGCCGCCTCGGCGACCAACTCCTCAATGATGCCGATTGGAACGAAGCACTCCCTTGGGAAACCCTCACATCCGATACCAACAGCAATTATTCATGGGCACGCAGCGAAAGCCTCTACTCCGGTTCAGCAGGCATAGCACTGTTCCTGCTGGAATTGGGACGCTACACGGGCGAACAACGCTTCACCGATGCTGCCGAAAAAGCAATGGCAAGTACGCTGGAATACTGCCGCACAACACCGAACCCCTACTATGCCCTCATCACCGGACGCATGAGCGTTTCCTTTGCAGCGCTCCGCTTTTTTGAGCGCACGGGCAAACGGTCGTATTTGGACGCAGCACTGGAACTTGCCAAAAACTGCAAAGACTTTGTAAACCCCAATTCCGCCGATGATTTTATCAACGGCACATCGGGAACGCTTTTAGGACTGCTCCTGCTGCATGAAGCAAGCGGCGAAGAATGGCTCTTGGAAGCAGCCGATGCTTATACTGCGCACCTTCTCTCGAAAGCACATTCGGGAACGCAAGGTTTGTACTGGGACAGAACCCACCGTCAGATTCGCGGACTCTGCGGTTTCTCGCACGGCGCATCGGGTATCGGGTTTGTTTTTGCCGAAGCCGCGCGGTATTTTGGCAATGATGCACTCAATTATCCCGCCGAACAAGCATACCTGTACGAAGAACAATATTTTAATCCCGCCGTCGGCAACTGGGCAGATTTTAGGAAAGGTATTTATGATGCTGACAGTCAACAAGAACACGAGGAACATTATCAAGACGGTAACATGGACTTTTTCACCCAAGGCGGATACATGAACGCGTGGTGTCACGGCGCAGCCGGTATCGGGCTGGCGCGAGTGCGGGCTGCTGAACTTCTTCACAATCCGCTCTACCGCACCGAAGCTGTGAACGCGATTGCTATGACGTACAAGACCAATGTTGCCCATCACACGATTGAGAATAATTTTTCGCTTTGTCACGGCGGCGGCGGTAATGCCGATGTCTTTATTGAGGCATACCGCGCGTGGAACGATGAAACATTTCTTCAGTATTGTGAAGCTGTTGCAGCGATGGCGCTAGAACAACGTGAAAAGCAGGATTCGTATCGTTCCGGTTTCGGACTGGCAGCGCCGGGCATGGAAGACCGCAGTTTGTACATGGGTGCTGCGGGCGTGGGCTATTTTTTTGTGCGTCTGCTCGACCCCATGAACACACCATCGGTGGAAGCGCCGACACTCAAGGCTTCCGTAGCGCAGCCCCCCTCAAAAGAGCGCTATCCATATCTCGGCGCAACAAAAACGGATATTCGCAGCATTGTCATTCAAAAACTATTTCCTCGCACGATTGCCTTTTTGCAGCAGCACCAAGCAGAAGCACTCGCACAATATTTCCAACAAGCAGACGGCAATCGGACAAAAGAAATAGCCGAGTTTGCGGCATTTGTTCGCACACTTCTTCCCACTCTCTCCGGCGACGAACACAAACGCTTGGAATCCGTCTTTGCGCTTGAAGACGCAAAATATCTGCTCGAAATGAGCGTAGAAAGTGCTTCGTATTTGTTTATCCGTTCGCAAATGGAACAAAAGCGTGCCGAAGATGCTCTCGCCGCATCAGATTTTCTCCGTCGGCATTTGCAAATAGACACATATGCTCGTATTCTGGAAACCGACGACAATTCATTTCTTCTCTATGCTCACCCGTACGGAGTAGCGGAGCAGCCGCTCTCGGCTTTTGGTTCGATTGCTCTTCGCACATTTATCACTCCCGTCAGCATTGCTGCAAGTCTGGATGCAATAGCCGAATACATAGACCACACGCCCGAGGAGCGTGAACAAATCAACACTGCTGCGCTGAATCAAATTCGCCAGTTATTGCAGGCGGGAGCGTTGCGTTTGGTCTGATGCTCCTCCATTAGCTTATGCTATTTAGCTCCTGCTATTTGTTTAGCAGTGTTTCTTTTTTCACTTTCTCCCAGCAGCACTATGATTTCCTCTCTCAGTGGCGCAGCTCCGATTGTTGACACTCATCTTCGGCTTGTTATTGTCGAAGACGATTTTATGATTTACAAAACTCTCAAGCGGACATTGGCGAAGTTTTTTCCGGCGGTGAACATTGTGGGGCATTGCGAATCGGTTCAAGAAGTCACTGAACTTATCAGCGCCGAGAAGCCTGACATTGTTCTTCTGGATATTCAGCTTCGCGGCGGCTCTGCTTTTCAAGGGCTGGCGGCTATTCCCGACCGCACGTTCGACATTATCATCATGTCCGCACAAAAGCAGTTTGAGTATGCCCAAGAAGCTATCCGCTACGGTGCATCGGAGTATCTGGTCAAGCCTTTCCAACAGGAAGACATCATCGCCGCGTTGGAAAAAGTGATTGCCGTGCGCTCGGAACGATTTGCGAGCGCGAATAAACAAACCGCAATGGAAGAACATCCTTCTTCAGTGAACGACGACAGGGTGAATACGTCGCCACTGCGCGCTGTGATTGTTGACGACGAGCGCCGACAGCGTTTTGCGCTGCAAAGCAAAGTAGAAGAGACATTCGGTGAGCGAGTTACGCTTGTAGGGGAAGCATTTTCGGTGGATTCGGCAATCGCCATCATCACTGAACAAAAACCTGACCTTGTTTTTCTGGATATTGAGCTTATCGGCGGCACGGGATTCGATGTACTGGATTCGTTTGCCGACCCAAACTTTGTGGTTATTTTCGTGACTAGTTTTCCGGAGTTCGGCGCACGGGCATTTCGCTACGATGCCATTGACTATATCCTGAAGCCCATTGACCCCGAACAATTACAGTGTGCAGTCGAGCGGGTCTTTGCATGGCGGAATGCAGGCTTGACCTCGAATATGCAACCCGAAGACCTAACGGCAGAACAGCGTGCCGCCGCCGCTCCCAAAGAAAAATGCTGGACCATCAAAGCAAAA
Organism: uncultured bacterium; assembly: GCA_937899715.1. Lineage (GTDB taxonomy): Bacteria > Bacteroidota > Ignavibacteria > Kapaibacteriales > UBA4661 > PH2015. Next base: position 2,448 of record CALCNX010000151.1, on the reverse strand, counting down.
GACCGCACGGTGTATATTTTAGAATGGGAACAGATTCTGCACCTGAAAGCCGACGGTAAACACTGCATCGTTTATCACACGGGCGGCAAACCGTTTCTCCTTGCCAGAACCCTCCAAGAATGTCGGGAAGAGCTTCCCGAAGAAATTTTCTATCAGACGCACCGCTCGCACATCATCAACCGCACACACTTCTCCCACGCCCGCGACGGCTTTGCGTTTCTCTCCAACGGCGACCGCGTGGATGTCTCCGGCAGACAATGGGCACAATTTCTGGAAAACATGAAGAAGTAGGTGCTTCATTCACTCCGCTTTTGCCTGCACCCACTCCGCTTTTGCTTGCGCTCACTCCGCTTTTGCCTGCACTCACTCCCGGTCTCTTGATTTGGGGTAGGCAAATTCCATAGCTTTGTGGTATTAATTTCAATTCCTTTTTTATTTCCTTTTTTGGAGTATTAGCATGATAGAGCAAAAGAAAAAATTGCGCTTGGATGAATTGCAAGTAGATAGTTTTGTGACATCAACTTCTATTAATCCGAAAATAGTTCAAGGTGGATTCAGCTTTGTTGGCTGTGTAACTTATGATGCATGGTGTCTAAATAACTCTGCACTAGGAAATGAATGTGATGGTGATGGTGGTCGTGACGATACTAGCTGGACGGCAAATGTTTCTCAAGAAAATAATGCCGCCTGTATGGGTAATAGTGTTGATTGCACAGCGTTAATATATGAATGGTGCCGTGATCAGCAGAGTGTGCCTAATTGCCCGTCAGGATTATATATCTGCAATTCGATTGGCGTTCAATGCTAATTTAAGCAAGAACAAACAATCTGGTTTTCTGCCCCTTTTCGTTTTCGAGAAGGGGCTTTTTTTGCTCCCGTTTCACTCCACCCGAAAAATATGAAGAACTAGCCGTTTCAGTCACTCCACTTTTGCCACCATTCACTCCACTTTTGCCTACACTCACTCCGAGTCTCTTGATTTCGGGTGGGCAAATGCGGTAAGTTTGTAGTGTTAATTTCAATTACTTTTTTATTTCCTTTTTTGGAGTTTTGACATGATTGAGCAAAAGAAAAAATTGCGCTTGGATGAATTGCAAGTTGATAGCTTTATTACATCTATCAACCAAGGGCAGCAGACTGTGGCAATTATTGGTGCTTTCTATGTTAGCGGTGTTGCTCTACCGGATTGTGCTGAAAGCGGAGCAAGCGGAGGTATCGTTACAGTCGTACCCTGTCCACTTCCTCAAACACAAGATCCTGCGGTATGCCCACGAGTCATTCCAACAGAGGCACAAACACCAATTCCTTGCACCCAATAACTTCATAAATTTCTTGTAACTTCAATTTAGTTTTACAGTTACTATCCTTTCGATTGCTCTCCTATCGCGATTATATCCTAACTGTTCTTGAGGCTATCATAGTATGATAGCCTTTTTTTATTGCGTTATGCCCTTTGAAACTCAATTCTATTGAGGGTTTTTACATCGCTCATGAAAAATAAAAAAGAGGGACTGGCTCATATTCATTCACTCCACTTTTGCCTACACTCACTCCACTTTTGCCTACACTCACTCCACTTTTGCCTGCACTCACTCCCGGTCTCTTGATTTCGGGGGGGTATATGGTGTAATTTAATTGAGTATTTTTTACATTATTTTTTAATCTTTTTTAGAGGTTGTACTATGATTGAGCAAAAGAAAAAATTACACTTGGAGGATTTGCAAGTGAATAGTTTTGTTACTTCTACGTTTCCTGTGAAAAGTGTTTTGGGTGGCTCGATTGATGGATGTAACCCATCAACTGTTACAATGCCTAGAGGCGATTGTTCTTTTCTGGGAACTTGTACCCCTGAAATGTGCTGTGGTACGGGCTCAGAGGTTTTAGTTACCGCTAACGCTTGCAGTAAAAATCTTGACTGCTCTTTTGGTTGTTCTGAATTTTTAGCCTGCAATAATTCAAGTGCTATTCAACCTTGTGCCTGCTAACCGGCTTTCTCTATCACAGATACTGTAGAGAAAGTCTTTTTTATTTTTACACACTTTTTTGGAGTTTTGATATGATGAAGCAAACTAAAAAACTGCGCTTGGGCGAGTTACAGGTAGAAAGTTTTGTTACGAACATTAATCAAGAAAATAAAACGCTGGAAATCGTTGGTGCCAGTGGTGTGGGCAACAGATGGTGTACCACCACTTTTTACACAGAGAACCCGGAAGCATGTGCTACGGTGGCAGGATGCGATACCGTCGAATATACATGCGGTGGCGGTACTACTGAACAACCCACCGTTGCTGAAGCACACACCTGTGGTCGTGATTGTTTGTAAGAATATGGGAGGTCGGATTTGATAATGAATAGGGCTTTCGCAAATAGCAAGAACGAACATGGAGGATTTGGAGAGTGTAAATTGTTTTGTGTAAACTTCCCTCACCCAACCCTCTCCCAGAGGGC
>CALCNX010000150.1 GCA_937899715.1 uncultured bacterium | reverse complement strand
AGAGATGGGGTACGACGGCGGTTCATTGAGCGGAGCGTGGTGCAAGTCCCAAACAAAACGATGCGAACCTTTTGCGCCGGACAAAATTTGCTGCGGACGAATCCAGTACAAGGGAATATTCACATCGGGAATTGTGTAGGGTTTATCGTTGCTGCTGAAGGTGCGGACAGATTTCCCGTCGGCATCACGTATTTCCAGTTTTATCTCGCCGCCCGCATTGTCAGTCAAATAATAATCAATCATCGCACCATCAGGCGGATTCACCCCGGCGGGTTCTTCCTGTGGCATGGGGGTATCGGTTCCCATGTTCCACCGCACGCGGTATGCGGTTTGGGGCTGGAACAATATCACAGGCTGTTGGCTGAGTTCGGGTGCGAGCTGCCGGAGCGGTGTAATGTTGTCCAATATCCAAAACGACCGCCCGTGCGTTCCCACCACAAGGTCGTCGTCCTTGATGACAAGGTCACGAATAGAAGTAGCGGGCATATTGAGCCGGAGCGCCTGCCAGTGTTCGCCGTCGTCGAAAGAAACATAGACGGCTCGCTCGGAACCCGCGAACAACAACCCCTTGCGGAGCGGGTCTTCTTTCACTGTGTTGATTGGCTCGTTCGCGGGCAAACCGCTCACAATTTCCTTCCATGTTTTTCCGGCATCGTGCGTGCGGTAGATGTGCGGGCGCATATCGTCCATGCGGATAGCATTCACGGCAGCATACGCCGTCGTGTTGTCGAAGTGTCCTGCCTCCAGAATCGAAACTTTCATCCATGAACTAAGAGCCGGGGGCGTAATGTTCGTCCAATTTTTTCCGCCGTTTATGGTCAGGTGAATCAGTCCGTCGTCGGTTCCCACCCACATCGTGTTGGTGTCTTTGGTGGAAGGCGCGATGGTGTAAATCACCCCGCGTCGGCGCATGGTTTTCATGTCTGCTTTTGTGTACACGCCCACACTTGCCGGAATGTCATAGACCTCGCGCGTGAGGTCGGGGCTGATTGTTTCCCACGAATTTCCACCGTCGCGCGTTTTGAACAGAACATTGCCTGCAAAGTACAGCGTCCGTGGGTCGAGGGGTGAAAATGCAATCGGAGCCGTCCGAAGAAAGCGATATTTGCCGCTACGAACGGCTTCGGGAGATATATTTTGTACTTGTCCGTTGCGCTTGTCGAATTTGGTAATCTTGCCGCCGTAAATGATGTTGGGGTCGAGCGGGTCGGCAACCACGTAGCCATATTCTTCCGCGCCGACGGGATGCCACTCGCGCAAGGTGATGCCGCCGTCATTGCCGCGACTGGAAACGCCAACCGAACCACTTTCTTGCTGACCGCCATAGACATTGTACGGAAATTGATTGTCGGTGCTGACGTGGTAAAATTGTGCAGTGGGCTGGTTGTACCACGAGCTAAACGTTTTTCCGCCGTTGACGGTGATAATCGCCCCTTGGTCGGCGGCGATGAGAATAATATCAGGATTGTTCGGGTTAATCCAGATGCGGTGGTAGTCATCGCCGCCGGGCGCCCCGCGAAAGGCAGTCCATGTTTTTCCGCCGTCGCCGGACTTCCACGTAACGACGTTGGCACTATAGACAACATCAGGATTTTTCGGGTCAACTTTCACTTCTGCAAAATCACTGCCGCGTCCCCAGAAGCGCTCGTCGCTGTTCGTGCGTGTCCACGATTCGCCGCCATTATCGGAGCGATAAATTCCGCCCAGCGTCGGGGAATCTACTGTCGCATACATTCGCTTCGGGTCGGAGGGGGCGATGCAAAAGCCGATGCGCCCAAGCCCTTGCTCGAATGTCGGCAAGCCTGTGGTCATTTTCTTCCACGTCGTGCCGCCGTCGGTGGACTTGAACAAGCCACTTTCGGGTCCTTGCCAAGAACCATTTTCCCACGGACCCTGCCGCGCAGCCCAGAGCGAGGCATAAACTACATTCGGATTTTTGGGGTCGAGCGTTATTTGTGCTGCACCGGTGTTCACATCTTTGTAAAGAACTTGTTCCCATGTTTTTCCGCCGTCCAGTGTTCTGTACACGCCGCGCTCACTGTTTGCGCCGTAGGGATGCCCCAGCACGGCGACGAACACGCGGTTTTCATTCACGGGGTCAATGGCGATGCTGCCTATTTGTTGTCCGTCTCGGAGTCCGGTGTTTACCCATGTTTTGCCGCCATCCACCGATTTGTACACACCATCGCCGACGGATAAATCGGGACGCTGAACGCCTTCGCCGCTTGCCACATAGAGCACATCGGGATTGGACGGCGCGACCGCCACATCACCGACCGAACCCGTGGGTTGTCCGTCGAAAATTGGTTCCCATATTCTGCCGTAATCCGTCGTTTTCCATACGCCGCCGTTATTGACTCCGATGTAAAAAACATTTGGCTGCTGCGGCACTCCCACTGCGCCGATGGTTCTGCCGCCTCGGTGCGGTCCTATCATGCGCCATTGGAGGCTACTCAGAAGACTTGGCGCAAAGGGCTGCGCAGGGGCGGGAAGTGGAAAAAAAGCTGCGACCGAAATCACAACCGTCACAAGAAAAAATAGTACGCTCTTTCTTGAGAGCATCGGAGCGAGAGAAGTTGAGGGCTGTGGCATACAGTTGTGTTGGATGGGTGTGGTACAATCATGTAGTAATTCCCGAAAATACTGAATATTTCGTCGTGGGGAATGCGAATTCATGGTAAAAAGTGGCGATAGTCTTTAATGGTGCCATTGCTTAGAATATGCCTTATGTAAAATCACAACAGGTTTTAATTTTTCTACTATGGGTGTAAACCCTTGTGCTTGGAGGAATGTAAGCAATGTTGCTTCAAGTTTTACTTTCGCTATTTCATTGCTGGTTAAAGTGGTCTTTGCTAAAAAGTTACTTTCTTAAGATTGTCACTCTGAAGCAATTCGATTTAGCATTGAGCTGCACATTTGCCCATAAAGGCTTCCAAGGTTATTGATCAAGATTAGAATTTGACACTGTTATTACTTTTAGTTTTTTTTCATATTGCATTAACACTAATATAATTTAAAAACAAAAGATGTTGCGCTTTGTGATAAAGCTCTTTATGGGCATTTTTATTCGTTCATTGACGGCGGTTAATTTGGTGTTGACCTTGTTTAAGTCAATTTGGATTTCGACTTCTGATGTGCTGACATACCTTGAAATATTCAAGTTGTAACCATTCTTCTCTATTTCTTCTATGGAAACTTTTCGTGAATACCGCTCTATGTCAGTACAGAACTGGTATGTTGCAACGATAATGAGCAGTAGTTTTTGCGTAAGTTGTTCACGATGTACTACTGAAAAGCGGAAGCTCTTCCTGCTGCTTTGGAGCGGAATGTTCTGCATAATAGCCATCAATAAGCTTGTTGCGCTCAATCCGATAGGAGACCATATACGATGGCGTATCCTCCGCAAAATTTTCGAGGACATATTTTGGGACGCGCTCTTTTGCTTTTTCGATGATAATGTTTAGCTCTTTCGTTGGCATTCTTAGCGCTAAGGCATCATAATCTTTCTCCTGTGGTGTGCCATTGTTTTGAGCTTCAAGCAGCTGCTTTCCCGATGAACGAGCGGATACAGGCGCAGCTTTTGCTGGCTTGGCAAGGATAAATTTTATGCCCACGATGCTCCGCCCTTTTTTCACTTTCTTTTCTTCTACGTTCCAACCCGTTTTTTGGCGTAACTCCCGAAGCGCTGGCTGAAGAACGTACTTGAAAAAATCCTTGACGTTGGCATACTCGACACCCATCAGTTTTTGCAAAGTATCAATTTCGATGACACCGGTGCGCCCCACTTTCTCAAAACTCTTGATAAGTTCGTATAACGCCAGCGTGTATTTGCTGTCAAGTTGTCGCATTTCGAGCAAAGACAAAATCGTGTAGGTTTCGGGGCGACCAAGCTGCTTGATAATAAATTCGGGATATTCCCATGAAAGCGTACCATTACTCACGCCCGCAGCAGAAAAAAGCTGGACAAATTGCCAATCATTGTTGTCCCTACCCAAAAGATTAAACTCAATGTGCGTATCCATCATCGCCTTGAGCGCTTGCCGGAGGTAATCAACATTGCGGGGGTCAACGTCCATGATGCGGAGAATGTCTGCAACGGGAATCTGAAACTGCCGCGACGTGCCCGCTAAATCCGGCTGCGCAATCCCCAAGAGTTCATTGTAGAGCCGCCGCTCAAAGCCCGTGATTACATTAGAAATATGAATCACCGCATTATTTTTCTTCACTGTGAGCGCCATACTTTAGTCTTGTGCTTCTGAGAAAAAATTTTCTTGCTTACAAGTTTACTTAAAATAAAATTCTTTTCCAAAATCCCACAGCACATTGAAAATAAAAATGTTACAGCGATATTATATCAAAAAAAAATCTGTGTAAAAAGAAATAATTTTCTTCATACAAATACTCCCCCTATTTCATACAAATACTCCCCCTATTGAACTTTTGCCCATACCTTATCATTATATTTTAGAAGGTTCTACAATGATTTTCATACAAATACTCCCCCTATTTTTTCACTTTCATACAAATACTCCCCCTATTGCTTCAAATTCTTCATACAAATACTCCCCCTATTTCATACAAATACTCCCCCTATTTCATACAAATACTCCCCCTATCGGTCGACAACTCTTTGAAAAAACAAAACTTGCAAACCGTAAACGTATTAAACGGACTTATAAACGATTTAAACATTCTTTAAGGGAGCGCCAAGGTACCGTTCTTTACCACCTCGACTGGTATCGTATCTTCTAGGATGGAACCATGAGTTTCAGACTACAAAAGTAATTTCACACAAATTACATTTGGAAAGACTGCGGCGCGGTCGTGCCGAATTTCTTCCAATGAAAACCAAAGCAACACCTCACCGCTCCATCCATGACCGAAATGCTGCTGCCCGCTCTTGGCTGACAATCACAACTTCGTCAGGCTTGGGCGCGAGGTCAATCACAATTTTCCCTTTTGCTTCGGGTCTGAATTTTTGAATTGCCCGAATGTGTGCCACATAATTTCGATTCAGCCGAAAAAAAATTGTTGGGTCAAGCTCGGCTTCTACATCCGATAAATGTTTGTCTGTGAAATAGCGCTCGCCCACATGCGTAAAGACCGACACGATACGATGCTCCGTGAAAAAGTACGCGATGTCACTCACATTCATTGACACATACTCCCGTCCCTTTTGAAGAACGATACGCTCTTTGTAGTGCGCCGCCGCCGGAACTGCTCCCACAAAACCAAGTTGCTGTAAAAGATTCTGTACGCTCTGTACATTCGATTGTATATTCGGTCGTGCATCAGAAGGTGCTTGCGGTGTCTCTTGCGCAAAATGTTCTTTCAAACGCGCATATTTTGCAAAAGCCTGATAGAGTTTTTCGCGCTGAATCGGTTTCAAAAGATAATCAATGCCGTTGTGCGAAAATGCGTAGGTCAGATATTCATCGTACGCGGTTGTGAAAATAACCGGCGCATCAACGCGGCACTGCTCAAAAATTTCAAACGCCGCGCCATCCGATAACTGAATATCCATCAAAATAATATCTGCTTGCACAGCAGGAAGCAAACGCACTGCCTCACGAACAGAGCCCGCCTCGCCAACAATCCTCACCGATGCGTCGTACTCACGCGCCAGACGTGCTATTTTCTCCCGTGCCGGAAGTTCGTCTTCGATAATGATAATGTTCATACTGTGTGTGATTGGGGTTTGAGAAGACGAAGTTGTACCGCTCGTTCGTCATGAAGTTCTTGCAATGTTTTTTGCTCGCTTCTGCGCACAAGCGGGATGCGCACAAAAAATTTCTCGCCACTTTCCACAACGGCAATACCTTGCTTTGTGATAAGTTTCGCCCGTTCATCTAAATTCGCAAGTCCCGTGCCGGATGGCTGTTGGGCACGAGTCTTCAGAAGCCGCTTCGGACGACGGGTATTGCTCAGGCTGACAAAATCAGCATCAATACGAACCTCGACCAGAAGCGGTGCTTGCTCATCCAGTTCGTTGTGCTTCACGGCATTTTCAAGCAAAAGCTGCAATGCCGACGGCATAATCGCAAAGTCATCCGCCAATACATCACTCTGCACCGACAAACGTACTGCGTCGCGGAAACGCAAGCGCAAAAGCGTGTAGTAACTTTCCAGAAACGCCAGTTCATCGCCGAGTGGCACGAGTGTTTTTGTACGGTGCTGAAGCATATATCGGTAAACCTCCGCCAGACTATCATTGAACTCAAGTGCTTCCTGCGGCTGCGTTTCGATGAGGTGCGAAAGTGTATTGAGCGAATTGAAAATAAAGTGCGGGTCGAGTTGGAGTTTCAGCGCTTCCAATTCCGCCTGCATTGTTGACCGTTCCAACTGTTCGATGCGCAGAAGGTCATCTTCCCGCCTGCGGGCAAGCACGACCGTTTCATAAAAAAATGTGACGAAGCACGACGCAATCACATAGCAAAACACTACGTCTTTCACAATTCCCCACTGCACCTGCCATGCCGCCACCCAAAACCACCCTACGCACAGCAGAACCGTTATCGGGACGGTATAGAAAAGCGTGGCAGCAATAAAAAGTCCCGGCTTGAGAATGTGTGACGGTACGTACCGTCGAAGTTTTCGCTCCTGCAACCAGATAAAACGATTGCCCAGCCAGACCGCCAAAGAAATACCACTCGAATACTCATAGCCCAGCCAGTAGAGAGCGGTCGTGGGAGAAATATTGTCGAGAAAACCCGTCAAATTCGGCACCAGAATCCCTAAGGCAACAATTCCCACCGCACGACCAAAAGCGATGCGAAGCCCAAGTTGGTCTGTAACTTCCCGAAGATACTTCAGGAACAATTTTAAGGGTCTCAGGTGCATGATCTCCGCCTTCGGGCAGTTTGGCTTGTGTGTGTGTGGAACATGGCTGTATCTTCGTCGTCATTGAGTGTATTACGTGCGGCAGTTCAAGAACCGCCGCCACTAAAGTAGTAAAAAACTTTTTCATTCTTCATCATCATTCGGGCGTTGTTATGCTGAGAAATTATTGTACCGTCGCTCTGCGTGCGCTCTTGCGCAATAAACTTTACAGCTCAATTACCATTGCCGGACTTGCGCTTGGCATGGCGTGTTGTTTGCTGATTGCGCTCTATGTGCGCGATGAAATCAGTTACGACCGCTTCCATACCAATTCATCGCGCATCTATCGTGTTACACGGGAGCGTATGGAGCAAGGCGACATGAGAATACAAGCAAATACTCCTCCGGCAATGGCTCCCGCGTTGAAAAAAGAGTTTCCCTCCGTGCAGGAATCCACACGCTTCATGGCTCCGTACCCAAGCAGCGCCCTTGTAAAAAATGGTGACCGTACCTTTTACGAAAAAGGTTTTCTCTGGGCAGATGCAAATGTCTTTTCCATCTTCAGCTTTCCACTTCTGCAAGGCAACCCACAGACAGCGCTTCAAGAACCGTTTACGGTGGTTATTACAGAAGCAATGGCGCACAAATATTTTGGTTCGGAAAATCCCATCGGAAAAACACTGACCATTCAAGCATGGACAACCGAAGACTACAAAGTAACGGGCGTACTTAAAAATCTGCCCGCCAATTCTCATTTGCAATTTGATTGCCTTGCTTCCTTCGCAACCGCCGAAAAACAACTCACGCGGCTTTTTACCAATCAAGAAGCAATCTGGCTCAATAACTTGGTGTACACCTACATTCTTGTCGGTACGCCCGAAGCCGCACAGAATCTTGCCACGCAGTTACCCGCCTTTGCCAAACGGCACGTGGGCGAAGATGCCGCAAAGCGAGGGCTGCACATCAACTTTGGATTGCAAGCACTAACGGATGTTCACTTGAATGCAGACGTGAAGTCGCTTTTTGAAGTGAACGGCGATAAAAAGAATGTTTATGTCATGGGTTGTATCGCTGTGTTTATCATGCTGCTGGCGTGTGTGAATTTTATCAATCTTTCCACTGCCCGCGCTGCGCGCCGGGCAAAAGAAGTCGGTGTGCGCAAAACACTCGGAGCCGGACGAGCGCGGCTGGTGATACAATTTTTGGGTGAGTCCGTGCTGACAAGTATTATTGCTTCCGCCATCGCACTTCTCGCAGCAGAACTGGCGTTGCCGTTCTTCAACACGCTTGCGGGAAAAACGTTTACCGTCGGTTCGTTTGGTTTCATAGAAGCAGCACTTTTGGTCACAATGGTGTTGCTCGTTGGGTTTGGAGCCGGTGCATACCCTGCCTTCTATCTCTCTAGTTTTGCGGCGGCAACAACGCTCAAAGGCGGCTCGCAGAAAGGTAACAGCAGAGCAATGCTTCGTAAAATCTTGGTTGTCGGACAGTTTCTTATTGCTATCATTCTCATCATTGGCACAATTGTCATGCGTGAACAAATCCATTTCATGCGCGAACAAGCACCCGGCTTCAATAAAGAAAGTGTCGTTATTATTCCTGTCCGCGAAGAAGAAACACTCAATAAAATTTCATTACTCAAAACATCCCTGCTTGCCAATTCCGGTATTCTTTCTCTCTCGGCAGCTTCCGGCGTTCCGGGCAATACCATGATTTCCGATACGTGGACTATCATTCCCGATGGACACGAAGACCGCAAGCAATCGCCCTTCACGGTGCTGTGCGATGAAGACTATGCAAAAGTGATGGGCTTAGAACTTGTGGCGGGGCGCTGGCTCTCGAAGGATTTTTCGACCGATGCGGCAGAAGGATTTATCATCAATGAATCGGCTGTACGCTCGTTCGGTTTCGATTCGCCTCAGAACGCACTTGGCAAACGAATCCAATGTCAGCAGTTTCAAGGCAAAAGCGGTTCAGTGATAGGAGTTGTCAAGGATATTCATTTTATGTCGTTCCACACAATAGTTCAACCGACGCTTTTTCATATCGATCCGGGTATGTTTGCGTGCGTTGTTGTGCGGATTGCGGCGGAAAATACTCCGGCAACATTGCAAACTCTTCAAGAAGCATGGAAACAGATTGCGCCGGGTCGTCCGTTTGATTATTCATTCTTGGATGAAACCTACCAGCGCCAGTACGCTGCCGACGAACGCTTGGAGACCATCATTAAAGTTTTCACATGGCTTGCGCTTGCGATAGCATCATTGGGTTTGTTTGGTTTGGCTTCCTTTGCGGCAGAGGCTCGCACAAAAGAAATCGCTGTTCGCAAAGTGCTGGGTGCTTCCACGCTGGGCATTACAACCCTTTTAGGAAAAGAGTTTTTCGTTCTTGTGGGCGTATCATTTCTTTTGGCGTGTCCGCTTGGATATTTTGTGATGAATAAATGGCTCCAAGATTTCGCTTACCGCATCACCATTGGCGTTGATGTGTTAATTATCGCTGGCGCGGCAGCTTTTGCCGCAGCGCTCACCGCTATTCTTTGGCAGACGCTCAAGGCAGCGCGGGCGAATCCCGTCAAGGCATTGAAATACGAATAGTCCCATCATAGAATTTTTGCAAGTACAGGATGCAAAGGGCTTTAGCCCCTTGTTCACGAATGATTTATCAACAAAGGGTTTTAACCCCTTGCCCACACAAGTACGCTTTTGCAAAAGTCCTAATACATTTTACCTCAAACCCAATTCATTCCGAAAACTATATGTTCGTAAACTATTTCATCACCGCCATACGCGCCATCCAGCGCAACAAAGTCTTTTCCCTTATCAACGTCCTAGGGCTTGCTATCGGTATGGCGTGCTGCGTCGTGATTCTGCTTTTTGTGCAGCACGAGACCAGTTATGACAATTATCACCCGAATAGTGACCGCCTCTATCGCCTCACGCGCGAGTTTCTCAATCCCGACGGCGCAACCAATTTGCATCTGGGACACATCGCGCCGCCCTTTGCTCCGCTTCTGCGCGAGGACTTTCCCGAACTGAAGCAAGTCTGCCGTGTAACGCAAGACGGACCGCAAACGCTCATCAGGATTGGGGCAAAAACGTTTGTCGAATCCGGATTTGTTTTTGCAGAACCAACCATCTTTAACGTCTTTGCTCTCCCCTTTGCAAAAGGAAATCCCGCCACTGCGCTTGCCGAACCAAACGCGGTCGTTCTGACCGAAGATGCTGCAAAGCGCTGCTTTGGCGATGCCGACGCTATCGGGCAGACCATCATGTTCGACACCGTTGCGCTCAAGGTAACGGGTGTGTTGCGCAATCTGCCCGCGAATACCCATTTTCATTTTGATTTCCTCTGTTCATTTATCACGCTCAAGCAATTTGCACCCCAAGAATTTACGATGGATAATTGGAGCAGCAACAACTACGGCACCTACATTGTTTTGCCGGAGAACATGACGGCGGAGCAGCTTGCCGCTGCTGCCGTCGTTTCTGGATAAGCATGTACTTCCGCCGCCCGATGCACCGCCGTCCAACGTCAAGGCGCATCAGCGAACACGGCTGAACGTCCAAAAGGTATCGGATATTCACTTGCGCTCGCATCTGGACTCCGAGATGGAACCGAATGGCGATATTCGGTATGTCTGGATTTTTTCGTCGGTGGCGGTGCTGGTGCTGTTTATTGCGTGTGTGAATTTTATCAATCTTTCCACTGCCCGCTCCAGCGAACGAGCGCGTGAAGTGGGTGTGCGAAAAACGATGGGTGCGTTCCGAAGCCAAATCGTCATGCAATTTCTGAGCGAATCGGTGTTGATTTCGGTGGTGGCACTTGTGCTGGGTATTCTTGCCGTGATGATGGTGCTGCCGTGGCTCAATGCGTTTTCCGAATTGCACCTGTCGCTTTTGAGCGGCAATGCGGTGTGGTTTATTGTGGGGCTGTTTGTCATCACCCTCATCGTGGGTGTGGGCGCGGGGAGTTATCCTGCGTTTGTGCTGTCGTCCTACGAACCCACCAAAGTTCTACGCGCACTCGGCTCCACGCGCTCAAAGGCTGTCTTGCGGAAAGTGCTGGTTGTTGGGCAGTTCACCATTGCCATTGCCCTTATTGTGTCTATGGGCGTGGTGCGCCGTCAGGTGGAGTATTGCCGTACGGCAGATTTAGGATTTTCCAAAGACCACATCGTTACTATTCAGGGCAATCAAGGCATGAGCGAGCGCATAGAATCAATCAAAGCAGAACTCAAGCAAAATCCGGGCGTGGTGTCGGTCGGTGCGTCGCGGCGGATTCCGTCGGGCAGGCTTTTGGATTCGCAGAACTGGAAGGCAGAAAAAGATGGCGCGATGCGGTCTATGGATTTCCGCATTGCCAGTGTGCCGATTGATTACACGTTCATCCCCACGTACGGCATGACGATGTCGGCTGGGCGGAATTTTTCAAAAGATTTCGGCACCGACACCACAGAAGCATTTATCCTGAACGAAACTGCCGTGAAAGCTATCGGCTGGGCATCGGCGGCGGATGCTATCGGGAAAAATTTTGAATCGAGTACGCGGAAAGGGAAAATCGTCGGCATCGTGAAAGATTTTCATTTCGAGTCCATGCGCGAAACTATTGTTCCGCTCCAGTTCTATGTCGGCAAAAGCAGTTTGCGAACGGTTTCCATCAAAATTCGCCCCGATAATATTCCGGCGACGCTTGAATTTTTGCGGTCAAAATGGAAGGCTTATCGCCCGGAATATGAATTTGATTATCAATTTTTGGATGAGCGCTTCGACAAGCTCTACAAATCGGAAGAAAAGCTGGGGCAGCTGTTCGGTATCTTCGCAGGTATTGCCGTTTTTGTAGGATGCTTGGGGCTGTTCGGTTTGGCTGCCTTCACCGCAGAGCGACGTACAAAAGAAATCGGTATCCGCAAAGTGATGGGGGCATCGGTGTTGAGCCTGATGGCGCTTTTGAGTAAAGATTTCTTGAAATTGGTCGGCATTGCATTTTTGCTTGCCTGTCCGCTTGCCTATTTTGTTATGCAAAAGTGGCTGCAAGATTTTGCGTTCCGCATCACAATTGGCGTGGAATCATTCATCATTGGCGGGCTGGCGGCACTGGGAGCGGCGGTGGCAGCAATTCTCTGGCAAACACTGAAGGCGGCGCGAGCAAATCCAATTTCTGCACTGCGATATGAGTGAGAAGGATACTTTTCAGTCTGTTGTCAGGGAAGGCGGACAGCGCCGATTGAGCCGATAACAACGGATTAGTTTTTGATGAAAGAGCTGATACGTCACGCATCAGTCGTTTTTTTTCAAAAATCTCTGCCTCTATCCGCTCAATCTGCGCTGTCCGCGTTCAGGGTATCTACGCACCCAAGGTTGACAAAAATTTCTCCAGCTTCTTCCGTACCGTTTTCTGTACTCCTACGGGCGCGGAAGCGATTGCGCCCAAGACCGAATCTAATTGCCGAATCAAAACGACATTGTCGTTTTGATTTTTTTTGCTTGCCGTCGTGGTCTGTTTTTCGGCGCGTTTCGCACGTGTGAGCTGCTGCTTGACGGTCGAAATATTTTGTCCCGTGGTGGTCGCAATTTTTTTTGCCAGTTCTTGAATCGTGCTTGCTTGAGTTTCTTGCTGATTGCCGCTTTGACGGGCAGATTTTCTTGCATCGTTTTTCAAAGAGACAGTGTCGTTTTGATTTTTTTCGCTGCTCTTCTCTTTGAATTCTGCACTTTTTTTGTCGCCGCCGCGCTTGCCTGCCGCCAGAACACTCTCGAATTCGGGGAACAGCATTTTGTAGAGTCGTATGCGCTCTTCGATGCTGAGATGCCGTCGGAGAAGATTATCGTTGATGATAAATTCTTGCTCTTGGCGTTCCGATAGTTCTTCCTGCACCGTCTGTACGGGCACAAAGCGCAAGCCAATCTCACGGGCAATCTGGAGACGGTTGTGCCCTGCCAGAAGCACACCGTCTTGCTTGATGAGGAGCGGCACCACAACACCGCGTTTTTCGATGTCCTCGCGCAACCGCTGAAAATACTCCGTGCTTTCGCGCACAAAGAAGACCGTGTTTTGCGGATTGGTGCGGATATCGTCCACTGCCATATTTTTGATGTCCGACAAACTCACGCCCGTTCGCACGGACTGAACACGGCGAAGACTTGCCGTGGGGTTCGGCGCAAAACGTTTGCTCATACCATTGCTCCTATTTTTGTGGCGAGTTTAGTGTATTCATCCAGCGCCGGATTTGCTTTTTTGCCGTTCCATTCGTAGCCCACGCGCTGCATCGCCGAAGCCGAAGGAAAAACCGCACTATTGGGAATGACCGCGCCGGAGAAAAGTGAGCGAAACTCTTTGGCAATGAGTGGTAGGTAAAAATTGTGTGCCGCTTTTTTCTTTTCAAAGCGTGTTACCACAATACCTATAACCTCAAGTTTGCGTTCTTCCGCCATTTCGATAAGGCTCGTCAGTCCGTTGAAACTGAGCGACTCGGCTTCCGTTGGGATGAGTACGGCAGTGGCTGCGTCCAGTGCCCCAAGTGTCCGTGTTTCCAGTGATGGCGGGCAATCCAACAGTACAACGTCATACTTTTTCGCAAAGGACTCAATGAGCGCGGCATATTGCTTTTGCGTGAGCAGATGGAACGAAAGAGGGAGCACATCGAATCCTGATTCGTGATGTAGAACTATCGGTTCTCCGCTGCCCTTTGCTTCTTTCATAGAATCTTTCATATCATACACCGTGTCCAACGAGAAAAGGTGCATCAGCAAATTTGCTTGCCCGTCCATATCCACACACAAGACTCGTTTGCCTTGTTGAGCAAGCGCATAGCCGACGTGAACAGTTGTGGTGGTCTTGCCGACACCGCCTTTGTTGTTTATCACCGCAATAATCATTGGTTGCTCCGCAATAGTCAAAAAGAGTGAAAGGTTTTTGTGCTACAGTATGAACTGCAAAATTACATTTTTTCATTGTGGTTTGTAGATATTTGTTTGTGGGCACTATGACTTTTGAGCATAGAAAGTCGTGACGTTTTGGACTGTAACTACGCCCGTAGAATGTTGTTTTTGATAGAGTAAGGAATCGCGAACCTTCTTTGCTTCATCACTAAGTATATTCAGCATTTTATTTTTTTTGGAGAACCGTCATGAAAACCATAGTCACCTTTCTCGTCGTCTGCGCCCTCGGCGTATTCTTCCATAGCACACCGTCTGTGGCGCAGCAACAGCCCACCCGTCCATCCACAACTGGTACAGTTCGTCCGTCCACAAACGCGACAATTCGCCCATCAACCGAGGGCACAGTTCGTCGCTCAACCGAAAGCACTGTGCGCCCTTCAACTACTGGGACAGCTCGTCCATCAACCGAGGGTACTATTCGTCGCTCAACCGAAAGCACCGTGCGCCCTTCAACTACCGGGACAGTACGTCCCGACACAACACGCCCACAGCCTCGCGATACGACACGCCCGCAACCACGCGATACAGTTCGCCCACAACCACGCGACACCGTACCGCCGTCGGTCTCTGCCCTTACTGTCCGAACATTCCCGAATCCGGCTTCTGTTCGACTTACCGTTCATTTTAGCGGTGTGCCTGCGGCGGCGGAGCGAGTAACGGTACGAGTTCTGACGCTCATGGGCGAGGAAGTTGCCACGCAGACCGTTGCGGCGACAGAGAACGAAGTAATTTTTGACGTATCCGGCTGGCGAGAGGGGCAATACGGAGTTGTCGTCATTGCTGGTCGCGCGGTGGGTAGAGCAATGGTGATTGTTCGGCATTAAGTAAAATCGGCATTACGAAAAAAGAAATATCTGTTTTGCACAAGGCAAAGCGCAACATTCACAAAGCCCGCATGAAGCACAATAACTTCATGCGGGCTTTTTGGCGAATAAAAATTTGCATATAATAAAAACATTTACTATATTTGCACTTATAGTAAATTATTTCTTTGCCTATTGAATACATACTATGTGGACAGCATCGCACACCATCGTAACGACTGACGTTACAAAAGAACAAATGTGGAAACTCCTTTCCGATGTCAATAACTGGCATACGTGGGATAACGGCGTTGAAATTGCATCATTAGAGGGCAAATTTGAAAAGGGGAATCATTTTATGTTTCAGCCTAAAGGTGGACCCAAGTTGAAACTTGGCATTGTGGAAGCAATAGAAAATAAAAAATTCACTGACCTGACCACTTTTCCCTTAGCAAAAATGTATGGTGAGCATATATTTGAAGAAACCCCAAGCGGATTGAAAATTACAACGACCATGAAAGTAGAAGGACTATTGGGGTTCTTGTGGCGAAAAATTATTGCTGAAAAAATTGTAGCAGAATTGCCTAACGACATGAACCACCAAATACAAACAGCAAAACAACTATGAAACCGAAGGACAGTACCTTTAGCGTTGACAAAGCCGATGACAGTTCCGGTTTTCTGTTGTGGCAGGTGACAAACCTGTGGCAACGAGAAATCAAAAAAGCATTAGAGCAATATGATATGACCCATTCGCAATTTGTTCTGATGGCAAGCATTCATTGGCTGACCTTGCACAAACAGGAGGTTACGCAAATTGTATTGTCCTCGCATACCAAAATTGACCCGATGACGACTTCGACCGTCTTACGAACATTGCAGGCAAAAGGACTGGTGCAACGGCAGGAACATTTGACCGACACAAGGGCAAAAACGGTTGTGCTTACGGACAATGGAAAAAAGATTGTTGCGAAAGCGATTAAGACGGTAGAGGCTTTCGATAAGAGTTTTTTTGAAACTCTCGGCGACGCAACACCGCTCTTTAATCAGCAATTGCTAACCTTGCTGGGGCAGAAGAAATAACATTTATCACAAACCACGTGGGGTGGTATATCGGGCTGAGGTTTATTTTTTTAGCACAAGAGGCAAAACTATGGACAAAAGAGTGAAATTCGATTTTGAAATTCATTTCACAAATGGTGGAAATATCAAAGGCGAGGATTTTCGGCTTGATATATCCGGCGACACAATTTCCGATAAAGAACTTGCGGACTATCTTGTAGCAGATATGCGGCTTCTGATGGTTGGCGAGGCAAAAATTCTGAACAAAGAAATTTTCGATGAACCACACAAGAGAAAGCCAACCAAGGAAAAAATTGATGGTGGCGGTGAGATACTTATTGATTTAAGTCATACCATTGAGCACGGGCTTGTAACCTACAAGGGTTTGCCAGCACCAATTATTTGTGATTATTTAAGCCGGGAAAACTCGAAACAGATGTATGAAGAGGGAACCGAATTTCAGATTGGTAAAATTGAAATGGTGACGAACACCGGAACGTACATTGACTGCCCATTTCACCGATTTGAGCACGGTAAAGATCTTTCGGAAGTAGGCTTGGAATGTTTTACCGACCTTGATGGTATTGTCATTCGAGTTCCCTTTGCGGAAACCTTGGCAATTACCGAAGAGCATTTGAAAAATTATGAACTTAGAAACCGTGCGGTGTTAATTCATACGGGCTGGGACACTCACTGGAATACCGAGCGCTATTATGAAAACCACCCTTATTTGACAAAAGGCGCAGCCGAGTATTTGCGGGATTGCAGCGTGAAATTAGTCGGCATTGATTCTCACAACATTGACAGTACCGCCGGGAAGAGCAGACCAGTGCATACGACACTTCTAGGGGCAGAAATTTTAATCGTGGAGCATCTTTGCAACTTGTATTTATTACCCGGCGAAGACGGCTTTACATTCAGTGCAATTCCACCAAAATTCAAAGGCGTGGGAACATTTCCGGTGCGAGCAATGGCTAAGGTGGCAAAGAAAAGATAAGTAGCGGAAATTAAAAAGTGTTATGCCTTCATTGACCAATGTAGCAATACAGTACAGGGGTTAGTGGAGGCATAGTGGTATTTAAATGATTTTCTTCGCAAATGCGAACGAGAGTTCAAGAAAAAATGCTTTTTTTTGTGCTGATATTAATCAAAACACCTGAATCCAAGAGAGTATGAAAAAAATAATTCAAGTATTACAGAGCATCGCCCCCTTATCAGAAAAAGATTGCGATTGCGTTTTAGAAATTCTGACTACGACCCACTTGGAAAAAGGTCAGCATTGGACAGAACGAGGAAAGAAAAATGACAGGGTAGGGTTCTTGGAAGATGGTTACTTGCGGAAGTATTACCAGAATGATGGCAATGAAGTAACCGACTTCTTCTATTTTGAAAACGATTTTTGTGCTGACCTGCCTTCCATTATTGGTAATTCATTACCTCATGCAAGCATTATGGCTATGCAGAATACGACCTTAACGACGTTCTCATATCACGATTTTAATGAATTGTGTAAAACTTCTCATAGTCTTGAGCATCTGAACCGCCTTATTGTTGAGATTACCTTCCTTCGTTTTTATAAAAGATCTGTATCATTTGTGATGCAAACACCGAAAGAGCGCTATGACGACCTAGTTATTACCAGCCCAAAGACAATACAAATGGCTACTCAATATCATATTGCATCGTATTTAGGGATAGGTCCACAACATCTTAGCCGGCTGCGTGCAGAAAAATAACCTCCATAAATCTTATTTTGTATTTTAATGCTTAAAGCCATGCCAATTAACCGTTTAGAAAAAGTAAATATCAACAATTCCGAGCAGTGGATTCTTGTCCGTGGTAAAAGTGTTGATGCTCCGCTCATCATTCACGTACAAGCAGGTCCGGGGCTGCCAATGATACCCGAAGCGAACACGATGGAAAGGTTATTTCATCTTGAAGATAAGTATGTCGTTGCTTATTGGGATCAGCGAGGCTGTGGTAAATCATTTACTCCAAGCCTAGAGCCCAAAACAATCAATTTTTCTCACTTGACAGACGATGTGATTGCTTGTACTCGCTATCTTTTAACAACGTATAAAAAAGATAAAGCAATTTTGATAGGGTACTCTATTGGCGCAACGCTAAGTCTGATGGCAGCAGTAAAAGAGAGTAGTTTATTTAGCAATGTATTTTTGGTGGGCATTGATATTGATATTCCTACGGCAAATAGCTATGCGCTCGAATTTGCAATGAAGAAAGCAAAGGCAGGAAACAAGGCGCGGTTACTAAAGGAGGTACTTGAGTTACAACAAACGCCGATTCTTGATACCAAAAAATTTCAACAAAGAGCGAAACTTCTCACAAATCTGAATGGAATAAAAACTGGCAGTAGCTATAATCAGTTATTGATAGCCACGATTAAGAATATGCTTTTTAGCAAGGAATATACCCTAGCGGATATCCCTAAAACAATTAGCGGTATGGAGTTTTGCCAAAACGCTCTGCTTCCTGAATTAGATACACTTAATCTCTTTCGTGCAATAAAAGAAGTACATGTTCCTACTCATTTTATTCAAGGGGTGCTTGATGGTATTGCTCCGTTTGAAACGGCATTGAAATTTTACAATCATCTCCAATCTGAGCAAAAAACGTTCACCAATTTTGAGCACTCAGCCCATTTGCCACATTATGAAGAGCCGGAGAAATTTGTTCAGATCCTAGAAGGAATACTAACGACCCAAAACGGATAATCTCTGTTTCAAACCGATTCAGCATACGATGTATTCAATCCGCTCACTCTTGCAGCATCCGCACAAATGCCAGCGAAAAAGAATACGCATCGCCGGGCCACCGCGCCGAAAGATAATTCCTGTCGCGTACGGTGAATCCTCTGCCAGTATGTTCCTCGTCGTCGCGGAAAAGTGGTTGCTTGCCCGTGAGGAAATGTGACTGCTTGGCGAGTGCCGCACGTACTTCCTCCTCAACCGTGATGGCGGGGTAAGTCAGATAATAATCTTCCAGCCACAGCCGCGTCATATTATACGCTGTGAGTTCTTGCGATTTGAGTAACGCTGTGGTTTTGTACGAATGGAGAACGGACTTTCCTGTTGCAGGATTGATGCTGCGAGCCAGCACAACGACTCCATGACAAATGGCAGCAACCGGCTTCTTCGATGCAAAGAACTGCACTGCACTGTGCTGAACGTCGGCGGATTCAAGATATTCTTTCACGCCTTTGTCGTGACCGCCGGGCAGCAAGAGTCCATCAAAACTACTGTAGATCGGAAG
>CALCNX010000149.1 GCA_937899715.1 uncultured bacterium | reverse complement strand
CGCTTTGATTTGGAAGGGGCTTTCGTGTGCATGATTGGTGGTCGTAAGGAAGTGGTCAGCAGAACGCAACGAGGCGCAACTGCGTGAAAAATTGCTGGGTGTGTTGTGATGAAGAAGACAGCTAAATTACGAAAATGCGGGCAATTATGCCAAATTTCCTTTGGAAACCTGCTCTTCGGTTTGTTCTTGTGGCGAAGAAAATGTAAATTCAGCATTAGAACATACACCACAGTTTTTTTGATTGACAGCGCTATTCTCTTTGTGAAGCTATTTCTTCACGGTTACAACGAACAGGGATTTTCATTACATTTCCAGAGGCTTTACTATGAAATGGTTATACAATCTCGCCATTCAAACAAAGCTCATTGCGGCATTTCTTGTTGTGGGGCTTTTTGTTGCCGGAGCAGGTTTTATCGGTTATAGAGCCACTGCTACGATGGCGGAAAATGCCGAACGAATGTACAATCGTCAGTTTGTGCCCTTGTCGCATTTGCTGCGTCTGACGGATAACTTTCAGCGAACACGAGTCTATGCACAAAACTTCTTGCTCATCACCGACAGCGCTGAAGTGCGAAAAATGAAAAGGACAGTAGCAAGCATTTATGGTCGTTTCGATAGCGTTACCGCGATGTATAAAGCCAACATAGACACTGAGGACGAGATGCGAAATTACCAAACATTCATGGACAGTTTGGCTTTTTTTCGCACCACTTTTGACGAAATTGTGCGTTTGGCAGAGACAGGCAGGCGTGATTCGGCAATTTTCTACTACCGAAAAGGTCCCGGCGAGGCGGCTTCACGCGGGATGTATGTGTCGCTCAATGGGCTGATAGCCGCAAAAACAAAACAAACCGAAGAAGCAAAAGAAAGTAGCATTGCGCGGTTTGCTGAGTTGCGAACGCAGTTGCTCATCGTAACGGCTGTGGCGCTTCTCATTGCCATTGGGTTAGGTTTCGCACTGGCGCGGGTGATAGGCTTACCGATTAAACAACTGGATGCCGCCGCCACACGGGTCGCGGAAGGTGAGACGGACGTTCATGTGGATATTTCTTCAAAAGACGAGCTAGGACACCTTGCGAACGGCTTCAATTCTATGGTACAGAATATCCACACACTTTTGCGTGAGAGCCGAAAGAAAAGCCTTGAGAGCGCAAGCGAGGCACAGAGCGCTTTTGAAGCACGAATAGCAGCAGAGGAGCAGAAGCAGTATCTGGCAGAAAGCATCGAAAAAATCTTACACGCAATGGAGAGTTTTTCCGCCGGAAACCTTACCGTGCGTCTTCAAATCACCAGCGATGACGACATAGGACGCTTGTATCAGGGCTTTAACGATGCACTGGACAATATCTGCATTATGTTGGAACGGATTAAAGATGCTGTCCTTTCGACCGCCAGCGCTACAAACGAGATTTCATCAAGCATTGGGGCAATGTCTTCCAATGCCCGCAAGCAAACTGAACGTGCAAAGGATGTAACCAATTCCGTCGGTGAAATTGCCGAGAGCATCAGCTCTACCACCGCCCGTATCGAACGCGCCTCCGGCATTGCCCGCGAAGCCGGTGATGCAGCCCGCAATGGTGAGCGCGTGGTGCAGCAGACGCTGGAGAGCATACAAAATATCGTCGGAGTGGTCTTGTCTTCGGCGGCAAATATTCAAACGCTCAATGAGAGTAGTTCGCGGATAACGGAGATTGTGCAAGTCATTCAGGAAATTGCCGACCAGACGAACCTTCTGGCGCTGAACGCAGCCATTGAAGCGGCACGAGCGGGCGATGCAGGACGTGGCTTTGCCGTCGTCGCCGACGAAGTCCGCAAACTCGCCGAAAAGACCTCTAGCGCGACAAAAGAAATTGTTCGCACCATTGACCAAGTGCGCAATGACACCAGTGCTGCCGTGAAAGCAATGCACAACGGCACAGAAAAAGCAAATGCCGGAAAAGAGCTGGCAAGCAATGCCAGTGCTGCTTTGCAGCAACTTATCAATAAAACAGGTCAAGTGGCAGAAGTGATTGCCGACGTTGCTGCCATGAGTGCCGAGCAGACTGCCGGAAGCGAGCAAATACGGCGCAATCTGGCTATTATGAACGATGTTACGCGCTCCTCTGTGGACGATTCGGAACGTATTGCGACAGCAATTAACGATCTGAACGGACTAACAGCACACCTGGAAGAGACGATGGAACAATTTACCGTTCCAGCGGGACTTCGCAAAACGTATCAGCTGCTTGCCTCGAAACGTTAAGCAATTAACTCAGTACGTCGTATTTATTTTTTCGTCCGTCCGCGAGCGCTTCAATGCTGCTTTCGGACGTTTTTTATTATGAACAGCAGAATATTTTCAAGAATGATGTAACTTTTGGGATGTGATGTCGCTCCTCTTTCAAACGGATGCATATATGCCTATTCCATTTTTTCTTTTCTGTGATTACTCATGCAGAATACTTCCCCGAATGAACGCCACGTGCGCTTTGAAACGCTGGTCATGCCTTACATGGCAGACGTACAGCGCTTTGTGCAAGCAATGACGCGCGAGACGGAGCAAACAAAAGATATAGTCAGCGAAACGCTCTACCGTGCCTACAAAAACATGGATGCCGTGCGCGAGGCAAAAGCTGTGAAATCGTGGCTCTTTACCATCGCTCGGCATGAATTTTATGCAATGGCACAGAAGAACCGCCGCACCGAGACATTAGACGACAACGCCGAAGCGCTCTATGAGGACAATTCACCACTGCCGGATGCACAGATGGACGTATATCTGCTGCACAAGGCATTGGAAGAGTTGCCGGAGAAACAGCGCGAGGCGCTTCTGCTCTTCGATGTCTTCGGCTTTTCGCTCAATGAGGTTCAAGAAATGCAGAAAGATTCACTTTCTGCCGTCAAGCAGCGACTCCGGCGAGGACGCGAGAAACTGGCACAAATGCTTGGTGCCGACCTCGCTCTCGAATATGAATAATGCTGCTGACAGGCATTATCTCATC
This sequence comes from uncultured bacterium, assembly GCA_937899715.1. Taxonomy (GTDB): domain Bacteria; phylum Bacteroidota; class Ignavibacteria; order Kapaibacteriales; family UBA4661; genus PH2015. The sequence goes on along the minus strand of CALCNX010000149.1, from coordinate 15,925 downwards.
GTATTCTCTACTCTTTCTCACGACACTTTATTTTTCTGTTATGCCAAATCTGAACGAATACTACCAATTACTTCAAAAAGAAGAACCTCCCTTGAGCAATGATGCTCTGCGGGAGATGATTGCTTCTGCTGTGGAACGAGCGGACAAAGAAGCAATCATAGCACCGCAGGCTACGGAACCTGTCCGTCGCTCACAGCTTAATGGAACGGGTATGGTCATCGGTTCAGCCGCGATTATTGCGCTCACTTTCTGGGGTTTTAATTACTTCCAATCGCAGCAATCAAACGCTCCACAGATTCATCGGGAGGCTGTACAAAGTGAAAAAAGTGAAGTCGGTACGACTGGCATCACGACTACAATCCAAGAAAGCACCTTTCGCAGCCTTGACCCAGAGTATAAGGCTCAACAAACGAATCAATTTCTTCAACCACCGTTTGCTGATATAGGTCACAAGGCTCGTCCACAAACGAAGGACGAGACCACGGCAACGATGGCTGATACGCTAACGAAGAACACTACAACTCAAACGGCGGTGTTTCCCGCCGATTCACTTCTGCCGGAAGATTTCCGCAGTTGGGAAATGCCCTCCTATCTTGCGTGGGCGGTAGCTGAGCGGCGATATAATGATGCTCTCGGAATACTCGACAGCTTGCTTCTCCGGAAGCACGCACTCCCAAACACCAAATTTAATCTCTTGTGTTTGCGCGGTCATCTGCATAAAATCATGGCTTCTGTAAACGCCTCTATTGCCGATTATTCCTCGGCTCTTGATATGCATGAATCAAGCGAATTGTATATGCTTCGCGGCATACAATACCGCACCGCAAGCCAACACCAAGAGGCATTGAAGGATTTCACCAACGCCATCCGACTTAATCCCTACAATGCACAAGCAGTATTCATGCGCGGCAGTGCTGCACACAAACTCGGACGCTTACAAGAGGCATGCGCTGATTGGCTCGCGGCAGCAGAAATGGGGAATACCGTTGCAGATTCTATGCTGAAAGCAAAATGTAACCCAACGGTTATTCAGACTATTCGTACCGCTCAAACAAAGCGTTCGCAAGATATAAAGACATTGGCGCTTTTAATTGAGCGGACAAAAGAGAGTATTGGCAAAGTCGCTTCGCCTAATTCACCTCTGCCATCCTTAAAAAATGTAGTTGAAGCACTTGTAAAAAAAATATTTTCCTCTGCCTGCGATATTCCAACAGTTCTGAAAGGAGAGACATCAACACACTGCGCATTCCAAGCCATTCATACGATTGCCGTAGAACTTCAGGATGACTCATTGGCAGCAATGGTCAAGCCCGTTATTCAGAAAAAAAATAATTATTCAGACGCCCTCACCTCTCAACTGAATAATACCCCTACCAATGCCCAGAATGACGCTATTTCTCCAAGTTATTTTGACATGGAAGTTCTTACATCTAGTGCAAAAAATAATCCGCGCTTACAACAACGGACGCATGACTATCTGATGAAAACGACACCGCGCTATACTAGCCAGATGAGAGAAAATAGCAGTGTCCCACAAAATCAAACGCTGCCCCGGGAAATTCTTCACAACGTTATACAAGTCATTGAAGAATATTGCCATACAAAATATCCCGAAATAGCAGCGCAAGCCCCCAGTTCGGTGGAAACAAAAACAATGGTACCACAACAGGAAGAAAAGCAATATTGGCAACGAGGGCGAATACTTTATCAGCAGCAGTATTCTCTGCTTAGTCAGCTTACTCAAATAGCACTATCTCAGGTCGGTGTGAAAACGTCGTTCTCCCAACTTTTTGCTCCCTGCACACTTTCCGCAGCACTCACGGGAAACAGCACGAGCGACTGTGTTCTCTCGCTTCTTGCGCAACAAGCCGCACAAATACAGGATACTTTATTACAATCCTTTGCTGCGCTTGCTCTCAAGAATAAAAATTTTACGATGCCAAGCCAAGTCCCAATCAACGCACAACAGCCTCAATATCAAACGGAAACAATCGTTAGACCCAATCCACAAGCCCTTGATATAGTGCCCACAGGTGTGAGTAATAGCAATCACAGCCAAATGGCAACGTACACGACCGTGAGAGAAATAGAAAATGCTGCACATCCAGAAAAACAAATACCCTCAACGCGCCGCACTGATAATTCAGCCTATCGTCAGTATCTCATCGCGATTCAAAACCACATCTGGAATACTGCTGATAAATTAGAACGACCGAAAGATTCTCTTGCACAGCCCAAACCTGTTACGTCCAACAATACGATAGCAAAAGAATTTCAACATCAAAACCTTCCTATATGGTTTCAAGAAGCGCTTGAACAGCATCGCTACAGCTATGCGCGGAGCATCGTGGATAGTATTCTTCTCCAAGAATCACATACTGCTGAATTATACTCGCTCCGAGGCGACATTAATAAAGCAATGGATTCCGTAGAAGCCTCCATTGCGGACTATACGCAAGCTCTTAGCCTGCAAGAATCAAGTGAGTTGTATATGCGGCGCGGAACGCAGTATTTCACTGGCGGTAAGCGCCAAGAGGCATACGATGATTTTGCCAATGCCGTCAGACTGGAGCCGAAGAATTATCAAGCAGTGTATATGCGTGGTGCGGCAGCATATAATCTCAAGCGATTTGAGGAGGCGTGTGATGATTGGTCGTTAGCGGCGCATATGGGACATCCGTTTGCCGATTCGATAATGGAAGTAAAGTGTTCTGGGTATATACCTAAATATGCACGAACGGCAATCGCTGAGAAGCAACAGCAATCCAAGAACTTTTTGCTCTTACTTGAACGCGTGAAACAAGGCGTACAAGCGCTACCATTTGACAAAAAGTCGAACGAACCTCTCAAATTGAAACAGCAATTCGACTCATTGTCCTATCAGCGTACCTCTGGTACGTGTACTTTTTTATCAGCACTGAGCGGTGAGGCATCAACCTATTGTATGCTTCACATTCTTTATGCGCAATTGCTCACCATGCCGGAAGCATCGGTACGTCTTTTTGCTACATCGCTCGCATCACAAAGTAGCCAGCTCTATAATGAACTTCCTCTCTCTCGACCTCGTGAAGATAGGCAGCCTTTTACGCCGTCCCCGATAACAAACCCTAAAGCCTATACTTTATCAGCACCAACAATTCGGAAAACATCTCTTCCAGAACAAGCCAGTTCCAATGCTATCTCCTATAAGTCAACTCAAAATACTCTACTTACGCTCCTTCAGCAAATACGTCAGTATTTCCTTATAGCGCATCCCGAAATGGCAGAGCAAAAGTCTGATAACGTAAAATAGGAACGTATCAAGATTCTGAAAGAATCTGCATTCTTGCGTGTCATTGAATGTATATCTGATGTTCATACTCCTCCAGTATGTCAACTCCAGCGTTTCGAGATCCGTATGTTCCTTTTACAATGTTGATTTCCCTTTTTTTATTCATTTTTCGGAGACCTATTGTATGCAAAAGAATATCGTGGCTTTACGAGTGCCTCGCCTAACCTTGTGGTGTGCTGCCTTGGGCGTGTGTCTTTTCGTGCTCATCGTCGGCTGCAATTCGACCATTGAGCAACCTTCTACCTCCGTCGTCAAGGCGGTGGATTGTGTTGATATTAGTGCACTCAAGCAAGCCGCCATACCCTTTCGCACCTCAGAAGCAGGCGGCGATTACAGCGACCTCGCGCCGCTCAAGCAAATTGTGGGTAATACTCGTATTGTCTCGCTTGGCGAGGGCACGCACGGCACACGTGAGTTTTTTCAGATGAAGCACCGCGTTCTGGAATATCTGGTGAAAGAAATGGGCTTCACGATGTTTGCCATTGAAGCAACGTGGGCGGAAGCAAACCGCGTGAATGACTATGTGATGGAGGGCAAAGGCGACCCTGCGGTGTTGCTGTCCAATCTGTACTTTTGGACATGGAACACCCAAGAAGTGCTGGCGATGATAACCTGGATGCGAGAGTACAACAAAACAACAACAGGTCGTAAAATCGGCTTTTACGGCTTTGATATGCAGTTCTCTCGTGTAACGATGAACGACGTAGAAAGTTTTCTGCAAAGGGTTGACCCCACAGCTGCTGCCAAAGTACATGACCTCTATCTTCCGTATCGAGACTTTCAGGATGATGTCAACTATCGCAATAGAGACTACACCGTTGATGCCACGACCATAGAGCGCCAGCAATGCCGCACCAATGTTCGTGCCGTGTACGACCTTCTTCTTGCCTCTGATAGCAAGTACATAGCGGCTTCTTCCCAAGCGGACTACGACCGTGCATTGCGAGCAGCACGAATTGTGGTGCAGAACGAAGAAATGCGTTCTTACTCCAGTTCGATAACACAAGTGAACATCCGCGACCGTTCAATGGCGGAAAATGCTGCATGGCTCTTGCAGCAAGGCGGTCAGGGCGCGAAGATTGTGCTTTGGGCGCATAATGGACACGTCAGCAATTCCGAGCGTTCCGGCGTTACATGGATGGGTGTGCATTTACGGCGACAGTTTGGCAATGATATGGTTATTATGGGCTTCTCGTTTGGTTCGGGTCAATTTAATGCGGTCGGCTCGAATGGTACGAGCTACACCGGGTTAAAAACGCAAAGCACTACCTTTATCCCTGACAGCAGCTACGAATATCAATTTCAGCGCTTACAACAGCCGCGCTTTTTTGTTGATTTACGGAGTCTTGCCAATACTTCCAGTGCCGCATGGATAAACGGGACAAGACCGTTTCGTTCCATCGGTGCTGTTTATGCTCCAAACTATGCGGAATATTATTTTTACTCAACGGCTCTTGCCAAAGAATTTGATGTTATTATATACTTCGCAACAACACAAGCCTCCGTATTACTGCCATTTCGCTATAACGGTCTCGTAGCCGCACAGCCCGCGAAAAGTATTCAGCCAGTTAGCCGTGCCCCATTCTCTGCGGACGGGATAATTTCTTCTCTCAACCCTTATTCACCTTATTGAACAGGAGTATTGATGCGTGTTTCATTGTCCTCTCAGCCCTCGGTGCTTTCTGATAAGCATTTCACATCACTTTCCAGCCTTGTTTTGTCGCTGATACTGTTGTCGTTGGTTTTGTTGCTCGTGCTGTTATCATTAGGCACAAGCCCTCGCGCAATGAGCCAACAAGTACTCCCATTGGGGTTCACCATGCAAGCCGTCGGCGGAGTGCCGATAGGAGATTTTCGGTCGTATGCCGCCATGGGCGTAGGAGCAAGTATTGGCGGGCGATACACTTTGTCGTCATCGTTTACCCTGACTTTCGATGCCTCTTATACTTATTTTTTGACCAAAGAGTTTGTTTCTTCTGAGTGCGCCGACATTTCGTTTCGGAACCAAACGTCTCTGATTTCATTTCTGCCCGGAATCCGCTACACATTTGATATGTTCTATGTGGGACTGCAAGCTGGCTACGTGCTTCGTTCTCTCAATTCTCGGCGTATAGATTTCGGGATAGAGCAATCGCTGAAGCAAAATCCCGGTAATCATTGGTCTTTACAGCCATCTGTTGGCGCACTCGTGCCTCTTTTTGAAAGAATATCACTGGATGCAAACTGTTCCTACCTGCCCGTACAAATGCAGGGCAGCGCCTTCCCAAGTGGTGCCATCGCTTTGAATGTCGGTATTCAATGCTCTTTTTGATCGTACGCGGAGTTTTTTACAACTAGAGCAGAAAAATATACCGCCTAATTGTAAAATCATCTCTGATAGGATTTTCGGAAACTGTGAGGACTCAATTAGCAGGAGTGCAAAATATATTTTGCACTCCTGCTTTTGTAAATATTGAAAAATATTAAGTATGTAGGTGAGCAAAGTTTTATCTTTGTAAAGTACTAGATTTAATGGGCTTCGCAAGTCAAGTTAAAATTCCTTTACAAGCGAAATTTCGCTATTGGCAAAAATGAGCCAAATGTTAATTGCAAATTCATTGAAAATTCATAAATAACAGGCTATGTTTGTGATGTAATTATTTACAATTGTTTCACAACCCTTGAGGTTTTGATGCTAACACGTTCCAATACAACTCGCTCTTTTACAACCACAGTTTTGACCACAGCGACGAGTTTTCTTCTTGCTCTCGGCACCGCACAGGCACAATCTTCTGCCACGCCAACAGTTGCCGAAGACCAAGCAAATGCTATTGTCAACGGTCAAACGCAAATCTACAACGCTGAGTCGTTTGTCAGCGCCAACGAACTTCTGCAAAGCGATGTTACTTTTACTCCGGCATCCGTTGATATAAACGCACTTCAGCGCATGATAGGCTACCCCGCAGCAGCATTAAAAAATAATATTTTCGGTCGTTTTGAACTTATTGTGTACGTCGGCAGCAATGGCACAGTTAAGTCAGTCAATTTTGTTACCGATCGCTCCGAAAATCCTGCTATGAATACCATTATTGCCGCAGCGTGTGATGCCGTTACAAAAAGCCGTTTTACTCCGGCTTCCATCAATAAAAAAGCAGTGAGTAGCGCAGTTCGCATCCCATTTAGCTTTGTACTCTGATTTATGAATGTGTAAAAGCCTTGCAAGACGCTTGCAATCAAGACTTGCTGAAGGCTTTATGAAAATTGCTATGGAAACATAGCAAACCTCCTGAACACACAAACTCTCCTCATCCGCATTTTAAGGGGCCGGTGAGGAGTTTTTTTTTGCCTTTTACGTTTGAAGAACATTCTTGGCGATAATCTCACCAAGCGGAAGAGCGCTATCATTGAAATAGATATTGCTATGAAAATCATTGAGCTCTTCCAGCATAGAAACAAAATCATGCTTTTGGTTATCCGATAAATTCCCCACAACTATTTCACTCAGTTCCCACAACTGCTGTACGGCGGTATCCATCACGCTATTGCCCTGCGGCGTTATCTTGACCCGTTTTGAGCGTTTATCATTTTCATCATCAAATTCCTCAAGAAAACCCAGCTTAATAAGTCGTTTCATCATTTCTGTGCCGGTGGTCTTTTCCAAGAGATTAAAGTGCGCCACCTCTGTTTTAGTGGGAGTTCCCAAGCCCTGAACACAGGCTAAAATGCCAAACTCCTGCGCATTCGTAATTTCCAATCCGTAAAATGCCTTCTTCGTGTAAAACGAAGCAAAGCGGTTCATCCGTGTCAGAAGGGCAGAAATACGCGAATTGAGTGGCAGATGACGGTAATAGTGCATCACATCCTCGCGCGTAGCTTCATCGGGGAAAGCAATCGTGTTATTTGCGCCTACACGCTCGGCATCCGCCACCGATAGATTCTTCAGCAAGCGCTCCCGTGCAGGTTTAAGTTCTGCCGATGAACGTGATTCGGTTATTTGATTATTTGGTTCTGCGGCACGAGTGGTGTGGCGGCTTAACCAGACAGCAAAGCGCTTTATATCTTGGCTTTGTTCGGCTTCTTCAAACTCTTGCCAATACGACATAAGCTGGATGAGATGCTCGTACTTCATAATTGAATCGGTATTTTGAAAATAAAATTCATGTTTGAATTATTTTGCTTGCAAATATAGTTCAAGTTTGAATAAATTTGCAATGTAATTCAGTGTTGAACAAAAATAGCATTTTTTTTGTACAATATAGTACAAATAATAACGTTCATAATAGCAGAGTATTCTAAAAATTTCCTTGGATAACACAGCTTACAATGAAAGATTATGCAACTGAGAAAACAAAAAATATTGAATTTAGGATTCATTGCAGCGCCAACATTCGCCGTTGCAATTCTTTTGGGTTTGGTACTTGCAGTGACAGCACTCCCAAAGCCGGGCGATGTGGCAAGTGAAAAAGCCATCGGCAAGCGCGTAACAGACTTCACACTCGACGACCAGTTTGAGCGTGCGCTTTCTGCGAAGTTCGCCGGCAAACATAGTATTGTTTTGATTGGTGACCGCAAAGGCTTAGAAACAATGAGGCTTTGGGAAGAAAAAGCCCTCAAGGCTTTTGGTGACAAAGTACAGATTGTTCGCGTGGCATATTTCAAAGGGATGCCGTTTTTTGTTCCGCGCGGGCTGGCGAGAAATGAAGTAAAGCAAAAGCATCCGAGCGCAAGCGTCCTCTGTGATTGGGACGGAAATGCTTCCGCTCAGTTTGATTATACCGATGGCTGTCGTATTTATTTCACAGACATCAACGCCACTATTCGCGCGGTGTCAAGTGGCGAGTGTTCACCGGAGAAGTGGCAATTATTTATGGAATCAGCACAAACATATTTTCAAAAAACTAATATCCGATAACCATGAGCACAGGACACACACACGCTCCGCAACAAGTGAGCGGAAGAATAGAAATTTTATTACTTGCAACACTAGCACTGGTACAATTTACCGTCGTGGTGGATTTCTTGGTGATGGCTCCCTTGGGACCCAAACTCATAAAGCTCTGGGGCATTACTACACAGCAATTCGGTCTTGCTGTTTCGGCATACGTCTTTACGGCTGGCATTTGCGGCTTTATTGGTGCGTTTTTTATCGACAAATTTGACCGAAAACGCCTTATGACCGTTGCTTTCGCGGGCTTTACTCTTGGTACGCTTGCTTGTGGCTTGGCACCAACGTATTTGGCGCTCGTCGGCGCACGAGTGCTGACGGGTGTTTTCGGTGGCATCATGGGCACCATGGTCTTCGCTATTATTGCCGATGCTATCCCGGTTGAGCGGCGCGGGCGCTCGTTTGGTATCGTTACCGCTTCGTTTTCCCTTGCCTCCATTGTTGGCGTTCCGGGCGGATTGTATTTTGCCAATATCTTCGACTGGCACGCGCCGTTCTTGATTTTAGGTGGCTTAGCAGTTATCGTTCAATTTTTTATCGCTGCCTTTATTCCAAGCATCACTGCTCATCTGAACGCACCACCACGCAATCCACTCCAAATTATTCAAGGCATTGCCCGCGACCGCAACCAACTTCGTGCCTTGCTACTGGTTATTTGCCTTTCGGTCGGACAGTTTTCGGTTCTGCCGTTCATCACACCATACCTCGTGACCAATGTAGGCTTGAGCGAAGCACAGCTACCATTTTTATATCTCGTCGGCGGGATTTGCACCGTGATTACCTCGCCCATCATTGGCATTCTTTCCGATAAAATTGATAAGCGTATAATGTACACTATCGCTGCACTCATTTCAATTATCCCGATTTTTCTGATTACGAATTTTGTGGCTGGTGTCTCGCTTGTTCTTGTCTTTACCGCATCCAGCCTCATGTTCATGACCATTAATGGGCGGATGATACCGGGCATGGCAACAATACAAGGCACGGTCACGCCTCAGAATCGTGGAAGTTTTACCAGTGTTTCAACGGCAGTACAGCAAGTAGCATCCGGTCTGGCAACTTTTGGCGCAGGATTCCTTGTGCACAAAGGCGCAAGCGGTCTGCTCATCAATTACAACATCGTCGGCTTTGTCGCCATCGCCTTCACGCTGGTTTCTATCATCGTTATTCGTGGAATAAAGCAAGCCGAAACTGCCGGAGGGATGCCACAATATGCTTCCATGGCTACCAATGCCCAGCAAGCATCAACACACAAATCAAGCAATTAAGCTCATCTTTAACCAAAAACTTCGTCAGCAATGTCTGAATTCATCACACCACAGAATAAAGTCGTCGCCTACGTTTCAGGCGCATCTAAAGTCTATAAAACTGGCGACACCGAAATTACAGCGCTCGAACCAACCACGCTGGAAGTCAATCGTGGTGAGCTTTTACTGATTATCGGTCCTTCCGGCTCCGGTAAAACCACACTTCTGTCGCTCCTTGGTTGTGTAATCTATCCTTCCACAGGTAGCGTCAATATCAACGGCATTGATAGCAATACGCTCAATGCCAAGCAGATGGCGGCTTTACGCCTAGACAATATCGGTTTTGTCTTCCAAAGTTTTAATCTCGTGGCACCGCTCTCTGCCGAACAAAACGTCATGCTGCCACTACGCTTGCAGGGCGTGGGCGAAAAGGAAGCCCGTGAGCGAGCACACGAAGTTATCAAGCGCGTTGGCATGGCGCACCGCGTCAAGTCACTCCCTCGAATGTTATCGGGCGGAGAACAGCAGCGTATCGCTATCGCCCGCGCCCTTGTGACCGAGCCGAAATTGATGCTCTGCGATGAGCCAACAGCAGCACTTGATGTAAAATCGGTTGGAATCGTGATGGGCGAACTGCGCGAAATTGCAGATTCGGGACGGGCGCTTGCTGTGGTCACACACGATATGCGCCTCCGACCCTACGCGCATCGAGTTATTGAGGTTGAAAATGGCATCGCCCGCGAGGTCAGTCCCGATGCGGTTTTAGAGCATCACTAATACTTGTTTTCTGTCCGCTCCTGCACAGCGCAGAAGCATCTTGTAAAAAACACACTATCACCATTTATTTCTTTCAAAACACCATGAAACCTACTATTCGTACCATTGCCTCACTGAGCGTGAGTGCAGTCATTGTCATCAATGCGTTTACTCTTTCCGGCTGTGGCAGTAAACCGGAAGCTAAAGCTGCCGATGGTCCGCAATCACAAAATCTTGCCGCAGAAAGTAACAGCGCTGCACTGCGAGTAACATCACCGTCAAAAATTGTTGCTCTTGGGCGTGTGGAACCGGAGCAAAAAATCACCGAACTCAGCATGGATGTAAGTGGCGTTGTCAAAAAAGTATTTGTGGAAGATGGGGCAAGCGTCAAATTGGGGCAACCTCTTTTGGAACTTGCCCACGATGTGGAAAGCGCTAAACTTGGATTGTCAGTAGCAAAGTCACAAACCCAAGCACAAGAAGTCAAGGGACTTCGCGCTCAGCTTGCCTCTGCCAATGTCAAACTGCAAAACCAAAAAGAAAAATTTGAGCGCATCCAAAAAATCTTTGAAAGCGGCGCCGAGACTCGTCAAAACGCCGACAACGCAAAGGCAGACTACGAGACGGCACAGCGTGAAGTAGAACGCTTGCAAGCCAACTTGCAATCTGCTGAAAGTAAAGTAGGTGAATTTACCGCCGATGCCCGCGTTTCGTCTGCTGAGGTTGAGCGGCGTATGCTTCGTGCGCCTTCCGACGGCACCGTACTGAATCTTGAGCCGAATGTCGGCAGCGCTGTAACGAGCGGAAAATCGGTCGGCGACTTTGCCCCTAAGGGCGCAATCACTGTGCTTTGCGAGGTAGATGAGCTTTTTGTCAATGATGTGCAAATCGGTCAAAAGGCTATTATTCGTCGGCAAGGTATGAATGACACGCTTGCAAGTGGCTCAGTGGTGAGCGTTGGGGCATATCTCAAGAAAAAATCGCTCTTCTCCGACGAAGCCGGAGCACTCGAAGACCGCCGTGTCCGCGAGGTGCGTGTCCGCTTGGATGATGCACGGAATGTGCTCATGAATAGCCGCGTGGAATGTGTGATTCAAGTGAAATAAGAGGATATTTTTTACAAATTTTTACTCGCCGAGAGTACAAGTACAAAAAACATTACCTTAAAAAATCAAAGAAACATCATGTTCGCAAACGCATTTCGATTTCTCATCTACGACAAACCTAAGTCCATAGGCGCACTCTTCGGTATTGTCATTTCCGTCTTTCTCATTGGACAGCAAACGGGCATTTTTCTTTTTCTCACAGGCTTAATGTCGGGCTTGGTGGACGGCTCTCCGGCGGGATTATGGGTGGTCAATAGCAAGACCAACAACGCTAATTCGCTAGGGCTAATAGATGCCAGACTGCAACGCCAGATTGAATCTATTCCCGGTGTGGCAAGAGTCTATCCCATCGTTCTTGCAGGCGGTCAGGCGAAATTTCCCAATGGCGAATCCAGCCCGGTCACGATGGTCGGAACACAATATCCGTCATTTCGCGGCGGTCCGTGGAAACTCGTGAAAGGAAATAAGGAAGACTTGCTGCAAGAAGGCGCTGTGACCTGCGACGAATTTGACAAAAAATCTCTCGGCGGGGCAACACTCGGTACGCAGTTTGAAATATCGGGCAAAAAAGCCTTCATCGCGGCTCAAACACGAGGCGCACGGGGGTTCGGCGGTTTGTATATGTTCACCACCATTGAGCGAGCGCGAGCAATCGGAAAAGTCTCACCCAACAGCGTGAGTGCTCTTTTGGTGGATTTGGAAACGGGAGCAGATACGCTCGCGGTGCGAGACCGTATCAATGCTACGATTTTTGGTGTAAAGGCGTGGAAAACGAAAGATTTATCTCGTGCGACGGTTACGTTCATTTTGGGTTCGAGCGGCATCGCTATTTCAACCGGAACACTGATTGTTTTTGCCATTATCTCCGGCTTGGTGATTATCGGCTTAACGCTTTATTCCGCAACCATCGACCGCATCCGTGATTATGCCACACTCAAAGCAATCGGCTCCACAAACGGCTTTATCACACGCTTGATTTTGCTGCAATGTCTTATTCTTGCCTTTGCGGGCTACGTGCTGAGTTCTATTTTGCTGGAAGGTTTTAAGTTTGGCATTAGTCAGGGTGGCGTACTCTTTGAGTATTCGCCGCTCATTCGCATTGGCTTTTTTGTTGTAACGCTGGTTATCTGCATCTTCGGAGCCGTGTTTGCCATTCGGCGCATCACCAAACTTGAGCCTGCAACAGTGTTTAGAGGCTAGTGTTTGCCGAATTTCAATTTTTCCTACAACCACCAATGACCATTTTGCCATGAAACCATTATCTTTTGTTATACTTTGTAGTGTATTTTTTACACTCATTTCTTTTTTTTCACTTTGCGCTCAAGAGCAACCTCTTTCGCTGAACGATGCCGTGAAATACGCCCTTCAGCACAATCCAACCTTTCGCAACGCTCTTGTGGAGGAGCAGATAAGCGCTGAAAAAGCCAACGAAGCCGGAACCCGCTATTATCCACGCTTGACAGGAACGCTTGACGGGCGCTACAATACACAGCTTCCAACCAGCATTATTCCTGCGAAGGCTTTCAATGAACGCGCTGGCGACAGTCTCATCAAAACGCAATTTGGTACAAACTGGAACATGACTGCCGCTCTCGATCTCACGCAGCCGATTATTGACCTGAGCATTAGCGCTGAGGTCAATTCGGCAAAAGCCGCACAAAATCTTGCTTCTGTAAATACGGAGAAAGCCAAAACCGACCTCAAACTAACCATTGCTCGTGCCTATTACACGGTGCTGCTGAACCAAGAAAAATTGCGGCAGGCAGAGACAAATTTGGTGCGCAACGAGAACTTTTACAAAGATGTTCAAAGCAAATTTCAAAACGCAAATGCGCTTAAAACCGACCGTAGCAAGGCGTACTTGAATTTTTCTAATGCCTCACTGGCACTCAAAAAAGCGCAGGATGCCGTGCGTACAAGCCTTGCAAATCTGGCAAGCCAGCTTAGTTGGGAAGGCAATCCTGAAAACATTCGTCTCAGTGATAGACTGGATGCGCTCTTCAATGCTGACACGACCTTTACCAACCGCTCGCTTGATGGCGCACTCGAAGCCCGTGCCGATGCGAAGGCAGAACTGGCACAGCGCGAAGCGAACGTGCAAAACCTCGCACGGCTGCGGAACCAGAATCTACCGACACTCTCAGGCTATGGCTATCTCGGTACGCAAGGCTTGACGAATGATTTGTCAAAATTAGTATTTTATCCACTCAGCTATCTCGGCGTACGTGTTTCCGTGCCGCTTGCCGACTGGTTCACGCGCACTCCTGCTCTTCAGCAGCAGGCATTCCAACTTGATAAAAGCGAGAATAACCTCCGCACTATCCGCCAGACGGCTGCTTACGAACTGATGAACACCCAGACGACACTGAAAAATTCATACAGCAGTATTCGTATTCAAAAGGAGAACGTTGCTATTGCCGAAGAGGTCGTTGCCACAGCCACAAGCCGCTTCAAACAAGGGCAAGCAGCACAACAAGAGGTCTTGGAAGCAGAATCTACCTTACGCGACACACAACTGAACTACCTCCAAGCGCTCTACGACGCGCTCGTGGCAAAATTAGATTGGGAAAAAGCAAACGGGATGTTGTAAAAAAAAATAAACTATTAGCTTTCTTCTGTCGCCTCTAGTGTTTCGTTATGCTTCGGGCGACTGTATTTTTGTAAAACTGATCAATTTCATAGCTTCACCACTTCAATACTTTTCAGCCACCGCACGTGGCGTGGTCCCGTTTTTAGGTCTTTGGTGGAAATCAGCATAAAGTTTCCTTCTCTGGCGGAGAGCAGTTTGCCGTCTTTTTCGATGACGATGAAAATGTAATTACCCGCATCGGAGTTGTAGAGTTCGTGCCACGACCAGAGCGTTTGGAAGCCGTCGGTGGCAGTTGCTTTGATGACCAGTCGGTTAAAATCACGTTTGTCCTCAAAGACAATCCCTGCTTTGTCTAGCACATCACGCAGTAACACGCCTTTGCAAGAGCGAATAGGTTCTTTGGGAGTGCCGCTGTATGAGATAATCGGTACATTCTCGGCAGTGTGCATGGTAAAGCCCGAAAAGTCTGCAAGTGCCAACGTGAGCGGCTTCGAGACTTTCCCCGACACGGTGACGCTTTTGGAAACGAAGCGAGCAAGTGAGTCTTGCTGCGCTGAGAGAGCGGGCGCAAGCAAAAGTGCAAGGACATAAACAATAGTGCGCATGGGGGCTTGGTTCAGGTGAAAAGAAAAATGAAAATGATAGTGTGATTTATACACGATTTGATGGCGGTGATGATTTCTTCCGTTTGACAGTTTTCTCTAACGACACGAGTGCGCGTGAATCCTCGTGATCGCTGCTGTGCAATTTGCCTTTTTGCTTGAAATAGAGCATTGCCGTCGGTCTCCATGCAATGCGCATCCGCGACATGAGTTCTTCCACGCTTGCGCCTGATTCCACCATCAGGATTCCGGCAGTGTGCCGCAGTGAGAATGGTGTTAAGCGCCCCGTGCGCCCCTTCTGAACACCGCTTGATTTCAGGCGTTGAATGATTGCTTCGCGTACACCGCGAATGGTGATGCGTCCGCCCATGGAGCGATTGCTGTAACTAAGCAGCATTGGCGTATCCGGTGGTAGCGGCTGCTTTTTGCCGTCGGCATCTGTCACAGTGCGGCACTGGAGATAGTCGTTCAGCGCTTGCGCGGTGTCGGGCGGCACTTGTACACGCTCGTCCTTGATGGACTTTCCTTTGCCCTGCATCAGCAGAAACATGGATTTTCCTTGAATCTCAATATCGCCTATATTCAGCGACGTAAGTTCAATCTCTGAGCAAGCGCAGCCCAGCATGAGGCGAATAATGGCAATATCCCGCAAGCCCGCTTCACTCGTGCGGTCAATGGAAGCCAGCAGCGTATCTACTTCGTCGAGCGTCAAAAACGTGCGGTTGTGCTGCTTCGGGCGGGCGCTGCCGTACACGCGCTTGGCGGGGTTCTTCTCTAATACCTCAATTTCCACAAGGTACTGGCACAAGCGGCGCAAAGAAGTCATGTACGTCGCAATCGAAGCATCTTGCATCTTTTTTGTTTGCGCCAGATGCTTCCGATACCGCTCTACATCGGGCACACGAAACATAAACTTACTGTCTTTTGGGAAGAATTGCACAAACTCTCGGAGCGCCCGCTCGTACGTGCCGACGGTTTCTTTGCGCTTCGTCGTCAGCGACGAAAGAAAGTTATCGCGGTGCTTGAGCAGTTCGGAAAGTTTGAGTTTGACAGGGGGAAAAACATCTTCTATCATGGCTTTGAGTGAAAATATTGTGAATGGTGTTATTGCGTAAAGATACAATATTTTTCTTCTTCGGGCAAATTGCCGTATTATTTCTACAATTCGTTTGGCAGCTCACGCAAAGAGCGCAAAGGTGAAAACACGAAAATTTCTCTGTGCTCTTTGGGTGAATACCAACACTATAGGACTTTCGCAAATTGCAAAACGAGTATGATTGGAGTGCGGAATTTTAATTCCGCAGCGTATTTCTTACGAAACGGCGGAATTAAAATTCCGCACTCCAATTTGTTTGTGAAAGTCCTCAAT
>CALCNX010000148.1 GCA_937899715.1 uncultured bacterium | reverse complement strand
ATACGAGATACAAGCTAGTGACTGGAGTTCAGACGTGTGCTCTTCCGATCTAATTTGACTATTTGTGTTGTACGAATTTTATGAACGCGGCAGAGCAATGAAGCCGCAAAATTTCGTGTTTGCTCTGCCATGATGTACACAATTATTTATACGGATATTTATCACTCTTGCGAGCATTCTCGTGTGACTGTAATGCCTGTATATTGCGCAAATGCTCTGAACCTCCATTTGAAATGGGGTTCTTATGGTCTATTTGCCAACCCATTGGCGAGTATTTTCCGTATGAGTGCTTGTATATCTCGTTGCCCTGACTATCTTGACGATACAAATCAGAATCTTTTCCACGAATGGGTGAGGCATTCTTCCATGCGTGTTCTTTTTGAAGTGCTTTTTGTGATGCCATAAATAACAATTCCTTTATTTTTGTTGTAGATTCAGTTTTTTTTCCATCTGCTGTTTCAGCGCAGGACTTGCTTGACGAACTTCAACCTTGTACTGTGCCTGATTGTTTACAGAACTGACAACTATGGGGCGTTCAAAAGAGTTTTGCAAAAACTCTTTATCAATTGCTTTTTCAGCTTGTTGAACTAACTTGCGAACCAGAGGAGTGTTTGCGGCATTTGCGGGAATACGCAAACCTCCAATGCTTGAGGGCAATACAATTTTCACCGTTGATTGACCCATGTAATTATCCTTTCTAAAAATGATGTTGGTGCGGCTTCACTTGACAAAATACAAAAAATTTTGAAAAAGTCAAATTTCAGCGTAATTTTACTCTATGACACAACACTTTGGTACACGGCTTCGTTCCGCCCGCAAAATGGCTGGAATGACACTTCAAGAACTTGCGGAACATATTTCCGTGAGCAAGCAAACTGTGAGCTACTACGAACAAGGCAAGGTAACACCACCAAGCACAACACTTATCGCTCTTTCGCGTGCGCTGGGCGTAAAACCTGATTATTTCTTTCGCCCTGAAACCCTCCGTTTGGAGCATATTGAATTTCGCAAAGAACATACATTGTCAAAAAAAGAGGAGCAACGTATTCGGCATGAAACGCTTGCACACTTGGAACGCTATGCCGAGTTAGAAACACTTCTGGGTATGACAATCCCTTGCGAAATACCGATGCACCATACATTGATTACTTCACAGGACTCCATCGAAGAAGCTGCACAGAATTTTCGTCAAAAATTCTCGCTTGGAAATCATCCCATTCGGAGCGTCGTCGAGTTTTTGGAAGAATTGGGTATTCGTATTGTTGCACTTAAGGCAGAGGAAGATTTTGTTGGTATGTCAGGAATATGCAAGCCGAATGATTATCCGGTTATTGTTTTGAATACAAAACCAGATGTTGTACGCAAACGCTTGACTGCACTCCATGAACTTGCTCATCTTATCTTCCGTTTTCCTTCAGATATGTCTGCACGTGATATTGAACGAGCGTGCCACGATTTTGCGGCTGCGGTACTTGTGCCAAAGGAAATGCTAATCAATGAACTCGGCGCAAAACGTTCACGAGTTACTTTGAGTGAATTCGTTCATTTGAAACAGTATTACGGTATTTCCGTGCAGGCAGTTGAAATGCGTTCGCATAAACTTGGTATTATTTCAGACAGTTCACATCGCGCATTTTGGCAGTATGTCAATGCTCAGGAGGGAGGCAAACGTATAGATCCGGGCAAAAAAGAATATCAAGGGATGGAAGAACCAACGCAATTACTTTCTTTACTTATTCGAGCCGCCGCCGAAGGAATTATTTCCGAGAGCAAGGCTGCAAGTCTGGCAAATATGAGTCTCGCAGAATTTAGAGAACATATGCAATAGCAATAATTCTTTCCACTTCACCAATGAAGCCAAATGACTATTGCTTTGCACGATGCAAATATTCTGATTGATGTATTAACTGTTCAGCTTGTAGATGCGACCCTACGCCTTCCTTACACCATGCACACAACACCCTTTGTGTTGGAAGAACTTTACCCTTCGCAGC
The DNA here is from genome assembly GCA_937899715.1 of uncultured bacterium. Classification (GTDB taxonomy): domain Bacteria; phylum Bacteroidota; class Ignavibacteria; order Kapaibacteriales; family UBA4661; genus PH2015. The sequence continues at coordinate 12,390 of CALCNX010000148.1, read as the reverse complement.
AAGCCATTCTCGCCCCTTTCATCGAACAGGGTATCCTCCATGTGGAAGAGATTGACGGTGCCGGGGTGTTAGAGATAGCCGAACTCTTTGATAAACATAAAGCACTTTCGTTTACCGACTGTTCGGTGTGTTTGTGTGCACGAAATAAAGCGGCAATACTGCTTACGGGAGACCAAGCACTTCGCACCATTGCAGAATCGTATGGTATTTCAGTGCGAGGTATGCTTTGGATTTTCGATGAACTTATTCGCGCAAAATTGCTTGCCCCTTCTGATGCCGCAGAAAAATTGACATTTCTTCTGCAACAGGGAAGACGTTTGCCCAAACAGGAATGTACTAAACGTTTAGAGCAGTGGAAATTGTAAAACCGCCCTGCCGACCCGCTTTCTTTTTCTTTGTTATTCGATGTTACCCTTTCGTTTTCGGCACAAACACAGCTTCCACGCACTGTGCTATATCTGGCAGCGTGATATGTAGCTCGTCGCTTACAGCAAGAGCAATGGGCGCATTAGGATAAGTATCTTGCGCCCATGAAAGCAGCGTCAGCATATTCATTCCCGGCATACGTAAGTCCAGAAGTAACAGTGTCTCGCTCTTCAAGGCAATATCGTTACTCTCATCGTACTTGTCAGCGAGAAGAGTACCGACAAAGGGCACAAGAGATTGCTCGCCAACGATAATGAGAATGTGAGAATACGACATTTGCATCTCCTTATCATGCGTCCGTTAGCGTATAAGCGTCATCTGCCGCGTCAGCACTGCTTCTATGGATTAAGTACAAAACCATCTTGGCGCAAAAACTCTCCTGCCGCACCATCAAAACGCAAGTGAGACCGAAGCGAAGAGTACGGGATATTGACTTCAATTTCTCCAGCTGCGTGGGAAGCTCCGAACGAATATGTCGGAAATATTATTCTCACCCCTGCTGGATGCAAAAACCAAGCAAAACTTTCACGCCTTATCATGCCAAGTAATTCTTGCTCTTGAATTTGAGCATGGTCTTCTCTTACCTTTTGATTTTTATTCAATTCGACAATTAACAAATCAATTAAAGTTTTAGTATAGTTTGAATTGGCAATAAAAATTTCTGGCAAGCGTACTGTTACAAAATTACCATTAGATCTTCGCCACCAATTTTCGCTGGAAGTAGTACCATATGGATGTGCACCATTTTCATCAAAAAAAAGCTGATACGAAAGAGCAAGAAGATTTGAAGCCAAATAGACGACACTAACATTATGTTGGGCGACAAGGGCATCTGTAGGCTTACGCCCATCTGGAAGAATTATTGAAGTATCAGAGTATTGGCGAAGCATATTTTTTACTTTAGCGACACAAAAGTCCAATTTGGGATACATGATGTGAGCAAGAGTGTCATTAAATGACGCAAACTCTTTTGCTGCAAATTGTGGATAGGAGATAGAGGCTCGTAACTTTGTATCTTTTATCTTGTTGTATCGTGCCACAAAATAGAGTACAAGCGAAGCAGTATCCTTCGGGTCAATGTTTGACGACCACTTACCTTGAAACATTCCTTTTGCGCAATCAAGTTTTCCTAGAATAGTTGCACTAATTTTCGGTTTCTCATTAAAATATTCATCGCTTGGAACCACATCAAGTTTTACTCTGTTGTTGGCTGTGATATTCCCCTCTAAGTAAAACTTTTTGCCATCAGTGCTGTTAAGAAAAGAGCTTTCTCCTCCCTCCTCTTCTTCTATGGCAGATGAACCAGATTCAAAATTATTTATAAGAACTTCACCTTGAATTTCTATGTGCATTCCTGGATGATTGATTTTTCCAACAAAATAATACCTTGCCGATCCAGAGCCAATTTTCACCGTAGCAAACTCAGGTTGAGTCTGCCCTAGAGCAGATTTTGTAGAACCTGAAAGTTGGGATTGCTGGTTATTATCTTTTTGACAAGATGTGCCGATTAAAAGCAATAAAATCATCAACTTGAAACAAACAAGACGTTTCATATAGATTGAAATTTAGAAGTGATTGATGAGCAAAAATTTTATCTAAACTATTGCGGGTTTGCATATCTTTGAAGCAAGGTTATAACCGCTTCAAGGGCAAAAGCCATTATCAGTTTATTTATATCGTAAAGACTCAAAACAAAATTCACCAGAACTTCCCTCCTCGTGGAATTTGCTGAATCGCGGTCTGCTGCTTAGGTCTTTCATCTGACTATCTATATCTGCCGGGAATACATTTGCCTCAGCATTCTCTAAAATCTCTAATAAACGCTTTACAAATGGTGAATGAAATTGAAAAATACCATCATCAACAGTTTGTCTGTCACCTGATGTAATTATTTGATAGCATTCTTCAGACGCTCTAACTGCTTCATTTGCAACTTGATTTTGATTACTACTATAGATTAAGGTTTGATTATTAGTCCCAAAATCCATTGATCTTGTTTGACTCCCTCGTGATGCAAAAGAAGAATTATATGCAATTGATTTATTTGCTACAGCAGTACCACTAAAACAGGCATCTATAATCAGTAGAATACGCTTGTAACCTGTCTGAATCAGTTGCTTTTTTAACGCCTGGTAATATACTGCTTCAACCTGTTTCCTTTCGTTTATTGCAAGAAAAGACCCGTCCTCAGCACCATGACCACTCAATACAACGACTAACTGGTCGTTAAAGGCTTTTGGTACATTCCTCAATTTATCTAATTCTTCCCGAATCATTCTACTTGATGCCTCTCGAAATATTGTTGACCTAAAGCCAAAACGCTGGTCTAAAGTGCTGGCAAGAGCTTCAGCATCGTATATTGGGTTGCGCAGGTAGGCGCGGGTACCTTCATAATTATTGGCAAACAATATAGCTGTATTGTTACCTGTAAAACGATTTTTTTGGTCTTGGTCAAAAAAAGGTGTTCTTTTGACTGTGTAGGAACCTTCAACATTGGGCTCATTTTGGTAATTAGCCGATGCTGTAATTTCCCATAATCCATATTTCTCGGGAATATCAATTGTATCCACAAAAGAAAAAACAGAGGAGTTTTGATGCTGTAGTTTGATGTTTTTTTTATCCTTAGCATCAGTCTGAGGGTTTCTAAGCTGAAGAGTTGCTTGAGCTTGGGCTATATTTTCTTGGTCATAAAAAATCGTTCCAGACACCTCATATCGTTCGCGTGCTGGTATTTTTCCTTTTGGAAACGGATTATAATCTATCATATTCGCTTTCATGGTTATTATCGGTTTAATAGGTCTTCGTGTGCGAAAGCTTTGTATAATAGATCTCTGGTTACTGTTCCTCCACCATAATATTGCCTCAGGATACCCTAACTCGGCGGAAGCTAATTTATATTTAAGGCTCACTTTCTCATCGTATTCAGGGTTATTCTTATACACCTCCTCATGTAACAGCCCCAAATACCAACAAATTTCAGGTTTTTTCTTTATTAGCTCACTCTTGTCCTGATCGAGTTTCTCTTCAAATCTCTTGATTGCAGAAACACCATCTACAACATATTTTTGTTTTTCTGCCATATATTTATCGTAGAAACAGTAACCTTCAATATATAAGCAATACACGAGTCGTTTAAATAAATCAGAAGAGTCTTGTTTACTTATTTTACCGTTCCGAAATTGCCGATCCGCATCAGTCCAATTACTTTTCGCTTCCCTTGTTGCAGCACCAAAATCCAAAAGTGCATCTCGGAAATTTTTGTTCTGCGCTCTCATACCTGCTCTCTCAATCAATATTTCTGTTTGCCAATCATTTCTCCAAATTGCATCCACCGAGCCTTGAGCATAATTTTGAGCATCAATCTCGGAACATTGAACAGCTTTATTTATCAGGTTAATTGCACTGAGTGTATCTCGTTGTCCGCTTCTCTCGTAAACCGCATTCGCGTAATCAAAATATATGTACGACAAAATGTGAATATCATTTGTATTCTTTGCGAGATTGGTTGCTTGATTAAAAAAATAAAGTGCTTCATTGTAATTTCGAGTAAATTTATAGCTCCTTCCCGCACGATACATATAAAAAACTTGATCTTTGACGTTGGTGGCTTGTCGTGAAGCTAAACTCCAGCATTCAGCTGCCTTTGGGTAATTACCATAATCTTCACTCTTCATTGCCTCTTGAGCAAGTTGTTCCGCTGTCTTCATTGCTGAATTAGAGGGAACCGACTGAGTAGGGGTATTTTGTTGAGATAACAATCGATTGCTTAAACCAAAAAACAATAGGAACTGGATAGCAAGCATTATGCAGAAAGTTTTCATTATGCACCTCAATTTTAGTTGAAATTAGTTAAAAAAAATTGGGACTTAAACTTAAATGAGGATTCATTTGTCTTTCGAGCTGAATAGTAAAAAAAATAAATTTCTCCCCGAATATACCATTTTGTAGACTGATCCACTATCGGGAGAACTCTGTATTTTTCGTTGCCCGCACTACCAAAACCGCACACGCGAAAGCACCAGAACACAAAAAAACTACAATGTGAAGTTTTGCACCGTATTGTATGATTCTTGCTCACCTGCATTTCATCATCTCTTTGCTTTTGCTGAATCTTCCCGCAAAGCAACTCCCACCTCGCGCACCGAATCCAAGCGATACAAAAAATACCCAATCCGTGCCGAATCAAATCGGCGAATAGAATCTTTACGCTCTTGCACCGCACGCAAAAATGCTTCATGCTTCCGATTTTTTTCAAGGCGTTCTTGTTCCTTTTCAAGTGAATCTCTCCTGTGCCAATAGGCTTGGTACCGAGCTTCACGGGCATTGGCGGAATCGCGCGAGACACGTTCTCGCGGGTCGAATGTGCTGAACATCAAGCTGAGGAATAACAACCAATACATGGCAAGAACCGACGCAGCCCCATAAAGACGAGGTAATAAACTGATGATTTCTAGGATAGTTTTCATACATCTTAAAGTTTCATTTGCCGCTTTCATTCAAACGATTATATCTCACGAATCTTCGTGCTTGTATAAAAACTCACACCGTAGAGCGAGTATATTCCCGCTCGTTCTTCAAACCATGCTTCGATTGTTTCTTTGTTTAACGTACCTTCATTCCGGCGTAGAATGTCGCTCGAAGCAGGTACGGCATACCACCGAAACCAATCATTATAGCGTCCTTCCAAAAAGAGTTGCCAGACTTCGCTGCCGCAACAGTCGCATTTGCGCTTCCTCCATTCCGTCCCGCCCGCGCAATTATCAATTACTTCATTGTGGGAAGTATTCAACCAATCAAGATACGGCTCATCCTCGCCAAGGTCATTAGGTAAGCGGTTTTGACGGAGGTCGTCGCACCAGCAGCGAATACGGTTTTTGCGCTGTTCACGTTGGATTTCGTGCCATTGGTATTCATGTTTTGCACTATATTTTTCGGCAATGGCATCGGGGTTTACTTCAGATTCGCTCCATGAAAACAGTACCAACGCTAAATCCCGCGTAAGCGGCTGCCACGTACTTTTTGCCAAATCCAACGTTTCCAAAAGGAGTTGTTCGACAAACTCGTCAGCATCGTAGCCCTTTGCAAACGCTCGTGTAAAAATGTACTGTCCCGGATAGCGCGTATCGAAAACACTTTCGACAATCTGCTCCCGCGAAGCTCGTGTCCACCATTCCAGCACTTCCTTTCGGTTGAACGCCTTGCAGTATTCCCACGCAGTTTCATCGGAAGGGAAGGGACCGACGTTTGTAAAACTGCGGTCGTACCTGTCGTGGATATGCGCCCAAATTCCTTCGCGGAAAAATTGGTCGGTGATGATGAGTGTGGGTGTCGGAGAAGGAGTATTCATGCTGTTTCCGGTGTAGGTGCAGAAGAGTCTTGGAGAAACAATAAACGTATCTGATACTTATCTCATTTTTATCGGTTATTTCGGCTTGTTATGAATAGCTGCCCGTTGTATTATTGACAGAATGCCGCTCGAATGTTCGTCGCCACCACCAAAACCGCACACGCGGCAGTACCGCCAAACCAAGCACTATCACCAGCACGACGGCAATCCCACCAAATGCTACGGGCAAAAAAGCAAGATTTCCCACCCGTGAGCCGATAACGTATCGGTGCGGGTTGTGGGGTGCATAGAGAAAGGGAATATCCTCGCCGTACCGCTTCGGCACTTCGGTAACGCGGTTTGTGTCGCGTACCCAATGCCCTTCCGCCGTGCGAAAGGTGCAGATAAAGAATGTAGTATCGTGCTTTTCCGACCATTCGCCGAAGGTATGTGTTTCGTAGGGCGTAAAGAGTGCCGTTCCTGTGGTTTCTTCGTACACCAGAGCAGGGTAGAGGCTTGTCGCGCACAAATACGCGGCAAAACTCAGCACCAGCGCTGCAACAAAACCCAATATAACAGGATGAAACCGCTTCCCAAGCGGCACGGCTTCGATGCTGCACCAATCGCACCCGGCACAAGCGTAAAAGCGGTCTTTTATTTCAGAAAGTGCTTCGTGCAAGGATTCATGCGCTTGTGCGGGATAGCAAGTGAGGACATCCAAACGCAAACACGCCTGCTTACCCATGGAAAGCCGCATCAGCACATCGGCGGGAATACCCGTTTGCAGCATCGCCACAGCACACGCCCGTTCCCATGCGTAGGGAAGAACTTCCCCTATAAGTGAAACGCTCGGTGTGATGCGGAGCGCGTAGGTGTGGGTGCGAGTGCCGAGGAATTGATGCGTCATCATTTGCACAAGAACAATTTACACTCCATCAATACTGTTTTCCTAACCGATAAAACGCCTTTATCCCGGCTTGCGCCCTGCACAACTACAAAGTAGGCGGTGGGGCATCTCGCATAATTCTCTTTCGCAGAAATGTTTCAAACAGTGAATGCAGAGGTGCCAAGGCAACTGCCATGACAACACTGATGATGAAGAGATAGATAGGGATATTTTGGGATTTTTCTTGGATCAGAGGATCCAGTACAACCTGAACAAACTCAAACACCATAATGAGCGATACGATCAATAGGACATTGATCCAGCGATCACTGATCTGGAGTTTGCCCAGAAATATCACACCAAAGACCATCACCAATACTATCAAAAACATCACCGAGTATTGTGCCAGATTTCTGCGATTCTCATTCTCACGAGCGTTCTTTTCTGCTTCTTGTCGAATTCTCTCGGCTTGTTCGACATCAAACTTTTGCTGAATACTGAGGATCTCTTTGGCTTTTTCCTCGTTGAACATGCTTCTTTCCAGAGCGTATGCCTGTTTGTACGAGGCAAGAGCGTCTCTGGATTTTCCCAGTCCTTCGAGTGTCTCGGCAAGAGTCGAGACAAATGTCAGACTGTCATTCTTGTCACTCGTATTTAGTGCCATTGCCTGACGAATAAGTGGTTCCGCCTGAGCATACTGTCCCAGATGATTGTGGGCATCAGCGATGTTGTTGAGGCTATACTTCACATCATCCGATTCAAGAATTTTATCAAGAGTAAGACTCTTTTGGTAGTATTCAATCGCTTTGGAATAATCTTTTTTATTGATATATGTCATTCCTATCTCTTGAAGACTTGCTGATATTTTTGCTGAATCATTTACAATCTTGGAAAGACGATTTGCTTCAAAAAGATAGACCAGAGCCGAATCAGAATTGATAGTTTTGAAAGCAGAACCAACTCGCAATACAGCTCGATGAAGTCCTTCTGGGTATTTATTTTTACATACATACATGGATTTTTGAGCAAACTCAAGAGATTTCTCAGGATTGTTTTGATTGAGATAAACAATACTGAGAGTACCATAGGACTGGAATTGGAGTTTCCCAATATCTAGTCTTTCGCTCAGGTCTACTGCCATGAGTATGTACTTCAAAGCATTGTCGTGCTCACCGTTTGACAAATATTCGTTGGATATATTCACAAGCATTACTACTTTACTGCTATCCTGTAGACTTGGCAGAATCCTCAAGAGCGAATCTACCTGACCAAACAAGTGTGTCGCTGTAAGCAGAAGAGAGACCAGTATCTGGAATAGCAGATGCAACGCCATTGTTGGTTGTGTTTTGCGTATGAGCATATTCATAGCCTTCGTGCTAAGGATGGATAGTACGTTGAACGCCGGATGCCGAACAGCAGTGAAATTCCCTCAATATACTATTTTGTATTCTCATCCGCCATCAGGAAAATTCTGTATTTTTTAGGTGTGATTATTCTCCCCGGCACGGTCAAGAATCATCGCCTCCACAGCAGGACTAATCCACATTCCGCACGTCTTGAGTTCACGAAGAAGAGGCATAATCTCAGGAATAGAGCCTTTTTGCTTGGCTTTGAGCAGCACACCGAGCGTTCCTGTTACCGTTTGAGCATTCATGCGGGCAATCCGCCTTCCCAGTGCATCATCCATGATAAGCAAACTTTGCGGATACTCCACGCCAAGCAAAATCACTTCCGATTCACCCGCACCGAGGTCAGAAAGAAGTGGGATAATACGGCGGTCTCTCGTCGAAACAATATTCATCCACGAAATGCTCTCCGGCTCAGGCACATCCACTCCTTTACGTTTCCCTTCGGCAAGTTCGCTTGCCACTGCCGTCGGCACAAATAGTGTTCCGTAGAGTTTTTGCAGAATTTCCAAATGGCGGATTTGGTGCAAGTACAACAGCGGAGAAGTATTGACAATAACCGCATTATACCTCGCATCCTCTGCTAAAATTGTTTGCTCAAGCATTTATTATATCCTCATCTAATTCTTCTGCCGACAGCCGAAATGACGACACGCCGTAACGACCAAGCGTCTGTAAAAATTCCACCCGTGAGACTCCTGCCAACTGCGCGGCTCTACCGGAAGAAAGCTGCCCGAGTTCATACAGTTTGACGGCAGCCATGTGGGTAATGCGCTCTGAAAGATGTTCGGGTGTTTCTTTGAGGCTGAAAGCAACCTCGTCGGGTATGTGCAAGGTAAGTGTCTGCATAATGTCTGTGGAATTGCTTTTGAGTGGAGCTATTGCCAGAAAGTCGTATCTGCCGACAAAATAGGAAAAGTAAACACCATTGTCAATATGTGGAATGCCCTTTGTTGCAATACGCAAGAGCAGTGCGTCATTTCCCAAAGAACTTCGCTGCCGCCTCTCCACGAGAATTGACGTGCAGTTTTTCGTAAATGTTGGCAATGTGGGTTTTTACGGTGGCAATGCTGATGCTGAGTTCATCGGCTATTTTTTTATAGGCATCACCCCGCGCCAAAAGGCGCAGAATCTCATACTCACGCCCGGAAAGAATATCTTTCACCACAATAGCGTCAGATTCTTGCTGCATTCGTGAAGAAGTTGGTTGCACAGGAAGAGTGGCGGGAAAAGAAGCAGGGAAAGAAGCAGGGAAAGAAGCATTTGCCGCAATCGCTCGAAAAGTGTCCAATGCTTTCCGCGCAATTTGTCCCGTCATGAGTGCACCGCCGGAGTGGAGATCTTCAATAGCTTCCAGAATTTTGTATTTATGCGGTGTTTTGAGGTGATATGCTGATGCGCCCGCCATAATTGCTTCATAGATATTTTCCGTATCATCAAACACCGTCAGCATCATCACAAGCGCGGTCGGACAAAGTTCCGTAAAAAGCCGCGCACACTCAGCACCCGACATTCTCGGCAACCCAATATCCATCAGCACAAGGTTCGGACGCTCCTCCGGCGGTGCTTCACGGACGGCTTCCAGAAAAGCCTCCCCGTTAGAATACGCCCCAAAGAAGAGGTATTTTCCCGCTTTTTCGGTAATGGAGCGGAGAAATTGACGATAATCATTATCATCTTCGATAATAGCGATACGGAACATGGTTTGTTGGTCAGTTGCTTACATGGTTATTTTTCATTGGTGCAAAGGTACGGAAACGTGGTTTGATGCGCCATCGGGAAAAGTCTGTATTTTTTGAGGAAACAAGCGTCAGCCTACTATAAATCGTACTGTAGTTCCTTGTCCCGAAACACTCTCCACCTCGCACGTTCCGCCAATTTCTTCCATCCGTGAGCGCATATTTGCCAATCCGTTACTGAAACGAGAAATACTGTTGTGTTCAAATCCTTGCCCATTATCGCCAACACGCCATTCAAATCCTTCGTTACCTCGAAGCACCAATGCCAATTCTACGCGGCTTGCTGCGGAATGTTTAAGGGCGTTATTGAGGGCTTCTTTCACGCATAGATAAAGATTGCGCCGAACATTACCCTCCAAGGGTAGCGAAGGAAGAACATCAGGCAAGACGACATCCAGCATCATACCACGCTCTTCACCGATGCGCTCAAACCATTCGGTTGCTTTTTCTTGGATGTAAGCAGCAAGATTGTCCAGCGTGTCGTTTTTGGGATTAGTCATCCAGATAATGCCGTTCATTGCGTCAATGACTTCTTGCGCCGTCAAGGAAATATGCTCGGAAGAGTGGATATTCCCTTCCTGCACTGCCTCTGCCAAAAGCGCAATCCGCATCATGCCGGGACCGACTTCATCATGAATATCCTTCGCAATACGTCCGCGTTCCCGCTCCAAAACAAGTTCGCGCTGCATTTGCTCGCGCTCAAGTGCTTGTGCGGCTTCCAAACGTTCAATCCGCCTGCGGAAACGTGAACGGACAACAAAACGCGTTCCGCCGCCAATGCTCAATGCTCCCACCACCAGACACAACCCCAGAAACCATACCGTGCGCCAAAAAGGAGGAAGGATGCGGATGCGAAGTTCTGTACCTTCTTCATTCCAAACGCCGTCGTTGTTACAGGCTTTGACGCGAAAGGTATAGTCGCCCGGCGGCAAGCCCGCATAGCGCGTTTTGCGAAGTGTTCCCGATTGCACCCAGTCTTTATCTACACCGTCCATTCTGTAAGCATAACAATTCTTTGCAGGGTCGGTGAAATCCAGTGCTGCGAAATCAAAGGTGAGCGTGTTATCATTGTAACCAAGCTCCAACGTGGTGAGTTCGCTCACTTCGCGGATGCCGTATTGCGGCGTGTTCGAGGCAAAGTTTGCCAACACCTGCTGATATGGTCGGTCGTTGATTTCCACTTCCACAATCGCCACAGGCGGCGGCGTGGTATTATCCTGCACATCTTCAGGGCGGAAGATATTGAAGCCGTTCACACCGCCAAAGACTAAACGTCCGTCGCGGAGTTTGCAGAACGACAAACGGTCAAACTCGTAACTTTGCAAACCATCAGCAGGCGAGTAATTGCGCCACACGCCCGTTTTCGGCGTGAAGCGCGACAAACCGCGATTGGTACTTACCCACAAATTTCCGGCATCATCGGGCAAAATCCCGTAGGTGTAATTGTTCGGCATTCCGTTCGATTCGTTGAAATGTGTGAACACGCCTGTTTTCGGGTCAAGGTGGTCAAGCCCTGTGATAGTCGCTATCCACATCGTGCCATCCTTATCTTCGTGGAAGCATTTCACGACATCATTGCCCAACGAGCGAGGATTGTTCTGGTCGTTCACATAGCGCGTAAAGAGATGCGTTGTGGAGTCTTGTCCGTAAAAGCGGATGCTGTCGGCATCGGCGGGGTCGAACACCGTAACGCCGCCTTCGCCCGCCCAAATACGCCCTTTGCTGTCTAACTTCAAAATGATGCCCATATTCTGAAATGTGTGTGTAATACGCCCGGTGTGAGGATTAAAGCGGTATAGAACGTTTGTTGCTTCCTTCGTGCCAATCCACAACATACCAAAACGGTCTTCCACTATAGAATAAATAGCACCGTAAGGGAAAGGGTGCCGAACGATAGTTCTTCGCCCGCCGTTGTTTGCAGGAAGTTTGTACAAACCTTCCCTATTATTTTTACACCAAATATTGTCGTGGCTGTCTCGAAAGAGGAAATAGAAATTTTCATCACCAAGATATTTCTCCACTGTGCCCGTTTTCAGGTCGTAGCTGTTGATGCCACCTTTGCCGCTCCCTTCGTTGGCAAATGTGGCTACCCAGAGTTTGTGATGATTATCTTCCGCCATTGCCCAACACATCGGTGCGGTGAAAGGTTGATAATGCGGAAATTTTTCGGGTGGAAGTATAAAATTGGCACCGCCGCCGTCGGAACCCAGCCAGCATTTGCCACGTGCATATTCTCCAAAACCCATATTGAGCAGTTGAGGAGAGGCAATGCTGGTCGTATCGTCAGGATTGTAAATTATCTTGCGGTGTTGGATATGCTGATAAGAAGAGTCGATAATATCTATCAAAAAATCGTGCAAAAGCCAGATTTGATGAAGCCTGTCGGTGAAAACGGTAACTCCTTTAGTATTTGAGAGAACAACGGAACTTTTATCAATCATACCCGTTCCGCCAAATTCCTTCGGATGCCAGCGCAGAAGAGATTCTTTTGCGAACAATCGGGGGCTGTATTCAATCCAACACGAACCGTCGTGATCAATAAGCCACAAGCGTTTGAGATATGCCTTGTCAAACTCCGGTAACATTCCTTGCGGCGGATGAAAATTT
>CALCNX010000147.1 GCA_937899715.1 uncultured bacterium | reverse complement strand
GCCTCCGGACTGAATGGTCAGCATTTCTCATTTCATGGGTATTTACCGAAAGACAACGACGAAAGAGCCAGGAAAATAGCCCTGCTCGAGAAACACAGTTCAAGGTTCTCTGAAACACAGCTTTTCATAGAAACTCCATACAGAAATCAGCTGCTTTTTAATGAACTGCTCAGAAACTGCAACGGCAATACCCTTGTTTGCATTGCATCCGATATTACGGGCCCTAATGAGTTCATTAAAACACTGCCGGTTGCTGAATGGAAAAGAAATGTTCCTGAACTACCTAAACTGCCCACTTTGTTTCTGTTGGGATGATCACTCGGCAGTAATCACATCAATATCGAAAATAAGCGTTGCTGATGGCGGAATTAAAGGAGGATAACCCTCTTCGCCATATGCGAGATGATAAGGCAATATAAGCCGCGCTTTGGTGCCGGTTTTAAGCAGGGCTATACCTTCATCCCATCCACGAATAACACTTCCCGTTCCAAGGCGAAAAGTAAAAGGCCGACCTGAGGGTACTGAAGAATCGAATTTGGTTCCATCTAATAAGTATCCCGTATAATTTACCGATACCGATCTGCCCGGTTTCGGCAAAGGGCCATTGCCTTCTTTCAGAATGATGTATTGTAAACCGCTTTTTGTGGTAATAGTGTCAAGTGTTTGTGCGATTCCCGAAATTGGAATCAACAGAAAAGTAGCTAAGAAAAAAATAAAGTACCGCATAATGATAAAAAGAAGAAGAGTGTAAAAATGTCGCTTGAATCAAAGGTTTTAATTGTTCTTCAATTGTACTTCCTAGGTTTACCAATAATTCTCCGCCTACCTACAATATTGCTTTAGATCGCCCTGTAAAAAATCAAGTACAATTTTTGATTTTGAAAGCTCACCCAAGATTTAGTAAGGCTTCCAGGTTTTGTTCGATTATAAAAAACACTTCCACAAACGCATAAATATAGAACCATAGCATACTCAATGTTTTTGCAGACCAAAAATTGCTACTATTTCCTCTGCCGCTCACCGTTCTGCAAATACGCCACAGAATTGACAAAATCTATCTCTATGGTGCTATGGTGCAAAATAAAATCATTTCCCAAAAGAAGTATCGGCATATTTGCTCCCATATTCGTAATCACGGGCAGCGTAGCTATTTTCACAGCCAACTTGGAATAGGATTCGACATCTTTAGTTTTGAATAAACGCAACTTCTCCAACACACCTTCTCGCGTAACAATCGGCTTTCCATCCAAACCTTTGGCGACAGATTCCTTGCTTGCATTTAGAGTAACACACGATTCGAGATTCACTCCGGCAAATGAATACGGAGAACCTGTATCGAACAAACACGCAAGTGGAACGGCAGCGCCAGTAGAATGTACCGCCTCGCCTCGCGCAAAGATGTGTCCATTCGCAAAAGAAATAGGCAGCACAAGCCCCGCAAGCGATTTATCCGAACTCAAAAACTCCGCACACTTCACAGTACCCTGCGTAGGAGAAAGAAATTCCAAACGAATACCGCCGGCTCGTTGCAAAACATCCACCCCCAAGATTCCTGCGATGCTACGTCCTGCTATGCGTGGCAAGGAATCAGCAACAAAAACTTCTTCGTTTTTGACGGTCATCGTACCAAATCGCAATTCCGACAGTATAATCGCTCCAAGTCCCTCAACCGACCCGCCTGCACCACCTATACTCATTGGCACCGAGCGATTGCCGTTTGCGGATGATTCCGACATCAATGCTTTTTCGACCGTAGCATTTTTCGGCAAAAAAGAACGTGCCACCACAGTCGAAGCAGCTGCGAGGTCAAGAATCCAATCTCCATCCGAAGCCCCACTTATAGTACCACGTAACAGAAGATAACGCCCGTTTTCCGCACCCGGCACTGCAACAATGCTGAGATGTGCTTCGCCCGTAAGTTTCGCACCCTTACTGTGTGGTAACGTTTCCAGCGTCAAAGCATAATCATCGCCCGTAAAGGGGATTTGCCCACGAAACATATCGGTTACTGGGGCAATGCTGTCCTGGCTTATTCGCTCTCCGGCATGAATCACAAACGCACGGCGCAGCGAGCGCGAGTTCACATTCACGCGCACATCAATGGCACTCATTTCGGAGGGCTTGAAAACCTTCAAAACACGCTCTGCACCGTTCGGTTGCACAAGATTGACACGAACCTCGCCATTTGAAAACTGCGCTCGAAACCGCAACCCCATTGCAAGGCGAATAAAATCGCCTGAACGACCTACGCCTTGTGAAAGCAGAACAGTAATATCACCCCGTGAATGAGCAAACTCTTTTGCTTCGCCTTCGCGTAGGCGTACGGTTTCAATCGCAACATCGCTGCCCACTTTTCTCAAGACAAAAATTCGCGCTTCTTCAGCTATGGCGGACATTTGAGCAAAGAAAAAGAGAGCAACAACAATTGGCATCGTTTTCATTTCACTTCCTTTTTGAATGGTTATATTCCTGAAAAAATGGGATTTAATGTTACTCAGGAAGCGGATTTGTTACGTCCACAACAATCTTCCAACCTCCTTTTGCAGTATGCTTCCAAATGTGTACATAATGCCCTACTTTACGAACTTTTGAATCTGCCGGAAGCAAGTACGCGCCGTAAGCATAACCAATATCACCTGACTTCGCAACGTCTCCGGCAATGGTCTCCCATAGAATATGGCGCTCCTTCTCAAACAAATCCCCGGAGTTTGAGCCTACACTAGGAAATGGATTTTTTCCATTGCGAAAAAATGTTGTTTCTTCGCAAGCATATAAGCGATATGCCTCTTCAATTCCACTTTTTGCCGAGGCTTCAGCAAACGATTTTTCAGCCGCCAGAAGTAAAGAATAATCACTACTCTCCTTCGATTCAGGTATGGAAGAGATATGTGGCAACGGAGTTGCAACTTTCGTCGGCGCTTGAGTAGGCAATGGGTGGGAAATGCCCATATCAAGTATATTTTTCCATGTCCCGTCTGAATGTTTTTTCCATACGCTAACAAAATGACCGAATACGCTTGGTAGAGTATCTTTACGAACGCTCCATTTCCATGGTCCGTAGGTATACCCCATATCACCTCCTTTGGAAACATCAGCAAATTCAGGTTCCCAAGCCAAAACACTCTTGCTCTCGGGACGTTTCGCCCAAAGAGTTTTGCCGTTTGTCGGTTTCGGAGCGAAAACTATCGCTTCTTCGGATAAATTTGCCAAAAATGCCGACCGTGTACCGTTGGAAACGGACATTGCGGCAAAAGCTCGTTCAGCCCTCACAAGTGATTCGAGAGAAGGAGTGAAATTTGTTGGTGTTTGGGCATTGGTAGCAGCAAAAGTTCTGGCAACAAGAGCGGCGCAAACAACTACTAGCCTTACTGTGGGAGCATTGCAAATAATAGTTTCGGCTTCAGTCAAATTTTCTCCTGAAGTCCTATTCATTTTTAATCTATTCATTTTGCACCTTTGGGCTTGAGATATTCTTCGACATTGACGACTTCGACATCAGGAGAAAGTTTGAAGAAATGATACAATAAGGGCAAGTGTCCTGCACCAAAAAGAACAAGGACGCGGTCTTCGGGAGACTCAACGATTCGCATAACATTCACCGCAATTTTTAAGTTGCGTTCATACCATCCGGCAATAACATCTGCCCCGGTGTAATTAGAATCCTTCCCGACAGTTGCCATGAGCAAATATGCCCCGTGCAGATGCTCTGCATCGTGCAAATTATTGAGCAGACGAAAATGCTCCACAATGGGTAGCTTCTCCATTTTTGGCGTTTCGGTTTGGATAAATCCCATCCCCTGCTGAAAACGTTGAAGGAACTCTGTCTGCCCCACAGCCTGTGCCGTCTTCATAACTGCATCGAAATCCATACCTTTTTTTATATCAACGCAATACACAGCCTTGTGTCCAAGTTCTTTCGCCAAGCGAAAACCGATTTGGTCGGTCTCATTGCGGCGCAATGTATCTTGCCCCGCAAGGTAGCTTGTGAAACGCTTGTTTATGAGTTCGCTAGATTTCGGTTCAACCTCCAGCGCAATTTTTGTCGGCTTAAAAGCCTTGATTTTATCCAGTAATTCGCGTAGCTCTTTTTGACGCTCCGATGCCAAAATATCGGGAGCAGAAGATTTAATATAATCAAGCCCCGCGTTTTGAAAGTGGAATGTTCCCAGAACCATGACTTGCGGCTTTTTGCCGACTTTATCTATGCCCGGTATTGTTGCCGACAGTTGTGCATTTGCTTCGTATAGCAGTACGCCTGCCAAGAGGTAGCAAATGAGCAGAGTAGATTGAACTTTCATATTGTGTCCAAGAATGAAAAAAGTGAAAGAAGTAAAAACGCGAGTTCAAAAAAGAATAGTTCGGATTTTAGTACACGACAAAATCTTTGTAAGCCTTGTAAATACAGGCTTCGGTGGCACAGACATTCTTGTCTGTGAACCCCACATAAAGACTCACAGACAAGAATGTCTGTGCCACCATTGAAGAAATTTTGTCCTGTATTGAGAGTTCGGATACTTTTACATCAACAAGTCTTAATTTGGTTCGCAGATAAGAATATCCAGAGAAGAGATCTATTATTTTTTGCTCCCATTCAGGGTGTTTTTAAGATACTCTATGGCAAATGCAACTCATACCACGTTCGCAAAAGTTCAAAGTAAATGCCGTTACCACCTGTTATGAGTTTCATCACTCGCTCCTGAGCGTCTCCACAGGGTTCACCGAAGCGGCTTGATATGCTTGCGCTGCTACGGTAATAAACGCAAATACCGCCGTGAGCACCCCAGCAAGCCCGAAAAGCCAGTAATGAATTTCCGTGCGATAGGCAAAACTTTCCAACCACCGTTTAGCCACATACCACGCAATAGGTGCAGCAATAACAAAGGCAATCCCGACAAGGCGCAAAAAGTCTTGTGCCAAAAGAAATACGATGCTTTGCGCTGAGGCTCCAAGCACCTTGCGCACACCAATTTCTTTTGCCCTTGCCTCCGCAGCAAACGCCACCAGCCCCAGCAGACCTAAACACGCCACTGCCATCGCCATTCCTGTTGCCAACGTAAAGAGCGCCCCCATACGCTGTTCAGAGCGATACAACGCATCAATATCATCATCCAAAAATCGTACATCGAAGGGACGGTGCGGCACGACACGATTCCAGACTGTTTTAATGGCACTGATGCTCGCGGCAACATTTGCGCCGTCAATTTTGACCATGAGCAACAGCGCATCCCTGTTTGGTTGACTGAAAAGAATAAGCGGGTCAATATTTTGGTGCAGTGAGCCAATGTGAATATCCTGCATTACCCCATATACTCTGCCCTTACGCCCATTCAGGTTTAGCTCCTTTTGAAGTGCCTCCTCGGCTGTCCAACCAATTTTCTTCACTGCCGACTCATTAAGTACAAAATAATTGGTCGTGGAATCTTGCTCTGAACGTCGTGGCAAACTCGTTCCGGCACGAAGCGCAATATTCAAAAGCCGCATAAATGCTTCGTCGGTGGAGATTGCTGTCATAATAAAATCTATTCCTTGCTTCGTTGGCGTGGTCAGCGAATACCCAGCTTCTACCTTCCCGGGTACTTCCGAAGCCGCCGCTAGGTCTTTCACTCCTGTTGCTTGCAGGAGTTCACCCTTCAGAACGCCTAAATTCTGGCGCGTTGTCCGATCGCCTATGGGCAAAATGAGAACGTGCTGTTTGTCAAATCCTATATTGCGAGTGTTGATATATGCTAATTGGTCGCGCACAACAAAAGCGGCAATGAGCAAGAACACGGAAATAGCAAATTGCACAACCACTAACACACGACGCACAAAAGCCGCACCACCACGAGCCTTGCGGGAACTTGCCAGCACATCCGTCGGGCGGATAGAGGAAAGAAAAAGTGCCGGATAACTGCCAGCCAGAAGAATCGTCAGCATCCACGCACCCATGATAACGCCAAGAGCAATCGGATTCAGCAGCAAAGCACGGTTCAAATCTTTGCCAAGCAGTGAACTTGCTTTAGGGAGGAGCAATTCCACGCCCAAAAGTGCAAGAAAAAACGCAGCGCTCGTCACGAGTGCTGATTCCACATAAAACTGAGCAGCTAATGAGCCAGACGTTGCACCGATGCTTTTCCGAACACCAATCTCCTTAGAGCGGCGCACGGAGCGGGCAGTGGCGAGATTCATGTAATTAAAGCAGGCTATCACCAAAATAAGGGCGGCAATACTCGAAAAAATATAGACAGTGAGAATATCCCCTTTGTATTCACCTCTGATACTGCGCTGTGAATGAAGGTGAATGTCCGATAATGGCTCAAAAACAAAAGAGGTGGTGCGAGCATCAGCATCACTTTGATTACGCATAATCGCCGCTACGCGCTGCGCGAGTGCGTTCACACTCACGCTCTCTCGCAGGAGAAAATAGGTAAAGAAATTTGATTCGCCCCAGAACTCATGCACCGTATACGAAGAATCGCTATACGTTCTGTGGGAAGTGAACGAGCCGAAAAAATCTGCGTGAAAATGTGCATTTTGAGGTAAATCCCTGATAACGCCCGTGATTTCATATTGGCGTGCATTATTCACTGTCAGCAATTTTCCGATTGGGTTGGCAGTACCGAAATATTTTTTTGCCATAGATTCCGTCAGAACAACCGTAAACGGACGATTTAATGCGCCTTGTGCAGTACCTAATACAAACGGCATTGTGAAGACATCAAAAAGCGTAGAATCGGCAAGATAAAATCTTGTTTCCAAAAAACGCTTGTCTTCGCTTGAGCCGGGCGCGTTACCACTTACTGCAACAATCATACTTCCAAACGGCGGGGCAAGACGCGCCGCGGTTTCTACTTCGGGTGCTTCACGGCGGAAAGTCGGCGCAAGAATGTTTGGCGTGTAAAGCTGCCCTTCGTTCCACGAGGTTTTCCAAAGAACGCGATAAATGCGGTCTGCCTTTGCATTATGGCGGTCATAGCTGAGTTCATCCTGTACAAAGAGTGCAATCACTAAGCACGAAGCAATACCAAGCGCTAATCCGACGATATTGATTAGCGTATAAAAGCGAAATTTTTTCATATTCCGCCATGCAGTAATCATGTAATTACGCCACATTCAAGCCTCCACATCTTGTAGAATGGAACATTATTTTGGATACCACACATTCCCGGACAGGAATTGCATATTTCGACATACGCCCGAAAGGGAAATAAAGTTACGGATGAGCCTACAATACACGCTTTAAGACCACGTGCGGCTTCCAGTCTGATTCCGGCGCAGCAACACCTTTTTCGCTTACCTTTTCCCATTGGCTGTTGGCGATGTAATAGAGCGCATTGCCCACCAGCACACCAAGCGTCGGCTCTTCAAAAAGTGCGTTATTGGCTTCCAGAACATCCATCCCCTCAATACGGCGCTGCTCCTTGTCCAAACGAAAACGCACAACGCGCTGCGGATTAGTGCCGTTTTGGATACCAATCAAACTTCCTTTGAAAAAATACAAGCCGTCGGTTCCGGCAGCAACACAAGAATCAGGTGTGGAGAGGTGTTCAATGGTCTTTGTGGCTGTCGAAATACGAAAAATGCCATTGGTGTAATCCGCGAGAAAAAGCGTTTTTCCGTCCTGCGAAAAATCAAGCCCTTGCATAGACGGTATTGTTGCAGCATCGCTTTTCAGCCATACTTTAAGCGTATCGCTTTTTTCATCCACCGTAAAAATCATCGGAGAATCGCTGTCGCTCACCAACGGAACTCCTGTTTTCGGATGTAGAACAAGGTCGCCGAAAGCGTGTGATTGCCGGTCATTTGGCGCATAGTAGCGGTGGAGCAATTTCCCTTGCGTGAGGTCGTACACCGCAATAGCGGCTTTTCCTGCAAGCGTCGTGTCGAAGTTCTGTATCTGCGGGAATGCGGTCATGCAAACCCAGAGTTTACGCCGCTTTGCATCCACCTTTATTCCAAGTACGCCCCATAGGTCATCCGTAGGCTTGGAAAAGTCGCTTGCCGCACCATTTGCAGCAATTTTCATAATCTTTCGCTTATGCACCGAACTCACATAAAATGCTTTTTCCTGCGGGTCGTAGGCGACACTTTCGGTAATTAACCCTTTTTCCGCGAGGCGAAAGGCTTCCGTGCTTGTACCGACAGGTTTTGTAGATGCCTCAAAACGCTTGCAACACGCATCAAATTGCGCTTTGAAAAGCACAGAATCTCGAAGCACCGCAAATGACGGGCTTTTGGATGCCGGATAAACCATTCCCGTCGCAGCGACTTTTTCCAACAGCCTGAGTGCCGCATCATATTTGGCTTCGGTGGTGTAACCTGCCGCAAGATTGTACATCAGGCGCGGGTGGTTTGGCTTCAGCACAAGCGCTTGTTCCAGGTTCCGCACGAAATCCACCGTATTGCCGCTTTTGTATGCCGCGCGGGCGGCTTGTTCATAAAAACGCCAATTTTTTTCTTGTGCCAAAATTCCTTGAGAACCTGCAAAAACAAGAATTGCACAAAGCGCAAAGCAAAGAGATTGAATCATTGTGGTCGAATAAAAGTAGTTTTGTGATAAAGCAGTTTTGTGATAAAGTTATTTTCCCATTCGGCGCTGAACGTCTACATAGCTGATGACAACTCGCTTCTGCAAATGTTTGTAGGATATATCAACAGTTAAATCGTTTGTCGAGCGGAACTCAAAGCGTCCGTCGGAAGCGAGTGCGCCATCGTTCCCATTCACCAGTTTGTAGGCGGCTTCGGTGGCAAGCGAGTACCGAATACCGCTTTGGAGTGTTACAATCGGATTCATCCGTAAGAAGAAACGTCCCGCAGTAGAAGCACTGGCAATAACTTCGGTTTCAATCTTCCACGACGCAATCGAGTCCTGAGCACTGCCTTTCGCTCCGACAAACATTAAAAGTGCATCCGGCAAACGCTCCTGCCACGAAGCCCCATCATGTCTGCCCTGCGGGTCTTCGTAGTACATTAGATTTTCTCCATAGAGTAAACCCTTTTTCTTCAGAATCTCAATGAGCGGCACGTAATAATTCCATTCGCCTGTCGTGGCACCAACATCGAAGCGAAAGCGCCCGGGCTTGGTTGTGCCAGACTGTACATCGTCAAAAAATTTGTCCTCTGCCACCCAAAAAGAAGGAGAAAAACAGACCGCAGTACCAAACGTTTCGGGATACTTCACACCACACCATCCGGCGAACAGCCCGCCCAGCGAAAAACCTATAATGGCGCGGCTTTCAGCACGTTTATCGGTATAATACTCGGCATCAATGGCGGTAATAATGCGGTCTTTGAGGAGTACGGCAAATTCACGCGCACGAGGTCCGGCACTTCCCCAATTTGCCTGTACCCACGGGTCATTGTAGGGTACGGTCTCGCTTGAACGCTGTGCGGTACTATGCACACCGACCAAAATAACAGGCTTTATGCGCCCGGCAGCAATGTAGGTGTCAAGGATTTGTGCTGCTCCAAGAGATGAAAACACATCCTGCCCATCGTAAAAATATGCGACTGGAAAGCGCTGCATTCCTTGCTTTTGTGCAGAATCATATCCGGGTGGGAGATAAATGGTTAGTGAGCGTCCCTCTACCGAAGCAGATACAATGCGGCTTCCAGCGGCTCGTTCTTCCAAGAGCGTCGTGCTCATTTTGTCCGCAAAGCAAGCGGTAACAAGACTCAAGGAGTAAAAAAACAGGGCGAGAAAGAGCAGCAAGTATAGTGGTTTGGCGCGGGTATTCATTGCGAGTTACGGTTTGTGAGTGTATGAAAATTCTCCAAAAGAGTGTCATCAAAGGAAATCAAAGGAAAACGCTCTCAGTAGCAATTTTTTACTGTCGGAAAATTAGCAACACGAACGGGGGCTCGCAAGAAAATTGGGATGAATAACAGGTGGGAAGGGATGAAGAGGGAGAAAGGTATAAACTAGAACCTACAACTGCAATACACGCCGCACTCCCTCACGGTACGTCGGACCAACGCCCCGGCACGTGCCGTCGCGCAGAATTGCTTCGTAACTGCCATCCTCGTGCAACCGAAACGAGGCAAGAAAAGCAATGCGTACAATCACTGAGCGGTGAATCCGCAGAAACAGTACAGGATTAAGACGAGTCGCCAGCACTGATAGTGTCTCCCGAAGCAGATACCGCACTGCACCCACGTGAAAAACTGCATAATTTCCTTCTGCCTCTATCCAATCAACGTCCTCTGCGGCAATGAGGATGATTTTCCCCCGAACTTTGAATGCAAAACGCGTCTCATAGTGTACATCGCCCTGCTGATGCGCTTGGGCGGCTAATTGCTGCGTTGTTTCGTGATATTTCTTCGCAGCCTCCGCCATAGACACCGTGCGCTCCACACGCTGAAGCGCTAGCGAAAAGCGCTCGTAATCAAAGGGCTTGACGATATAGTCCAGAGCATTTTCCTGAAAAGCAGCAATAGCATAGTGGTCAAATGCGGTCACAAACACCACCAATGGCGGCGTTTCCGGCAAAAGGTTCGATGCTCCAAGCAAACGCAGCACCTCAAAACCGTTCATCTCCGGCATCTGCACATCCAGAAAGACCACATCCGCAGCCTGTTCGCCAATAACGGTGAGCGCCTCCATACCATTGGCACATTCGGCAATAATTTTCACCGCTCCATAATCCTCAAGGAAACGGCGTATCTTGGCGCGTGCAAGGCGTTCATCATCCACAATGATTGCTCGGAGCGGTTTGGGCATAGTCTTGTGGGGTTACTTCTTGTCGGAAATTTGATACGGAATCGTTATCACAACGGAAAAGCCTCCCCCATCAAGCACTCCGTAATCCAGCGTATATGCGCCTTGATAGAGCTTTTCCAAACGGGAGCGCGTATTCGGCAAACCAATTCCCGTGCTTGTATTGTTGGGTTTTGCGCTTGGCGGAGCAACGGCTGTCTGCAATGCAGGAAGCTGGATTGTAGGATGCGGGACTGCAGAACGATTACTCACTCCTATTTGAATAAATTCGCCGTGCCGCGCTGCGCGAATGCTGACCGTGCCACCGACAGCAGAAGGCAATATGCCGTGCTTGAGTGCATTTTCCACGAGAGGTTGCAAAATAAATGTTGGAACCGAAGCGTTCAGCACTTCCTGCCCAATATCCCATTCGACACAAACGCGCTCCTCAAAGCGCATCTGCTCAATATCCAGATAGCGCCGCACAAACTCTAGTTCCTGCTGAAGCGATGTACACTGCGCCAGAGGAGCATTCAACGTCATTCGTAAGAACTCTCCCAAGCGTACCAGCATCGTGTCGGCACGGCGAACATCCTCATAGAGCAGCGACGAGACAGAATTGAGCGCATTAAAGAGGAAGTGCGGATTGAGTTGCATTTGCAAGGCATGAAGCTGCGCCTGCGCCAGTTGTGCCTCAAGTGAAGAAGCTCGCAAGGATTGGTCTCGGAAAGCACGGTAATAGGCAAGCGCATTGGTGCCGCCCAAAATAAGCCAGTACAAGACCACCGATGCCATGAAGCCCGTTACAAACAGAAGATGGCTCACCAATTCCTGTATCGGCGAGAGTAATGTGCGCAAGGGAAACAATATCGGCACGAGGAGATAAAGAAGCGCAACCGTGCAAAATGCCGACACAAAGGCAAATACCAAACTAAGTACGCCATGCACCATAAGCTGCTTCAGCACACCCGCAAACCCCTTTCCGGCTTGGATAGGCAGCACTCGCGCACAATGGAGCGCAATCGGAATCACGAGCACCCACGCCATGCGGCGCGTAGATTCACCCGGCAAATACGTCCAGAAAGCAACATTCAGACTTTGCGACGACGAGGAAGAATTTGCCGAAGACGATGCGACATATTGCCAAAAGAAAAGGGTGTTCAAAAGCACCGCCGTTGAGGCGCAGAAAAGGAGAATCCCTGCCCACTGCCAAACGGAGAGCTTCCACGTGGGAATGTATCTCTGCCAGAGTGATTTGTTCATCGGCTTGTTTACTGTCGTCTTCATAAATATTTTGACAGCTTGTCACGCCGCTTTCTTGCGGGGTTTAGCTTGTGCAGATTCTTCGGTCTTCTTCTTTGGGGAGGATTCGGACGTTTTCTTTTTTGTTGACGGCGTTGCAACTTCGTCCACTTGAAAAGCACTTGCCCATTCCGCCATAGATTCCATAACGGCTGTCAACCTATTTCCCCTGTCGGTCAATGAGTATTCTACTTTCGGCGGCACCACGTGAAAAACCTCACGATGAACAATGCCGTCGCTTTCAAGTTCCCGTAGCTGCTGCGTGAGCATCTTGTGGGTTATGTCCTGAAGCGCAGTGCGCAACTCACCATAGCGCTTCGTACCCTGCTGAAGCTGCCAAAGAATCAGCAATTTCCATTTTCCGCCGAGTACATCCATCGTTAATTCCATTGGGCAGAAAAAAATCTTCTTGTTAATTTGAAATTTCATCGGCTGTTACTCCTTGATTTTGTCCAATACTCTCTTTTTTGAGAGTTTATTACTTTTTAGTGCATACTTGTCTAAAACAAATATAAGGTTTATTTTTGAAGCATCAAATTTTTCTCACGTTCTTTTACCAAATTTTTGAGAGTATTTTATGTACACTATTCTTGGCGCGACGGGCAATATTGGCAGCAGAGTAACCGAAGCCCTTCTTGCAAAAGGCGAAAAAGTCCGCGTGATTGCTCGCTCGACAGATAAATTACAACAGTTCGCTGCAAAAGGTGCAGAAGTTTTTGCAGGCGATGCAAAAGATACCACCTTTTTGACAAAAGCATTCACGGGTTCAAAAGCAGTGCTCGTGATGGTTTCCACCGGACACACCGTGCCGGATATTCCAGCGGAACAAAATGCACTTGGCGAGTCTATCACCTCTGCCATCAAAGCATCTGGCGTGAAATACGTCGTGAACATTAGCAGCGTCGGCGGACATACCGAGGAAAAAACTGGCGTTGTGGCGGGTTTGGCACGTCAGGAAAAGCGTTTGAATGCGTTGGAAGGCGTGAACGTCCTGCACTTGCGCCCGTCGTATTTCTTTGAGAATCTTTTGGGCAACGTTGGCATGATTAAGGGCATGGGCATCAACGGCAGCGCAATTCAGGGCGATGTCGCCTATCCGCTCGTGGCAACAAAAGATATTGCTGTGGTGGCAACGAAGAAGCTACTCGCACTTGATTTTACGGGCAAATCCGTGTTACCGATTTTGGGCGCGAAAGATTATTCTATGAACGAGATCACCAAAGCGCTCGGTGCTGCCATCGGCAAACCGGAGTTGAACTACGTTGCTTTCCCCTACGACCAAGCGAAAGCCGGAATGGTGCAAGCAGGCTTGTCCGAGAGTTTAGCCGATGCCTATGTTGCAATGTCGGAAGGTATCAATCTTGGTGTTTTTAATACCGAAGTCCGCACCGCCGAAAGTACCACCCCGACAACGATTGAAGAATTTGCAACGACGACGTTTGCGCACGTGTATAATGCCGGATAAAACTTAGTGATGCTCAGTTCTTGCAAACACAAAAGCCTCTTTTCCGTAAAAGAAAAGAGGCTTTTATGTACGGAAAATAATTTAAGGCTTGCTGACAGAGCTGCTGCTTGGAGTGCGAATGGCAGTTCGCATTTATCCAAGGCTATTGCAAACTTCCGTTTGCACTCCGATTTGATTATTTATTTTTTACTATTCCTAGCCACACATCTCCATCAACGCCCTGAGCGCCACTGCGCACTCTTTCGGTGCTTCCATCATTCCCGCATGACCAACGCTCGAAAGTAAGCAGACAAGAGACTTCTGCGGCATCGAGCAGACAGGAAGCATCGCCTCAATGGGAATAATACTATCGCTTTTGCCAAGAATAAAGAGAATCGGCATGGCAACGTCGTGAAGAAAAGCGCTTGTGTCCTCGCGGTCACGCATTGCGCCTTGCCCCGCTATCATACCGCTTTCAGGAGCCTGCACAAGAATACTTCGCAAATGCTCCACGATGGCGGGTTTGGCGGTATATGTTTCTTTTGCAAACATTCGCCCGAGCAATCCTTCTACTGCTTCAGATTTACCGCCGCTTTGAATGGCTGCGATGACTTTTTCACGATTCGCTTTTGCCTCCGGCACATCCGCAAAAGGGGTTGCGTGAAAAAGGCACAAGCCCGCAATCTGCTTTGGATAATGCTTTAAGCACTGCATCGCTACCGCCCCGCCCATCGAATGTCCTGCTATCACCGCTTTCTCAATACCGCAAGACGCAAGCAGCGCCATGGCACTATCCGCCATCTTGCGTATGGTACAGGTCGTACCCACAAGCAGAGGCGCTTCGGGATTATTCCCGGGCAAATCCATCACTACAACACGGTATGAGTCTACAAGCCGCTCTGCAAAGCCATTCCAGACGGTAAGATTCTCGTACAATCCGTGCAAAAGAACAAGCGTACCTCGGTCGGCATTTTCAGCGCCAAGCACTGCAAAGCGTGAAGTAAAGTGTTGGTATTGAAATGATTGTATGTTCATGGTTGCGTCCTGTGAGGGTTAAATTTGTCGAGGTTGTGTTTTATCTGCTCCACTGCTCTCGTAAATACTCTCTCGCTAGGCTGTCCCTAATTGCATTTAGGTGCTTTTCCAGTGGCTTAAGGCGCTCCGGTAAAGGGTTAAAAACATCCGATGGGTTGCGTAGATAGCAAGCTGCTTTACAAATGCGCCTTGTTTGGGTATCAATATCGCATGTAAATATGGCTTCGGGGCAATTATAAATAAATTCACGCTTTCTTCGCGTTTTGCTATTCAACGCAATTTCTTCTTCCCTTATACTACCCATAGTTTTGTATTCGTAATATGCAGTTGTATCTGAAGGCTCTAAGGCAAACTCTACCCTCCAAACCCCCAAAGAACTATCTTTGGTATCACTGCCAATATGGTAGTCTGCTCTTTCTCTGAAGGGAAAGGCATGAATACAAGGGAACGTACTATCTAACTCGAAAGTACGTCTTACGATTGAGATTGCTTCTTCTACTCTCATTGGCAAATAGTCATCTTCACAACTGATGACAAAGAATTTCCAAAAGTGAATACTCGCTAACGCTGTATCAGGAACTGTTTCGAGACATAAAAGCCGATTTTGGTTTCCGTATAGTCGGCGAGTATATGGTAGATTCTGATTATCCTCCAAACGGAGGCTTTGGTAGGTAATGAAATATGGTTTTCCCCGTACCGTAAGCAGATAGCGAACAACATTAACAGCCACCTGCTGCCCCATGCCAAGCACTTCCGCCAGCCACGTGTCATATCGTTGGTAGTACTCCCGTTCGCACCGAGAAGAATCAATTTCTACATCTACCTTTTGAGCAAGCCCTAATCGCACCAGCTTCGCCCGAACAAGATTATATGAGGTTTCCAACATAGCAGGCGGCACACGACGCTCTTCTTTCGTCAAAGCCCTTTGCGAGGAGCATGACGAAATACAAAGTACAAAGGAAACACAAAGAACAGATATTAACGCTGTTATAACAAGGGTTTTCATTGTTGCCTTTTGATTACTTACCCCACTGTTTGCATGGTTGTTCTGCCATCTCATGTGAGGATTGAGTTTGTTGGGACTAAATTTGTTGAGACTGAAGGCTATCTGTCGCGCGGCTTGGATAAATACTTCACACTTTTTGCCCTTTTGACACTGCCCACTCTTGCAGTAAAGGAATGAAATTGATTTGGAGCATAGCCCTCAATAATGAAATCATCATCGTTATATGACCAGTTCGCAAGGCACAAATTACCAGTATCAGCATCAATCCAACAAATAAACAGCATACTTTTGGATGGCTCAAGTGCAAACCATATTACCCAACATCTGGTGCTATGTTCAACTCCAAATTCATTACCCGAATCCATAATTCCTTCTTGTGCAAAAGCACGAGTAACAGTAGCAGAATCTGACAGCGCAAAAAGAATTTTTGCAATTTGGATAGCACTGTCTATTGTTATTGGACGTTGCTCGCGCAACGCCATGTATTCGCTTTGAATATTCCAAAACAATGGTTGTTCAAATGCGGAATCCTGCCTCCATTCTGAGCTTTCAATCGCTCCCCACCCTTTGTAATACTTTCTGCCAACACTATCAATGAGCAAACCAGATTCATCAAAGAAATATGGCTTATTCTTTATCTGTACTCGAAAGTTTACGAGAAAAAATGTATGCTCACGCGGCGTATTCACCAACTGATCCCACCACGACGAATAAGAGTATTCCACGCGACGTTCCGATGTACTGGTGTCAATTATTATGTCAACGCCATCTGATACATTCAAATATTTCAACTTCGCCCAAGCAAGATTGTATGCGGTTTCTAACATTGCGGGCGGCACACGACGCTCTTCTTTCGTTAAAGCTCTTTGCGAGGAGCATGACGAAGAATGAAGCGCGAACATGGCGCATAAAACCAGTAAGAAAACGCTTGTAAGAAGTTTTTGCATTTTGATAGGCAAGTAATCTGTACAAAATCGGAAACATAGGCTTTTTCAAGGGAAGAACTGATAAATTTCTTTACGGTATAGAATAATGTAGAAGAATTGGGCAGCGTAGTGAAAACAAATTCTTCAGTGACAAGCCGATAGTCTGAAGGAACAGAAGCAAGGTCTTTCAAAAAAACGCTTTGAGTACCGTTTTTCCATAACGAGAGGCAAAGCCAATTTTCACAAAAAAGCCATGTATGCCATATGATGTGCGGCATACAGGGCTTTAACGTTTCAATGGTAATTTACGAAAAAACACCTCTTAAGCCAGATATAAGCAACCTTTGAAAGTAATCCATCAATCCACCACGCCCGTCAAAACTTCATCGTCATTATCGCCGCAAAGGTTTCAAGACCATTCCAGAGGTTTTTCAAGCGGAGATTTTCGTTTTCGGCGTGTTGGTTGTTGTCGTGATTTGCTATCGGTACGGTGACGGTCGTCGTTTTGAGAATTTGCTCGAAAAGATACAGCGGCAGGCTTCCGCCCAGCGTCGGCACAACCACGATTGGTTCTGCGGAGCTTGTCTGCACAGCCGACACCACCGCGCGAGCAAGTGGATGACCAAGTGGAGTACGTTGGGCGTTGTAGCCCTTGAAAGCGTGTACTTTGGCGATGTTCGGGTATTGCAGACGCTCCTCGTCCGTGGGGTCGCGGTCAATCACGAAGTAGCCCTGCTTTTGTGCGTGGCGTTTGATTTTTTCGGTCTGGCGCTGCCAATCATTGCCCAGAACTAAGCGCAAATCCAGCGCTGCCACTGCTTGCGTAGGAATGACGTTTGCTGCCATTGCTCCCACATTTGCGCTGCGGATGCCGTTGATATTGAGTGAAGGAAGGTTCAGCATTTCCAGCAAATACGCACCATTGCCATCGGTCTTGGCGACACCGAGTTCATGTTTCATTTGTTCATCGGGATGAGGCACGGAGCGTATGGCGGCACGTTCTTCATCGGTAAACGGAACCGCGTCGTCATAAAAACCATCCACAAGCACTTTTCCTGCGGAATCTTTCATGGAAGCAAGCAGTGAAACAAGTTTTTGTGCGGGATTCGGCACCCAATTCCCATAATGCCCACTGTGCAAGGGGCGTTTGGGACCAAAGACGGTTATTTCCATATTCACATCACCTCGCACACCGCACACCACCTGCTTGCGTCCCGACTGATGCACGGGACCGTCGCAAATAATCCAGCCGTCGGACTGGAGGAGGGTTTTATGACGCTCCAAAATATCACCAAGATTCGTTGAGCCTGCTTCCTCCTCGCCTTCAAAGAAAAACTTGACATTCACCGATGGCTGAATCCCGCTTTTTCGTAGCGCCTCGTAAGCGTTCAGTATCGCCACCACGCCGCCCTTGTCGTCCGATGCAGAACGAGCATAAATGCGGTGCTCAGGGTTGAACGGTGTTTTTTCGTTTGGGAAGTCAATTACTTCACCACCTTTTTCCAGTGAGCCGGAACGCAGCACCGGAGCAAAGGGCTTGCCGCCGGGCGACCATTCGAGCGGGTTCACGGGCTGTCCGTCGTAATGGGCATAAAAGACGATGGTGCGTTTTGCATTGGGAACAATTACTTCGCCGTACACCGCCGACGCAGCGCCAATTTTACCCGATTCGAGTAATTGTACTTTTTCGATACCGCGCTTTTTCATCATTCCGGCAATGAATGAAGCGTTCTGGGCAATACTTGCACTGTCAAAGGCGATATTCGGCATGGACAAAAATTCACGAAACTCCCTCATGATGGCGTGTTCGTTTGCTTCGCGGTAGGTGCGGACGGATTTTAGCGTGGAGGTTTGTTGTGCAAGAAGAGATGCAACATTGATAACGAGTGCTGCGAGAATAGTAGCGTAATGGCGCATGATTTTCCCTTGTGAGTAGGTTTGAAGTAATTTTTCAGACATGAAGTATTCCGCGAAACCCTCTGGCAGCATAGTAGGATTGTGCGCCGTTGTGATAGACAAACACTCTACCAAAGCGATAATCCCCAAAAAGCGCACCGCCGAGTTTGCGTACTGCCGGAGGTGTTCGTAGCCAACTTGACGTTTTTGCGTCAAACGTGCCATGTTGATGCAATTCCCGATATTGATCTTCGGTCAAAAGTTCAATCCCAATTTCCTCCGCCATATCAAGGGCGTTGTGTTTCGGTTGGGCTTCTTTCCTTGATTCCCACGCATCGCGGTCGTAGCAGAGGCTTCTTCGTTCTTTTGGGCTTTCCGGGGAGCAATCGCAAAATATATATGCGCCCGTTACCGCGTCCTGCCCGATAACATCAGGTTCGCCGCCCGTACGTTCCATTTCCTTCAGCGACCACAATTTATCGGGATTTGCCAGCAATCGAACGAGAACTGCTGACCATTCCAGCCCTTCGTGTCGCTTCCTATTGCTCTCAAAGCGGTCTTCCAACGTTTGCAGGAGTTCCTCGCGCTCATTTGGCGAGACCTGTTGTCGTGATTGGTCTTTACTGCTGCTACTCATAGTACCTTTCATATGGATTACTCATATGGTTTAGAAGTAATCTGCAATTTTTCCCGGAATTGACAATCGAATATCGCTCACCATGCCTCCGCAAAGCGTCAATATGCGGAGGAATAATTTTGTAGCGGGTACATGGTGCCGGGAAGCGTACTCAAGCAACACGAAGCATTCGCTATTTTTTCGGCACCCGAACTGCTTCGGCGGAAGTATCGGAAAACATCTTGATTTTGTATCGGAAGCGTCCGCTAAAAA
>CALCNX010000146.1 GCA_937899715.1 uncultured bacterium | reverse complement strand
TTCTGAAGCCCTCGCCCTCTGGGAGAGGGTTGGGTGAGGGAAGTTTACACAAAACTTCTTGCACACTCGGATTTTTTTACTGTTATCAATGTTGGTTTTTTTTACCATATCAAATGTTTATTATGGGAGTTTTTCCACGTCTTGCTTCTGTAATGCTATGCGTGAGCGTAGTTTTATTCGGGTACTTATTTGAGCCTTTGTTGCTTTCCGCACAAGAACCAGCCATAAAGCCCACCTTTCCATCACTGCAATTTAGCGGACAAATTCGTTATCGAGGCGAGTTGGATGGACGCTTCTTCGATGCTGCCGCCAAGCCACTCTTTGCCAATTTGCTTCGGACTCAAATCGGGATTAGAGCTTCATTGAATGAAGACATCACTGTATTTGCCCAAGTTCAGGATTCACGTAATTTCGGTGAGGAGCAGGATGGTTCTTGGCGGGGAACGTTGGATGGGCGTGCTGACAATTTAGATATCCGTCAGGCATGGCTCGAATGGCGTAATTTTCTTGCTCCCGGGCTGACAATGAAACTTGGTCGCCAAATCTTTGCCACTAACAACGAACGCCTTATTGGGGCGCTGGATTGGAATAATATTGGACGAAGCTATGACGGCGCAACGCTTGTGTACACAACTCCCGACAAATGGCAAGCCAGAGCTTTCGGTTTTCTCCTTGGCAGCGACGAACTTCTCATGACCTCTGCCGATAGAGAAAATCCGCAAGCACTGATGGGAATTGACCTGACGATACCTTGGCAGCAATCGCTCAATGTCTATCTTTACCACGACCGCTATGAGCGCAAATTGCGTCCCGCAGCATTCACCGCAATGAGCGACACCGCCAGTTTTCAGCGCTTCACTGCCGGAGTATATCTAAAAAATGCCGTTGACGGCTGGGAATATGAGTTTGAGGGAGCATACCAATTTGGCACAAAACAAGATGTTCCCCTTCAAGGACAAAACTCAAGTATAGGAGCATATTTGCTGACGGGATATTTCGGAAAACGCTTTACAGATGCTTCTCAAAGCGCTACGCTTGGAATTGGTGTTGATTTCTATACCGGTGACGATGCTAGTACACACAATAAAAGCGAGGGTTTCAATCATCTTACCACCGCAATTCATAAGTTCTATGGCTACATGGACTTTTTGCCATTCACGGTGCTCCCAAGTGCAGGACTGCGTCGCGCTCCGGCAATAGCGAACTATGGCTTACTTGATCCTTATTTGCGCCTTACTTACACCCCCGACAGCAAAACAGATTTGTATTTGGCTGGGCACTACTTTATGGCACAACAAAGCCAAAGTTTTCCCACAACCATTTCCAATAAAAATCTCGGCATTGAAATAGATGCGACCATTAACTATAAAATTACATCCTTTATGTCTGCGCAATTTGGAGTATCAGCCTTTTTGCCCGGAGATGTTATCCGCGAAACAAACATCTCACGCGGCTTAGGACGAGATGTTGCCTATTGGAGTTATGTTATGCTTACGGCATCATTTTGACGGGGAATTTCTGCTTATTTCGAGATGAGCGAACTCAAGCAGCACCTATAATATAATGCTACCCGTCACAATGGATAGAGTAGTTCGTGAAGTAAGACAGCTACAAACTATTGCAGAGCAGATTTAGGTTATTCTATTTTGTGTATATTTGCACTTCAAAACACTATGTAATTCTTTCTACTAAATAAACGCTAGTAATAATGAGCCTTTCAGGAATAGACCTTTCAGGAAAAATATGTCTTGTCACGGGTGCAACCTCTGGTATCGGTAAAGAAACCGCTCGTGCGCTTGCAAAGATGGGCGCTCACGTTATTCTTGCCGCACGAAATATCGAACTTGCCGAAAAAGTGAAACAAGAATTTATCGCCACGACGGGAAATATAAGTATTGAGGTCATGCCGTGTGATTTTGTCTCCTTTGCGTCCATTATGACCTTTGCAAAATCCTTCAAAGCAAAGTATGACCGTTTGCACATTCTCGTCAATAATGCTGGTCTTTTCGAGCGCGAGCGCAAAGTCTCGCGCGACGGCATCGAACTGACCTTTGCGGTGAATCATCTTGCGCCGTTTTTGCTCACAAAATTGCTCCTTGACACCATCAAAGCAAGCGCTCCGGCACGAATTGTCAACGTCTCTTCGGATGCACACAAGGGAGCGGTGATAAATTTTGAGGACATCGAAGGAAAGAAGAACTTTAGCGGCTGGAAAGCCTACGGGCAGTCCAAACTTGCCAACATTCTTTTTACGCGCCATCTGGCTACGATTCTGCGTGGAACCGGTGTAACAGCGAATAGCCTGCATCCGGGCGTGGTGGCGACAAATTTTTTGAGATTGCTTCCTGCACCCGTGCAATTTATAGCGAAAATTTTTATGCTTACACCTGAAAAAGGTGCAGAAACATCAATCTATCTTGCCTCGTCGCCGGAGGTGGAAAATGTCAGTGGAGAATATTTTAACAAGAAAAAAATCGCTCTTACGTCTCTACAAGCACAAGATGCTGACGTTGCCGAGCGCTTATGGCGGGTCAGTGAAGAATATTTGAGCGTATAACGTTTTCACTCTATCCATGTCCCTTTTTCTTCGATTTTTCTTGTTGTGCGTGTTTGTCCTTGCCTTAGATTGGTATTTCTTTCACGCCATCAGCCATTTCATTCGCACATTCTCTCCCACCAAGCGCAGCGTCATTACGTGGTCGTATTGGTCGCTTACCGCTTTAACACTGGTGTTGATACTACTGCCTCTTGCGTATCCCTACCAAAACTGGTCGCAGTTTACGCGGGTATATCTCGTCAGTCTTGTGCTGGTTATCAGCCTCTCCAAGCTCATCGGCTCCGTGTTTTTGCTTGTGGACGATGCCATACGCTTGGGTGAATGGGCGTGGCTGAAGGTGTCGGCACTGCGAGGTGCGCCACAGCTTGCTCAAGGAGTTCCGCCCATTAGCCGAAAGATGTTTTTGACGAATCTTGCACTTGTCGCAGCGGTGCTGCCCTTTGGCAGTTTTCTCTACGGCATGGTGCGCGGGGCATTCAACTACAAAGTGCATCGTGTAAAAGTTACACTACCGCATTTGCCCGATTCATTCAATGGTCTCACGATTGTCCAGATTTCCGATTTGCACATCGGGAGTTTTGTTTCCAGCGAGCCATTGGAACGGGCGTTTGAGATTGTCAATGCTCAGAAGCCCGATGTCATCTTCTTTACGGGGGATTTGGTAAACAATCTTTCCACTGAAGTTGACCCGCACTTGGACGTACTCAAAAAACTTCGTGCGCCGATGGGAGTATTCTCCACGATTGGCAATCATGACTACGGCGACTACGTGCAGTGGGACAGCAAAGAAGAAAAACACGCTAATTTCGAGCGTTTGAAGAGCTTGCACAAAGAAATCGGCTGGGATTTGCTGATGAACGAGCACCGCATCTTGGAGCGCGGCAGCGAAAAAATTGCCGTTATCGGGATTGAAAATTGGGGTGCAGCCATGAATTTCCCTAAGCGCGGCGACCTTCCCCGTGCGCACAAAGGTACGGAAGATGTTCCCGTGAAGCTCCTTCTCTCCCACGACCCCAGCCATTGGGAAGCACAAGTACGCAAGGAATTTTCCGATGTAGACATCATGTTTTCGGGGCATACGCACGGCGCACAGTTCGGTGTGGAGATTCCCGGCTTTCGCTGGAGTCCCGTGCAGTATTTCTACAAGCAATGGGCTGGCTTGTACAATCAAGGTAAGCAGTATCTCTATGTCAATCGCGGTCTAGGCTTCCTCGGCTATCCGGGGCGTGTCGGGATTTCACCCGAAATAACGGTGATGGAATTGCGAAAAGCGTGAGTGTACAAACACGTACAAATGTAGTAACAATGAAAAATAAAAGAGCCTGATAACGACGTGGTTGTCAGGCTTTTTTGTTTTTCCGTTTCTGAAAAAGTATCTCTTTTATAAATTGACGGACAATGAAATTCTTCTTCATTGCAAATACCTCCCAATGAACGCTCTCCACGACTTTCTTCTCTGGACACACGACCACATCAAAGGCGACGAAAAAGGCGAAGCACAAATTTTTCTTGACCGTTTTTTCCGTGCTGCTTACGGTATGAAAGCAAAAGACGATGTGTTAGAGTTTTTGCTGACGCTGAACAAAGACTGTGCGGCACAGGAAGCGCGAGGGGAGCAGATTACGCCGCCGGGACTGCCAAGCGCGTTTGCAAGTGGAAAAGCGGCAAAGGAGTTTGTCAGCGAGGATTGTGTGCGGATGTGGTTTTGAGGGGGATATGGCTCCCCCGTCCGACGGCTGAAAGAGCGCTGCCGTCGCACGGGTTGGTATCGGGGTTTTCGTAGCAGTTGCTGTAACCCGTTCAACGGTTAAGAAACCATCAGACGGGAAGAAAAGCGGGGCAGCTTAGTGTGCGTGGGGCTTCCCGTTGGTGCAGTAAGCAAGTTGTTTGTGGTTTTGCCAGTGTCCGATGATGAGCAGAGCGCTTCCGAGCGTGGTAACTGCCATCTCGACCTGCTCGCCCGCTCCGCGTTCTCCGGCAGCAATCGCCGCCAGGACTGCCAGAGCGCCAATACCCAGCAGCCATACGACTTCTTGTTTGCCATGGTGCTTGTAGCCGCGCCAGGACGTATAAACAACGGTTGGTATAATCAGCGCTGCAAGAATCGCGTGTGTCCACTCCGAATGAAGGAATGAAGCCAGTGTCCCCAAGAATGGCAGTGCAAGCGGCAGCACAAGGCAATGCACAGCACACAAACCCGAAAGAGCAATACCAATGCGGTCGGTGAGTGTTAAGGGTACGGGCAGGTCGTGGTCGTGATGGTGCGGTGGTTCGTGATTCATGGCGGAAGTGGTGCGAATATGCGACGTTTGGCGTTGTTCGGGTGATGGAATGGTCATAAATAAGAACGCGGAAAAATTTGGTGTTACTGGCAATTTGGGCAAGAACCGGTAAAGTTTACGATGTGGTGGATATTGACAAAGCCCGTGCGCTCGGCAATAATTTTTTCTACATCTGCCAGAAGGCAAGCACCCATCGGGATTTCTTTGCCACACTGCACACAGGATATTGTGTGCGAGTGGTGCTTTTCGGCAAGAGCATAGCGCCAGCCACCGTTAGAATGTTCAGTTTTGGTGATAAGGCGGAGTTTCTCGAACTGTTCCAGATTGCGGTAAATCGTGGCAAGGTCAATGTGCTCGTGTTTGTCGTCCGAGCCGCAGCAGTTCTCGTCAGCGCAGACGCTGCCAAATATCTCGTGAGCGGTGAGCGGCGCGTCGGCATCGAAAAGCACGGAAAGCACTGCTTTCTTGCCTTTGGTCAGACGCGGCACACAAGCGCGGACGCGCTCAATAAGCTGGTCGAATGATGAATGATGCGTAGCGGTCATGGTAATTGGCTGTGGTTAAAAAGTATGTTACAAATTTACTGCAATTTATTCGCAATAGCAAATACATTTCTGCGAACACTTGACAATGCCACGAGCTTTGTGTAAGTTAAGGGCTTCAAAAATGACCTGCCGATTCATTCTTCAGTGTTTCATGGGGATATTATATGTTCCTTCACCGATTGTTCAGGACGCTCGTACTACTCCTGTGCTGCCATACGGTATCGGCACTTGCCGATGTGTCGTTGCCCGAAAAATTTCTCCCTGCAAAGCCTGTTGTTCTCACCAATAGCGATGCTGCTGCTGCCGTTAGTAAATATGCCGCCGTTCTGAAAAATGATTCGCGCTCGCTCACTGCTCAAGAAGTACACTCGCTGCCTTCAGCATTTGAGCCAGTGAAAGAAACAATTGTCAATTACGGTTTTACAAACGCTGCCATTTGGTTACGCTTCTCTGTGCTAAATCCAAGTGGCGAACGGTGTTTCTTGCAAGTCTATAATGCACCCCTCGACACGCTGGATGTGTATATTCCACGCAAGGACGGGACGTTTTTCCACAAGCGCTACGGCTCTGATATACTAGGCTCGCGGGAGTTTAGTAGCACCTATCCTGTTATCGCGCTGGAAGAGCTTGATTCGGCGAACATTGAGTCTGCAACAGTTTATGTGCGGGCGGTAAGTTTTGGAGTGATGTACTTGCCCGTCGAAATTGCCGGGACGCAAGCCGTCATACGCTCTTCACTGTATTATCAGTGGTTCAATGCCATTTCCTTCACAGTGCTGATTGTGATGGTGGTCTATAATTTTTTCATTTTTCTCAGCGTGCGCCAGTTTTCGTATTTGCTGTATGTGCTCTACGGCATGGCGGTTGCGCTCTTTTTTTCCTACCAAAAGGGGTATTTGTTTTTGCTCTTTGGTGAGCAG
Source organism: uncultured bacterium (assembly GCA_937899715.1). Taxonomy (GTDB): domain Bacteria; phylum Bacteroidota; class Ignavibacteria; order Kapaibacteriales; family UBA4661; genus PH2015. Next base: position 19,382 of record CALCNX010000146.1, on the reverse strand, counting down.
TTTGCGTGCTGGATGTATAGCATTCCGGCAATGCCGAATATACTGGTGTCGCTTCCGGCAGCGTTGATATGTCTCTTTGCGGCTTCATTCCTACACACACGGGAAATCCTGCCCCGAATGCACACCGTTCTGATGGGAATGATATTGCTCTTTGCCTGTAATATCGCACTTGAAAGCCTGACGGGGCTTGGCTTGGCACGGAAGGCTTTGTCGTTTTTGGTGATGATTGCTTCGGTTACGACGCTCATTTGTGGTATCATGGCGTTCCGCAAGAACTATGCTCCGGCACGATATTATCTCATCGGCTGGGGAACATGGCTTGTGGCAACGGTGATGTATGCCATGATGGTAGAACGACTTTTGCCCACGACACGCTTTATCGAAATTGTCCTGCAACTCGGAGCATCTTCCGAAGCGGTCTTGATGTCCTTTGCTCTTGGCGACCGCATTAATCTTTTGCGTAAAACCCTTTCTAAGGAGCGGCAGCAGCACGCTGTTTCTGAGCGTGAGCGCGAACTGGAACACAGGCGAAACACCGAACTGGAAGAAGCAAATGAGCAAATCAAGAAACAACGCGACGAAATCAACGATTATACGCTCAATATTGAAGCCGCAAATCTGGAATTGCACCAAATCAACGACCGCCTAACCGCGCAGCAAACGCTCTTAGAGCACCGTGCGGCTGAAATCGAAACCATGAACGACCAACTTCAGCGCCAGAATAATCAACTCCACGCACTGAACGAAGAGAAAAACGAGTTCTTGGGAATTGCCGCCCACGATTTGAAAAACCCTCTGACGGGCTTGCGCGGGATGCTGGAAATTCTTGACGTGGACGATGAACTGCCGCGTGATTATCGCGCCAAAATGCTTACCGTGATGCGCACGTCGGTCGAGAGAATGTTCGAGATTGTGAGCAAATTTTTGGATGTGAACGCGATTGAGCAAGGCGTGGTGATTCCTAATGCTGAGGCATTTGTGTTGATGCCGCTTGCCCAGTCAGTGGTGGGGAATTATGCGCTTCCGGCGGCAGACAAACATATCCGCATCAACGTTAGCGGCGACGAGGACGCAGAGTGCTACGCTGACAAACATTTAACGCTCCAAGTGCTGGATAATCTCATCTCGAATGCCGTCAAATACTCGCCGTTTGGTGCAACCGTGCGAGTGCAAGTGCGTTCTGATATTTCACCATACGCTAATGTGGTTTCTCATTACGAAGGTATAGCGGAAGAGCTTCAGCACAAGCACACCTTTCTCCTCGTGCAGGATGAAGGACCGGGCATAACCACAGAAGACCGCGGAAAGCTCTTTCGTAAGTTTGCCCGTCTGTCGGCAAAGCCAACGGGTGGTGAACATTCGACGGGGCTGGGGCTATCTATTGCAAAACGTCTTGTTGATGCCATGCAGGGGCATATTTGGTGTGTTTCCGAATTTGGTAAAGGGGCGACATTTGTTGTGGCACTACCTGCGCGTACGGAAGAGTGATTTACTATGGTAGTTGAAGTGGTGAATATCAGGAGCGGATATTTTTCGTCCTCATCCAGTTTTTTCCGTTCTCCTAGCGGTTTTTTTTGTAAATTTCGGTCTTGGTATGGCGGAATTATGCGCTATTGAAATACTGCATTTTCTTCTTCTGTGCCCGGCAAGACCAAATCGTTTAGACCGTACCCGCAAAAAATTGATGAATCTTCGTGTAGCGTGGTATTTTGTCTGCTCGTGCGCTCGTGGGTGCTTCGCCCATTGACTTAACTTCCTCTCAATGTTTAACCCAAAATCGTACTCTACGCACACTTTACTTTTGGCGCTTCATTATGGCAGAGACGTTACTGCACGGCACAACACAGCCTCACTTTACCAATGCGCTTATCTACGAGAAATCTCCGTATTTGCTGCAACACGCACATAATCCGGTGAACTGGTATGCGTGGAACGACGCGACATTTGCAAAGGCGGCTGAGGAAGGCAAGCCCGTTTTTCTCAGTATTGGCTATGCCACCTGCCATTGGTGTCACGTGATGGAGCGCGAATCCTTCGAGAATGTTGACATTGCTGATTACCTGAACGAGCATTATATTTCCATCAAAGTTGACCGCGAAGAGCGCCCCGATATTGACGCAATCTATATGCGTGTCTGCCAAGCAATGACTGGGCACGGCGGCTGGCCCCTCACCATTATGATGACTCCCGACAAAAAACCGTTTTTTGCCGGAACGTATTTTCCGCCGGACAACCATCAAAATCGTCCCGGATTTCCGCACATTCTTCAGCAGATACACCACGCATGGAAGAACGAGCGAGAGAAAATTGAGGAATCCTGCACCGCAATACTGGAGCACTTTGCGGACAATAAAGCAGCATACGGCATGGCACTGCCGCCCACCATCAACGACCTTGCTTTTCAGCGCTACGAGCAAACATTCGACCCGCAGTACGGCGGCTTCGGGACGCAGCCCAAATTTCCTTCCCCGCAAAACCTCCTTTTTCTGCTCAGGTATCACAAGCGCACGGGTAACGGCGCGGCGCTGGCAATGGTAGAGCGGACACTTCGTGCCATGCGCAAAGGTGGAATTTTCGACCACATCGGGTTTGGTTTCCATAGGTACAGCACCGACCGCGAGTGGCTACTACCGCACTTTGAGAAAATGCTGTACGACCAAGCAATGCTGGCACTCGCCTATTTGGAAACACATCAGGCAACAGGTGGAGAGCCGTTTTACGAGCAGGTGGCGGAAGAAATCTTTACCTACGTCCTGCGCGATATGACCTCACCCGACGGCGGCTTCTATTCCGCCGAAGATGCTGATAGCGAAGGGCACGAAGGAAAATTCTACGTCTGGTCGAATGAAGAACTGGTGACGGTGCTGGGTGCTGGCGATGCAGCGCTTTTTGCCGCGGCATATAATTGTAGTGCGGACGGGAATTTTCACGACGAAGCAAGCGGCTCGCAAACGGGCGAGAATATTCCGCACTTGCGCCTCAGCCTCGAAGATTTTGCCAAAAGCCATTCTATTGACCGCTACGAGCTTCGCGCACGGCTTTCGGGTATGCGTGAGCGGCTTTTTGCCCACCGCGAAGCGCGAATCCATCCGCTCAAGGACGATAAAATCTTGACGGATTGGAACGGACTGATGATAGCTGCCTTTGCCGTTGGTGGGCGTGTTCTGGACAATGCGCTCTACACACAAGCAGCAGAGCGGTCTCTGGAGTTTGTTCTCGATAAGATGACTGTTGAAAAAGAAGGCACAAAGCGCCTTCTGCACCGCTACCGCGCAGGAGATGCCGCCATTCCGGCATTTCTGGACGACTATGCGTTTCTTGCCAATGGTGCATTTGAACTGTACCAAACCACCTTCAATGTGAAGCATCTCCAAACCGCACTCATGCTTGCCGATGAGATGATACGGCTTTTCTGCGACCACACAAGCGGCGGCTTTCATTTTTCTGCAAGCGACAATGAAACGCTTATCATGCAGACCAAAGAGGCGTATGACGGCGCAATTCCTTCCGGTAATTCGATTGCCGCAAGCGTACTGGCACGTTTGGGCAAGCTCACAAGCAACAAAACCTACCAAGAGATTGCCGAGCGCACCATTCAGCGCTTTGCCTCCGGAATTCAGTCCTACCCGACCGGGTTTGCGCAGATGCTCATGGCAAACGATTTTTTACTGGGTACAACACAAGAAATTATCATCGCTGGGCGCACTAATGATGGCGAAATCCACACGATGCTGCGGCTTGCGGCGGAGCATTACGTCCCCCACGCGCTCCTTGCCTTCAACCACGACCCGCAAGAATTGGGGCGCTTTGTGGAACAGGCAGCATACCAAACCTCACGGAATAACGAAGCAACCGCCTATATCTGTGAAAATTTTGTTTGCTTGGAACCGCTCATGGGAAGCACCTCCTTCAAAACGGCTTTGATGGCACTTTAATTTCGTTTCTTCTATTCTATTGCTCCATGCCCCCCGTCATCTGTTTGTATGCCTCGGCGTGACTGCTCTTGCGCTGTGGTGTGCTCTTCTTTTGCCGCCGCTCCGTGCCCAGGAACGGACGGTGGACTCGCTTCGTGCCGTGCTTGTGAGTGCGCCGGAAGATAGTATGCGTGTCAAAACGTTGCTTGCGCTTGCTTCCCAACTCAATTTTCGTAATGCGCTTTCGGCTATGCGCTATGCCGAGCAATCGCTTGAGCTTGCGCGTCGCCTCAGGTACGAGCGTGGTATTGCGCTTTCGCAAAATGCTTTTGGCGTGGCGGCGCGGATTCAGGGGTTGTATGCGGTGGCGGCAAGTTATCATTTCGACGCGCTCAAAAAAAGTGAATCTCTTGCGGACACGCAAGGAATAGCGCGGGCTTTGCACAATATTGGGCGAGTCTATGAGGTGCAGCGCGAAAACGATAAAGCGCTCGAATATCTCCGAAAAGCGCTGGATTTGTGGCGCTGGCACGGCGGCGCAAGTGAAATTGCGGAAACTAAGCACTACATGGGCAACTGCTTCGGCAATAAGCGGCTTTTTGACAGTGCGATGATATATTATTCCACCGCACTAAGCCTCAGACGCACACTGAATGAGCGACGCGGCATTGCCACTCTCACCAATAACATCGGCTGGATTCTACGCCTTCAGGGACGCTATGATTCTGCATTGGTCATGTTCCGCACCGCTTTTGCCCTATACGATTCTCTTGCCGATTTGCGCGGCAAGGCGCTTACACTTGACAACACGGGAATTGTCTATTTCAATCAGAAGAATTATGCGGCTTCAGTCAAAACACTGACACAAGCACTGAATTTTGCAGAACGTGCAGGCGACCGCCGTGAAATCAATGACCTTTACGCAGCGCTGGCAAATTCGCACGAGGCATCCAATGATTTCCGCGAGGCGAACACGTACCGTCGTCTGCGAGACGCGCTTAAAGACTCGCTTTTCAATGAACGCAGCGCAAAACTTGTGGCGGAACTCAACTCGCGCTACGAATCCGAAAAGCGTGAACAAGAGCTACTCATGCTCCAAAAAGATGCCGACAAAAACGAGCTCCTGCGTAATGCCTCCATCGCTGTAACGACGCTGGCTTTGGGCTTTTTGGTCTATTTCGCGGTCAGCTTTCGGCAGAGCCGCCGCTTGAACAGCGCACTTCGGCAAAAGCAAACAGAATTGGAAGCCGAAAAAGTCAATGCCGATGCGCTTTTGCTCAATATCATGCCCGCCAGTATCGCCGAGCGCTTAAAAGCCGGCGAATTGAATTTTGCGCAGCGCTACACCAATGCCACCGTCTTTTTTGCCGACATTGCCAATTTTACGCCGCTTGCCGCTAGTATGCTGCCGGAGGAGTTGGTGCAGATTCTGTCGGAAGTCTTCATCATGTTCGATACGGTCTTGGAAAAGCACGGATTGGAAAAAATCAAGACTATCGGGGATTGCTACATGGTAGCAAGCGGTCTGCCGCAGAAACGCGACGACCACGCACACGCGGCGGCACGAGCAGCGCTGGAAATGGTCGCGGAACTGGTACGCTTCAACGAAATGTACCGCACAAACTTGGAATTGCGCGTTGGGATGCACACCGGAGCAGTGGTGGCGGGCGTTATCGGCAAGAAGAAGTTTGCTTTTGACCTCTGGGGCGATACCGTCAATATCGCAAGCCGCATGGAATCTCATGGCGAGGCAGGAAAAATCCATTGCACCGAAGAAATATATCAGCTCCTCCGCAATGACTGCGTTTTTGAGGAGCGCGGCATGATTGAATTGAAGGGGCGCGGCATGATGAACACATACTTTCTCGTAGCGAAGCCCGGCGGTGTGCTGCCGCCAGCCGAGTACGGTTACAATTTTACGATATAAACGACAGATTGAAAACATATCACGACCACCCCACCGTTTTCACCAAATCACCGACTATGAAACCCCTTCCAAAAACCTCCCATCTTTTCGATTTCTTGCCGTTTTTGCGCTCGACTCCGATTATGGTTTCGCACGTGAAAGCGGGAACTTCTATCTTCACCGAAGGCGCAGGCTGCGGGAAAATTGGCTTTGTGGAGTCGGGTGTGGTACGCATATACAAACTGAGCGAAACGGGTCGCGAAATCACGCTCTATCGCATTGGTACAGGAGAAAGCTGCATTCTTTCGATGTCGTGTGCCCTCTCGCATCCTATTCACCAAGCCTCCGCAGTGGTGGAGGAAGATGCAACCTTGATTACGCTCTCAACCGAAGAGTTTCAACGCCTTGTCGAGCGTTCGCACGAAGCCCGCAATTATCTTTTTAGCCAGTTCGCATCACGCTTGACCGATGTGATGCTACTTATCGAAGAGGTGGTTTTCCGCCGCATGGATGAACGCCTTGCGGAGCTTCTGGTTACCCTGACCAAACACACCGACCACGTTTCCAAAACCCACGAAGAACTGGCGGCTGAATTAGGAACTGCCCGCGAGGTAGTGAGCCGAACGCTGAAAGAATTTGAGCGCGAAGGGTTGGTGCAGCTTGCTCGCGGGGTAGTCGTGGTGCTTAACCGCAATGGACTTTTGCATTTTGCAAGGCGATAAATTGTAAGAAAAATGAGCATTTTTCTCGTATTGTGATAATGTCACCAATGTTCTCCAATGGGTTTCGTTAGATTTGTAGCGTATAAAAAAGACACTGTTGAAATCTTTTTCACGTACAAATCACAACTGCTATGTTTTTTCGTCTTGTCTATGACAAAGGGCTTGCTCAAGCAAGCTATCTCATCGGCTGCCAAGCCACCGGTGAAGCGCTCGTTATTGATGCCAAGCGCGACACCGATATTTATCGGCAGATTGCGGCAGAGGAAAAACTCCGCATCACCCATATTGCCGAGACCCACATTCACGCTGATTTTCTGACCGGTTCGCGGGAACTTGCGCGTGAAACAGGCGCAGAACTGTATCTTTCTAACGAAGGTGGAGCGGAATGGCAATACGCGATTCCACACATTGCCTTGCGCGAAGGCTCATGGTTTATGGTCGGGAACGTCAAAATTGACGTGTGGCATACGCCCGGACATACCCCGGAACACATTTCTTTTTTGATAACCGATACAAAAAACAGCAGCCAGCCGATGATGATGGCGACCGGAGACTTCGTTTTTGTGGGCGATGTCGGGCGACCAGACCTTTTGGAACGTGCTGCCGGATATAAAAACACCATGGAACAAGGCGCACGACAGATGTTTCGCTCGCTCCAACGCTTCAAGTCTCTGCCCGATTACCTCCAAGTTCTGCCCGGACACGGCGCAGGCTCGGCGTGCGGCAAATCGCTTGGTGCAGTCCCATTCTCTACCGTCGGATATGAAAAACTGACAAATTGGGCGCTCCGCGTTGAAAACGCAGAAGAGTTTGTACAAGAAATTTTGAAAGGTCAGCCCGAACCGCCTGCGTACTTTGCTATGATGAAAACCATGAATAAAGCGCAGCGCCCGGCTCTCGAAGCACTTCCCAAGCCTCGCAAATACTCGGTGGATGACCTCAAAAAGGCAATCCGTGACGGGCTAACTATCGTGGACACACGCGGCAAAACGTCGTTTGCAGGCGGTCATATTCCGGGCAGTCTGAACATTCAGGACAATGCCTCTTTCACAACATGGGCAGGATGGATGCTGGAATACGGCAAGCCCTTCCTTCTGGTTGCGCCAGAGCATCGCGTGGAGGAGCTTGTACGCTCACTTGTGCGCATAGGTCTGGATAATGTTGTTGGATTTGTGCCGGATATTGAAGAATGGTCGTTTGCGGGAAATGAAACCGCGACGCTTGAACAAATCAACGTCCGTGACCTGCACCAAATGCTCTTGCTTTCCGGCAATCTGGAATTACTGGACGTACGCGCCACCTCAGAAGTAGAGAAAGGCGTTATCGGCGGAGCAAAGCATATTCATGCAGGTTATTTACAGCGCCGCCTTGAAGAATTGCCTAAAAACCGGACTGTGGTCGTGTATTGCGCCGGTGGAGACCGCTCGGCAATAGCGGCAAGTTGTTTGCAGAAGTACGGTTTCAAGCACGTTGTCAATGTTATAGGTGGCTTCAATGCGTGGCGTGAAGCCGATTTGCCTGTGGCGGAATATGAACAATCAACTGCGACAGTGTAAAAATAGCAGAAACGAATACTTGGTGGAGTGCGGAATTTATTCCGCATTATCGCTGGTTTCAAGCCATTGTTACAGCTCCATTCTGCGGAATAAATTCCGCACTCCCCACATTTTGCGATACCTTTCAAACTATCCAATTTTTATCAAAGGAAACAACCATGACTATCCATCTGACAAAAGAGACTTTTTTAGAGAAGGTCTTTAACTACGAAACACAAAAAGAATGGTCATACAACGGTGACCTTCCATGCGTCATTGATTTTTGGGCGGAGTGGTGCGGACCGTGTCGGGCATTTGCTCCGGTCTTTGAAGAACTCTCCAACGAGTATGCGGGCAACGTTAATTTTTATAAAATTGACACCGAAGCCGAGCAGGAACTTGCCGCCGTCTTCAACATCCGCAGCATACCGAGTATTCTTTTTATTCCCAAAAACGGCAAACCACAAATGGCTATGGGTGCGCTCCCGAAAGATGCCCTGCACAATGCTATTGAAGAAGTTTTGGTCAATCCCGAAATGCAGACGACGGAAGTAGCAAAATAACCATGAACTCTTCTGCAAATCTCTCTCATGCTGAATCAGTAACCTTCCCGCGCCTTCTTGTCCATTCCTCAGCCGCAAGCAAAGCCTTATTCTGGCTCGGTGTGGCGATTGTGCTGAGTAGCGTATGGTTGCCGATTATTTCACCGCCAGTGGCATTGGCACTGGGCATTCTGTTTGCTTTCACGGTGGAGCATCCGTACCGCCAAGCAAGCAGCCGCACACTAAAATGGCTCTTGCAAGCATCCGTGGTCGGTTTGGGCTTTGGCATCAACGCATATAGTATCGTCAAGGCGGGTCAAACGGGCGTGGGCTTTACGATTGCGGGCATAGCAGGTACGCTTTCGCTGGGGTTACTGCTGGGTAAATTTCTGGGTGTTCGCGGACGTTCTTCGTATTTGATAAGCGTCGGCACTGCAATTTGTGGCGGGAGCGCTATCGCAGCAGTGGCTCCGGTGCTGAAGGCGGACGATACCGAAATTTCTGTTGCGCTGGGAACTGTGTTTGTGCTGAATGCACTTGCACTTTTCCTCTTCCCGCCTCTGGGAACCGCACTGGGACTAACGCAAGAGCAGTTCGGTGTGTGGGCAGCAATTGCTATTCACGATACCAGTTCTGTGGTGGGTGCGGCGGCAAAATTTGGTTCAGAAGCCCTTGCAACCGCCACAACGGTCAAACTCAGCCGCGCACTCTGGATTATTCCCGTTACGCTCGCCACAGCGCTGTGGGTAAGAAAAAATGCCTCGTCGCCGTTGCCGAAGGAATCGCCCAACGCAGCATCAGGGAGCGCTCCCAGTACGAAGGTCGCTATTCCGTATTTTGTGTTGCTATTTATTCTTGCTTCGGTTATCACTACATTTTTGCCGGGTGCATCAGTGCTGGGCGCGTATATCGTCCCGCTTGCCAAGGCGGGACTTACACTAACGCTCTTTCTGATAGGCACAGGACTATCCAAAACAATGCTGCTTGCCGTTGGCATCAAGCCGCTTTTGCAAGGTGTTGTTTTGTGGGTAGTAGTCTCTGCGCTTGCTCTGTGGAGCGTTGTTTTTTTTCTATAACTACCATCATCAACTATTTTTCCACAACAATCTGCTATGAAATCATCACGACAAGCACAAACCACTTTTCTCTCTCCAAAGCTCCTCCGCAATACCGTATTGACTGGTATATCGTCAGTGCTTTTCATCATATTTCTGCTGCCGACGTTTTCCTGTTCTTCCTTTGGAGGCACGGATAAATCGGTGTCGGTAGAGCAAGCAAAAAAAATGCTCGACTCAAGCACTACGGTTATTGTCTTAGATGTGCGAACGAAAGAGGAATTTACCAGCGAAACAGGACATTTGAAAAATGCCGTTCATATTCCGGTTCAAGAGTTAGAGAGCCGTATCAATGAACTTGCACCATTCAAAAAACAGACAATTCTTGTGTATTGCCGCTCTGGAGTACGAAGCAAACGTGCGAGCGATATGCTTGGGCAAAAAGGATTTATGCCGATTAACATGGAAGGTGGAATAACCGAATGGAATCAGGCACACTTCCCAGTGGAGCGTTAAAGAATGTAAAGTCCACATTCTCACATTCAGTCATATAAATTTTTCTCTCACATTTTTTTAGATGTTATGTTCGATATGTTCAAATCTCTTCTTGGTGGCGGCGTAGCGACCATCTCCGCACAAGAACTCAAGCAACTTCTGACGACCAACAACAAGCCGATATTGCTGGACGTGCGGCAGCCTCAGGAGCACAAAGCAAAGAATATTCCGGGTTCGGTCTTGATTCCGCTCGGTGAATTGCAATCGCGGATGAAAGAACTAGAACGCTACAAAGACCGTGAAATCGTGGTGTATTGTGCAAGCGGAGGGCGTAGTTCTTCTGCCTGTGGTATTCTCAGCCAAGCCGGATATTCGGTGAAAAATCTTTCCGGCGGCATGATGCGCTGGTAAACAATCACTAACAAGTATTCCTGCATTACAACTCGAAAGCCGCTTCAAATCTGAGGCGGCTTTTCTTTGTTGTGTTTTTCACTATTTTTTCTCACTTCTTTTTCTCATTTCAGGCGTAGGCGAACAAACACGGGAAAGTGGTCAGACGAGAAGCGCCCGTGCCACGTTTGGGAAAGCGTGGCGTGCTGCATGACTTCAATGTCGCTTGAAACGAAGACGTAGTCTATCGGGTGGTCGTCTTGTTCGCTTTTGCCAAAGCCATTGAATGTCCCTGTGGGACCATAATGCGGGGTGCGAGAAATCGCTTTGCTATCCTTGAGAACACTCGAAAATATCATTGCGGGGTCGTCGGTGGGAATAGAATTCAAATCACCCATAACGAGAGAATGCTTTACCGCCGCTTTTGTGGGCTGCATTTCCGAAAGTTTTTTGAGAAGAAGGTGAGCACTTTCTTTGCGTGCCTGAAACCCTTGATGGTCAAAGTGCGTATTGATGACGTTTACAAGGTAATTTGTTTGCTTGTCTCGTAGGCGTGCCCACGTGGCAATGCGCGGAAGAGCGGCATCCCAGCCCCTGCTTCCGGCGGTGCTCGGTGTCGGTGAAAGCCATATTGTGCCGGAAGTTACCGCCTCAAACCTCGTGGAATCAAAAAATATCGCGCTGAATTCCCCTTTTGTGCCGCCGTCATCCCGCCCGACTCCTATGCGCTTGTAGCTTGGCAGGTGCTTTTGAAGGTCTTGGATTTGGTCGAAGAGTGCCTCCTGAACGCCGAGAATATGCGTCTCATGGAACAGCACTTGGCTGCTCACAAGTTCCTTGCGAAAAGCCCAATTATTGGCGCTGTCGCTGGGGTTGTTAAATCGAATGTTGAACGTCATCACGTTCAGATATTCTCGCTCTCGTACCGTAGCCTGCTGTGCGAGACAGTTCTTCGCAGTAAAGTTTGGAAGACAGAAGAGCATTACGACGACACGTGTGCAGATGAAATTCGTCATGGTTACGATTGATAGAATGTGCTCGGTTCTGTTGGTTTGTGGATAAATTACCGTTGAAGTTTAGATAAAATACCTCAACTTTGCCCCTCACCCTACCCTCTCCCAAAGGGAGAGGGTTCCAGAATCAAGATTTTATGCTGCTTTCAAAGCCCTCTCCCTTTGGGAGAGGGTTGGGTGAGGGAAGCACAAGAAGCGAGTTTTTATGCGAGTCGAAGAGTTCTATCTAACTTTCAATTACTGAACACCCCTCTGACCATTACGAATCACCATCATCCACTCACCGAACTGCCTCTTCCGTGATTCGGGCGTGTGCATCGGTAATGTGTACGCCGTGTATCTCTAGGTCGCTGAGGCAATCATCAGCATCAACGCCGGGCGTGGTTACTCCCTTTTGTAATTCAATAGTTTTGAAAGCCGCCCACGGTGCGTACTTTGCCGGAAGATTTGCTCCCGATGGTTCTGCGGTAAAGCCGAAGATGCGGTCTGGACCTCTGAAAATATGCACTTGCATATAATAACCTCGCAAATGTGTGAATGAAACTGAAGTAGTATGGCTCTTAATTGCTTGCAAAACGCGCTAATCAGCGTGTTCTGGAGTCTCCGTGAAACTTCTCCAAAATATCACTTTCCCTACTTCTTCACAAATACCTTCTTGCGGCATAATGCTGATGGAGGAGGCGTATATCGTTTGAGAGAAATTGAAACTTCCGCAGAAGGATTCCGTTTTGGAAATCACCCCGAAAGAAGCGATATTTGCCGTCGTGCTAATGCTCTTCACAGTTTACCAATGTTCCACTTTTGCTGCAAACCCGCATGAACTTCCAAAAACTTTTTGCCGTTGCTCGTTGGGAATTTATCGAAAAAGCCCGCACGAAGGCTTTTATTATCTCTCTTGTGGCGACTCCCCTCATTATGCTTGTCTTCGCAGCCCTGCCCTCGCTTCTGGCGCTCCGAGGCGATGAAAGTACGAAAAAATTTGCATTCTACGACGAAACAATGTCCCTCCGCGAGCCTGTGCAGGCAATGCTGACGCAGAAATACAAACTCAAGAACGGGATGCAAAATTTCGATCTTGTGCCAGTGGACGCAAAGCTAATGAGCCGCGAGACGTTTTTGAAAGATTATTCTCCGCGCGTGTTCAAAGGCGATTTTACGGGACTTTTTGTCATTCCCGCCGATGTAGAAACTACGCACAAAATTGAGTACCGCAGCGACAACGTTGGGAACATACGCGACATTAACGCGATTGAGCGCGGCATCGAAAAAGCGCTCACCGAGCAGGCTGCCATCAAAAAGGGGATTGATTTGACCGTATTCAAGAGCCTTTCGCAATCGCTGGAAACAACCTCGCTCAAAATTAGCAAAGACGGTAATGCCAAAGAAAGCGGCTTTCTGGAAGTCTTCGGACTGGCGTATGCTTCGGTACTGATTTTATTCATCCTCATTCTGGGAACAGGACAAATGCTTGTGCGCGGACTGGTTGAGGAGAAAAACAATCGCATCATGGAAATACTGGTCTCGTCCTGCTCGCCCTTTGAGCTGATGATGGGCAAACTTTTGGGGCTTTCCGGCTTGGGCATAGCACAGGCACTGGTCTGGAGCGTCTTTGGTGTTGGAGCGGTGATATACTTCGGCGTGTCGCTTTCGGCGCTGAGTAATCTTCCCGTGACACTTATCTTCATGCTTTTTGGCTATCTGCTGTATGCTTCATTGTTGCTGGGCTTGGGGTCGCTTACCACGACCGAGCAAGAAGCGCAGCAAATTACCTCATACGCAACGATGCTGCTTGTGGTGCCGATGACCTTACTGACGGTGGTGCTGCAAAATCCGAACTCCACGATTGCGAAAGTCTTCAGCTACATTCCCTTCACCGCGCCGACGATTATGGCAATGCGCATCAGCATCCAAATGCCGCCCCTGTGGGAAATTGCGCTCAGTCTGACGCTTTTGCTTTTGGCAACGGTGATTGTAACCTATTTTTCTGCAAAAATTTTCCGCGTTGCTATCTTGGTATATGGCAAACGCCCGACACTGCCGGAAATCTGGGAGTTTTTGAAGGATAAATAAAGCAGATTTTTTGCACAATGATAAAACAAGGCAGTCGTTTGGCTGCCTTGTTGTTATTTAGCGCCTCACAAAGAGTACTCTAGATTGATTATTTTGTGGGGAGTGGAAAATAGGCTAGAACTCGGTTTCGTGTTATTCTGAATCTTGAGCAACAATACTTCATTTTCGTCACTTGTTTGAAAAAATATGGTAAAAACACACGATGCTTCATCAATTATTGTGCACCTTGCTGCAAAAATATTAGAGTTGAGTATATCTGCCATGGAAAAAGTAAAGAGCAACCCTATTGAAAGCAGTCGGCGACCTGATATTGCATATGAACTACTTATCATCCTAAATTGCGTGGATGAACTTTTAGAGATATTTAACCCTTCAAATACAAAACTATCTCGTAAATTTAAATTTTCCAATGAATTAAATTGGGATTTTAGACCATGGTATTGTGAAAAGTCAGAGAGTATTAAATCTGGAGTAAAACTGGCAATTCAAACTTGGGAAAAAGATATTTCAACTATAAAATTACGACCCGATATTCCTATGACCCCAGAACAATATATAAATGAAGGTTTAATGATGGAGTTACATCGGGTTAATCGTGAATCTCAGAAAATTTTCGATATGACGTTTGAAGATAAGATAGTGGTCGTTGAAATAATTGATTGAACTTATAATTTTATCGATTCTGTTTCTTAGTTTGCGGTGTGTTAGCGCATTAGCGGTTTCGTCTGCTTTCTGGTGCTTCCCGTCTGGTGGAACACCGAACTGTTTGCTTCCGGCGACGTGAGTGCGGCAATTCCTGTTCCCGCGCCAGAGCGAAAAATTCGGCGGGGGTGTACCGCTCTTTAGCCTGTTAACGCGAATTATTCAACAAAAGAAATTTTCGTTACCTTTATCTCTGTAACACAAATTATGAAAGCTGCAATCTTGCTAATCGGTTTCTGTTTCTTATTGAGCCAACAACTTTACTCCCAAACAAAACCAAAAGAATATAGATTTGATGATGTGATGCAAATAGCGGCAAGGCTGTTTTTTCCCTCTCTTGACGATGATAACGATATGCGCATCAAAACCACTATTTGTGATAATGGTCAATGTTTTGTTGATAGTGAAAAGAACATAGATTCTGAGTTAAAGAATTTTTGTTTTTCTACCGTTGAGAATGATTTGCTGAAAAACCGAAATAATGAAGAGGTGAAGCAAGTGTTTCAAACCTACTCAAATCTATGTAAAGAAATAGCTCAGATGAATTGGTCATCGAACAAAAAGACACGACTTCAACGCATACAAGGAGCAATTTGGTATGCTTGGGCAAATAATAAGCAATTTCAAGCAATAATCTGGAAAAGCTATATTCGTGAGCAAGCAACGCTACCATTTGTCATCAAAAAGTCTGATGAATAACATACTGGTCGAAAAAATAACAGCCGAGCTTAACGCTTCCGGCAACTGTCAAGCCGTTGGCTTGCGTTCGGGCGGTTGTTATATTTACTGACTTTGTGCGGTGTTTGACCTTTGTAATCCCTTCTTCGCCAGCGCCGGAGCGAAGAGTTCGTCGGTTTACCGCTCCAATGCTTACATTAAACGGATTCGATTTGCGTTTGTACCCGCTTTTATCTACTTTGACAAAATGGGTATAAACAAAATTTGAATTCACGACATTGTAGAAAGTCAAAATCATGACACCCGTCAAAATTGTTATTGTTGTCTTTATGGTGTTAGAGATAGCGAATGTGATAGCTCTCTATTTTGCGCCGGGTTCTAAATACGCCAATGCGCCCGGAGTTTTTACCGCATGGGAGAAATCCAAACAGTACCCAGAAATCCATAATTTTGTTCGCTATCTTGTATTCTGGGTTGCCGGAGCAAAGTTGATTTTTCTGTTACTCTTGGCGGTGATTATCGTTTTTGGCGATGCAAATCTACAAAAGATGACCTTACCGGCGCTGGCTATCGCAACCGCATCGTTTTTCTGGCGATTGTTCCCTTTAATCAGGCAAATGGATACGTCGGGACACATTGAACCCAAGAACTACTCCATCATTTTGGGAGTAATGATATTCGTTTTTATAGCGGTTTTTGCGGTTGTCGGTATTATCTAACGGCACAGCCAGTCAAACTCTGTTCACCCAACCGATACAAAAAAAATCCTCACACTAAAGATTGCTGAAGCACGGCAAGACGCTTCGGGCAGACTCAGCATGAGGATACGAACTTTGAGCAGGATTACTCTTCAACGATTGATAAAATCAAGCAGTACCGAATCGCGGTCAGGGAATTTGCCCAAAATAAGCGTGTAGTGGTTTGCGCCTTCTACTGTGTGCGTTGTGCAGTTGGGAATGTGATTTTTCAAGAACTCCAAGCCCTTTGGCGGCAGAATTTCGTCGCCCGGACGGAGGTTGTATGCGCCTGCACCAATAGCCAGAACGGGCATTTGTAATTCGGAATAGCGGAAGTGCAAAATCTCGCTGTCAATCACGCGACGTATTTGCTTAATTGGGTGAAAGATGTTGTTTTTCATAATCGTGCCGATACTGAGCGAACTGCCGATACTGTTGTATTCTGCTTCCACCACGTAGGGCGGAACGCTTGAGCGAACGCGCCCCTCGCCCATATCTTCCAAGTCGTAGCGCACATATGCTTCTATCACGTCGTCCCAGGGCTGAAGCATCGGAATTTCCTTGATGCGCTCAATATACGCCTCTGCGCTTGGATAGACCGTTCCGAGACGCTGCACTGAAGAACGAATCGTGAAATATGCTTTGAGGGCGTTAATGGGGTTAATCGGTGCACCGGCATCCATCATCACAAGTTTGCCGACATATTCGGGATGCTTCCACGCGAGTACCATTCCAATCGCCGCACCGAGCGAATGACCAACCACAATCGGCTTTTCGCGTCCGGGTGCGTTCAGACCAAGTTGCTCAATGACGGCACACATATCGGGAATATGCGCCCTTGTGCCGTAGTCGCCGCGAGGCTTGTCCGAGCGCCCGCGCCCGCGCAAATCCACCGCAACGACGTTGATTCCTTGTTGCTGCAAAAACTCGCCCATTACCTTCCAGCACATATGGTTCGCCGAAAGCCCGTGGATGAGAAGTACCGTTTTTGTTGCCCCAACAACGTTCCAGCGCCCGACGTGAATACGGATATTGCCGGAAAGAACTTCAGTTTCGTCATAAAATACTTTTGCCGCTTCCAAGAGCAAGGGCTGCGGAGCCGCCGTGAGTGCAGGCTGCGGAGCCGCAAAGACCGAATTAGTTTTTTTAACACGACCAATTCGCTGCCCGATACGCTTGAAAAACGCTACAAATCGTGATTTCATAGAATGTGCTGATTGTGAATAAAGTCTTGATTGTGAAGATATAAATAGTTGACATATCAACCATAAAAACAAGATACGAAAAACTTTTCTCAAATCAAGGTTAAACATTTGTAAACCACGACTTCCCTGACCAAATAGCGGCTGTTACAGACTATTGCCCGCTAAAATTTTCGCCGAACGAGATTCCCACCAGCGCAGAACATCTTCCGCCAAATGGAACGAGCCGACGATAAGTGTTGGTTCATTGATGGCAAAGACTGTTTCGCACGCATTCGCTACGGATGGGTATTCCTCGGCGACGATACCGAAACGAGAGGCTTCTTGCACAATATCACCTGCCGATCGGGCGCGGGAGAACGTGAGCGTGGGGACGTGCAAGCGCCGAACAACAGGCGCAAGCGTGGTGAGCATTGCGTCCATTTGTTTGTCCTGCATTGCTGCAAAAAGAGCGTTCCACTGCACATCCGCATACCCACAGCGTTCGAGCGTTTGAATGAGCATCGTCATTCCGGCAGGATTATGCGCCACATCCATCACCACAAGCGGGCTTGCGCTCAAAAGTTCAATGCGTCCACGCAAACCGCTATTTGCCGTAATGTTCTGCAAGCCTCTTCGGAACTGGTCTGGCGTGGTGGGAAAGTTTGCGCAAACACGGTCGAGAATAGCAAACGCAGTGAGAATATTGTGCGCTTGATGTGTTCCGCAGAGGCGTGATTCTACCGCGTGGAGTGTTCCCCGTGGCGAGGTAAGGTTGACGGTCATTGAAAAGTCGGGTTTGCATTCTTGAATTGAGACGCTGTACGCATCGTCAAGAAAGAGTGCGTCTGCTTTGTGGCGCTCTGCATAGTTTTCAAATGTTGCGCGAAGGCTTGGGCGCGACTCGGCGATAATGCACGGCACATTCCGCTTCATAATTCCGGCTTTTTCAGAGGCAATTTCGGGAAGTGTGTCGCCCAGATATTCAGTGTGGTCGTAGTCAATAGAGGTAATCGCTGTGGCGAGTACGTTTTCTGCGGTCAAAATGTTGGTAGCATCCAAGCGTCCGCCCAGCCCGGTTTCGATAATCGCTATGTCCACATTTCGTGCAGCAAAGTACTGAAAAGCAAGCGCTGTGGCGGCTTCAAAGAACGTTGCATTTTCCGCAACGACAAGCGGCATAATCGTCTGGACGAGGCTGAACAGCTCTTCGTCACTGACTTCCTCGCCATTCACACGAATACGCTCATTAAACCGCAAAATATGGGGCGAGGTGTAGAGTCCAACGGTAAAACCTGCCTCGCGCAGCACCGATGCCAGCACGGATGAAACAGTGCCTTTGCCGTTTGTTCCGGCTATATGAATAGACAGGAAGCGGTTGTGGGGCTTGCCGAGCGTCTCAAGCAAAGACTGAATACGATGTAAGCCCGCCGTCGCATGAAAACGGCGAAGAGTATAGAGTTCTTCAAGAATCTCATGGAGCGTTGGGGGCGATGTGAGCGTAAGCGGCGGCATAGCGTTTGCGGGGAAAAGTTCCGAATAAGTCGGGCGATGGCTGTGCTGTCAAAGACGACGCACCGAAGCGCATTCTGAAGCAATCGTGTGAACGAAGGACTGCCAAATCTAGTGATTCTTTACCGCAATGTGAAACAAAGTTTTGCGTGGTACGAAAAATTCTTCCGTGCAGGAATGAAAATTTTCTTGCACAGAGTAGCAAAAACAGCTAAATTGGGAAACTGTAATGCACATTACAAGCGTTTCGCACTCCCGGAGAGATGGGTGAGTGGCTGAAACCAACGGTTTGCTAAACCGTCGTAGGGGGATTACTCCTACCGAGGGTTCGAATCCCTCCGTCTCCGCCACCATATCGCCGAAAAGCGCGCATTTTCCTTTCCGGCATTGGCGTATTACCAAAAACGCTCCCCGAATGGCGCCGCGCTATTTCCCTGCTACGTCTGCTTTGTCGGACGATCTGGAACTTCCGGTATTGGCGTTGCCGACGCGATAGGCGGCCCTTTGTGCGTCGTTGGCCAATGACGCCAGCTTCGCTCAGCACAATCGTTACAGGATCTGCCGCGCTTCCCAAATTGGACGGCAGTTTCGAAGCGATCTAGCGCCCGTCTCTGCGGGTGCGATCGCTTCAAATTTCCCGATCGAGCATTTTTTGCATGGTCCGGCGCCCTTTCGCCCCCCGAGGCGTCAGCCGCACAATTTATTTCCTCAGGCCCTCCCGGGAGATATGAACGGCACTGATCGACATCGAATAATAGCTCGACGGACTACGTCTCCGCCATGCTGTCCCGCCAAGGCCGTCGCCATCAGCGACGGAACCGGCACCTCAACCCGGTATTGAAACAATTGATGACCGGTATCGAGCAATTGGTTTTGCACATCGGAGCTTGCGCCTATAGCCCGCACCAAAATTGCGGGAGAAACGGCGCT
>CALCNX010000145.1 GCA_937899715.1 uncultured bacterium | reverse complement strand
AGCCGTTGCTGCCGACGACCGCCGTGATTTGGGTTGCCGAATTGACCACAAACGAAGCGGCATCGAAGGCACCAAACTTCACGCGGGTAGCACCCGTGAGGTTCGTTCCGGTGATAACCACCGAAGCACCTGCCGAAGCACGATTGGGCGTGAATGACGTGATACGCGGTGCTGCTGGAAGCGCGATGAATGTGAAGCCGTTCAATGTAGAATTACCCGCAGCATTCACAACATTGACTGCACCGGAAACAACCGATGTTGAGATATAAGCATGAATGACGGAATCGGAAACGACCGTGTACCGCACCGCTACCCCGCCAAAACTGACGGTAGAAGCCGTAAAGAAGCGTACACCGCGAATGATGACGGTATCGCCCGGGCGGGCAGTCGTGGGACTGAAGCTGCTGATAACGGGCGGGGTGACGGCATTATAGGTAAAGCCGCTTGCCGACGTGGTTCCATATTGGGTTGTAACGGCAACGGCTCCGCTTGCGCTGCCGCCAACAGTGGCAGCGATAACGGAATCCGAAAGCACTGAAAAGCTGTATGCAGCAGTTCCGCCAAAACTGACGGATGTTGCGCCTGTGAAGCCTGTGCCACGAATCGTTACGCCGCCGCCGATTGTGGCGGAGGCAGGCGTAAAGTTGATGATAACAGGTGCAGAGGTGGGGGCGGTGCAACAGCGATGGTAAACGACGTAGAACTAACCAATCCGCCACCATTACTTGCTTGAATGACAATGGGACCAAACGAACCTGCTGACGAGGGAGTCCCGGAAAGGACACCCGTTGTCGGGTTAAGCGTTATCCCGGCAGGCAGTGTGCCGCTTGCTACGGTGTAGGTGGGTGCGGGGAAACCGCCATCGGCAACAAAGGTATAGGAATATCCAAAGCCCACCTGTGCATTGCTTGGCGGAGTGGACGCGCTGAATGCAGTTGGCGGAGCGGGGTTAATCGTCATGGAAACAGGTTGGCTCACGGTGGAGCCGTCAGCGTTGCTTGCTTGCAGGGTGAAGACGAATGTACCCGTTGCCGAAGGAGTTCCCAAAAGTACGCCTGTGGTCGGGTTCAGCGTCAAGCCTGTCGGAAGCAAGCCGCTTGCCACGCTGTAGGTGGGCGCGGGAAAACCGTTTGCTTGGAATTGGTAGGGCGTAATTGCCGTTCCGCCATTCACCTGCGCAGGCGGTGCTTGTGCCGAGAATGTTCCGGGAGCTTGGCTGACGGCAATGCTCACGGGCGAACTTGTAGCGGAGCCTTGACCATTCGTTGCTTGTAGAGTAAAGGTGTAATTCCCGCCTGACGTCGGAGTGCCTGAAAGTGCGCCTGTTGCCGGGTTCAACGTTAAGCCCGGCGGCAGCGAACCGCTTGCCACGCTGAAGGTGGGTGCGGGGAAGCCGTTTGCAACAAATGTATAATTGTAAGCCGCCGAGGTGGAAGCACTTGCGGGCGGAGTTTGGGCGGAGAACGAACTTGGTGCCGACGACGATGGAGAGACGATAACCGTCGCCGAAGTGCTGGTCAGTGTTCCGGCGGAATTAGTTGCACTAATTGAGAACGTGTACGAACCTGCCACGGTCGGCGTACCAGAGACTGTGCCAGTGGAAGCGTCCAAGGTCAAGCCTGTGGGCAACGTGCCGACAACGCTGTACGTCGGTGCTGGGAAGCCGCCCGCAGCGTAGGAGTATGTATAAGCAGTGCCGACCGTAGCGCTTGCGGGCGGGGTCTGTGCGGTGAATGACGATGGAGCTTGATTCACCGTCATCGCAATCGGTGCGGAAGAATACGAACCTGCGCTGTTGCTTGCCTGTACGGTAAAGCTGTAAGCACCGCCTGTGGTGGGTGTACCCGAAAGCACGCCCGTTGCAGGGTTCAGTGTCAAGCCTGGAGGTAGGCTGCCGCTGACAATGCCAAACACAGGTGTGGGGAAGCCCGATGCAACAAAGGTGTAGGGCGTGATAGCCGTGCCTGAATTAGCCGACGGCGGTGGTGCGGCAGCGCTGAAGCCCGTGGGTGCAACAGCGGGAACGGTAATGGTCACCGTTGTACTCGTGAGCGAGCCGACAGAATTGGTAGCGGTAACAGCAAAGGAGAACGTGCCCGGTGCAGTCGGTGTACCCGACAGCGTACCCGCCGAAGAAAGCGTCAAGCCCGTCGGCAGTGTACCGTTTGCAAGGCTGTACGCGGGCACGGGTGAGCCGTTCGCTGCGAAGGTGTAGGAATATGGTATAGCGCCTGTGATGGTGGTGAGCGGGGTTTGGGCGGTGAAGACCGTTGGGGCGGAGGCGGGGGAAGAAATGGTAATTTTGCGGATGCGCCCACCACCTAATCCTTCTGCTACATAGACATTTCCAGCAGCATCAACAGCTATGCCTGTTGGGCGGAAGAACTGCGCTATAGCCCCATCACCATCTGCATATCCGAAGGCACCACTCCCAGCTAAGGTCTTTACAACACCACTTGGGCTTACCTTACGAATGCGCTGATTGTTTATATCTGCTACCAATATATTACCGAAAGCATCTATAGCTATATTAGCAGGTATTTCTTCGCTTGAAACGAAGGAAAATCTTGCTTCAGCCCCAGTTCCATCTTGGAATCCAGGGGAAGTCGCGCCAGCCAATGTCGTAACATCACCATTCGGGGTCAATTTACGAATACGATACGCATCTCCGATATAAAGATTACCAAACACATCACGAGCCAAACCACCTGCCTGATCGAATCTTGCCTGCAATCCATTTCCATCGGCTATTCCACTTACACTATTACTTCCTGCCAGCGTTGTCACAAATCCATTGGGGCTTACTTTACAAATCCGAAGGTAATCCGCAACATACAAGTTTCCTGCTGAATCTAAAGCAATTCCGGCAGGTGCAAGTAAACCCGATGCAAATACCGTTGTTAATCCATTGGGGCTTATTTTATAGATACACTGCTGATACCAAGCTGATAGGAAAAGGTTTCCTGCCGCATCAACTGCAATGCCCGTAATTTTAGAGAATATATTTTGCCCTATGCTTGTTCGATTGCCATCTAAAGCTATTTTAAGAATAGAAGCTGTAGTTCCACTTTGAACATAGATGCTTCCTGATAAATCTATTGCTAAACCGTTAGGATACTGAGTAATTCCTCCTGATGTCAACGTCGTAACATTCACCGTCTGCGCAAGCAAAGTAAGCGACGAAGAAAACACGACCAACAACAGCACCAAAGTCCGTGCCGCATAATTCACTGTACTACCAAAACGTTTCATAAAACTCCTCAAAAAATAGAACTAAGAAAACAAAGTGTGTGTATTTCAACTGGCACAAACATACACGTCCCCATCCGAAAAAAATAATTTCCGAAGGCGAAAAGCGCTGAGCGGGACATGACTCTCATTTTTGAGAGAAAAAATATCTGAAAAACCGAAAATTTCCCCTGTTTTCAGGCACGGATTTTTCGTTCGCGGGGAGCCATATTTCATCAATTTTATCACTTATCAGATACAAAAGACACGGCCAATCTATTTTGAGAGAAGAGGCTTTTTTTTCTCTCACACTCTTGCTCGTAATCATAGCAATTTTACTCTATTGCATTCGCCCTTCTTGGATTTTTTCTCCAACCCAGCCGCCCAAGAGCGTCATCAATATCCCCAGCACGAGACCGCTTAAAATAATGGTAATGTCCAGCATTCCAAGCGCCACACAAACAATATCAATATTCAGCACCACCGCCAGAAAGCCCGCTACTCCGGCTTCTTTGACGGCAATGCCCGGTGAGCGATAACCGATAATCAAACCCGCAATAAAAAGACCCAAGAAAAATGCAAGAAAATGGTTCGTCAGATGATACCCCAGCACCACAACCAATGAACTGGCACAAAGCATCGTGATAGTTGTTGCCAGTGCCGCACCGCACATCACCCAACCCCAATCTATCGGGCTTTCATCGGGGATGTCGTCGTCTAGTGTGCCTTGTAATTTTTCGCCGACCCAGCCCCCCAGTGCTGATAAAATCACGCCATTGATGAGCATGACCACCAGCACAGCACTGTCGAGGTCGTGAAAACCGCGAATGTTCATCATCGGGAGAACAATAAAAAGAACAATTCCCACCAACACCGCACCAATGGCGGGTTCCAGTATCGTTACGCCTTTCGATAAAATCCCTTCTACAATTCCCGTTACCACAAAGCCCGATAAAATAGCAATAATAGGAAACGGTAACGCCGAAAAAGACGAGCCGCTAATGTAAGCCAGAAACAGCGTAATGACCGAGCCAACAAAGGCAGAAATGGAAGCGCTTTGGAGGTCAATGAACTTCATTGCGGGCTTTCGGAAAAAGGATTATTGCTGTTTGCGAAATTGCAGCGTCTTGATGCGGACTTGCAAGGAAAGCATCCAGAAAAAGAGCATCGTAAAACCGCCAAATGCTAGCGAAAAAATAACCTGCTTGAGAAGATTCAATTCCTCTTTTTTCGTGCTGAGGACAGGTCCCACGCTGCCGTCGTTGCCTGCGCCCGGATGCAAGCCGTCCATAATGCGCGGCATGATGAACATGAGGAAGACTGCTGGAACAACGGCAAAAATGACATATACCGCCGAAAGCCGTCCGCGCCGTTCCTCGTTGTCCACCGCTTGCCGCAGCGCGAAGTAAGCGCCGTACATGAGCAAAAGAATGAAAATTGAGGTTTCGCGCGGATCCCAATTCCAGAATGAACCCCAATTAAATTTTGCCCAAATCGCGCCTGTTATCGTTGCAAGGAGCGTGAAGAGTGTTCCCAGTGCTGCTGCCGACGATGACTTGATGTCGTAGCCAATATCGCGTGTTTTGAGATAACGAAATCCATAGACCATTGCCACGATATACGCCAGCATTGCTACCCACGACATCGGTACGTGGAAGTAGAGATTTCGCGCCCGTTCTTCGAGTTGTGGAATAAAAGGCAAGGTCAAAAGCGGGTTTGCAACGATGAGGCTTTTCGCAAGGAAAACATTGTCCGTCGCAGCACTGTCGCGTTCTATTGCGAGTACTGCCGTTTTCATGCCGACAAGTTGCGGTGCGAGAGCCACCGGAACACGCACAAATGCTTGTGTTGGCTCGCCCTCGCTAAAGTCCGTCATTTTGACAATCATTGGCTCGTTTTGTGATGGTGCTGTCGGCATTTCGTCAAGATGAACTTTGACGGGTACGACGGGATTTGCTCCCGCGCGGCGCATAATCACGGCATCCGAGAACGTTCCGGCTGTATGCGGAGCAAGCGCGAGTACAACCGTAAGCGTAAGCACAGAAGCCAATATCCACCGCCACCACGTAGGACGGGGCTTATCAAGTGCGGGATACAGCCCTAAATACAGCCCTAGAGCTACGCCGGAGAACTGAATGAGATATTTCATAATGATTGTTTTCCCGGGGGGAAGGTTACTGACCAACAAGTGCTTTATAGGAAGCCACATCAAGCAATCCACCGATTTCGTCGGGGTTTGAGAGTTGAACTTTGATAATCCAGCCCGCACCATAGGGGTCGTCGTTGATGGATTCCGGGGCATCGTTGACGGCGGCGTTAAATTCAAGGATAGTGCCGCTTACGGGAGCAAAAAGGTCTGCGACGGTCTTGACGGCTTCAATCGTACCGAAAACATCACCTTGGTTCATGTTTACACCGACATCGGGAATATCCACATAGACAATATCGCCAAGTTCGCCTTGAGCATGGTCTGTGATGCCCACAATGCCGATATTACCTTCGATGCGTACCCATTCGTGTTCTTTGGTGTATTTTAGGGCTGCGGGAAATGTCATATTGCCTCCAAGGGAAGAAAGTTCGATGAAAGAGTGTTAGTTGGTAGTCGTTTTTTTAACGTGTCAAATCACATTCCATGTAGTAAATGTCAGGGAGTGGATTTACATTATACGGCGGAATTTCGTAAAATCCAAGTGATGAATAAATAGCAATAGCACGGTGCATCTGTTCGCGTCGGGTGTCGAGGCGCATAAAGCGGTAGCCGCTTGACTTTGCGGCTTTCAGAATATGTTCGCTCAGAAGTTTTCCCAATTTCAAGGAGCGAAAGGCAGGGCGCACATACAAGCGCTTCATCTCGCAAATACCCTCCTCCAGAGGGCGCATAGCAACACATCCTGCGGGCTCGTCGTTTACAAAAGCCAAGAGTACTGCGCCCGTAGGCGGGGCGTACCTGCCGGGCAAATGCGCCATTTCTTCGTCAACATTTTGAAAACTGAGGTCGAAGCCGTACTCTGTCAAGAGTTCCCCTGCTAATACCCGAAAGAGTTGAAGTGTTTCGGGAGTATCTGCTTCGGATATAGTGATAGTTGGGGGAGCAGATGAATTCATTGTCGTTGCCGTAATGCGCTGCCAACTTAGAAATCTTGCCAATTATGGGTGTCGAGATATTTGGTATCAAACTCGCCGGAGATGAAATCTTTATTACCCATCATTTTCAAATGAAATGGGATGGTCGTTTGAATACCTTCGATGACAAATTCCTGCAACGCACGTTTCATGCGGGCAATAGCTTCGGTGCGGTTCTCGCCGATAGAAATGAGTTTTGCAATGAGCGAATCGTAGTAAGGAGGAATGGAATATCCTTCGTAGATGTGAGAATCTACGCGCACTCCGGGACCGCCGGGAAAATGCAGTGCGGTGATTTTGCCGGGTGAAGGGCGGTAGTTGTGGTAAGGGTCTTCCGCATTGATGCGGCATTCAATCGAATGACGACGGGGCGCACCGCCTGAGATGGAGAGCGGTTCTCCGGCAGCGACACGAATTTGTTCTTTCACAAGGTCAATGCCAAGAGCTTCTTCGGTTACGGGGTGTTCTACCTGAATACGGGTGTTCATCTCCATAAAGTAGAAATTGCGGTGCTTATCCACGAGAAATTCGATTGTTCCTGCGCCTTCATAATCCACTGCTTGAGCCGCTTTGACGGCAGCATCACCCATTTTGCGACGCAATTCCTCGTCCAAAATTGGTGACGGCGCTTCTTCAATGAGCTTTTGGTGACGGCGCTGAATGGAGCATTCCCGCTCGTTCAGGTGAATGACGTTGCCGTGCTGGTCGCCAAAAACTTGAATTTCAATGTGGCGCGGCTCTTCGACAAATTTTTCGATATAGAGGTCAGGATTGCTAAAAGCAGCTTCTGCTTCGTTGCGAGCGGTCACAAAGGCTTGTTCTACCCCATCAAGAGAAGTTACAAGGCGCATTCCTTTGCCACCACCACCAGCAGAGGCTTTGAGCATCACCGGTACGCCAATTTCCGCCACAAGGCGCTGTGCTTCTTCCAGCGTCGAGACGATACCCTTGCTGCCCGGAATAACGGGCACATTGGCTTCGCGCATGGTTTCTTTGGCAACGGATTTGTTGCCCATTTTGGAGATGGAGAACGGCTTGGGACCGATAAATTTGAAACCGCAATCGGTACAAATCTCGGCAAAATCGGCGTTTTCGGAGAGAAAGCCGTAGCCCGGATGGATAGCGTCTGCTTCGCTAATTTCGGCTGCGGCAATAATGGAAGGCACGTAGAGGTAGCTTTGCTTGCTGGCTGCCTGACCAATGCAAATCGCTTCGTCGGCAAAGCGAACATGGAGCGAGCTGCGGTCAGCTTCGGAATACACGGCAACAGTTTTTACGCCGAGTTCACGGCAAGCACGGATAATGCGCAAAGCAATTTCGCCACGATTGGCAATGAGAACTTTCTTGAACATAATATCGGAGAAGTTACGAATGAAGAATTACGAATTGCGAATGAGGTTTCAAACTGCGTGGGACACGGTAAGGAAGCCGCGTCATTCGTAATTCATAATTCGTAATTGTCGTTAATCTAGTTCGACCAGCATAAGCGGTTGGTTGTATTCGACGGGTTGCCCGTTTTCAACGAGGATTTTTACGACTGTTCCCGATACATCGCTTTCAATCTCGTTCATGAGCTTCATCGCCTCGACGATACAAAGGGTTGCACCTGCCGAAATGCGTGAACCCACCTGTACAAACGAGTCAGCATCAGGGGCGGGGGCGCGATAGAACGTCCCGACAATAGGCGAACAAATTTGATGAGCTTGTTTTCCTTCCGAAGCGGGTGGTGCGCTTGGTGCGGCAGCTTGGGGTGCTGCGGCTTGAGGCATGGCAGCTTGCGGTGCTAGCACTTGAGTAGGCTGCTGCGAAGGAATGTGTATCACTTGCGGAGCGCTTGCAATGGCTACTTGGTGCTCGGAAAACTTAGAAAGGCGCAGTTTTATCCCCTCTTCTTCGATTTCTAGGTCAACGGCGGTGCTTTCATCAAAAATTTTGAGTAAGCGTCGAAGGTACTGCAAATCCATAGCGGGTAGGAATGAGGTTGAACGATGATATTTTCTGAGGTCAGCGAAATTGAAGTCCTAGTTGAGCTGAAGAATTAACCCTTCACACGCTCAATATATGCGCCGTTGGAAGTATCAATGCGAATCATATCGCCTTCGTTCACGAAAATCGGCACAGGAATTTCAGCGCCGGTTTCCATAATGGCAGGTTTCATAATGTTATTCACAGAATCGCCCTTTACGCCCGGTTCGGTCTGTGTAACGCGCAGAATGACATGGGACGGCATTTCAATAGACAAAATTTCAGATTCATTGAAGGTAATATACGAATCAGAGCCTTCTTTGAGGTATTTCGCGTAATCACCGACAATCTTTGGATCTACCGACACTTGGTCGTAGCTTTCTTTGTCCATGAAAACGTAGCTGTCGCCGTCTTTGTAGAGAAATTGGTATTCACGCTTTTCTACGCGCAAAAACTCTAGTGTTTCGCCAGAGCGGAAGCGTGTTTCGGTGAGCTTCCCACTGCGAAGATTACGCATCTTTACTTGATAGAAAGCACGAAGATTGCCCGGTGTGCGGTGTTCGGATTCTAAAATGAGGCAGGGGTCGTTGTTGAATTTTAGGACTGCGCCTTTTCTCAAATCTGCGGTTGTAGCCATAATGCAAATGATGGGTGAAAACAAAAAAAAGAGGAGACGGGCGGATTTGAACCGCCGTAGAAGGTTTTGCAGACCTCTGCCTAACCGCTCGGCCACGTCTCCTTGATTGGTTCGCAGTGTTGTCTAGTGCGTAGATGACGCTGCGAGAGTACATTTTCAAAAACAGACTGCAAATGTAGAACTTTTTTTCGTAATCACCAAATGGTAACTGTGGTAAACACAATTTCTATTCTTCAAAGCGTTCTACGGTCTTGACCCCCTTAATCTTACGCAATTTTAAGAAAAGGCGCTCCAAATGTTCGGTATTCTTGACATAGACTGTGACAATGCCTTCAAATATTGAATCGAAAGAATCAATGTTTACGCCGCGAATATTGGTGTTGTTGTAAGAGGCAATCGCGGATGTAATATCGTTCAGCATTGCCGTGCGGTCTTCGCCCGTGATACGGATTGCTGCCAGAAACTTTCCTTCATTGTCATTCGACGACCAATTCACTTCGACGATACGTGGCTGCAAGGCTTCGGACATGGTTTTGATGTTTTTGCAGGCGCGGCGGTGAATTTTTACGCCACTGCCAATCGTTACCACGCCCACAATGTCGTCGCCCGGTACGGGATTGCAGCATCGGGCGTAAGAATAGAGAATGTTTCCGCCACTCCCGTTCAACGTAACACTTGTTTCGGTGCGGGCTTTGGAGGTGAATTTGTCAATCGTAATAATGCCGTTCTCTTTTTCTTTTTCGCTGACAGCGGGCGGCGGCGGCGCTTTCGTTTTTGCCGGATTTGCCGGATAGCGCTCTTCCGCTACTTTTGCCACCACGTCCACGTCCAGTGTGCCTGCTCCCAACGCTGCATAGAGGTCGCCTTTGTGCGGGAATTTGAACACGGCTGCCAGTTTTTCCATGTCGTCATCGTTCATGCGCACTTCCAGCTTCTTTATCTTTCGCTCCCAGAGTTCACGTCCTTCAGAGGCAAGTTTTCGGTTTTCCTCATTCAGGAATTTGCGAATAGCGGCTTTTGCTTTATGCGTGGTAACAAAGCGCTCCCAGTCTTTGCTGGGCGATTGATTTTTCGATGTGAGTACATCTACTTGGTCGCCGCTTTGGAGCGTGTAGTTGAGCGGCACAATGCGTCCGTTCACCTTTGCGCCGATGCAGTGATAGCCGACTTTGCTGTGAATATCGAACGCAAAGTCCACCGGTGTCGCGCCTTTGGGCAAAATCCGTAAATCGCCTTTGGGCGTGAAGACGTAGATTTCTTCTTGGAAAAGATTCAGCTTGAAACTCTCAAAGACCTGTTCGCTGGCTTCGTCTCCGGCATTTTCAAAAATATCCCGCACCCATTGTGCCCATTCTTCAAGGTCTTTGTCCTCCACGTAGGAACCGTTGGTGCGCTCCTTGTACTTGAAGTGGGCAGCCACGCCGAGTTCCGCGATTTCGTGCATGGAGCGTGTGCGAATTTGCACCTCCACTTTTTTTCCGCCGGGACCGATAACTGTCGTATGGAGCGACTGGTAGCCATTTTTCTTGGGAACAGAAATATAATTTTTGAAGCGCTCCGGCACGGGCGTATAAATGTCCGAAACGATGCCATAGACCACAAAGCAGTCATTGACGTTATCGGTGTCCAGAATAATACGGATAGCAAAAAGGTCGTAAATATCATCCAGCGATTTGACGCGCTTGAGCATTTTGTTGAAAATCGAGTACAAATGCTTCGCTCGCCCGCTAATATCAGCTTTTAAGCCATATTCACGCAAGCGTTCTTCAATCGGCTTGGCAAAGTCGGCAATATAATCCTCGCGCTCACCGCGTTTGGTGTTGAGGGCGTTTTTGAGTTGGTCGTATGCCTCGCGGTTGATGTATTTGAACGATAAATCTTCCAGCTCCCACTTGATAGTACCAAGTCCGAAGCGGTGCGCGAAGGGTGCGTAAATGTCCAATGTTTCCTGTGCCATGCGCTTTTGCTTGTGTTCGGGCAGAAACTGCAAGGTGCGCATATTGTGAAGGCGGTCGGCAAATTTGACCAAAATGACTCGCACATCACTTGCCATCGAAAGCAAGAGTTTGCGGTAGCTGGCGGCTTGGCGAACTTCGTGGCTTTTGAATACGTCGCTGATTTTGGTTACGCCGTCCACGATTCTTGCTACGTCCTCGCCAAATTCTTCTTTGATATCTTTGAGCGTGTATTCGGTGTCTTCTACTACGTCGTGCAGTAGCGCCGCTATGACCGAAACATCGTCAATACGGACTTCACGGGCAACTATTGCGGCTACTTCTGCGGGATGAGTGTAGTACGGCTCACCGGAAGCGCGTAAATCCAGCGAGTGCGCCTGAACGCAAAAGCGAAATGCTTTTTCGATAAGTCCTTCGTTGAGCTGGCGCAGATTGTTACGGCACTCTTGCAGCAAGTATTGGAGCGTATCTTCGATATGCTGCTGAATCTGCTCCGGTGTGGGGTTAGCAGGAAAGGGAGGTTTGGTAGATTGTACGGCGATTGCTGGCATGATAACATCTCTCGTTCGTCGTGCTATGATTATGCAAAACGTGCTTGTGCAGACTCTTGTGAGTAAAAATTGTTCGTGGTAGTGCCGTATTGTACGCATTTTTTCGGCAAAAGTCAAGTGATTGCTTTTCTTCGGCAGAATTAACCCGCTAAAAACCGTATATTTGCGACATTGTTGTTTCTTACTGCACAGAATTACATCTCATTCTCAAAGGATACACCCCATGAAATTTCCCTATTATTTTGTCTTCGACATTGAAACTGTCGGTTTCCCAATTGACCATTTCGACGAAGCGCAGCAAGAATATCTTCTGCGTGGCGCACAAACAGACGAAGACCGTACAAAAAAAATCCGTGAATTTTCGCTTGCCGCGCTGACGGCAAAAATTGTTTGCATTGGAATTGTGGTCATGGAATGGCAGCCGGACGCAGAACCCAAGAGTCTTTGGCAGGGAGCGCTTATTTTGGATGAAACGCTGAAACCCGATGAAAAGAAGCGCATTGATTTGCCCGGCGGAACAGTCGCCTACGCTTTTGATGAACCCACGATGCTTACGGCATTCTGGAAGACACTCGGAAAATACTTCGACAATGCTCATTTGGTGAGCTTCAACGGCAAGGAGTTCGATGCGCCGTTTCTCATGCTGCGCTCGGCAGCCTGCCGCGTGCGCCCTTCCAAGAAAATTGTGGAGATTGACAAAAGTTGGGATAAAACAAAAAAGCACATTGATTTGCTGAAAGAACTCACCTTCAATGCCTACGGCGCGAATATGAGCGGTGCAACACGCAAATACAATTTCGATTTTTACGCTCGTGCTTTTGGTATCCCCTCGCCCAAGTCCGAAGGCGTTCACGGCGGGAATGTAGCGGAATACTACGCCGAGGGGCGCGCACAAGAAATTGCCGACTATTGTATGCGCGATGTCCATGCCACGTGGGAATTATTTCGGTATTGGCATGAATACTTGGATTTTGGGGAGTAAACAAAACCCATCCGAAAGACTTGAATCAATCGGATGGGTTGTTATAACAAAATTTTTAGCGCAAGCCCAATATATGCGCTATCGAATACAAAATATCGCCATAGACATTATCCCGCAGACCGCGTAGAAGCTGGAATTCTAGCGAAGATGAACATACAAACGGGCGGAGCATCCACGAAATTTGTACCGCGACAAAGCCATAAAGCAGAAACCAAAAGCGAATGAAGTATGCTTGTACTTTGGTGTGATTATCCGCCTGTTCTTCGGAGAGCGCTACGGAAGACGCTTGTATGCTTGTTTCGTCGTTATCGTCTCCGATGCTATGCACCCGCAAAACAGCGCCCGCGCTCACAGGAGGTGCATAAATTGCTCGAAAGAATGCTGCTCCAAGGAACCATGCCACAACGAAAATTCCCACGTTCAGCAGTTTGAAAAACGCATAACTACTGGTAGTCATACCAAAAAGCAAGGTTACGGGCGAGAGTGCCACAAGCGCAAGACTGATAATGGCAGTGCCGCCCAGCAAAATCACGACCGTCTGCATAAATGTTCGCCCGATGCCGATGAGCGAACCGAAGATAAACAGGGTTGGAAACGTGATGACAATCGTGAGCAAAAAGAGCAACGGCAGTTTTACTGCCGACGAGAGCGCTTGTAATATGCTATGCTGCAAGCCAAGCACGAACCCATACACAAAAAACGACACGCATGAAATCGCTAAAAGTGCTGCTGCCATCAGCCGTAGATGCTCTTTTGCAAGAATGCTTTGGATGAAGCGTTCGCGGTTTTGTAGAATCGCCATGAGCGTTTGCATAAACGAAGTCCTTTCAGAATAGGGAACAAATTGTGATCCCCGCTTGATTGTATCGGATTGGGAAGGGAGTTCAAGCGGCGCAAGCGTAGCGATATGCGCGATAATTGCCTCGTCGTTCAGTGTGAGAGAATCATTGGTTGTGGCGTTTTGCCAAAGTCGCGTGAGTGCTGCAAAGTCTTCCGTGGGCGGGATTTGAGGACGCTGTGTCATGCTGCGCCTCCATCATCTTTCCGCATACATCTAAGCAATTTGTCCTTGATGCGGTTAATCTTCACGCCCACATTTGTTTCGGTCAAGCCTGTAATCTCGCTTATTTCTTTGTACGAGCACTCTTCCAAATACAGCACCATTACGGAGCGGTCAACCTCCGGCAGTGCCGCAATGCAGCGCTGAAGCTGTTCGATGCGCTCCCGTGTTGCATCGTCCTGCGGGTGCGGCGTGGTCTCTTCTATCCACGAAATGCGCTCCGCGCTTGGTTTGCGGCGTTTAGTCTCGTAGGAAAAGCGAAGTGCCACGTTCAGCGCAATACGGTACATCCATGTCGAAATCTGTGCCTCGCCGCGAAAGGTGGGCAGCGCCTTCCAAAGCTGCACGGCAATTTCTTGAAACAAGTCCTCACGGTCTTCACGTGAGGTGGTGTACGCCTTGCACAGACGCATTATGCGAGCTTTGTTCTCGTTCAGCAGATGCACAAATTCTGCTTCGCGGGAAGATGTGCTTTTTGTATCGGTTGTTTGCGTCATTCTATGTGGGCGGATTAGTGTTCGTTAAGTTGTTGGAGTGCCGATTGGAGCTTGTCGCGCAAAGGAATAATTTGATAACGATACAGCCAAATAAAATAGCCTGTTCCAATAATTGGAATCGCAGTCAAAATAGTAATCCATATTGGCGATGATTGGTCAGCCGGGTAATGGAAATATATGGCAACAAAGAGCGGAGCAAGAAGTAGTGGCACAATTTTCATCCATAATAGCTGAAGTTTCACTCGTTCGAGATTGTAGGTAAAGTAATCTCGTGCATCGCTCATATCGTATTTGCGTTGCTGCAAGCGAGTTACAGTATGGAAAAGGAAAAGAATACCTTGTATGACAGCAAGGATGATAAATGGAATATTTGCTCCGCTACCGCGCACAAAATCTCGTGTGGCAATAAAGATAAACATAAGGGTCATAAAGCCAGCCATACTACTGTTTTTCAACGTGCCAAGACCGAATTTTGCATCAAACCTATCCATTTGATACTGAATATTGTTTACCATCTCGCGCTCCTTAATTTTTAGTGAATCATTTGTTGTTGTTTGCTGCCACATCTTCTGCAAATCTTGTATTTGCTTGCTTCCCGAGGAATCATCACTAAGCATGACATCCTCCTTCTTGTGTGGGTGGGCGGTTTTGTATTTGGTACTTGATTGACATTGCAAAATGCTTGTGTGAGTAATGGTTTCATTTCTACAGATATTGGTTACAGGGGCACAGCAAAAACTTACACCACAAAAAAATATTTTTTGTGAGCCGCATCATTTCTTGTTTTTCGGGCTGCTATTGCGCACATCGGCATTTGAAATCTCAGAAATAATAGCCAAATTGTGGAATTGCTGAAACAATTTTCGGACTATCATGGGCAGACCATCCTAGAGAATATGACCACCACAGACAAACCCTTCAAAAGTTTTGCCAGCGACAACAACGCCGGAGCGCATCCTGCCGTTATGGAAGCACTCCTGCAAGCCAATACGGGGCACGCGCTTGCTTACGGTGCTGACCCGCTCACACAAGAAGCCACAGCCCGCATACAAACGCACTTCGGCGAACACAGCCGCGTCTTTTTTTCCTTCAATGGCACCGGAGCGAATGTGATTGCGCTGCAAGCCATGACGCGCCCATTTCACGCCATTCTCTGCGCTGAAACCGCCCACGTGAACGTGGACGAGTGTGGTGCTCCCGAAAAGTTTACGGGTTGCAGATTAGTTCCTATTTCCACATCGGACGGAAAACTCACGCCGGAGCGCATACAACCCCATTTGCACGGCTTCGGCGACCAACATCATTCGCAACCAAAAGTCATTGTGTTGACCCAATCAAGCGAATACGGTACTGTTTATTCGCCCGATGAACTCCGCTCAATTACTGCCCTAGCACGTGCGCACGGAATGTATGTCTTTATGGACGGTGCGCGTCTCAGTAATGCCGCAGCAAGTCTGCGTCTGCCGCTTCGCGCCTTTACGACGGATGTGGGTATAGATGCAGTGAGCTTTGGCGGCACGAAAAACGGTTTGCTTTTTGGTGAAGCAGTTGTGTTTTGTAACCCTGAAACCGCACCACATCTTGCTTCTGATGCGCCATTTCTTCGCAAGCAAAGTATGCAACTCAATTCAAAAATGCGTTTTTCGGCGGCACAGTTTCTGGGCTTGCTGAATGACGATGTATGGCTGAACAACGCCGCCCACGCGAACCGAATGACGCAAATACTTGCTGAAGGGGTACAGAAGCTACCCCAAGTACACATCACGCAGCACGTTCAGGCAAACGCTGTCTTTGCGACGCTCCCGCACGAGTGTATTCAGCCGCTTCAGGAACGGCATTTTTTCTATGTCTGGAATGAAGTAAAGAATGAAGTGCGCTGGATGACCGCATTCGACACGACAGAAGAGGATATTACGAGTTTTCTTGCGTCGTTGCAAGATGTGCTTGCGCGGTATGCCTGAGAACTCTTTCTGAATTGATAACAACATTTTTCCCTCTTTTCAAAGCAATCCACTATGAACCGACGCGATTTTTTTGCCGCCACAACTCTCGGCGGAGCCGCCTCATTGCTCACTCCTGCGCCCAACCTTGCAATGCCCAACGCCATACCTGTCGCACGGATGAAACTGAGCTTCAAGCCTTTCACGCTTGAGCTGAAGCACCCTTTCGGCGTTTCGGTCAATACCCGCACGACTACGCCGATTGTGCTGACAACGATAGAGTACGGCAAATTCAAGGGCTACGGCGAAGCATCCATGCCGCCGTATCTGGGGGAATCGCAAGAAAGCGTGATGAAATTTTTGAGCAAAGTGGATTTGTCAAAATTCGAGAATCCGCTTGAGCTGGAAACTATTTTGAGTGCGATAGATGCGATTGAAGCGAACAATACCGCCGCTAAAGCATCGGTGGATATTGCTTTACATGATTTAGCAGGGAAAATTATGGGGCAGCCTCTCTACAATGTGTGGGGCTTCAATAAAAACAACACGCCGAACACGGTCTTCACGATTGGTATTGACACGCCGGAAGTGGTGCGGCAGAAGGTGCAGGAAGTTGACCCGCAGTTCAAGTTGCTCAAAATCAAGCTGGGACGGGACAACGACCGCGAAATCATCGAAGCCGTGCGCTCGGTGTCGGATAAACCGCTTGTAACGGACGCAAATCAAGGCTGGAAGAATAAAGAAAAAGCGCTGGAGACGATTCACTTTCTCAAGGAAAAAGGCGCAGTGCTGATTGAACAGCCTATGCCGAAAGAAATGGTGGACGAAAACGCATGGATAACCGAGCGCAGTCCCATTCCCGTCATGGCGGATGAAGCAATCAAGCGCCTTCCCGACTTGGTGAAGATGAAAGGTGCATATCACGGCGTGAACTTAAAACTGATGAAAACAACAGGTCTCAGGGAGGCGCATAAAATGATAGCCTTGGCGCGGGCATTCGGTATGAAAGTGATGATTGGCTGCATGACGGAGACTTCATGCGGGATTACGGCTGCGGCACACCTGACCCCGATGGTAGATTGGGCAGACCTTGATGGCGCACTCCTCAGTAAAAACGATGCTTTCAAAGGAATTACTTTCGTGAACGGCAAAATTACCTTGCCAAGCGCTCCCGGCATTGGTGCAGTGCCACGATGAAAAATTTATCATACATCTTCTTCATTTCAACTGCAAATGCTCGACCACGTATCCACATTCACCCGCTCAACCGTACGAGAGGCGCAAAAGCAAGCGCTTTTGAAGGAACTTCGTGCGAAGGGAATCAGGAATGAATCGGTCTTGCAAGCGCTCGCTGCGGTACGACGCGAAGATTTTTTGCCGGAAGCATTGCAAGCACGCGCCTACGAGAACGTCTCGCTGCCCATTGGCGCGGGGCAGACAATTTCGCAGCCGTACACCGTCGCGTTTATGACGGAGCTTCTTGCACCTACTCAGGAGCAGCTTCCCACGTACAAAGTGCTGGAAATCGGCACGGGAAGTGGCTATCAGGCTGCTGTTCTTGCCGCAATGGGTGTGCGGCACATTTTTACGATTGAACGCGTTCCCGAACTATTCGCAGAAGCCCAAAAGCGATTTGCTTTGCTTGGCGTACAAGCTGCAATGACCCTTTCCGATGGTACGCTCGGTTGGAGCGAGAATGCGCCATTCGACGCAATTATCGTCACGGCGGGGTCGCCGGATGTGCCGGAAGCACTTGCCCGGCAGCTTGCTGTTGGGGGGAGAATGATTGTGCCTGTCGGCTCGCAGGCACACCAGCGTTTATATCGCATCACAAGGCTCCATGAAGGCGTAGGAGCGGATGCTTTTCGGGCAGAGGAATTTCAAACGTTCCGTTTTGTGCCGCTTTTGGGTGCTCAAGGATGGAGCGAATAGTGAGACAAGTAACGGATAAACAAGCAGAATCGCAGCGTCCCGATGCTATTGCAATTGTAGGAGCGACTGCTTCTGGCAAGACGGCAACCTCGCTTGAACTGTCCTTTTTGCTGGGTTTGCACAATGATTTTGCTTTTCCTGTCGAAATTATTTCCGCCGACTCACGCCAAATCTATCGCTACCTTACCATCGGCACGGCAAAGCCGTCGCGGGAAGATTTAGAGACTGTGCCGCACCATTTTATTGATTGTAAAAATCCCGACGAGCGCTTCAGCGCAGGCGATTTTGGCACCGAAGCAGCAGAAACACTGCTCACTATTCGTCAGCGCGGGAAACTGCCGGTCATTGTTGGTGGTGCGGGGCTGTATGTGCAGGCGCTCTGTGATGGTTTTTTTGAGGAGGCAGTGGAAGTAAGTGATGATGCGGCATACAGTCAGGCTATTGAAAGAGAGCGGCTCGCATTACAGACAGAGTTTGAGACGCAAGGAATAGCGCCGCTTTTCGCTGAATTAGAAAAAGTTGACCCCGCATCGGCAAAGAAATATACCGATATGAACCCCCGCCGCATCATTCGTGCGCTTGAATACTATCGTGCGACGGGTGTTCCGCTTTCGGAGGCGCATACAGCCTCACACGTGGGGCGTTCATTCAAGACGCGCTTTTTTGGTGTCCACGTTGAACGGGAAGAACTTTACATCCGTATCAATGCTCGCGCTGCTGCTATGTTCGCGGACGGTCTTCTGGAAGAAACGTCTTCCGTGCTTGGGCTTGGGTACTCACCCAACCTGAACTCCCTCAATACCGTTGGCTACAAGGAAGCAATGGCGCATCTTCGCGGTGAAATAACGCTGGCAAGGGCAGTGGAACTGACTCAGCAAAACACACGCCGCTATGCCAAGCGCCAAATGACGTGGTTCCGCCGTGATGAGCGCATAGAATGGCTATCGGGAACGCCGGAGGAGATTGCGCACAGCATCATTACGCGGCTTCGGCAGGGGTAAGCGCTGCTAATTCACGCAAGCCTTTTTCCGTCAGAAGTGGCACTATAAATGCTTCCATGACCTTTGCATAGTACGGGATTTTTTTGCTTTCTTCGCCTTCGTACAAAATTTCTGCTGATGCCATCCAAAAATCTCCCACGATAAACATTGCTTCATTGAGTGTTTCATCAAATTGACTCGCCGTTTCCGCCTTCATCCACCCCTCACGGACACACTGCTCACGGAGTGCGGTGAATTGTTGCTTCCGAAGGCGTACCAAGTCTGTATAGTGTGCCCGCACCGACGGCAGTTTGCGCATCACGCTTACAAAATCCAGCATCAAAAATTTGTATTGATACAGCACCTCGAAACTACTCATCGTTCCAGCAAGTAGTCCTTGGAGCGTGATGGATGCGTGGTTTTCGGGTGCTACGGAAGAATGAGTTTTTTTTGTTGAGGAGTGCTTTGGTTTTTGCGTTGGTTCTTTCTCCGGCACTGCTTGAAGCGCTAAGACCTGCGCGTTCATCGCCTCCGCAAGCTGCTTGTAGAGCGCCTCAATAATGTCCTCTTTGCGAGGAAAATGGTAGCATAGATTTCCATGGCTGATGCCGAGTTCTGTGGCGATTTGGCGTGTACTTATCTCGTCCGTGCCATGCTGATTAAAGAGGATTCGCGCGGCTTCCAAGATACGCCCTTTGGTTGTAAGCGGCTTGGGGGAGATTGTGTGTGCGTTTGACGTATTAGTTTTCATCATACAACGATTTTACTTGACAAGGGAAAATAGTTTTAGTATGTTTGTCCTAAAATAGTACTTTTGTCCTAAATTAGGTCTTTTGTCCCATTCAAAACTACAAAAAAAATGAATACGCACATACAAACAAGTACGGAAAGTACATCCGCCGCACAAACACTTGCGTGGAAAGCTGTTGTTATCGGCGGTGGGATTGGTGGTTTGACGACTGCTATTGCACTCCAGCAGCGCGGCATAGAGGCGCACGTGTACGAGTCGGCACCGGAAATACACGCAGTAGGCGCGGGAATATGGGTCGCGCCGAATGCCCTAGCAGTTTTTCAGCGTTTGGGATTTTTGGACGAAATTATTTCCGGCGGTTTTAATGTGAAAAGCAGTTGCATTGCTGACACGGCGGGGCGAATATTGCAAAAGTTTTCTCCCGCAGAGATGAGCGCAAGCCGTCTGCCACTCGTTCCTATTCACCGCGCTGTGCTGCAAGAACGCCTTATAGCGCACCTCAAGCCAAATACTCTGCATCTCGGAAAGCGCTGCGTGGGTATTGAGCAATACGAAAATGGCGTAACGGTGAGCTTTGAGGATGGCTCAATGGCGACGGGTGATATTCTTATTGGTGCTGATGGTATTCGCTCAGTGGTGCGGACTGACCTTTTTGGCGCGGCGGACTATCGCTATTCAGGACAAACGTGCTGGCGTGGAATTGTGAATTTTAGGATGCCGGAAGCAAACGCAGCAACGGAGATGTGGAGCACGAAGCCCGGGGTACGACTCGGATACTCGCACGTGAACGCCGAGCAAGTATATTTCTATGCAACAGCCTGTGCACCGCATGGTGGCAAGGATACTCCCGGAACAACTCGTCAGCATCTGGCAGAACTCTATAGCGATTTTCCTCTGTACTTGCGGGAAATGCTTGCGGCGGCGGACGAATCGAAAATTATACGGAATGACATTTGGGATTTTGCACCGATTTCTTCGTGGCATAAAGGGCGCGTTGTGCTGATTGGCGATGCTGCACACGCAACAACTCCCAATATGGGACAAGGCGGCTGCCAAGCTATTGAAGACGGTTATGCGCTTGCAGAGGCACTTTCTTTGAAGACCAGTCTGGATACTGCTTTTAAGCATTACGAAGCTAGTCGAATGAAAAAAGCACACTTTGTCGTTAATACATCCTACCGAATTGGTAAAATTACGAATTGGGGCGGCACGAAAGCACGTTTGCGGAACATAGTTGTCAGTCTTGCGCCGAAAGCCGCTGCAAAACGACAATTTAACTATCTATTCAATCTGGAGTTTTAGGGCGTATTGGAGCACAAGCCGATAATAATGTGTACATTCTGTTGAAAAGGTTATTTTTTGCTCCGTGTGGGAAGTTGTAATTTGTAACCGCTTCTTTGTTCCTTGCAAAGTAAGCGGCTTTTTTCATTTATTCTTCCCCCAAAGCAGCATGAACACGCCATTTACCGAACGTCCCGCCACAGAGCGCCATGTTCTTCCCTACGGCTCCATCGAAGTCATTGCCGGTTGTATGTTTAGCGGCAAGACCGAAGAACTGATTCGCCGTCTCCGGCGCTCTCAAATTGCCAAGCAGCGTGTGGAAATCTTCAAGCCTATTATTGATGACCGTTATAGCGCAACCGAGGTTGTTTCGCATAGCCAACATCGTATAGAAT
Source organism: uncultured bacterium (assembly GCA_937899715.1). Classification (GTDB taxonomy): domain Bacteria; phylum Bacteroidota; class Ignavibacteria; order Kapaibacteriales; family UBA4661; genus PH2015. The sequence continues at coordinate 4,465 of CALCNX010000145.1, read as the reverse complement.
CCCGTGTGGTCAAGCACTCGTCGGAAATTGTTGCCTTGGCGCAGGATGCAAATGTTATTGGCGTGGACGAGGCGCAGTTTTTCGACGACGGTATTGTGGAAATATGCGAGAAACTGGCAAATGAGGGCAAACGTGTGATTGTGGCAGGACTTGATTTAGACTATCGCGGCAAGCCCTTTGGTCCAATGCCAAATCTGATGGCGGTTGCAGAATACGTCACAAAAACGATGGCTGTCTGTATGCAGTCGGGGCTGCCGGCATCGCGGACGCAGCGCATGACGAACAGCCACGAGCTAGTCGTCGTCGGTCATGGTGACCAGTATGAAGCGCGGCACAGGGCGTTTTATGAAACGCCTGTGGGGGAGTGAAGAGGTGTTAGGGCGCTACATCGTTCTTTAAAACTATAATTCTTTGGTATAGATTCGGTAATACTCTGCTGAGATTATATTGCTGTTGCGGTCTTTTTCGGACTTCTACATATTCCATACAAATTTCGTATTTTTCTTGTTCGGAGATGTTGTTGATACAGCATAGTATATCGTGGTTTGATGGAATGTCCGCTGTAGCCGGATTACCGACATAATAATTAAATACTTCGCATCCCCCGATTTACCGTTGCTCATATTTGTCAATTAAGTTCAAGACCATTTGGAAATCAACCGACTTGTTCAAAAAAACATCAATATTGCAGCGCTTCTCTACCGCCATGTACGGGTCAAGAGAACGTCTTTTTCGACGCTTTCGAGACAGAGTGTATCCGGCAACATTTGTGGAAGAAATTAATGAGCAATGCGATATTTTTTTTCCGTTATATGCGTCTCCGTTTTTTGTAGCATGGCTTCCATATTTGTCTCTTGACCCTCTTCTGCTTCCATCTGAGCCTTTATTGCCATTTCTGCGAGTTGGTCTTACTATTGTTGGCGTTATTGCATTATGCGCTCGATATGGATGGAAAAATCCTAACAGGCATAGAATTATCGGCAATGGAATGATGTATTATTTGATTGTGGCTACTGGTATTATTACAGGGCTGGCTAGGGCGCATCCAAGCTATGTAGGTGGGTATTGTTTCCTCATAACGGTGCTGGGCGCAATGCCGGTTCAGCCATCTCAGTTGTACTCAGCCTTGGCTGTTTCATTGTCTTTGTTTGCTGGTTTATGCTGGCATTTTGGGGTTAGTTTTTCTGACCCTGCCTTGCGGTATAGCCTTCAAGACCTCATGAGCACGGTGAGTGTAAGCGTCCTGATGAGTTATGGTTGGACGGTGCTTCGACGTAATAGCTATGAGAAGGGGCGGACATTGCAAGAAGTGAATGCGAAGATACAGGTGCAACAGGTAACTCTCGCAGAGCAAAACGAGTCATTACGCCATTTGAATGTCGAAAAAGATGAATTGATTGGTATTGTCTCGCACGATCTTCGCAATCCAATAACCGCAATTCTTGGTATAACAGAGATTGTTAGGGGAGAAGATGAATTTCTGTCGTCTGAATTGCGCGATGAAATGATAGATAGAGTCCACCATTCAGCGCTGCAAATGCGAACATTAATAGATCACCTACTTAATGCCAACGCTCTAGAGAATGGCGCACTAAAGCCAAATTATGTTTATGCTGATGTCCGCGAGATTGTAAGGGATGTTGTAGAAGGGTTGCAGCTACAGGCAGAGAAAAAATCAATTCGACTGAACATAGAAAGTGATGAAAAAGTTATTGTGTATGGCGATACTCTGTTCCTTTCCCAAATCGTAGAAAATCTCATTTCAAATGCGATTAAGTATTCGCCGCATCAAAAACAGATATCCGTGAGCTTTCAGGGGCATGGCGGCGATGTCCGAATTGCAGTTCGGGATGAAGGTCCGGGGTTATCCGAGAGCGATAAAGCGAGTCTCTTTAAGAAGTTTGTCCGCTTATCAGCGCAGCCTACGGGTGGCGAAAAGAGTACAGGATTAGGCTTGAGCATTGTCAAAAAAATGGTTGAATCCATGAATGGCAAGGTTTGGTGCGATTCTGAGTATGGTCAAGGAGCTGTTTTTATCGTGGAATTACCCAGCGCACCCATGCGCAATTGATTTTTGCAGCAAAATTGGAGAGAGCAGCGACGCAAATTTGGATAATCAGGTACAATCGGTAACAAATTCTGGGTATAATTGAGTCATTTATGAGTGGTAATTGTAGGAGCAGTGATACAAAAGGTACTAATATACTTGACACAGAAAGAAAATTTTCGTATATTTGTAAAGCATTAAAAGCCTCTATAAACTTTTGTTATTTATCAAGATGTGCAACGTCAAAAATCTCAAAACGCTTCAAGAAGCCATTGAATACTTTTCAAGTCCCAAAAACTGTTTAGACTACATAATCCCTTTGCGTTGGAAAGATGGTGAGGTTACGTGTCCAAGATGTGCAAGCAAAGAACATTATTTTGTTGAGACAAGAAGTCTTTGGCAATGCAAGGGATGTAAACGACAATTTACGGTAAAGATTGGAACAATCATGGAGGATTCACCACTTCCCTTGAAGACGTGGTTAGCGGCAATTTGGTTAATCACCAACGCAAAAAATGGCATAAGCAGTTACGAGATTCATCGTTCTTTGGGCATCACACAAAAGTCTGCATGGTTTGTTTTACAAAGGATTCGTTTTGCAATGCACAATGGCTCTTTTGAAATGTTAAGTGGTGATGTAGAAGCTGACGAAACCTACATAGGTGGCAAGGCAAGAAATATGCACAAAGAGATTCGGGAAGAGAAAATTCAAGGTCGTGGAGCATCGGGTAAAAGCATTGTGATTGGATTGCTTGAAAGAGGAACGGAGACAAAAGCAAGCAGGGTCAAGGCAAAAGTGGCAAAAGACACCAAGAAAGAAACTTTACAAAGGAATATCCAAGAAAATGTAGAACTTGGTGCAACCGTTTACACCGACGAGAATCCAAGCTATGAAGGAATAGACGGCTATATGCACGAAAAGGTCAATCATGCAGCCGATGAATATGTACGAGGCAAAGCAACCACAAATGGCATGGAGAACTTCTGGACACTCTTCAAAAGAACAATTAAAGGCACATACGTTTCCGTTGAACCCTTTCATCTCTTTCGGTATATTGATGAACAACAATTTCGTTTCAATGAAAGAAAGAAAACAGATGGTGAACGCTTCGTGGATGTTGTTGCTAACATCACGGGCAAAAGACTAACCTACAAAAAACTTATTGGTAAAATTGATATTTCAGGATTGACGTATGGAACTTGATAACACAAAGAAAATTGAGGAAACCGAAGAATTTAGACGTTTTGACGAAGGTGTGAAACGTCTTTTTTCTGTTTCTAAAAAACAATTTGAAGAATCTACAAAACAGGATAAATTGAACAAGATAAATAAGGAAACAAAAGAATCAACAAACATAGAGAAACGACATGGCTAACAAAAAAAAGGCTAAAAAAATTCACGTAGGCGGTTCGACACAAAAGGAGATTGAACAGTACGACCACAAAGACAAAGAGCGGTTGAATAATCCGCCTGTGGGGTTGGTGGATGCTCATAATGATAACGGTGGATTAAAGAAAAAGAAGTATGAGTACGACCCACACTTCGACCCGTCTTTGCAATGGGCGGGTAAAACCGAACACACAAGTTTTGAAGTGCCTACCGTGAGTCTCCATGTTCACGAGCGAATAGACCCGCGAAAAATTATCGAAACGGTGAGGAAAGAGGAAGAAACCTATCAACCAAGTCTTTTTGATGAACAAAAAAAGAAATATGGTCGTGAAGCTATTGAGTTTTACAAGCACAAAGAAAACTGGTCAAATCGTCTTGTCGCTGGTGATAGCCTGCTGGTGATGAACAGCCTTTTGGAAAAAGAAGGTATGTCAGGGAAAGTGCAAATGGTCTATTTCGACCCGCCGTATGGCATCAAATACGGCAGTAACTTTCAGCCGTTTGTGAACAAACGCGATGTGAAAGACGGAAAAGATGAAGATTTGACCGCAGAACCCGAAATGATTAAGGCGTTTCGTGATACATGGGAATTGGGTATTCATTCGTATTTGACCTACTTGCGCGATAGATTGCTCCTAGCAAAAGAACTCTTGAATGAGACAGGAAGTATCTTTGTACAAATCTCTGATGAAAACGTACATTTGGTCAGAAATCTCCTTGATGAAGTTTTTGGGGTTGAGAATTTTGTCAGTTTGATTCCCTTCAGAAAAAAAACTATGCCTATGGGAACAAAACTGTTGGAGCAAATGGCAGACTATATTCTGTGGTACTCAAAAGATAAACTTAATGTAAAATACAATCAACTCTATGTATATAAATCAGTCGAAGGCGATTCAAATTGGAGATTTATTGAAACAGAAGACAAAAAAGTCTGTGAAATACCTCAAGAACAAATTAACAATCATAAGATTTTAGAGTGTGCAAGAAGTTTTGTGTAAATGGTTAGAAAGAAGTAGGTAATCGTTCGG
>CALCNX010000144.1 GCA_937899715.1 uncultured bacterium | reverse complement strand
TTGGTACTCATAGACCACAAACTTCGGGCTTTGCCCGCTTTTTTTACCTACTTTCTGACTTTTCAAACAAGCTCTTAGAATCAATGTCTCCTTCTTCTTCGGACGGTACATAAAAGGTCGGCAGCAGAACGTCGATATTCACACCTTCAATGCAGTATAGTTCAGTTTCGTCCGCGCTTGACATAGGCACTGGCGCTCCCTTCCCACCGCAAAGCCCGATGGGCTTCATTCAGGCAGTTCTAGAGCGATTCGATGCTTCGGGTCAAGCCAAGAAAAGTCATATAATCAACGGTAGTTTAGGTTTCGGCGTACAATCACGCTCGCTCCTGCGATGGCGATGCTGAAAATCTATCAACGCAAGAATACTACGCATGAGGTCCAAAAGAAATTCTTTTTCATATTCAAAAATAATAACTTATGCTTAACTTAATGACATTGGTGTAGTCCGTGAACAACAGCTCGGAAGATGTTGTGGGCGACATCAGTGCAATCATCACTTCTACCGTATTCTATCGCCTACAACCGCCGCAGGGCGGCTTTAACTTTAAGATTGGCGCAACGCCATACTTTGCCCTTGCCACAGGAACATTTATGATTTGGGTCGGTATTAGTGCGGGCTTTGGCTTCTAAAGCGCACAACACTGTACGAGTCTCTCAAAACGTAAAAGAGTCGAATACTACAGGTAGTATTCGACTCTTTTACGTTTTTCCAATACGCCATAGAACGTCAACGGTGCTGGCTTGATAGTGATAGTATGCGGAATACATTCCGCACTCCCGCGCTGTTGCAAAAGCCCTGACCTATATTCCCGTAGGCTGTGCAGCGATACGTGCCTGCATATGTTGAATTTTTTCGGCGAAAAAATGTGCCTTTTCGTCGTTGTGCTGTGCGTCTGCTTCTGCGGCGAGAGTCTTGTACGCATGAAGTGCTTGCGCAAGTGCCCCTTGAGCCTCATAAATTTTCGCCATTGTTTCACTGATAATCACCGTTCCGGCGTGCGGGAGCGAATCGCTCACTGTTTCACCGGAATTTTGCCGTAGATATTCGGGAATATCTGCCTCACGGGTAAGAAGGTCTTTTGCTGCGGGCATTTGTGCTTGCATGAGCCGCCCCGCGAGGTGGTCAATATCATTTGTGTCAACCGCTTCGGCTTCTACTACGGGCAAGTTTTCAATTTCACGGATGCTAAAACGCGGCGTGGGCATAGGCGGACGTGAGTAGCCGGTTTGCGGCTTCAGCATTTCCGGCTTGATTGCCTCACCACTAAGCATTTCGGCATTGATAAAATCTGCCGTGGCGTGTTCGAGGGGAAGCGATACAGCTTGGTCGTTACGAAGAGATTCTTGGTATTGCTGCCAATCAGCAAATTCTGTGAGTGGTGGTGGCTCAGGCACACTGGTATTGCGCTGCTGTGCGGCTTGCTGTGCGGCACTGGGATTTTCCATGCGGAGGGGCGTAAAGTCCAAACCCGGAATCAGGCGAAGGTTGTTGCTACGGAAGGCGGTGTGTTGCTCGTCGGAATTTCTATCGGTTTCGATAATTCGTAGATAGGTTCCCATCGTGCGCTCGGCTTGCTCTGCCGGAAGCGTTTCGCCGCTATCCAAGTATGTTACGGCTTCCGAAGCCTCTTGCAATGCACTCTGTAAGCCCGATGGCAAGCCCGATGACACGCCACCATTCACAGGGGCTGCAGCTTGTTTCTCCTTGAGTTCTTTGAGGCGAAGTGCATATTGGACTTCTTTGCGTAAGGCACGAGTGGTAGTCGAGCGAGGGGACTGCTTCGCCCCACGCTCTAATGCTTGCTCGGCAGAAGCATAGTCGCCAACGGCAATAAAGGCACGTGCCAAGACCAAATACGCGGTAACGTAGTCGGGATATTCATTCAAACCTTGCCTACATAAGGCTATTGCCTCGGCAGGATGCCCCTGCTCAAGAAATTCTTGCGCCTGGACGGCAAACGTTGCGCTAACGCTCATACTAAAATCCTCTTTATGCGTTACAAGCAAGCCAGCAGAAGCCACTGAAAAATAAGGGCTTTTGTAGGCAATGCTAATAAATTGTTCGATTGGGAGCCGAAATGCTGCTTTCGGCTGGACTCGCCTCTGGTTTATGGTTTACATTGACCGTTGAAGCGAGTAGTCGGCGAAGTGAAGGAGGGAGGTTTTCGCCGGGGAGTCGTCAAAAATATTCAGTTTGTTTTTAGCTTCGGTAATCATCGCCGCCGCTTTCTGCTCGGCGTATTCAATACCGTTGTGCTGTTTTACAAAGTCCACAATTACCCGTGCTTCTTTCTTGGATGGCTTGGACTTTATGATTTTCAAAATTGCCTTACTTTCCTGCTTCGATGCCTGCGAAAACGCATAGATAAGAGGCAAGGTGAGTTTTTTTTCTTGTACGTCGTTACCAATTGGTTTGCCAATTAACGAATTTCCGCCCGAATAATCAAACGTATCATCACGAATCTGAAAGACTGCGCCAATGATTTCACCATATTCTCGAAGTGCTTGATGGTGCGCTGGATTTGCCGAAGCACTCACAGCGCCAATTTCGCAACAGGTGGAAATGAGTGAGGCTGTTTTATCGGCAATAATCTGAAAATATGTCGCTTCGTCCATATCTAACTGGCGTGTTTTCTGGATTTGCAGTAACTCACCTTCGCTCATGCGCCGAACAGCATTGCTGGTAATCTTCAGAAAATCGTATTCTCCATTTTCTACCGCTACCAGTAAGCCGCGCGAAAGTAAGTAATCTCCTACCAATACTGCAATTTTATTTTTCCACACTCCATTGATAGAAGCCATTCCACGCCGCTCGTTTGATTCATCGACCACGTCGTCATGCACCAGTGATGCGGTGTGCAGAAGTTCCACCAAACTTGCCGCAATGTGCGTTCTGCGACTCACCTCGCCACAGACCGCCGCGCTCAAAAGCACAAGCATCGGGCGAACACGCTTCCCGCGCTGACGCAGAATATAACGAACAACGGTGTCGAGCAGCAGCACATTGGAGCGCATCTGCTCTTTGAGTACATTGTCAAAATCGTCAATGTAGGGTTGTATCGGCTTGGTAATGTCGCCTAGTGTCATGAATGCTGGGCTTGCGTGTAGTAGTTGTGCGCAAAAGACACACAGATTACGAATCTACAACTTTTTACCGCAAAAACACAGGTTTTCTTTTCCACTTTTCCTTCCTTGGCTGTTTTTAAGCAGTTCGCTTCTATGCCGCAAAAAGGCGGGGATTTTGTATATTCGTACTCCCCCAAACGACGCTTATCACTTCGACACTACCAAACCATCTATGACAACCACGTACAAGCCAGTCTATTACGGCGATTATCTTCATTTGCCGACTATTTTGAACGCCCAGCAGCCACGCTCTAGCGAAGTCGGTGCACCGGCACATGACGAAATGCTCTTCATTATCACGCATCAGACATACGAACTCTGGTTCAAGCAAATCATCCATGAACTTGATTCAATCCTAGCAATTTTGGCGCAAAACCCCGTGCCGGAGCACGACGTGGCGACGGCACTACAACGCTTGGAACGAATAGCGTCCATTGCTCCGATTCTCTTCCAGCAAATTGACGTGCTGGAAACCATGACCCCGATGGACTTTCTGGACTTCCGCAACGTTCTCTACCCCGCGAGCGGCTTCCAGTCTGTGCAGTTTCGCCTCATGGAAATTAAACTTGGCTTGAATCGTGGTCAGCGCGTATTGACGCACCTGCCGCTTTCGGATGCCGACAAAGATTATATCGGAGAAGTGGAAAAACAGCCTTCGCTCTTTTCTCTCATCGAACTCTGGCTGGAGCGAATGCCATTTATTCAAAAGCCATCGTATTCGTTTTGGCAAGAATACCAAGAAGCTGTCGGGGCGATGTTTGACCGAGACCGCACGATGATTCGCGTTAATAGCGCAATGTCAGCACAAGCAGTGGATGATATGCTCACGCAGACTGATATGAACGAGCAAAGTTTCCGCGCCTTTTTTAGCGAAGAGGCATATAATGCTTTACGTGAGAGTGGCGCAAAGCGGCTCTCTTTCAAGGCTTCGCAAGCAGCATTGTTTATCTTGCTCTACCGCGAATACCCAATTTTGCACTTGCCCTTCCGTCTTTTGCAAACGCTCATCGAAATTGACGAGAACTTCTCCATTTGGCGCTACCGCCACGCACAAATGGTGATGCGGATGATAGGTGCTAAGGTCGGCACGGGCGGCTCCAGTGGCTTCGATTATCTCATGCGAGCAACCTCGCAGCATCGCGTTTTTGCAGACTTCTCAGCTCTGAGCGCGTTCTTGATTCCACGCGGTTCGCTTCCTGCATTGCCAAAAGAAGTGGCTTCCATGCTGAATTTTGTCTATATTGACCGTCAGGAACAGGATAAACATTCTGCCACACGCACTGCCGCCACTGATTACGTCAAGACACAGGTACAAGCACACTTCCCGCACGCTTACCTGATACGTGAAAGCGCCGAGAATGACGCTGTGGTACTGCATTACACTTTCCCTGACGATGCCGCAGCTGCCCATGCGCTGACCTTCATTGCGCCGCTTATAGACGGCATGAATGCGGAATATGGCGTGGAAGTGCGTGTGAATGCCGTTCCCGTTCATGCGGCGTAAGAACCTTACTATAAAACTACCAGATTCCAACTTATCTCACTACCACTATGTTTGGACAGTATTCGCAATTCTTCGTTAATCTCCTCTTCGCCTCGGCGCTCGTATCGTCGGGTTCGTACTTCCTGTCGCTCTATACGGGACGTGGTGCGGCTTGGCAGGAGGAATTTCGCCGCATCGGGCGTATCTTTTTCGTGTGTATCTTTGTTGGAATGTTGGTTGTTTCCGGCGTTCAACTCTACAACATTTTTACCCACGATTTTCGCTATACCTACGTCTGGGGGCACTCTTCACGAGAACTCTCCAAACCCCTTCTGGCAGCGACGTTCTATGCAGGACAAGAAGGAAGTTTCACGCTTTGGACGGTCTTGGTGTCTGCTATTGGCATAAGCCTCCTTCCTTATGTGCGCAAACACAAGTACGAAGGCGAGGTCATGGCGTTTTACGGATTGATTCTCGTCTTTTTGCTACTCATGCTCGTTGCAAAAAGCCCATTCGCCTATGTGTGGGAATCGTTTGCCAAAGACGGTGTAGCCACAGGGTTCGTACCACAAAATGGAAAAGGCTTAAACCCGCTCCTGCAAAACTTATGGATTACCATTCACCCGCCAATTCTCTTCACCGGTTTCGCTGCTATGTCCGTACCCTTTGCCTTCGCAATGGGCGGACTTTTGAAGCGTGACTATCACAACTGGATAGCGGTTTCGCTCCCATGGGTGCTTTTCGGAACGGCTGTGCTCGGCTTCGGGATTATGTTGGGTGGCTTTTGGGCGTATGAAACGCTGGGTTGGGGCGGTTTTTGGGGCTGGGATCCGGTTGAAAATTCCTCGCTTATCCCGTGGCTTGTGGCGGTTGGACTCGTTCACACGATGCTCACTCAAAAGAAAACAGGTGGCTTGGTGCGGACAAATCTTGTGCTTGCCATTCTTACCTTTCTCATGGTACTCTATTCCACGTTCTTAACCAGAAGCGGTGTCTTGGGTGATACATCGGTTCACTCATTTGTTGACCCCGGCTTGTTTGCGTATGTTCTGCTGCTGGCATTTATTGTGGTGTTCGCTGTTCTCGGCTTTGGAATTTTGATTGCGCGTCGCAAGGATATTAGTTCCAATAAAGCAAACTTCAACCCTACTTCACGCGAATTTGCGCTTTCTATCGGCTCGGCGCTCACACTGGCAAGTGCGATTATCGTTACTATCGGCACAAGCTGGCCCCTTGTCTGCGAAATTCTGAAACAGCCCAAAGTGGCGATTGATATTTCGTATTACAACAAGATGCACCTTCCGCTTGTCATCCTTGTTGCTTTTGTCAACGGAGCCGCAATTCTGCTGCGTTGGAAAACAACAGGTAGGAAAGAATTTTTACGCAAGCTGACCATTCCCGCTGCGCTGGCTGTCGTAGCAAGCGGCATTGCAGTAGGTTTTGGTGTGCGCGACCTTGCGTATTTGACGCTCGTGCTTGGCTCGTTTTTCGCGCTTTTTGTCAATGTGGAAATGGGTGCTCGGCTCATGCGTTCAAAGCCTCAGCACACGGGGGCGTACATTTCGCACTTCGGCATTGCACTGCTCTTTTTGGGTATTGTGGCGACTTCGCGTTATTCTCTCACCGAACACGTTTCGCTTCCACAGGGCGTAGCAAAGCAGGCGATGGGCTACAAAATTATGTACGTCGGGCGCGAACAAGTTGAGAAAGACTACAAAGACCGCGAAAAATATAAATACTATGTTGCGCTGGAGAAAGACGGCAAAGAAACCGTCGTAGCACCGGTACTGTACTGGAGCGACTTCAATAAGCGCGAGTCGGCATTTCTTGAGCCCGGTATCAAATGGACGCTTACAAGCGATATGTACGTCTCGCCCAAATCCATCGAATCCGAAGGCGAAGCGCCCGCAGCCATTATCAACAAAGAAACATCTGTGCCGCTACCGATTGACTCGTCGTACAGCGTTCTTCTGAAAAAGTTTGATATGGCGCAGGCAATGACGGCAATGCAAGGCGGCGGAAACCCCGACAATCTGCGCTTGGGGGCGATTGTTGAAATCGTTCACCGCACCGCTAACGGTGCAGACACAAGCGTGCAAGCGATTTACACGACCTTCAAAGGCAAAGAAGGAATTGCGGGCAATGCGGCAGCGCAAACGCAAGAGCCGTTCAATATCCCCGGAACCAAGTATTACATTGCTTTCCAGAAAATTGTGGCGAATAAAGAAAATCTTTCTAAGTCGCAAGCCGTTCTCGCCTTCGCGGATTCATCCAAACCAAGTACTGTTCCGCGTGAGGTCTTTACGATTGAGCTTTCCTACAAACCCTTTATCAATCTCGTATGGGGTGGCGTTATTTTCATGGTCGCAGGATTTTTTGTTGCCATCGGTCGCCGCCGTGAAGAGCTTGTGCGAGCAATGAAACCCGCTCCCGTACAGGAAGTTCCGAATGACGCTTCAGTTCATTCCGAATCACAATCATTTTGAACAGCATTTTTAATAATTTTCACAAGGATAATAATGGCGACACACGCAAGCGGAGCGTTTGAAGTAAAACTTGCACCTCAAACGCTCTCCGACACAAGTGCTGATGCGCTTTTAGGCAGACTCTCTATTGACAAAACATTCCATGGCGACCTCACAGCAACGAGTAAAGGTGAGATGTTAAGCGCGGGCACGAGCGTAAAAGGCTCGGCGGGATATGTTGCTATTGAGAAAGTAAGCGGTTCCCTGCATGGGCGTACAGGTACATTCGTGCTGATGCACGTCGGAATTTTGAATCGTGGCGAATCTTATCTAAACATTACCGTTGTGCCGGACTCCGGCACAGGGGCACTGGAAAGACTTTCGGGAACGATGAACATTATCAACGATGCAGGCAAGCACTCATACACATTCGACTATACGTTAGAAGGCTAGAAATAGTCTTCTAACGATAATGGTTCTGAAAATCGCCGAAGAACTATAACCGTATCGGCAAGCCTTCTTCGTGCAAAAAGCGCTTCAAATCAGGAATCTGCATCTCCCCAAAGTGAAATAGGCTTGCCGCAAGTGCTGCATCAGCAGCGCCACATCCCGCATCACTACGCAGTACATCGCTAAAATGCTGCATCGTGCCCGCACCACCGGAGGCAATGACGGGAATACCGACCGCTTCGGCTATTGCTCGCGTAATATCCAGCGCGAAGCCTGCTTTTGTCCCATCATTATTCATTGAGGTTAGCAGAATCTCGCCCGCGCCGAGAGATTCGGCTTCCTTTGCCCATGCAACTGCTTCCCACTCCGTAGGCTGTTTTCCGGCGTTGATGACCACATTCCACTCATCGTTTGATGCGTGCTTCCGCACATCAATAGCAACGACCACGCACTGAGAACCAAATTCATTCGCTAATTCTGTAATCAGTGGCGGGTTTTTAACTGCAGATGAATTGATTGAGATTTTATCCGCTCCGGCGCTGAGAAGACGCGAAACATCTTCTACACGCCCGATACCACCACCGACTGTAAAGGGTATATTCAATGCAGATGCCACCTTTCGCACCATATCCGTAAATGTCGTGCGACCTTCGAGCGTGGCGGTAATATCCAGAAACACCAGCTCGTCTGCGCCTTCGCGGGCATACCGCTCTGCCAGTCCAACGGCATCTCCTGCCTCGCGGAGATTTTCAAAATTGATACCTTTTACCGTCATGCCGTCTTTGACATCCAAGCAAGGAATAATGCGCTTTGTAAGCATAAAGTACGAATAAATATTGAGTTTTGAATGTGATCCTTGGTAAGGCTGAAAATGTTTATAAGGTCAGTTGTTTACGCTGTATCAAGGTATGCAAAAGGGTCGTTATCATAACGAACACGCCAGAGAACAAGACCTGTCGGTGGTGCAAGTGGGCTTTTGAGAGCACGGTCTTGAAGGCGTAGTGCTTCCGATAACTCCTCCGTGCCCCGTTTTTTGGTAGCGACCGCCATCATTGCACCGACAACCGACCGCACCATGCCATAGACAAAGCGATCGGCAACGATGTGAAAACTCCAAACGCCTTCTTCTATCTTGCTCCACTCAGCGTGTTCTACGTGGCAAACATAGTTTTCCGTGTCTGGATTATGTTTGGAAAACGTCGTGAAGTTATGCGTTCCCAAGAACACCGCGGCGGCGGCGGACAGCTGTTCGGCGCTGAATGGTGCCCACACCTGCCACGCATAGCGCCTGCGAAAAACGGAATAGTGGTCGCTTATCGTGTACTTATACTCGCGGCGTACCGCCTGAAATCGCGCATGGAAGCGATCTTCTACGAAGGTGGCTGCCCGAACACGAATGTCATACGGCATTGTAGAATTGATTGCTCTGGCAAGCTGTTTTTCGGGAATAGAGGAACCGTCTGGGAAATCCACGTGCGCCACTTGTCCGAAGCCGTGAACGCCCCTATCGGTGCGCCCTGAACCAATAACATTCACAGATTCACCGGTGATTGATTGAATCGCATTTTCCAGCACTTCTTGAACCGTGAGCGCGTTTACTTGACGCTGCCATCCGGCATAATCTGTTCCGTCATATTCCACCAGCAAGGCGCAGCGCGGCATAGAGTTGTCGTAAACGTTGAATAAATAGCAGAGAACTGTTCGGTCAGGGTAAAAGTGTTTTATCGTGAACTGCTTTTTTTAGTCTTCGGCGATTGCTTTCGTGTGCTTGAGCCGGCTTTGGCGCGGCGCTGTTGCTCGCGTTCGTGCATCTCCGAAAACATTGCCTCAGCTGCTTCCTGCACCATACTGAAAAAATCCTCTTCGCTCATATCATTGTCTGCAAACGACACCATGCGGCTTCGGTCGTGCTTTTCCATCTCGTCCATCATCTGCTTTTTTGTGATTTCGCCGGAGAGAACACGCTCATAGAGACTTTTTTGGTAAAGAAGTTCTTCGAGCGCTACATCAATGTCGTGCGTCATTGCTTGTATCGGGTCAACTCCTATTTTCTCCGCCCTTTTGAAGTCTTTGACAATTCGTCCTTCGTCGGTACGCTCTATTTTCTTGCGCTCATTTTTGAGGCGTTGAAGTTGGGCATTGCAAAGCTCCATTTCATTTCGGAGGCGCTCCATTTCTTGTTCTACAAGGTCACGGAGAGCAGATTCTTCGCGGGTTAAAATATCATCAAGGTCGGCAAATTCCGATTCCAGCGCCAAGAGTTCGGCAATATCGCCATGTTGATAAGCAGCGTTAATGCGCTGCATGATGCCGTGAAAACGCTTTTCAATAGCAGTATTATGTGCAGCTTTGTCGGGGTGGAACTTTGCGGCAAGGCGCTTATAGACCTCGCGTATGCTTTTTTGCTGTTCCTCCGGCACATCGGGCGCGAAATGATTAAAAAAATCAAAGCCCGCTTTACCGCGCTCCTCTGCTTGCTGGCGCATAAATTCCGCAAAGTCCGATTCGCTCATCTCCGGCGGCATCATCCCAGCGAACATATCGCCCAAATCTTCCTTCATCCAGTAAAAATCTTTACGTTCACTTTTGCTGAACATCGTGGATTGTGCACACTGCTCCAGAATGCTTTGCATCTCTTTTTGGGCTTTCTGAAGTGCTTGCATCTTGGATTGGACTGCGCCGGAGGAGGAAGACATGATGCGCTTGATTTCATCCTTGAGGCGCGTCAGTTTCGTACGCTCGGTAGTGATTTTTTTGAGAACTGCTTTGTGTTGTTTCCGAAGAACAACGAGTTTTTCTTCCTGTACCGTTAGAACACGTTTGGTGCTGAGTTGAGCCATTTGTGAAAGCAAAAAATGAAAGGAAGTGTTTACTGAGCCGATGCGAGTTAAACCGAAGGCAGTTCCACAATAAACGCCGCCCCTTGTCCAAGCTCACTTTCGCACGCTACCGTGCCGTGCATTGCCTCGACCATGCGCTTGACGATAGACAAGCCCAAGCCTGTTGAGTGCTCACCTGCGGTGGGACGTGCTGAGAGTTTGGCAAATTTAAGAAAAAGTTTGTCTTTGTCTTGCGGCGAAAGTCCCGGACCTTCGTCCCGCACCGCCGCACGGACGCGCTGGTGCGGCGCACGGGTGATACTCACAAAAATATTTTTGTCGGGCGGTGAGTATTTGACGGCATTAGAAACGAGATTTTCCAAAATTTGTATAATCAAATTGGCATCCGCTAGAACCAAGATTGAATCCTGCTCCGAACGAAAGTGAATGGTGATACGCTTTGCTTCGGCACGTTCACGAAAGTCTTCGACAACGCTTTTGGTTACCTGAGTAATGTTGACATTCGTGATGGAAATGTTGATATTGCCTGTCTCTATGGCGTTGACATCCAGCAATTCCGTGATAATGACGTGCATACGATGAGCAGTATCCTCAATGCGCTGCACCTGTGCTCGTAGCTCTTCCGATGTCAATTTTTCATAGTACATCCGCATCATTGAGGTTGTCATCATAATTCCTGTGAGCGGGTTCTTGAGGTCGTGCGCCACAATGCCAAGAAAATCATTTTTTTCGTTATTGAATCGGACGAGTTGGAGGTTTTGCTCTTGAAGACGCGTGTTCGCAATCTCAATTTCACCGGCTTGCTCGTCCAAAATGCCCAGTTGACGCTGTATTTCTACCGTGCGCTCGTCCACCATACGCTGAAGCACTCGATTACGTTTTGCCAAATGCCGCGCCCAGTATTGCGCTGCACCATACATCAAGCTCGCAATGAGCAGCGCGTACAGCACCCATGCCCACCAACGCACATACCAAGCGGGCTGTACCGTGAAGCGGTACTGCGTCGGCTCACTCCAGAGATAGCCTTCTTGCTGAGCGCGAATTTGCAGAAGATAATCACCACTTGCAACGGAGGGGAAGATTTCCTCCGCATTATAGCGAGCTTCGTGCCATGTTGTATCCGTGCCGGACATTGTGCCATCGCCCAGCACCGTGACAAGGCGCGTTTGATACCGCACTTTTTCTGCCGGATAGCAAAGCGAGGTGAATTCTGCTTGCAGGTAAAGACCGCTTGCATGGTTGCGTTGCTCACTGCTAACGCGCTCACCATTCGCCCGCAAGAGGACAATCGTGGGCATTTGTGTCTGCGGAACGAGCTTGGCGAATTTTTGAGATACAAGTAGCCCCAATTTTGTTCCAAGCCATAGTTGCGCCGCGCTATCAATGACCATACACCGAAAGCTGGGCGACATTACCATCTTCTCCATGCGCAAATCTACGGCAATAAGTTGTTTTCGGACATACATATACACACCGTGGTCGGTGGCAAAGACGACCCCGCCTTGGGACGCAAGAGCGATAGCGACCGTGTTTCGCCGCGATACATCGCTAGAGAAAGGAATCGTATCGGTTTTGTGGTTGAGGTGGTGCAGAACACCATAATTCGTTGCCAACCAAACACTTGTGTCTGATTCCACGGCAAGGTCGTTTACACTTAACGGTTCATTGATTGCGAATGGAAGAGGCGTACTCAGATTCTCAAAGCGGTCTTTGCTGCGGTCATAATGAAAAATATAGCCAGTCTCGCCACTACCACCCGTAAAAATTTCACCCTTTGGAGATTCCCGCAGAACATACACGCTTGAAGTCATACCGCGCGAGGAGTCGTAACGCCTCGTCGTGCCGTCAGGCGCAACCGTCGTAATTTGCCCGTTGGGGTTCTGGCAAGCCCACACCGTACCCCGTTTATCGCAGTAAATGTAAAAATAAAAACTTTCGCCCGCTTGCCGATTGACAATGCGCGAAACACCATCCTTTGCTGCCATCAGAAAGCCGCTCGCCGTGCTGTACCAAATACTGCCGTCGGGATGTTCGGCAAGGCAAGCAATACTCCCCAAATCCCTATCAATGACGGTGAGTAATTCTTTATGTGGCAACTTGTTCAGATACGGGTTGATACGCTGTATGGCAGCACCATCGCTCACTAAAATATCACCATTTTTTGCCAAGATGGTATGCTGTATGAATGGACGCTGAAAAGGTACATCCGGCTTGATAAACGTATAAGGATGCAGAAGCGTGATGCCGTCGTCGCTGCTCACCCACACGTTCCCATCGGCAGCAATGCGAATATCGTTAATGGTTTTGGAATCCACGTAAGAAAGTGCAGATGTCGTTTTTGTTTCGGCATTGTATTTATGTAAGCCCTGATACCATGTACCGATGTAGAAATTACCGGCATTATCTTCCGTAAAGCAGCTAATGTCGCGGAGTGAGCTTATTTGCTTCCAAGAACGCTTTGCCTCCGATTCATTAAGCGCCAGTTCAAAGACACCGCTACTGGTGCCAATCCAAAGCAAGCGCTTTACCTTGTCACGCAGGTATATCGCACTTGCCTCGGCGAAAGGAGCGTTGCGCACGGCAACCTCAACAAAGCGGTCGGAAGCAACATCAAAACGGAAAAGCCCGTGACCGCGCTGTGCCGAGACCAGAATAGTACCGTCCAATTCTTCCACAAAAGAAAAAGAGCGAACGAAACTGTCGGTGGTATAACGCGCATCAAAAGGAAAACGCTTCATTACGCCTTTGCGGAAGCGAATGACAGCATTCTGTTCGCCAATCCAAATGTCGTCGTTTGAGGCGAGAAAAAGAGATTTGGGATAGAACAGCGTGGAATCTGTTCGTACTGACGCGCCGCGTAGCACAATCGGAAAGCGCACAGAATCAGCATCTTCACGGATTTTTACCAAACCCATATCCGTTATTGCTAGCATTGTACCATTCGCCGTCCGCGCAAACCCTTTCACGTAGAGGCTCGGTAGATTGCGATGAAGCGTGGAGTGCCTGCCGTCGAAGCGCACAATGCCTGCGTCCGATGCTGCCCACACGAACCCCCGTCCGTCCTGCACAGTTGCTTTGATAAGGTCAGTAGGCAGAACGTTGCTCAGATTGTAGCTAACCGATTGCATATCAGTCTCTTGCGCACGGAGGCATACGGCACTGAAGCACAATACCACAAATGCGCTCACAAGGAAATGTCTTGCGTAAAAAAATAGCGTTACAGTGCTATTTAATATTCTGCCATAACCATTCATAAAACACACAAATTAGATAGACGAAGAGGTGCGGGCAGCAATCTCGCTGAAAACGAAATGAGTCTTCAATTACAAATGGGTATTCAATTACCATGGAAAGTTTTTCAGCATCAGCGTCAAGGCTATTCCCAGCGCCGCACCCGACACAATCAGCGACCAATCGCGCCGTGCAAGGTGCAGAATCTGCGTTGCCAGCAATGTCAGCAGTAGCAAACAGCCTACTATCAAGATTTGCCCAACCTCAAGACCAATATTGAACGCAAACAGTGGCAAGGTGATAGATGCTTCTTTGCCAAGTAAACTCTTAAGAAAGGTCGAAAAACCCATGCCATGAATGAAACCGAAGCAAACAGCCATCAGATATTTTGCTCGTTCTTGTCCGGGAAATGTTGTCTTGATATTCTTTGTGCTTGTGCTTGGTGTCGCTTCACTTCTCATTGCTCCGACGGGGTCAAAGACATCCTTACGCCGATGTAAGGCGATAATATTCACACACGCAGTGGCAAAAATGGTGACGGGAATGAGAAATTCCACAATCGGGCTGGGAAACGAAATGATATTTAATGTTGAAAGGGCAAGTGTTACCGAGTGCCCAAGCGTGAAAGCCGTGATGAGCCATAACAAATGCTGCCACTCGCGCACATCGGAGAGCGCACAGAGGGCTGTAACAAAAAGAATATGGTCAAATGCGTTCAGGTCGGAAATATGCGTAAACCCAAGTTGTACGTAGGAAAAAAACTCTGTCTGAAACATGGTGCTCTTAAAACGTGAATACTGGTGTGTATTGTTGAGATGGGCAAGTGGATTGCAAGCAGGTATGCGAATACAGTGCCTCGTAATTTACAAGAAATTTGCTATTTTTCACCAAATTTGGTGAAGTGAAGGAAGAAATTTGCCCGTCACGCGCCAGAACAGTTTTTTCTTACATTCAAGGTTCATGGGAGCAAAACTATGCTCAGTTATTGGGAACACGATGCGTGGACGCAGCACGATGTCATCATCATCGGCGCGGGGATTATCGGGCTGTCCACCGCTATTTCGCTTAAGGAGCGTACACCGAAACTCTCTGTGGCAGTGCTGGAGCGAGGGCTAATTCCAAGCGGTGCCAGCACGCGAAATGCGGGTTTTGCTTGCTTTGGGAGCCTGACGGAAATCTTGCACGATATTGCAGCTAACGGCGAAGATGCCACCGCAGCAGTTGTTCGCGCTCGCTATTCAGGGTTGCAACTCCTACGCAAACGGCTTGGGGATGAGGCTTGTGGTTATGAGCAGCACGGCGGCGCAGAATTGCTTTTCGACAATAATCTCTCTGCACTCGACCATCTGGAGCGTGTGAATGCTGTGCTTGCTGAAGTTTTCCCACAACAAGCATTTTACCTCCTCAATGCTCGTATTGCGGACAATGGTTTCAATACAGGACACGTCAAAGCACTGGTGCAAAGCGACTTTGAGGGGCAGATTCATTCAGGAAAAATGATGCGCTCGCTCGCGGCACTAGCACAGGAACGAGGTGTGATGCTGCTTTTCGGCACGGATGTCGGGCACATTGAGGAACATAGCGGGGGAGTACGCTTACACATTCGGCACAACGAGGAAACATCCGTCTTGCAAGCCCGTCAAGTAGCGCTGTGCACCAATGCCTTCACCGCACGGTTTGCACCCGAACTTGGCATCGTTCCTGCGCGGGGGCAAGTGCTCGTCACTACGCCGATAGAAGGACTACCGTTTCGCGGGGTATTTCACTTCGACGAGGGATTTTATTATTTTCGCAATGTTGCCTCACCCGAAGGGCAGCGTATCCTCTTCGGTGGCGGGCGCAATCTGGCATTTGAGGCGGAAGAAACTACGGACTTAACACTCAATGACACTATTCAGAATGAATTGGAGCGAATCTTGCACAAAGTCATCGCCCCTCACGCAGAATTTTCTATCGAACATCGTTGGTCGGGGATTATGGGCTTTCACAAAAGCAAACTGCCCATTGTCAAACGCACGGGAGAGCGCATCGTTGTTAGCTTCGGGTGCAATGGTATGGGTGTGGCGCTTGGCAGCACGATTGGAACGGAGACAGCAGAGTGCATCATTGAACAATAAACACGGAACAATGAAAAACAGAGTTAGGACTTTCACAAATAGCAAAAACGACCATGATTGGAGTGCGGAATTTTAATTCCACAAGGTCTTTCTCACGAAACGGTGGAATTAAAATTCCGCACTCCCTGTTTTTTGCGAAAGCCCTCAGAGCAAAAAGAATTTACAAATCTTCGGGTGCAACCCGCACAACAACTTTCCCAACCGTTTTACCCGATTGAAACATCGTAATTGCATCCGGCAACGTTGCAAAGGGGAACGTATGACCCACAAGCGGCTTGGGAAGACGCAACGCATGAACTTTATCAATAAGAAGAGTTAGCTCGGCAATATTATCCCACAACCAAATAAGGTTGAAGCCCAGCACCGCTTTGTTTTCTTCTATCATTGAGAGTGCATCAAACTTCGGTCGTTGCAGCCATTTCCACGCAAGCGAAAGATATGGCGGGCGTTTCCCCTGAAATGCCATGCTTGCTGAACCGAAGCATACAACACGTCCCGTAGGCGCAAGTGCATCGTAGCCTGCTTGCAAGGCGTGTCCGCCCAAACTGTCCAAAATAAGCGTCAAAGGACGTTCTTCCAAGGCTTCAGCAAGATCGCGCTGTGAGGCTTTGTACGAAGTGCCGGAACGCACAAATACACGGTCATAGCCTTCTTTTTGCAGGAGGTCTATTTTATCGGATGTCCCAACCGAACCAATCGTGAATGCGCCGAAGTGCTTGGCAATGCGGTTTGCGGCAATACCTACACCACCCGCAGCGCTATGAATCAACACTGTTGCGCCCTCGCGCAGCGCACCAAGCGGAAAGAGCGCATAATACGCCGTCAGCGCCTGAATGGTAAATGCAGCGCCCTCTTCAAATGACCAATCTTGTGGAAGTGGCAGCACGTACTCCTCGCCAATGACCACGTGCGTCGTGTACGCGCCGAACCGCACCACGCCCATTACTCTATCGCCAATCTTGACGCGTGTTACACTGTTGCCCACAGAGCGCACAATACCTGCATATTCCAATCCCGGCACAAAACTCCCCTTCGGTGTGGCGCTGTATAGACCCATCATCGCGAAAATATCCGCAAAATTTAGCCCGATGGCGCGGACTTCCACGCACACTTCGTGCGCCGTGGGGTCAGGAAGCGCTTCGTGGACAAGGTGCATATTACCGAGAGAACCGGCGCGGGTCATCCGATAGGCGGTGCGCTGGAAGGGCATAATAATTGGGAGAAAAAATAGATAAAAATATCACGGATTTTTATGCTTTTTGCTGCGAGATAGATTTATAAGATTTTACAAATTGACTTATATAAAAATAATTTGCAAAAAAATATAGATATATTTGCTTTGTTAATCTTTCTCGTTCTCGTCTTCGTCATCATCTCGTTCATCATTGGGTGTATTATCCACGATTTCGAGGAGTCCGGGCATAACGTAGATGGATACTTGCTTGCGCTTGATATTAACGTGCTTCACGATTTCATCAATCACCGGAATTGGGAGTTCTTTGCCATTGTAATCCACCACCCAAATTTCATTTGCCGGCGTATCCCAAATTTCTTTGATAAGCCCGATTTCTTCGCCAGTGTCGCGGTTGATTACGCTGGCACCAATGATTTCATCGTCGAAATACTGAGTTGCGGTCTGAGCGCGAAGAAGGTCTTCTTCCACAAAAACGCCCATTTCCTTCAGCGTGGATGCCGCCTCTGGCGAGGTAACGCCCTGCAATGTCACTGCAAAGTGCCCGGAGCCGTGTTCTGAAGAGATCTTGACGGTATAAGGTTTGCCAAATGCCGATGAATAACCGACCTGCAACACCGCGCCGGAAGGAAATCCCCGAAAGTGCGCAATGCAATCGCCGATGACGACTTGCCCGCTCGTGCCGTGTGTCCGAATAATGCGTCCTGCGTAGCGTAGAGCCATGAAAATCAATCGTGTTGAGTTTTGGAATGATAGAGTTCGAGCCAAGAATGTTCATAACATGCAATTCACCATTCTGAGGCAGTTTGGTAAGCGTTGTCAAGCGGCGGCAATTTACCACTTTTGTTTTCAGGAAGCGCATACAAAAAAACGCTTTTTCTGCGTCTCTTCTTCTTCGTATTTTGGGTGCTGATTGTTTTGAACCAACGACCATTTTGCGACTATTCTGCACGAATTTCTGCATGAACATTGCTTTTATCATCCACAACCAAGCCGAAACCGGACCATACTGGAAAGTGTTGGAACAGTGCGCCGCCTACGTCAAACTCGGACACAATGTCACACTTTTTTGCACCTCCAAAGCCGAGCGTTGGCGCTCGAAGACTATCATGCGCGAGGGAGTGCGTGTCATCGAAGCACCCGATATACTCTGGGGCAAACTCCGCCAAGGCGTTGACCTCTGGAATGCGTTTGTACGCTGCCGCATTGCGAAAAAACTGCACCATGAAGCACCATTCGACATCGTTCATGCTGTGGACTGCCGCCCTAATGTGATATTTCCTTCGCTCTACGTGCAACGCCAGCTCGGCGTACCGTTTGTTTTATCATGGTGGGATTTGTTTGGCAAAGGCAGTACGCGCTTTGGCAAGGGCTTCGCAATGACAGTGGGCGGTATTGAGGGATGGCTTGAAACGGGGTTCCGCAAATACGCCGATGGTGCAACGACAATTACATCGTATCTTGCAGCACGCCTCCGCGAACTTGGTTACCCCGCAGACCGAATTGAGGTTCATCATCTCGGCGTGGATACAAGCCAAGAGCCGCTTGCATACAAGGATGCGCGGGTGTGGCTTCAGGAAAAGCATGGCATTTCGCCCCAAGAAAATGTGCTTTGTTTTGCAGGAACAATCTATGAAACAGATTTTGCGCTCCTTCTGAAGGCGCTGGACATACTCAAGCATCACAACATTGCATACACACTCATCTGGGTAGGCAAACATTTTATTGAGGACAGTGTTTGTCAGGAATATAGTATTCTCCGAACAGGTATTGTACCAACGATGCAGGAGGTCTATCGCTATTTTGCCGCCGCCGATGCCTGCATTTTACCGATGGAAGTTAACGACGCAAATGCTGCGCGGTGGCATTCTAAAATGACCGATTACCTCAATGCCGGTGCTCCTGTAGCGCTAACACCCGTGAGCGATTTTCCACAATATTTTGCCGAAAATGATATTGGCTGGCTTTCCGCATCCGGCTCGCCCGAAGATTTTGCTCAAGCACTGATGACGGCTTTCAATGAAAGACCGATGCGCGAAGAGCGTAGCCAAAATGCCCGCGCTTTTATGAAACGCGAACTGGACGGCATGGCAATAGCAGAGCGGGCTATACGTTTTTATCAACGAATTATTTCTCTCACCTCACCCAATCCCATATCACCAAAGGAACAACAATGAACAATCAACGAACAGCGCTCATCATAGGCGCAAGCGGTCTTGTGGGAGGAGAATTGCTCAAGGTGCTTCTTCGAGATGAGGCATACACGCACGTGACGGCGCTTGTCCGCAAGCCTCTTGCCGTGCAGCATCCCAAGCTCACACAGGAAATTGTTGATTTTGCAAACCTTTCGGCTGTGGCTGCCAAAATTACTGCACAGGACGTATTTTGCACCCTTGGCACGACGATTGCCAAAGCAGGCTCACAGTCGGCATTTCGCAAAGTGGATTATGACTATCCGCTTGCGGTGGCAGAAATGGCGCTTTTACGAGGCGCAGAGCAGTATTTGATTGTTACCGCCATTGGCGCGGACGCTCGTTCCGCAATTTTTTACAGCCGCACAAAAGGTGAAATCGAACAAGCTATTGAAGCACTCGGTTACAAAACATTTGTGGCGCTTCGCCCGTCTTTTCTGGCAGGAGAGCGCCCCGAAATGCGCTTTGGCGAAACGCTCGGCATTGGTGTTGCAAAATTTTGGAGTTTTGCCATGATTGGTCCGCTTGCAAAATATCGGGTAATTGATGCAAATGTTGTCGCAGAAGCAATGGTGCTTGAGGCAAAACGAGCGTCTCCGGGGCGGCGTATAATCGAATCCGACGCTATCCAAGCGCTCTACGACCAAGCACAGTGCTAACAGTTATCAAGCACAGCGCTAAAAATTATGTTGCTCTAGCGCTCAAATCCCCCAAAAAATGATATAACTCTTTACCGCTCTCTATGACCGAAACAGGTAAACAATTTAGCTTCTCCAAGGCAGTTTTGCTGGCGCTGGACGTGCTGACAGCACTTCTGGCGGTGCAAATCACTTTTGCCTTCCGCACCTCCGAAACAGTGATTGCGTTCTCGCGCAAAGCCGGTGCGCTGTACAAGACCGAAGCGTTTATTTTTTATACGCTCGCCGCGCTTTCAATTCCGCTTTTCTTTCGATTAAATAACCTCTACAAATACCGCGTCGTTGCTAATCCAACCGACCAAATACCGCAAATTATCAAGTCCTATTTTACGCTTGGTATGGTGCTTTTGGTGCTGCTGTTTTTCTTCCAAGATCGCGTATTGGCTACGTCGGCACGGGGGTTTTGGCTGGGATTTGAACTGTTGGGTATTGTTTTAGTAAGCATAGAACGGGCGGTGGTATCCGTATTTGTGCAGAAGCGGAAGTTCTTGCGGGATGAAATCGTTGCGAAAAAAGCCCTCATTTTGGGAGCCGGTCACGCAGGAGAAACATTTGCACTACGCATCCTCAACGACCCCGAACTTGGCATAGAGACCGCATATTTCCTTGATGACGATACGGAGAAAATTGGCAAATCGCTGCTGGGTTTTCCAATAATAGGCAAAATCAGTGATGTGCAAGCCGCCGCCGTTGACGTTGGAGCGGATGAAATTTTTGTCACCATTAACGCCGTTACCCGCGAGCGGCTTTTGGAAATTATTGAAGAATGTAAAAAAACGAAGCTGCCAATCAAAGTGTTCTCACGACATTTCCGCATTGTGCAGAACGAAATGGAAGGACGTATTGTCTCCGGCGCATTGGAATTGCCTTCGCAAATGACGATTCATCCGGGACTTGTTGCCAAGCGGGTTGTGGATGTTCTCGTGGGTACAACGGTGTTCCTCCTTGCGCTCATTCCGTGGGTACTCATAGCTTTGGCAATTTGGCTTACTTCGCGGGGACCGGTGTTGTACACGTCGTATCGCATCGGCAAAGGCGGGCAGCCGTTCAAAATGTTCAAGTTCCGCACGATGTACCTCAACGACGAGACCGAGCACCGCGAAACCGCAGAGCAGCGACTCAAAGAAGGTGTCCACATGGGCAAACCGGAAAATGATCCGCGTATTACCCCCATCGGGCGTTTCTTGCGCAAGTACAGCATTGACGAGTTTCCGCAAATTCTGAACGTCCTGCGCGGCGAAATGAGCCTTGTCGGACCTCGCCCTTGCTTGGATTACGAGATGCAATACTTTGAGGACTGGCATAAACGCCGCTTTCTGGTGCTGCCGGGGCTGACGGGACTATGGCAGGTAACGGGGAGACAAATTGACGGCTTGAGTCTGCACGATGCGATGATACTGGATGTGTTTTATGCCGAAAATTTCACGATTTGGCTGGATATTAAAATCTTGCTCAAGACGATTCCCGTGGTGCTGTTTGGTAAAAGTAAAGTGTGACGAAATACGAACTCTCCAAGCCGACGATTATCGAAATAAGCGAAACGACAAGCCCGCACTGACATAGTAACTCGGTGCATTTGCCGTCAGACCAACGCCCGCCGAAGCATCAATTTTTACCAGTGATGTGATGAGATAGCTGATACCGCCATCAAAGGTACAGTTGAATTCACTATTTGCGGGTTTCGAGCCAAAAACCTCCACGTAGGTTTCGATAGATTCTGTTAGTGAATAGCCTATAGTAGCTGTATAGATAAATTCTGCACCCGGCTCTTCGCCATTGAATTCTGCACCGAGATTATACCCTAGTGAAAAACGGTCGGAGAGTGTATGGGAGCACAGAAAGCGAAAATCGGGAACTGCCGTTTTCACGCTGAATGCTTCTGCGCCCACCGGAAGCCGCACATGGAGATTTAGTGCGGTTTCAGGAATAATGCCTTCTTCACGGCAAATTTGAATTTTCACTCCTATCGCCGACTCGGCAAGTCCTTGATTGATTATATCCGCTTCGTTAAAAAAGACATTGCGCTCATGGTGGTACTCGCCGATGAACCGTAACTCCAAGGTTGACAGTAAACCAAAGCGCACTAATGTTGTACCGATGCCCATTTGCTCAGTGTGATGCGTCCGCTTGCTGTCTCCTCGGTACCGTTCAAAAACAAGCCCTGTTTCCACTTGTAATGCCCCTTGCGGCACAACCGTTGAACATTCTGTCTGGTCTGGTCGGTCGGTCGCCAGTTCTTCCGTGGCGGTAGAATCAGATAAAATGTGTGTGGCGGCATAAATGCTTGAAGCAGGGCGCAGAAATAAACTCAGCAAGGCAATGATAATAACGAAGCAGAATGTAAATGTTTTCATGATGACTGTCCTAAAAAAAAGTATAAAGGAGCCGGATAGGTAAAGGAATAGGGATAAATCCATTGCGATACAAAATCGCTTGTTCATCAGCAGGATTGTGTAGCCGTCCAAGCGGTGCGACTACACAATCCGTCCAAGCATCATGCAACCAAGTACGACTGCTGTGTGGTATGTGCAGAACGTTGCTTTGTTGCTTGCGATACACTTTGTGATGCGCCCTTGCCAATACCTTGTGTATTGCGATGCGGGGGTAATGCCGATGTGTGGTAGTGAGGAAGTGAGTGAGTGGCTTGATGTTGCGATGTTTTGAACGTAGAAGCCAAACGTTGCAGTGCGGACATATGTTGGCTGAGATTTTCTGAGGAACGGCTTACTTCGGTTATCATCGCCGATGTTTGCTCCACAGCAACGGACATTTGTTGAATGTTGCCGTTGATTTGTTCGCTGGCTGCCGATTGCTCTTCAGTTGCCGAAGCAATATGCGTAATCATATCGCGTATGCTTGCTGCCCCGGTAACAATAGATTCCAACGCCATTCCTGCTTCGCTGGCGTAAGCAATGCCGTGAGCCGCTTCGGTGTTGTTTTGGTCAATACTGCCGACAACCACAGTGGTTTGCTTTTGAATTTGCCCAACGGTCTGTGCGATTTGCTTGGTGGCTTTTTGTGTCCGCTCGGCGAGCTTGCGCACTTCATCGGCAACAACGGCGAATCCGCGTCCGTGGTCGCCGGCACGAGCAGCTTCGATGGCGGCGTTGAGCGCTAAAAGATTTGTTTGGTCGGCAATTTCGTCAATGACCGAAACGATTTCACCGATTTCCGCACTGCTTGTGCCGAGTTCCTGCACCAAGGCTGCGGCGCTGTTCGATGCACCTGCGATGTCTTGAATCTTGCGCAAGGTCTTCTGCATTACCTCTCCGCTCTTGTTGGCATTGATACCGTTTTGTGACGTTGCCTCGGCGGTTTGGCTTGCATGATGAGCATTAGCGCGAATTGTTTGAAACATCTGCTCTACCGCCACTGCTACTTCTTTTGCCTGAAGCGATTGCTGGTCGGAGACCGTAGCGATTTCTGACGCAGCATGGCTAATTTCGACCGTCGCATCGGTAGCGTTTTCGATTGCTTCCAGAACTTGCTCTACAAGAGTACGAACGTTTGTAACTGCTTCGGTAAAGCCATCGAAGAGTGCGCCGATGTCATCGTCGCGTTCCGGCACGACCGATACCGTCAGGTCGCCTTCAGCAAAGCGGCGCATTTCGTGAAGCAATATGCTGACGCTACGACTGAGATATTCTTTTTGTTCAGCAATCTCATGTGTTGCTTCTTCGACCTTGCGCTCAATGCTTGCTTTTTCCAACGCCAAGTCGTTGATACCACCGTTGATAGCATCCACCATGTTATTGAATGACCCGGCAAGCGTCCCGAATTCTTCCTGTGTGTGTGCATCCAGCCGCACATCCAAATTACCACCCGCAATAGCTTCGGCAGCATTGCTCAGGCGGCGAACAGGCTTAACAATGGAAGAACTGATAAGGATAGAAACACAAAGCGACAAAAGCATAATAACGCCAACAATACCGAAGCCGAGTATCAAGCTATTATGATACTGCTCGTTCTGCTGCACGATACTCGCACTCACCTGCGATTGCTGGACGCGCTCACAATTTTCAATCGCTGTCATAATTGTCTCATAGACCGCATCGAACTCTCGGTCAGCCTCCGAGCCGGCTCCGCTTGTGCCGCTTTGCAAGCCCGCATAGCGCTCTTTTGCCGAGGCTGCTAAAGCAGCGAGCTGATGACGAATCGTGCCCACATTCTCGCGGACATATGGTTCGTGTGCTGCTTCAATTTCAATGCCCTCTGCTGTCTTGCCGCCATCTAAAATAAGTGTGCTGTATTCAACGCCCGTGCGCCAAAGCGTGTAACACTGTCCAACTGTCTGGTCTTTGTCGCCGGACATAATTTCTTCAAACCACAAGTGACCCTGCGTTGCTTTATTGGAAATGGTGCTGAGTAAAAGCTGGCGTTGCTGCATGGCATCGGCATATTCGGAGGCGCTGTGATTGCGCGACATCCCGAATAATAATACTCCGGCAAGGACAATGGTACTGCAAAGAACGATACCAAATCCGGTCAAGAGTTTAGCACGAACGCTCAGGTTGGCAATAATAGTTTTCATAAAAGCTCCAGCAAAAAAAATGTAAAAAATATAGTATGTGTTGCGGAAGAAATATCAGAGCATTGATTCAGCACAAATAATATCAATCAGCAGAATAAAGGATGTTTTCAGACGCGGATGTTGAATCAATTTCACATACAAAAATACCGAAATGGCAGGCGCAAGGCTATTAGGAGAACTACTTGATTATTACGTCCACGTAGGCAGCACGGAAAATTACGTGGAGTGCGTATAATTACGTGGTCATTTTGGAAGGCGGAGAATACGAAGCAGAAAGAGGCAAGTATCAGACCAAATGGGGTGTCAATGCTGATTTTAACAATGGAAGGAGATATTTGAGTTGCTCATCAAGAACAAAATGCCCACTGCAAACCACGTCCAGAGCGGCGGCGAGTTGCTGTTTGAGCGGCATTACCAGCAAATATCCCTGCGCTCCAGACCGAAGCGCCAGATTGACGAGCGACGGCACGGTATAGTCACCAATGGCGATAATGGCTGTGGACGGGGACTGTTCACGAATGCGGCGGAGAATGTTCATCATCTCGCTTCCCGCTAAATCGCAATGAATAACGGCAGCCTCCGGTGTGTGTGTGGCAATATCTTGGAGTAGCGCTTCAGAGGTAAGCGCAAGCCCAACGACAGAGAAGTGATTGTTCTCGACACAATACAAACGAAGCCCCCGCAAGACATCTTCCTGCGATGCAGCAATGACAACTCGTTTTTGGGGAAGAGCGTGAGGTGATACAATAGCCATAATCGTTGGGATTTCCCGAAACAGAAAAAAGCAAGCGTGAATATAGAAAAATGCGATGCTCAGCGTTGAAACAAAAATACGGCACTGTGCTCCCAAAAGCTATGCGCGGAACTACGGAAAAAGTACGCAGATACAAAAGAAAAATACCACGTAAAAACCACGTAGAAATACGTGGACGTGCTTTGACATTCCACCAAATATCAATATATTTAGGTGCCTTCTTTGTCATGTTCTTTTGCGTTCCCCGTATTTATTGTTGGGCTTGAATGTCTGTGTTGATTGATTGTGTATTGAACCGTAGAAAGCTATACAGAACGATAGACAGGAAATCGTTTTTCACTATTTTTTGAGTGCAATCTATGTCGGCATCGTTACGCTCGAAGATATTTCTTTACTGGCTTCCGGGTATTGTTCTTGCGATTGTTCTCATCGCGGGATATGGCACTTACACGGCATACAAACGTGATACGGCAAGCGCACAAGCCCGCCTGCAATCCATAGCGCTGTCCTACGCCACGAATGTGGACACGGAACTAGAGCGTGCAATGGACGCAGCACGAACACTGGCACAGATGCTCTCAGCAATTCGCGTAAGCAATCAGCGTTTCTCTCGTGATGAAGTCAATGCAATGCTGAAAGAAGTCTTAAGAGTCTGTTTGGAAAGTCATTTTTTCGCCAATCTCCTGAGTAAAAGTCGAATCATAGCCATCTCGACAAATGCTTGATGAGACTCAGGTAAGCGTT
>CALCNX010000143.1 GCA_937899715.1 uncultured bacterium | reverse complement strand
GCCTTCCTGTTCAAAAGACGCTCTTTCAGATGTAACAATAACTGAAGCTGAAGCATTGGCAGGTGGAAGCTGGAAAGTGGTTTATTATTACGACAATAGTGATGGTGTAAGTAACGATTTTGATGGTTATACTTTCGAAATTGGTGATGACGGAACAATAACTGCTACAAAAGGCGCTTCCAGTTATACCGGAACCTGGCTGGTAAAAAGCAGTGATGACGACCCGGATTATAGCAAAGAAATTGAATTTACGATTGCCGGCGACAAACAAATGGACAAACTCGATGGCAAATGGTTAATTGCTGAACTGACTGAAACGTCTATGCAGCTTAAAGATGATACACCTTCCGAAGAAATTCACCTCGAAAAGCTGTAAAAAATGTACTGTATTTAGGTCGGTTAAAAAGTTTTCACCATTACATACTAAGTGACAGGCAAAAGTAGTTTATTAGCCAAGCACGATGTTTTGTAAATAAGTAAAATAAGGAGGTGATTCAGCCAATTCGATTCTAAATGTGACATACGGTAAATGGAAGCCATGCAACGGCACACGCTTAAAAACCATTTTATTTGTAGACAACAAAACAAGCTTAATATGAGAAATTTTAGAATCCTTTCGGTAATGGTGCTCGCAGCAGTATTAGTTACCTCTTGCACGAAAAATGAGTTGAACAATATTTCAATTGCTGAGGCCCAAAGTATATTACCGGGGTCGTATAAAGTGAACGATTTTGCGGGAACGGGCGATCTGGCGCAGTATCAGGATTACACCTTCGAATTTTTAAATAGTGGTGAATTGGTTGCCACTAAAGGTGCGGAAACGTATACCGGTAGCTGGAGTTTGGTATCAATTAATACCGATCCGGTGTATGACCGTGAAGTAACCATAACAATTGATGGAAATGAGGAAATGACTGCATTGAACCATAGCTGGTATGTGAAAAACATGACAGATGTGACATTGAATCTGATTGACGATGCAGCGAGCTCAGAAATTCTGTTTATTAAAATATAATCTGACGATAAATGAAATTGGTCTGCCGAAAGGCGGGCCAATTTTTTTACCTATTTTATCAAACAAACGTTTGGTAAATTAGCATTCACGTTAGGAATACACACAAAAAATGCTTGGAAATCAATAGTTATGCCTGTCCAGAAAATTACTCGTGAAGAAATTCTCACAAAGTGCGTAGAGCGCTTCCGAACGCACGGCTTTCATCGCACAACGATGAGCGACCTTGCGGAGGTGTGCGGTTTGCAGAAGGGGAGTTTTTATCACTACTTTCGTTGTAAGGATGAGATTTTACGCGAAGGTCTTATACATACACGCGATTTTTTTGCTGAACATATTTTTACACTTGCGTATAACAATGACATTTTGCCGCAAGAACGCATGAAATCTATGCTTGATGCGCACGTGGCAATTATGCTGCGCGGCAACGGAGGTTGCCTTATCGCGAATGTTTCGGCGGAAACGCTGAATAACACGCCTGAATTTATGCCGCTTCTACGGGAAATTAGCGATAGATGGCACGCTGCGCTTACTCATATATTGCGCTCCTTGCTCACGCCGGAAGAAGCAGACAACATTGCATGGCGTATTATGCAGGACGTTGAGGGCGCAGTCATGCTTTCCCGCCTGTACGCGAATGAACAATTTACCACCGAAGCCGTAGAACGCTCTGTGGCGTATTGCACTTGATACCATTGGAACTTGATACTGTTCAATCATTTTTCTCATTTTTTACCTATCTCAATGTCATCACAACAGACAGAAACTACAACCAATCCGGGTTTGGAGCATTTTCGCTCGCTTATCGGACAAAATTTTAAGGATAAAAGTCGTTCCCCCTTTGGACGCTGGCTTGCCGGAACGCTGCTTGCAGCTGAACTCGGCAGACTGGTAATTGAATTTGAAGTACGTCCCGAAATGCTGAATCCGGCGGGAACATTTCACGGCGGAGTCATCGCCGGCATTATGGACGATGCTATCGGCGCGACAATTTTTGCGCTTGGGAAGAAAAACTTTTTTACATCTGTTAATCTTGTTGTAGATTACTTCGCTCCGGCAAAATTAGGCGACCGCGTTATCGCCAAAACCGCGATTATTAAAGAGGGCGCGAAGGTTATCAATGCGCAGTGCGAGATTTGGCACTCTGAGAAGAACCGCCTTCTCTCGCGTGGCACGACCAATTTGATGAAAATTGATGTCGAGGTGCAGTAACCTCATAATTCGTATAGCTTGTAATCAAAATCATTTTGTTATCTCATTGTTCAGGATTATGCAACGTAAAACTATTGTAATTTCCGGCATCGGTGCTATCACCCCCATCGGCGAGGGCGTAGATGCGTATTGGCAGGGCTTGGTGAGCGGAACAAGTGGCGCTGTGCCGATTTCCTATTTCGACACCGCCGACTATGACTGCAAACTTGCGTGCGAAGTGCGTAATTTCGACGCAACCAAGTATCTCGACCGTAAGTCGCTCAATCGTCTTGACAAATACTGTCAGTTCGGTATCATCAGCGCTGAAATGGCGATGAAAGATGCGAAATTTCATCTGCCCGATATGGACACAACCCGCATTGGTGTTGTCTATGGCTCCGGCATTGGCGGAATGATTTCTTACGACGCGCAGTTTCGCGGCTATATGGCAGGCGGACCACGCCGCGTCAGTCCGTTCTTCGTTCCGCAAATGATTCCCGATATGGCGGCAGGTATGATTTCGATTCGCAACAATCTTCGCGGACCTAATTACGCCACTGTTTCGGCGTGTGCTACGTCGCTTCATGCCATGATAGACGCATACATGATTTTGCAGCATGGCATGGCGGACATTATGATTTGTGGCGGCGCTGAGGCATCCATTACGCCAATGGCTATCGCAGGCTTTGGTAATATGCAAGCGCTTTCCACCCGTAACGATAGCCCCGAAACAGCTTCACGCCCCTACGACAAAGACCGCGATGGCTTTGTGATGGGCGAAGGCGCCGGTGCATTTGTCGTGGAAACGCTGGAGTCCGCTCAGGCTCGCGGAGCACATATCTACGCAGAACTTGCCGGAATCGGCATGACGGCAGACGCGCACCATATGACTGCTCCGCACCCCGAAGGTGAAGGTGCACTGCGCTCTATGCAAATGGCTCTCGGCAGTGCAGGGCTTACGCCGAAGGATTTGGACTACATCAACACGCACGGCACATCCACACCGCTTGGCGATGTGGCGGAAATTCAGTCCATCAAAAAACTCTACGGCGACGACAAAGAATCTCTCAGCAAAGTGAATATCAGCTCCACAAAGTCCATGACGGGGCATTTGCTGGGTGCGGCGGGTGCGATTGAATCTATCGCTTGCCTGCTTGCTATCAAGCATCAGACCGTTCCCCCGACAATTAATATTTTCAACCAAGACGAGGCGATTGACCTAAACGTGACGGCAAATAAGCCGCAGCAGCGCACCATCAATCACATCCTCAATAACGGTTTTGGTTTCGGCGGACACAATGCGACGTTGATTTTCAAAAAAATGTAAGTGCGCACTTAGTAGCGTACAAAGCAGGTCAAATCTCGGCTTCACGAATATGTGGGCAGATGTTTGACCTGTTTTTTTGTATGGCATTGAAAAAAATATTTGAATGCCGTGAAAGGAATTTCCGACTGAAGTGTCATTCTTCATAATGCCTATATTGTGAGATGCTTTGAAATCATAATGCCAAAATGCAATGCTCTTTGCTTGAAGTTCGCAAAGCCATTGCACAAAAAACAAAAGTATGCCCCAAAAACGTTATGAAACGCTTGCCGATGCTGCTCTCATGCAGGAGTTTCAGGCATCCAAAGCGAACCATGAACCGATTTTCAACGAGATTTATCGCCGCTATGGGCAACGCATAAAGGTCTATGCCGTGCGGGTGCTGGGCAGTGAAGACGACGGCAGCGACGTTTTCCAAGAAACTTTTGTACGATTTTATCACGTCGCCCTTCGTGAGCGGCAGATAGAGAACATCGGCGGTTATCTTATGCGGATAGCACGGAATAATTGCCTGAACCACAAGCGCAATGCCAAGTCCACCGTTACGATTGATGACTTTGAAATTGCCGTTCCACACGTGCCGCATTACGAGCGCGAGGAATTGCTGAATTTGATTGCTCTTGCGCTGGAATATCTGGACTTCGATTATCGAGAAGCCTTTGTGCTCAGGTTCTATCAGGATTGTAGTTATGAAGAAATTGCGCAGCTGACGGGCGCAAGTATTACGACTGTTACCAACCGCATCTGGCGGGCAAAAGACAAACTCAAAACTATTCTCGCGCCTTATCTGGCGGAGATTGCCGAACTGAACGGATAATTTCACGATACATTATGGACTACGCTCACCTCATTCATACATACTTGGAAGGCACTCTGGAAGAGCATTTGGAAGAAGTGCTCTTTGCCGAGTTGGGGCGAAACTCGCTTTTGCGCCGTGAACTCAGTGCGCAAATCCACATCACCAGCGCAGCACGGCGGGATGCGGCTTCCATCACCCCAAGCCAGTTCGAGAAAAATGCAATTTTCGCAGAACTTGGTTTTGCGGCGGCAGGCGCTCAGGCAGAGGGAGCAATGCTGGCAAGTGCTACAGCTTCGGTGCGAGTGCTGCCGTCGCTTGCCAGCACACTCGCCATGCTCTTCGGCGCACTGGTGCTCACGCTTGGGCTGAGAAGCGATAATGCTTTGCTGCCGTTCTTTGCTACGGAGGCGCATCGCAACAGCCTACCAAGTCTTGAACTGCCATTATTCAATCAAGAGGTTTCGTCTGCAAGGATGAATAAGCGTATTGCCATCAAGTCTGTACAGAAAGAGCACGCAGCACTCCTTCACAAAGAATATGCACAAGCCCCGTCAGACAATTTCTTAGCCGTCCAACGGGTTGAGGAACAGGCTCAAGAACGAGCTGAAGAAACCCTAGAACCAAAAACTGAAGAACTTGATAACGCATTCACCCAAGAGCCGCAAGACAAGCACCTTGAGGCGTGGGAACGCCATTTTGCACCCACTGTGGAAGAAGCAGTGCGACAACAAGAACAAAACAGTATCGGCTCTTTGCAACAACGTTCCACAGCAACAGCAAGCCTGAGACCGACAATGATGACACTGACACCGTTACCAAAACGCAGCACGACCAATAGCCTCGCTGAAGAACTTCCTGTGCGGCTCTTCATTCGCCAAGCACTTGGTGGAGGGCAGGTTGGCACTCACGGCGGAGTGCAATATGCGCTCACAAAGCAGCACACTATCGGCTTCGAGGGCGGGAACGAATCCGCAACCTTGCTGCGAAAAAGCTCACAAGGCGCTAACGAAGCGGCATCTGCTTCTTCCGAAGCAGTCTTTTCGGGAACAGCATTTTACCGTTACACCTTCACAAGTTTGGCTCTTAGCAATGCCATCGTGCCGTTTGTGCAAGCCGGATTTGGTGTGGTGGGCAAGTGCGGTGCGTTACAAGGGCTGGGCGGTCTGCGGTTTGATGTGCTGCCGGAGCTGTCTTTCACGCTGTCGGCAGAAGTAAAGATGCCGGTGCTCTATGAAGCAAATTATTTCCAAAGTAAAACGGGATTTTCTATCGGGCTTCAGTACCATCTCTCCGGCAAGTAAAAGCGCCGGAACAGGTCATAAGATACACTGTTTTTTCAATAGTTTATTGCCGCTCTGTGAGTCTTTGAGCGGTAGAGGAGATATTTATGCTTTTTCGTTTGTTCAAAAACGCTGCTATTGTCTGCGTAGCCCTGTGCGTTAGTGTTGGTGCGCCCTTGCAGGCACAAGAAGATTCGCTTGCCCTTGCAGACAAAGAGCCACTGCAAACATTTTGGATATGGCAAGTGATGTCGAAAGTGCAGCCGGGCAGAATTGAGGAAGATATGAATCGTACTTTTAGTCAAAATCTCGACGCATCGTTCCTGTTTACCTCTGGGTCATCAACTATTTCGCCCGTAAACGTTATGCACACCTACAACCGTATCCTCTTTTTTGGTAGCTATAACACAAATCTACGGTTTTTGCAGGGTTTAGGTTTTTTTACTACGACACCCATTTTAGCTTCAACAAATTTTGCGATAACGAGGAACTTTCATGAACTAACCCTTGGCATTGGCTATGCCTTCGTCAATACGCCGCGTTTCCGGCTCTATCCAGCATTTGCAGCTACTACAACGCTCGACCAATTTACCTTTTCCGAAAAAAATGACTCTCTTAAAGTCTTGCTTTCCAAGCCGCTTACCCAACGCACCGTGACAACAGAGATTCCGGGAGTTATACTAGAGTTTTGTGTCGGTGCAGATTATAGATTCCCCTTGGAATCATTCGACTTTTACCTTATGACAAAAGTTGGCTATAACTACGTGCCGCCCTATATCACGTGGTTCAATCGTCGAGGAATCTTTCTCCAGCTTGGTGTGGGGCTAGGAACAGGGCGACAGTAACGACTAATCACATTTTTATTTTTATTCATTCACCGTCGCACGAGCTTTCATGCGGCAGAGGAGACTTTTGTATGTTTTTTCGTTTGTTCAAAAAAGTAGCGCTTGCTTGCGCGATTGTATTCGCAAGTGTGTATGCGCCTTTGCAGGCACAGCAAGATAGCACGGCACAAGCGCCGCAAAAGAGCGACAGACCGTTTTGGATATGGCAATATATGGCGAAATCGCAACCCGGAGGAGTGGAGGACGGATTTAATCAGAGGCTTGCAACAGACTTAAAGGGTGATACTCCACAATTTCGCTCAGGCTTCTTTGTAATTGCACCTTTCAATATCATGTGGAATCACAATAGATGGATATTATTTGGAAGCTATTATTTTGCAGCTCCATACGTTCAGTGGAATAGTCCGGGGGAGAGACTGTCAACAGATGAGTACCGAGGATCAAGATTCTTTCATGAGATAACTACTGGTGTCGGGTATGCTATTGTGAATGCTCCTCGTTTTAGACTCTACCCCAGTATTGCTTTTACAGGTGCTTCCGATATTATTACCATTACAGAGAAAACATCGTTCACTTCTCTTTTGGCAAATCTCAATGAGCGTTCAATTACATTTCAAAGGTCTACTTCAATTATTTCAGAGATTGCAATTGGTGCTGACTATAGTTTCCCGCTTGAATATGGTGATATCTATATTATGACAAAAATCGGGTATAACTTTCATGGCGGCGGCCGTTGGACTGTTGGAGCTTCTGTCATGGAGGATACCGATCCAAACTGGTTTTCCCGTCGTGGCGTGTTTTTCCAGATTGGTGTAGGATTAGGAACAGAACGGCATTAAGAAAAACATAACTCTAATACAAAAAGGTCAAATCTCATTCTGCGAGATTTGACCTTTTTCTCTTTCAACGTGCAATGAAGCCTTACTTCAGGAAGTACATCACCACAGCCGTCAGGATGATATTCAAAAGCGAGAGCGGCAGCATGACTTTCCAGCCCAAGTTCATC
Organism: uncultured bacterium; assembly: GCA_937899715.1. GTDB lineage: Bacteria > Bacteroidota > Ignavibacteria > Kapaibacteriales > UBA4661 > PH2015. The sequence continues at coordinate 18,491 of CALCNX010000143.1, read as the reverse complement.
AGCTGGTCGTAGCGGAAGCGTGGAAGCGACCAGCGAACCCAGATGAAAAATGCCATCATGGACAAGACCTTGACAGCGAAGGAAACAAGCTGTAACGCCAGCATGGGGAGTGTGCCTTCGTGAACACCAATAGCATTCAGGATGAACGTCGGCACAGGTGGCTGCCAGCCGCCCAAAAAGATAGTAACAATGATGCACGGTGCGATGATGATATGCACAAACTCAACCAGCATAAACAGCCCGAACTTCATGCCCGTATATTCCGTGTGATACCCGCCGACCAGCTCCGGCTCTGCTTCCACGAGGTCGAAAGGGGCGCGGTTGGTCTCAGCGAACGATGCCACAAGGAAGATGAGGAAGCCAAGCGGCTGAAAGAACAAATTCCATTTCAAGTCGGCTTGGGCACGAACAATATCATTCAAATTGAACGAACCTGTCATCATAATAACGCCGATAAGCGAGGAACCAAGCGTCAGTTCGTAAGAAATCATCTGCGCCGCCGAGCGCAAGCTACCCAAAAGCGGGTATTTGCTTCCCGACGACCAGCCTGCAAACGTCATGCTATAGACCGCAATAGAACTCACGGCGAGGATGTAGAGAACAGCAAGATTGACATTTGGCGCGACGGTGAAGTCTATGCGCATATCGCCAATCATCACGTAATCCGCGAAGGGAATCACAGCAAAGAGCGCTGCTGTGGTCGTCACGGCAATAAGCGGCGCAAGCGTATGGAAAAAGCGGTTTGCTTCCGCGGGAACAATATCTTCTTTGAAAATGAGCTTCGCCACATCCGCAAATGCCTGCATCAGCCCGAAAGGACCGACGCGGTTCGGACCAATGCGCAACTGGATAAACGCCGCCAAACGGCGCTCACTATACACCGCGATAATTGCACCGGGCAGCATCACGAGAAAAACCACAATCACGGCTTTGAGCAGCCCAATGGCAAAAAGCATCAAAATATCCATAGCGTTTTTCGGAAAGATTCAAATGTGTGGAAGTTTGTAACTATCAAAATTGAGTGGGGAAAATCTGCCTGTCAGATAATATCCCAGAACGTATCTTCGTCGAAGTGGTCGAGAGTAACGGCGCGCCCGGCAAGAACGGAGGTCAAGATTTTGTCCACCACGTTGCCGATAATCATCAGTCCGAACACCCACAGCCATGATGTGCCACCAATGTCACGCAGGGTGCGCCCGATAACGCTTGGGTCATCTGTTCCGGCGGTGTCTGCCACATCAGCGATTTTGCGTGAGGCATAGACGTAATAAATCCAGTTACCCAATAAACCAATCGCCGCCGAAACAATGAGCGTCGTCAGACGATAGGATTTACCGCCACCCAGTGCAATGATATATTTGAAAATGCGCGTTCCGGTAAATACTAGCACTGCCGGAATGTACATTTTGCGGTAAATCATCCAATACGCCGAGAAAAAGAATGCCGCCCAATTCCAACTTATTTTTTCGCTGGAGTTCTCGAATATGTCCCATTTGGAGAGATAGTATTCTGTTTTTTTCTCCACAAAAGCTGCGAAGTTTTCTTCGCGGTTCAGATCGTTCATTGGGGAAGCAACCTTTCAGATAAACATGACGAGATAGAGTGAAGGATGAGCGATATAATCAGGCGTTGTCGTAAGGGATTAGTTCGCTGCAAAGTTCAGCGCATACGATACGCCGACGTTAAGGCTGGCATACGAAAAAGGAACATAGCCGCTAAAGAGGAACATTACTTTTGCAGAACCATCGAAGTCCAGCCCGGGTGCGAGTGGATAGCGAAAACCGACTTTGGGCGTAGCAGCAAGGTTAATTGGGGCGGTTTGGTCTTCGCGCGGGATGCCACCAATAGAATACGAGCCAACTTCAAATCCCACATACGGCTGGAAGCCCGTTACAGCAAAGTTATAGCGAATACCTGCTGTCAGTGCAAGATTGATAAGAGCATTATTCTTAAAATAATACGTGTTCAGAATCGGATAGGTACCATCGGCATTTTGGCGACGAAAATATCCGTTTCCAAAATAGCCTATCACACCGGATACAGAGATGAATAAAGAATGGTCAATTTTGTAATAATAATTGACCGCCGCACCCAATCCAATACCAACATCTTTGAGCGTTAGGTTTTGACCATTATCTGCCTTAACGGCTGCGTCGAAGGCGTATTGAGGCCCAATTTCAATACCGACTTGGTGTGTCCAGCGACCGGTTTGTGCAAAAGCGGTGCTGCACAGACAGCAGATAACGACAAGCGAAAGAAGAAAAATACGTTGCATAAAGAGGCTCTTAAAAAATGGTGAAAAACAATACAATGGATAATATTAAAGATAGGACTTTCGCAAAAAACAGGGAGTGCGGAATTTTAATTCCGCCGTTATGTGAGAAATACGTTGCGGAATTAAAACTCCGCACTCCAAATCATATCCGTTCTTGCTATTTGCGAAAGTCCTCAAAGAGCAAAAATCAATTTGGTTTTAAGGTATGCGATTCATATTCAAATACGTCAGCAAATTCTTTTTCTGCCTCACCCGAAACTACGCCTTTACGCTCATCCAGAAGCCCGTAGCTCATTCCGCTAAAGAACGGCACATTGTCGGCAATATCCTCAAACACGTCTTCCGACGCGCGGTAGCGCCAAGTGTCTGGTGCTCCGCCCATTTCTTTTGCCAGCGTGGTGATAACGCGCCAGCTTTGACGGCAACTACGGCGCTCGCCTTGTGTCCAGCGGTCGTTGTGAGCGCCAAATTTATCGAGGCGGCTCATTTTCATACCCATTCTGCGCTCGTTCTCGTTGGTAACGATGAACGGTTCAACGTGCTGAACGCGGTTTTGGAAGTTCGTGTATGTGCCTTCCAACTCGGCGTAGGTAGCTGCGGCAAAGACCACGTGCGCTTTCTTGGCTGTTTCGGTGTGATTTGCGGCGTGAACAATTAAGACCGTGAGTTTGTCCAGTGCTGCGGACAGTTCGTGGGAAAGAGTAGCAATATCTTCTTCCATGACGTAGAGCGCTTTGATAGCGCCGGACGTGATTTTTGTGGCGAGGTCTTTTGCTGACACACCGCCCGAAGCGGGCTTCACGCCAACTTCCAAAGCACCGATGCTATTGGGGGTCTTATCGCTGCGGCGCAAGTGGTCATCGCCGAAGGATGCGTCTTCATGGCGGAAGAAATCAAGATTTGATGTCTTCAACACTTCTTTTGCAAATCGGGCAAGTGCGAAGTTATCTTCATTAGTCGCTTTTGCCGAGCCGATAACGGCAATTTCACTTGCGTTCACGGATTTGAGCAGTTCTGCTGCTTTTGCGGTTGCCGCGTCCCATTCGGCTTCCACTAAAGCGCCGCCTGTCCGCACAAGTGGCTTCACAACACGACCTTCATTGACAAATTTGTACTGCGTAAGCCGTCCGTGGTCGCACATCCAGTATTGGTTTACGTCTAAATTGGTATTCGGTTCAAGGCGCAAAATCTCGTTATTGCGGCTTCCTGCTTGAGCATTGCAACCACGAGCACAGCCTGTGCAGACGGTCTCGTTGAAGGACATATCCCAAACGCGGGCTTTGAAGCGGAAATCTTGGCTTGTGAGTGCACCGACGGGACAAATCTCAATAACGTTCATTGAGTACGGGCTGTCGAACTCCGTGCCGGGGAAGGTTTCAATAGTAACATGGTCGCCTCGTTGAACAAAGGTCAGCACGGGCTGTTTGGCTTCTTCCTTCGCATAGCGAATGCAACGTGAACAGGAGATGCAGCGTTCAGCATCAAAAAGAACATTCGGACCAAGCGGGACGCGCTTGTCTTTGTGGTTTTTTCGCTCCTCGAAGCGGCTTTCGCCTTTGGAGTGCTTGTAACCGTATTCTTGGAGTTTGCACTGCCCCGCCTCGTCGCAAATCGGACAGTCAAGCGGATGGTTAATAAGCAAAAATTCCATTACGGCTTCTTGTGCCGGCTTAACTTTTTCGTGATTCAGCCGAACAACCATGCCCTCGGTTACTTGCGTGGCGCACGCTATCTGGAGCTTGGGCATGAACATAATAATCGGCTTCCCTGCATCGTCCAGTGCCGGAGTGCGGTCGGGGTTCATCTTGGGCATTCCCACATCCACAAGGCACATACGACAATTCCCCGCCACCGACAGCGACGGGTGCCAGCAAAAATGCGGCACATCAAGACCGTGTTCCGTTGCGGCTTGAATAATAGTTTGTCCGGGTTTTGCTTCGATAGTGCGGTCGTCTATGGTAAAAGTCGGCATAGTGAATACTCGCAAGGCAAGTGGTATGAAGGATATTTTGTTTTTATTTTAGGAAGGCGAATGTGGAGGTTCGCCTGACGTTTTGATACTCCACAGCGTAGGAACGGTGGAAGTTTGCGGCTCTAAGATAGCAAGATTACGCCGAAATACACAAAAAAAGTTCCCAATATCACTGCAAAATGTGAATTTTCAATACGCGCAGCTATACGCGAGGTGTATTTTTTATCCCCAAAACAGACTAAATTGAGATAACTTCCGTATTTTCGAGTGTACAGGCAATGTTGTTGAATACCTATCTAAAAAAAACGAACATTATTACGCTATGAACTCTCTTGCCCTTTGCAGCACCTATATCATTACTCCCGAAGGCAAAAAAGGCGGGGCGGTATTGATACAAAACGGCGTGATTACAGATGTTGTTAGTCGTGCCGATGTGCCCTCGTCATTTACCATCGAAGACGTAGGCGACAATGTTGTCATGCCCGGTTTGGTAGATAGCCACGTTCACATTAACGAACCCGGGCGCACAGAATGGGAAGGTTTTGCGACCGCCACAAATGCAGCAGCAGCAGGCGGCATCACCACGCTTGTCGATATGCCGCTCAATAGTTCGCCCGTAACGACGACGGTAGCGGCATTAGAAGAAAAAAAGACTGCTTCGCAAGGCAAACTCCGCGTGGATTGTGGTTTCTATGGCGGTATTATTCCCGGAAATGCGCCCGAAATTCTACCGCTTGCTCGCGCCGGAGTAATGGGATTTAAGGCATTTTTGGTGCATTCCGGTATTGACGATTTTCCGAATGCAACAGAAGATGACTTGCGAGTTGCCATGCCGCTTATAGCAGAGGCTGGGCTGCCCTTGCTGGTTCATGCCGAGCTTATTCGCCCCGAAACGGCACGAGAATACGCGGGCAATCCGCATTCATACCAAGATTATCTCGCCTCGCGTCCAGATGTATGGGAACTGGATGCAATCGGTATGATGATTCGCCTGTGCCGCGAGTATTCATGCCCACTACACATTGTTCACGTTGCTTCGTCTCAAGCACTCACCATGCTTGCCGAAGCTCGCGCCGAGGGATTGCCACTCACAACCGAAACGTGTCCGCAATACTTGTTTTTTGCCGCCGAAGATATTCCCGACAGCGACACACGCTTCAAGTGCGCACCGCCTATACGAGACCGTCAAAACCGCGAGCAGCTTTGGGAAGGGCTACGCACAGGTATTTTGGATATGATTGTTTCTGACCATTCGCCCTGCACACCGGATTTGAAGCTACTTGCAGAAGGTAATTTCCAAAAAGCATGGGGCGGAATTTCATCGCTGCAATTTGGTCTGCCTATTATCTGGACGCAAGCACAGAAGCGCGGTTTTTCACCGATAGATATTGCAAAGTGGATGTCCGCAAAGCCCGCGCAATTACTGGACTTGAGTGCGACAAAAGGGGCAATCGCAGCCGGAAATGATGCAGACATTGTAGTCTGGAACCCTTCGGCAACAGTTGTCGTGGATTCGGCAATGATTCAGCATCGGCACAAAATTACCCCTTACGAAGGACAAACTTTGCTTGGTGCGGTAGAGCGCACATATCTCCGAGGTGCATTAGTGTTTGAGAGAGGTGCACTGGTCGGGGAACCATCGGGGAAAGTTCTTCATCGCTAAATAATTTCACACCATTCTCTTACAGAGATTGAAAAACTACTCTCAGTAAATACAAACACCCCAAAGGAATAATAACGGCGTACACAGAGTTCAGGTACGATAGTTTATATGCTTTTGCGACGCAGAATATAGACCAAACACAAACTAAAGCATCAGTAGCCAAATTTATAGTGCTAACTGATTGGATGGTTCGATTTTGCTGCATTACTTTCCCAATAAGTGACGGGTCGTTTGCCTCTCTAAGCACATCACGAACAATAACAGGGAGTAAGTACAATAGATTATATGACCGAACCAATAATGAAGGAATAAATCCAAAGCCGATGTAAACTAAAAATTGGGGTATTGAACCGTCTCCGTCCAAAAGTATTGAAGCGCAATAGAAGAGTACAAAAATCAAAATCCATACACCACAATATGCAAGCATTGAGAACATCCATTGTACAATGCCAATAGTTTCGGTAATTTCTTTTGGTGTCACATCTAATTGCAACAAAATATCATTTGCTAATTTGTATTGAAACTGGGCTTGCAATACTGCAATGACAAAAATGATACTGAGAGAAAAGAGCTTTAATAATCGGCTGTTGTTGAACATTTTCGCAGTAAGGAAAAGATGTTGACAAATATGGTGGGTTACCAAGGCATTTTCAGGCTGATATATGTCTCAAGAAGAGCGGCTACAACAATTATAGCGTGACCCAACAAAATCGCATACAATATTTTTCTCCAGAAGGCGATATCGGGCAGTGTATTGGTGCGAAATAACTTGAAAATAATAGATATGCCTGCAAAGCCTATACCGCCGCCGATGCTCATAGCTAAAATTTCAATGCTATGAGGCATAAAATGCAGGAATACACTGGTATAGGTGCTATGTTTCTCAACTATTAACGCTTGAATAGTAGAACCTAGGATAATACCATTAAAGCAAAAGCATACTAACGTAGTTATCCCACAGCAACATATACCACTGCAATAAAGCCAAAAGACAATGATGTTTTGTTTGATTATGAAATATAAAATATCAAAATCTGAGGCACTTTGCATTTGGAAAGGTATTAATGATTGTCCACTGTTTGCTGTTTGAGGTTCAATATGGATTAATGAGAACGGAAGAAAAAAAGCAGCAGCGGCGATACTCAAATACACCAAACCGGCAAGGAGAGACAGTTTTATTAATGCGATCATTACAATTTTTCAGCCAAATGATAAAATCAAGCCAAGCCGAATTTTCACTCGACTTGGCTCAATATTAAATTGCACGAATTAAATACCTGCACCAAGTGCCACAAGTCCCATTCCGGGGAGACCGCCCATAGCAAGTGCACTGCAAACAACCTCAATACTTATGGAAGTACCAACAGTTGCAATCAATTGCTCACGATTTGTACCGTTGTAAACTGCAACGGCCACAATATCATTGGTAACGGGTTGTGCGCTTGGTAGCTGTGTAGCAGCAAAACCACTCATAATGACTCCCAGCATGATAGCTGCTGTCTTTTTCTTCAAACTGTTCATCCTGACTCCAAAAAAAATAGAAAAAAAATTGATTGGATTGATAACTCTGCAGAGTTGGCGCTATTGGAAAATAAGTTACGGCTTCTTAAAGATAGACCACATTGCAATTATACGGGCTTTGAGTACTTTTTGCGCCTCAAATAATAATCCTTGACGAGGCTGGCTTTTCTTTACCATCTCCAAAAAATCTGCTTCTTTATCCGCAACAATAAAACGTACAAGTTTTGTACCGATGTAAAAATATAATAGCAAAGAACTTACATCAAGCAATGTTGCACAGAGAATATGAAGGGGGCGAGGAATATCAAAAATTCGTCCCATAAATACCGAGAAATAACCAATCCCAAATAAACATGTACTTAACCAAGAAGTTAAGGTAATTGTTGGCACTGGGTCTGTTTGCAAGTGAGAATGACAGTGAGAACACTCTATAACAGATTTTGCCGTCCACAAGCGAAAATATTTTCTTGACGGGATTTTATGAAGACAAACAGGGCAATGAAAAGGAGCAACATCATTATGTTGGTACATAAACTCTACTATTAGGAGATGTCCGATAATATCGGACTTCAAAAAACTGCGCTTAACAAATTGACAAAGGTAAACCTCAAAAGCCAGTACCCAAGCCCTTCGCAGCACATTTGTTCAACGGTTACGAAGTTAATTTTTTTTTTTACAATTCCAAATTTATTTTCAAAGATTTTCTTTTTTGCGATTTGCCGAGCAATAGTAAAAAGAAAAAAAACGCTTGAAATCAAATTCCTAGCGGGGAAAATGCGTATTCAAAAAAATCATTATCAACGTTACACAACCGTAGAATGTATGCGGACTGTGCGATTGAACAATGCCAATACCCCTGTTTTCGCAGATTACACCCGCTTTCGGAATTTTTTGTTTCTTTCTTTGCCGTAGTTTGATATTTTGCGCGAAATTCTTTTATGGTAAAGAAACTATCTTACACTTAAAATTCCCCTTCACAGTATGGCAACACAGTCAGATCATAGCGCAGCAGCGTTTGCCGGGAAAGTAGATTTAGCGGCAGAGCGTTTGGGAGGCAAAGCCCTTCTTGCCAGTGACGAATTTTTCGCCGAAAAAGAAAACCTTCTCAAACCCGGACGTGGCATTTTTATTCCCAACAAATATACCGAAAACGGGAAATGGATGGACGGTTGGGAATCCCGTCGCAAGCGGGTTCCTGGCTATGACTGGTGCATCATTAAGCTAGGGCTTGCAGGGGTCATATCGGGTGTGGATATTGACACCAATCACTTTTTGGGAAACAATCCTGCATACGCTTCGGTGGAGGCGTGTGTTGCTGCTCCCGAAGCAAGCACAGAAATACTTGCTTCTGAGGCGACCAAGTGGACGGAAATTCTTCCCCGTTCCCCGCTCAATCCGGGTTCGCAGAATCTTTTTCCGGTCTTGAATGGAACTACGTGGACTCATGTTCGACTGAATATCTATCCTGACGGCGGCGTAGCGCGGTTCCGTGTGCTGGGGTCGGTAACGCCGGATTGGAGTTCGCATAAAACAGGCGATCTCATTGACCTTGTTGCCGTAGAAAATGGTGGACAGGCGACTGGGTGTAGCGATATGTTTTTCAGTGCGATGGACAATTTGATTATGCCCGGACGCTCGACCTTTATGGGCGATGGTTGGGAAACAAAGCGGCGGCGCGGTCCCGGCTATGATTGGATTATTCTGAAATGCTGTCAGGCAGGCAAGGTTCGTAAAATTGAAGTAGATACTAATCACTTCAAAGGAAATTATCCTGACCAATGCTCAATAGATGTTTGTTTTGCGCTGGATAAAGCAATAGACCGCCTAACGTGGGCGGAAGTTGAATGGAAAGAAATCCTACCCAAAACCAAGTTACAAGCGCACAAGCAGCATTATTTTGAACAAGAAATTGCCGACATTGGAGCTTGCACACACATTCGACTGAATATCTATCCCGATGGCGGCATAAGCCGCTTGCGGGTGTGGGGCGAAATTGAAAAGGTCTGATGTTTTGCCTTTGATTTCCAATGACACAATCAATTTTTGAATTCGAGAATATGAATATCTCATACATCAATAGTTTGTCGGTAGAGAATGCGCGGGAAGCGTTTACGCGCTGCTGCGGTTCTGAGCGCTGGGTGAGCGGAATGCTGAAAGAACTCCCTTTTCGTGATGAATCACATCTAAGCCAAGCCGCAGAGCAGATTTGGCAAACTCTTCGCCCTAAAGATTGGAAAGAAGCATTTTTGCATCATCCGAAAATTGGCGAAATAAGCGCATTGCGTGAAAAATTTGCGAATATGAATGCTCCCGATACGTCCGCGTGGGCCTCGGGCGAGCAATCAAGTGTACATGAGGCTTCTGAAGAGGTGTTGGTAAAACTTGCCGAAGGAAACGCCCTCTATGAAGCAAAATTCGGCTATATCTTTATCGTCTGTGCTACGGGCAAAAGCGCTGCCGAGATGCTTGCGTTTTTGAACGAGCGCATCAACAATGATGCAGAGTCGGAACTTCGTATTGCTGCCGACGAGCAGCATAAAATCACGCTTCTACGCTTGCAAAAACTTGGGCAATAATAAAATTCTCAATAAAATAGATACCTTCTGATAATCTAAAATCTGACAACTTAAATTTTCCTAAGCAGCATGAAAACAACACTTACGCCAGACCTCGTAAGCGGCATTATGAGCCGACTGCAAACGGCGAACGCTACATTTTCCAATAACTATCCGGGCGACTTACCAGCCCGCCAGCCCGTTCAAACCGTCTATGGCGGCGCGCAGATATTTAAGAGCGACACCGCGCAAAAGCTCGGCTCTTCGGCACTTGCAGCACTTATGGAATATGCGCCGAACTTTGTAGAGTTTGCCCAATGTTTGCGCTTCAAAGGTGCGGAAACACTTCCCACGGAGAAAGCAGCTATCGAAGCACTTGGCGCATCTATAAAAGCGAACTCTGGCAATTCCCGCACGGAGAACGAAGCGGCATGGCTCGCGTACACCGTCCACAGCCGCGTTGTAGAAAAACTCAAGCGCGAGGCAGTCGAGGATTTTCGTATTGACTTTGAGGACGGCTACGGTAACCGCCCCGATGCCGAAGAAGACCATCACGCAGAATTTACGGCACTCGAAGTCGCCAAAGGCTTGAAGGATGGCACATTGCCGCCATTTATCGGCATTCGTATCAAGACCTTTAGCGAAGAACTGAAATCGCGCAGCATTCGCACCCTAGATATTTTTCTTTCGACGTTATTAGCGGCTACGGGCGGCAAACTGCCCCCAAACTTTGTCGTTACGCTGCCCAAAGTAATCGCTCCGGAACAAGTAACTGCGCTCGTGGAAGTATTTTCCATTATTGAGCGGCAGAATTCCTTGCCCGACGGTTTTCTGAAATTGGAAATCATGGTAGAAACGCCCCAATCTATTTTTGACCCCAAGGGACAAATTGCTTTGCCCGCCTTCATTGCCGCAGCAGTGGGGCGCTGCACGGGAGCACATTTTGGCGTATATGACTACACGGCATCGTGCAACATCACCGCCTCGCACCAAAGTCTTGTGCATCCCGCGTGTGATTTTGCCCGCAGCGTGATGAAAGTGGCACTTGCCGGAACAGGCGTATGGATTTCTGACGGCGCAACGAACATCATGCCTGTCGGTCCGCACCGCGCAGAAAATGGCAGCACTCTCACCGCAGAACAACAACGCGAAAACCGCGAATCGGTACACCGCGCATGGCGTTTGAATTTTGAGCACGTGAATCATACCTTGATGAATGCCTACTACCAAGGCTGGGACTTGCATCCGGCGCAGTTTCCTATTCGTTATGCTGCGGTGTATTTGTTCTATTTGTCAGAGTTTGACGGTGCTGCACGACGACTGAGAGCATTTATGGATAAAGCTGCTCAAGCAACGCTTCTGGGTGATGTATTTGACGACGCGGCAACGGGACAAGGGCTATTAAACTTTTTCCTGCGTGGAATCAACTGTGGTGCTATCACCGAAGAAGAAGCACTGGAAACTGGACTGACGCTGGAAGAAATTCGTTCGCGCTCGTTTGTGAAAATCCTCAACGCACGACGTGGAAATGCGGCGTGATACCAAACATCATTGGAAGTGTATCATGACGAAAGAATGTTCTTCACCATATTCACCCTGAATAATGAAAAGCCCTATAACAACACACGTTTTAGATACGACACTTGGCAAACCCGCCCAAAATATAGAAGTTACGCTGGAAGTTTCGGAGTCCGGTGTCTGGAAGATGCTGGGACAAGGCGTAACAAACTCAGACGGGCGTGTTGCTGACTTGCTTGCGCATGACCATGCATTGCAAAAAGGTATGTATCGCATCACATTTGCAACGGGTTCATATTTTCGTGCTTGTGGTGTCGTTGGATTTTATCCTACTGTACCCATTATTTTTGAAGTTCACAACAGCGAGCAACATTACCATGTTCCTCTGCTACTCAATCCTTTTGGCTATTCAACCTATCGAGGCAGTTAAACTATGACGATTTTTTTTACTCATTGCAAGTGCGAAGTATTGCGCGAGTGCCTTGCAGCACCTCATGCCCGGCATTGTATGGAGGGATGTTGATATGGATGCAGCACATATTCAAGAATGGCTCAATATCGTTGTTCGCCTTGTTCACGTCGTTGCGGCTATTATGTGGATTGGCGACTCATTTTTATTTATGTTCCTTGACAAAAGCCTTGAAACGCCCAGAGAAGAGCGCAAAGGAGCTGTTATTGGCGAATTATGGATGACGCACGGAGGCGGGTTCTACGAATTAGTCAAACGCAGTTCATTGCGTCAAGAAGAGCTTCCACCCGTATTGCATTGGTTTAAGTGGGAATCCTACACGACGTGGATTACAGGTTTCCTCTTGCTCATCGTTGTCTATTATCTTGGCGGAGCAACGCTCTTGATTGAGCCTACCGTAGCGAAACTAACCCCTTGGCAGGCAGCAGGTATCAGTATGGGCGTTCTGGCGGGTGGATGGCTTGTTTATGACACCTTATGTACTCTGCTCGTGAAACGTGTGTACATACTTGCGGTCTTGTGTTTTGCATTTGTGATTGGTGTAACATGGGGCTTGACGCACGTATTTAGTGGGCGAGCGGTTTTCCTTCATGCCGGAGCAATGATGGCAACCTGTATGACCGCCAATGTATTTTTCAGAATCATTCCCGGTCAAAAGCGCATGATGGCGGATACTTTAGCCGGGCGCGAAGTAGATACTTCATACGGTGTTCGTGCCAAAGTACGCTCTACGCACAACCACTATATCACCCTTCCTGTGTTGCTTACCATGCTGTCCAATCATTTCCCGATGCTCTATAGTCATTCCCAATCGTGGTTGATTCTCGCATTGCTGTGCATTTTTGGGGCGGGTGTGAAGCATTTTATGAATGTTAAGTTTTCGATTCATCCCGCATTAGGACTTATTACCGTAGGTGCTTTTGGCGGTATTGTCTGGATGACCGCACCCAAAGCCATTGTTGTTCAGCCGCCACCGCCTGATGCTGCACAAGTTTCGTTTGCGCGAGCGCAAGCCATCATCCAAAGCCGCTGCGTAACCTGCCATGCGGCGAAAACCACCCACCCATCCTTCCCCGAAGCGCCGGGCGGTGTAATGTTCGACTCACCTGAAAATATTGAACGGTATGCAGACCGCATCTATATTCGCGCTGTAGAGACGCGCACAATGCCTGTGGGCAATCTGACGAACATAACGGATGAAGAGCGCAAGGAGTTGGGTATTTGGTATGCTCAACGTGCTAAACAAGCGTCTCCGCAATGATAACGCCAAATATCAACCATCTTAATAACCTCAATTATCCCACAAAGCCCAGTCAATGCATACCTTTTCCTTTTGGAATACCATCATTGAACATCTTGAAGGTGGCTCTAGGCTTGCTCTCTACGTTGTGGTAGCATCGGAAAAAGGTTCGCCGGGGAATGCGGGTTTTGCAATGGTGGTTCTGCCGGAAGGTAGTCGTCATGCAGTAGTCGGAACAATCGGCGGCGGTGTGATGGAGCAAAATTTAATTGCTGAGGCGCAGAAATCCTTGCGCGAAAGCATATCCATCCTTTGGCTTCGCAAATTACATCACTACAAACGCAATGGTTTTGAGCCGTCCGGCTTGATTTGTTCGGGGTCGCAGACGATTGCGGCGTGTACGCTTACTCCAAACGACCTTCCAACGCTCTATCACTTACGCAACGCCATAGCGGAAAATTCGCCGCTTGTGATGCAACTTTCGCCAAGAGGAATTTCCGCACGGGCGGCAGACACTCAGGCAACTACGACCAATACACGCTTCCGTCTGGTAAACGAATCTACGACCCAGTGGTTATTCGAAGAACTGCTGGGAGCGCCGGACACAGTGATGATTGCGGGTGGCGGACACGTTGGGCTTGCTTTATCTCGCCAAATGGCACTTCTGGGATGGCACGTTATCATCTCGGACGACCGAGACCATCTTGAAACAATGGCACAAAACGCCTTTGCCGATAAAAAAATTACGCAGCCTTTTGAGCAACTTGGCGATTTGGTACAGCAGCAACTACGTGCCGGACGACGCACATTTGTCGTCATCGTCACGACGGCGTACAAAAGCGATGTTGTGGCACTGTGTTCGCTGGCACAAATCTCCATACAGCCCGAATACATAGGGCTTATGGGCAGTCGGTCAAAAATAAAAACGATTATGCACGAAGCCGAAGAAGCAGGGGTTCCGCCGGAATGGCTACAGACCATTCATGCTCCTGTTGGCGTGGAAATCAATAGCGATACGTCGGAGGAGATTGCGGTGAGTATCGCCGCAGAGATTATTCGCGTGAAAAATGCTCGATGAGAATTTGTGATAAGAATTTGAGACAAACCGTGAAAAGCGCTTGGCTATTGATGTGCTCTTTTGTAAGTTCACGCAACTATCACTCCACAGAAAATTCCCCTGTAATATCCCATGAATACAATTCACTTCATTCTCAACAATCGTGAAATCACGACAAACGAACACCCCGCTACGACTGTGCTTGATTTTGTGCGCCGCTCGGCACACCTGACAGGTACAAAGGAGGGCTGCCGCGAGGGTGATTGCGGAGCGTGTACGGTACTCGTCGGCGAAGTGAACAATGCAAGCGAAACACCTCATCTTACCTACATTTCCGCGAATTCCTGTCTTTTGCCACTTGGTGATATGCACGGCAAACACGTTGTTACGGTTGAAGGTGTAACGCTGGCAACACCCAACGCCGAGAATCCCACACAACCCGTATTAAATCTAGTGCAACAGGCAATCGCGGATGAAGGCGGTACGCAGTGTGGTTTCTGCACACCGGGGTTTATTGTTTCGATGACGGGCTATGCGATGACCGCCGCAGAGTACACAAGCGAAGGTATGACGCGAGCAATAGATGGAAACGTCTGCCGTTGCACGGGGTATGCTTCTATCAAGCGTGCCATAGACCGCGTTGTGACAGAACTAACCGATACTTCGGTAGAAAGCAAACAGCGTATTTCGGCACTTATCAGCAAACGCCTTTTGCCGGAATATTTTTCGGCAATTCCTGAGCGACTTCTGGCACTCCAAAACCGCATAGATACTAGTACTCCAAATAATAGTAATGGCACGTCGCATACGCACGATTTTGCTATCGGCGGGGGAACTGATTTGTTTGTGCAAAAGCCCGAAACGCTCTTGAAATCTCGTGTTCGCTTGCTTGGTGCGCCTAAAACACCGATTATGCCTGTTCACGACGAAGATGGTTGGTGCGTGATGGATGCACGAACTCCCGTGGCGGCTTTTTTAGAATCGCCGCTTATCCAACAGCACATTCCGCAAATGCAGCATTTCCTTACGCTGTTTGCTTCTACGCCTATTCGCAACCGTGCTACTCTTGGTGGCAACATCAATAATGCTTCGCCGATTGGCGACATGACCGCAATTCTGCTGGCGCTCAATGCAGAACTCACACTATTGGCTGCCGATGGCTCAGAACGGCGTGTGCTGCTGCGAAATTATTACAAAGGCTACAAAACACTCGACCGCGCACCGAATGAACTCGTCGAAACGATTCGTTTCAAGCTGCCGGACGAAACAACGGTATTCAATTATGAAAAAGTTTCGCGGCGCACTTACTTGGATATTGCCAGCGTGAACACCGCTTTACAACTGCGTTTGGTGGATGGCATTGTTACCGAAGCACACGCTTCGGCAGGTGGTGTGGCAGACATTCCTCTCTATCTTGCTGAAACCTCATCGTACCTTATTGGGAAACACATCTCAACGGAAACATTTCTCGAAGCCGCTTCCATCGCCGTTTCTGAAACCTCGCCTATTTCCGATGCACGTGGAAGTATTGACTACAAGCGGCTTCTACTCCGGCAGCTTTTCTATGCACACGCTGTCAGTTTATTCCGCGGGAATATGGACATTAATACACTTGTCGGGTCTTCTAATACCAATTTAAGTTGATAGACTATAATACGAATATACAACCTTCGGGGCATTGGTAGAGAGACTAAAGTATTGGACTAAAGTCCATAATTTTGACTACCCTTTGATATCAATAAAAAAGCCGCTCAGCATTGAAGCGGCTTTGACGTACTTTGTAGTGGTCCCGACAGGACTACAAATTATATTCTTCCTTTTTTCTCGTTTGTCGTAACTAACTCAAAAATAATGCTTATCTTGCTGGGGATGGATAAAGAAAAACAGTAAAAAGCATCAAAAACAAGTAAAAGTGTCCCCTGTACTGTCCCCTACTATTGTATGGCTGTGGTGAATTTTTATCTGAAAGATACGAAGTCAAAAGATGAAACGCTTATCTATTTGTTCTTCTCATTTGACGGAAAACGTTTGAAGTATTCGACAGGCGAAAAAATCAAGCCGTCGCTGTGGCAAACCGATAAACAGCGCGTTAAGCCGCAAGCAAGCGGAAGCATTGCCATTAACCAATGGCTACGGACGCTTGAAGCATCTACGTTGGAACTCTATCGTAAAGCTCGCAACAATGGTGAGACTATAACGGAGGAGAGTTTGCGTACTAAACTCCACCAACAGCGTCCGGGAACAACCAAAGTATCATTCTTTGACCGCTTTGAAGAGTTTATTCGCCTCACAGAACCTCAAAGAAGGAAATCACGTATTCAAGCCGTTCGGACAACATTAGGAAGAGCGCAGGATTTTGTGAAAGATACGCGGTATCCGCTTTCGTTTGAAACAGCCAATCACGAGTTTTATACGCACTTCAGCCTATATCTGCAAGAGCATTGGAAGTGTAACGATAACACCGTAGGCAAGTACATTGCCAATATGAAAGCCTTTCTTGCCTTTGGTATCAAACACAAATGGCACACGAATAAGGAATTTCAGGACTGGAAAGTAAAAAGCCATGCGGCAAATAAGCCATCACTGACACAAGAGGAATTTCGCTTGCTGCGTGATGCAGACTTATCGCAGAATCTCCGTCTTGAGCGCGTTAGAGACATTTTTATTTTTAACTGCTATAACGGTATCCGTATTGGCGACCTAACGAAGCTCCGAAGAGAACATTTCCAGAATGACCAGATTGTTTTTACTACCTCCAAAACGGGTAAAAGTCAGCGAATACCGCTTGTGCCTCACTCCAAAGCAATTCTTGAAAAGTACAGCTACGAATTACCCTTTATCAGCGACCAAAAATATAACAAATATCTCAAGGAACTTGGTAAAGTCGTAGGTCTAACGAGGCAATATGAAATGTTGTCATTCGTTGGCGGGCAAGGTATCGGCACAACTTCCTATCTTTACGAATTACTATCCGCACACGTCGCCCGATATACCTTTTCAACCCTTTCACAAGAAGCAGGTATGCCACCAAGCCTAGTTATGAAGGTTACAGGGCATTCTACGACAAAGATACTACAAGATTACACCCAAAGCACCGATAAGGCTGTTTCGGAAAGCATGATGCGGTTTGCGGCATCTCTTGAAGAATCAAAGCCAGACTGACAGTAGAATTTTGTCATATACTTGTGTTTTGATATGTTTGCTTGTTGTTCGTTATTGCTCCTTCTTTTTCGTTACCACTATGGAACGCTATTACACGCCGGAACAAATTGCCGATTTGCTGACTGTTCAGAAGCAAACCGTTTATGCGTGGCTTCGGAGTGGTAAACTTTCAGGCGTGAAGTTAGGAAAGATTTGGCGTGTATCGGAGAGGCGTTTGCAGGAATATTTAGGAGAGAAACCACAAACGCCTCCGTCCCCACAGCTTATGCAATCAGAGGTTGAACACAGATTGGATGCAGTAAGAGAACGGTTTAGCAAAAGTGCCAAGCCTGAACGCTTGGAGCTTTTGGACTCATTGCCTTATGACGGATAGAAAGATACATCACTACAAATTGCATCACATCAAAGAACACAGTATGACCATAGACATAGACGTTTTCAAACTCCGTACCCGCGAGAATATACAAGCCGCAGAAGCATTATGGAACTTAGGTTTTTTCAATGCAAGCGCCAATAGAGCCTATTACGCGGCTTTTCATGCGGCGATGGTGTTCTTGCTCAATAATGGTATTCCCGTCGAGCCTGACCACCGCAAAGTACAAAATGCCTTCAATGGTGAAGCGATTGCTAGACGCAAACTTCTCCCTTCTCGCTGGAAAGAGTTCTTGGGAGAGATGCAGGATGTTCGCAACAATGCCGATTACAAGAACAAAGGCGTAAGTAAAAACCGCTCAAATGAGCAATTATCACGAGCAAAAGAGTTTATTTCAACACTATTACCAGAGATACAGCCATGAACTTTCTTCTCACCGAACCATTACCACCGAAACAGCAAGAATGTATTCAAAACCTTTTTGAGCAAGTGCAGGAGCGCTTTCCCGAAATAGAGTTTTTGAGTTTACAGCGTAATCCCGAAGATAAAGAACACATCTGGATAAACGTCCTTGCACCGATGCCGGAAGAACGGGAAATAGCAATGTCGCGCTATGCTGCGGGTTTGGCGGCGGATATGTTGGTAGATTTTGATGTGATGCTGTCTATTATGCCGGAAAATACTAT
>CALCNX010000142.1 GCA_937899715.1 uncultured bacterium | reverse complement strand
TTCCCTTTCTGATTTCGATGTTGGTGTTTTGGATCAATCCCAAGTCGGTTGATCCACGCTTCGGTTTATCTGTCGGCGCTTTATTTGCTGTTGTGGCAAACAAATACGTGATAGAATCATCTGTTAAGGTCAATAACAGCTTAACGCTTGCCGATAATATCCATGCCGTAACGTTTTTGTGTCTGTTTCTCACTGTTTTCGTCTCGACAATATCCCTTCTGTGGATGCAACAAGGAAAGGAACAGCGCTCACGGCAACTTGACCGTATGAGTTTTTGGACAATCAGTAGCATCTACGTTCTCGTCAATGTCATCTTGCTTTTTCAGGCACACCATTAAAAAATTATCGTGTTCTGAGTATATTTTCTTCACTTTTTGGAACCCTTTATGAAACGCTTTTGGGCGGTATTTCTTGCAATTTTCTGGATTGCAATCTCAACGTCGCTTGCACAAGTTGTCAGCATTGACGAGAAAATTATCACCTTTGATAAACTGTCGAAAACAGTGATACCTTTCGTAGCAGACAAAAAACCTACCGTGAAAATCGAACCCAATCTTGACGGTCAATACACACTTACCTTCGCCAAAAACAGTGGAACACTTACTTTTGTCAAGCCTGTTCCCGAAGGTGCATACACCATTACTTTAGCTTCCGGTGGAAAAACCGTAAAAGCGATATGGACAGTGCTGCCCACAAGCCTTGACCCTAAAAGTGTGAAAACGCTCGCAGGATTGAAGCTGTTTTACGGACGGCGGCTTTCCCTTCGGAGCAGACTCCTCGAAAAAGCTGAACTTCCCTTGCAACAATTCAAAATTGACTATCAATTCGGGAATGAAAAACCGAACACTAACAACCCATATTCTAATGATTGGGTTGGTCAGTACATACCTGCTTCAGCAAAAAAAGTAAAAGTGTCTATCGTGTGGATATATCCACCAACGGGCGAACGTGTACCACTCTTTACGAAGGACATTACTCCAGAGCAAATACCGCCCGATATTTCTTGCAATCCTGTGGCAGAGATGAAAATGAGTACACCTACGTCGTTAAACGGCTTCCAAATTGCTATTAAGGGTATTAGTGTTGATTATGAACTTCCGCTTGATGCGGATAATCGTGACCCCAGCGCAAGCAAAAGTATCAAGGCAACATTGTCAGATATTGAGCCGCTAGGTGATGCTGAGATTAACTACAATTCTTCTGACACGCAGATCAGAATTTACGATGGCGACATACCCGACCCAACTTCTACGTGGATGGCTACTGCGTCCAGTTTTAGCATCGTACAGGGTAGTCTTGATGTTTCTACGGGTCAATTCCCTATCACAATTCAGGTAAAAGATTTACCGAATTCACCTGCTCACCAATCGCGCATACTGAGAGGAACCATTGCTATCAAGGCGGGAGCGAAGGTTGTGAACCGCAAAGCGGGAGCGGCGGCTGCATCTTCATCATCATGCGTCGTGAATATCAATATTCCTTATCAATTTGGTTCCAATGATTCTGCAAATGTGGCAACACAGGCACTAAAAAAGAAAAACGAGGAATTGGCAAGAGAGGAAAAGCCTGCTCCCATGCTTGACTCTGCACTTCGCGCTCCTGCGCTTTGTGCGGACTGTCCGGCAACGATAGCCAAGTATCCGTTCTGGCGCGTTACCAGCCCCACGCTTCGTGAAGAGATACAAGCCTATTTTATTCGAGTAGGGCGCAAGCTACCGACAAAGCCGCTTGGTGCAGAGGTTCCGCTCATTATCAACGGTGAAGTCAAAAAGAATGGTAGATATGATCTCATCTCTTTGCGGTTTGGAAATGAGCTTATTACCAAACGCGAGATTGCAGAAACCCTCATTCAAGGTTTTGCGGATATACTTTCCGAACCAATCAAGAGCAATGGCGGTAAGGCGTATCAATATGAACCGCTTTCTGCCAAAGAGCAGGAGATGGAGCGAGAATTGACCTATTCTCTGGCGGACAAAGCCGGATATTATGCAAAAAAAGCAACACTGCGAAAACTTGACTATTATCGCCATAGCGGTTATGCTCTTTACGAAGCGGATAGCACATTAGTTCATAGGTTAAGCGAAAGGCTTACCCCCGGATATCCTCGTAGCCGTGTCTTAGATTCTGCCGAAAAAGAGTGTACCAATACGGACGATATTAAAAAGAGAATCAGCAAAAAACAACCTGTTCCACAAACGATGATTGATGAAGGTGGCAGCCCTTCGGATTGTGAAATAGTAAAGAATTATTATACAGCACTTGCGGGTCTTGTACGAATCGAAAGAACGTACATTGTTGTCAATATGCGTGGAGCAGAACCCAAGATTATCGGTATGGTTTCTACGATGGCACCTAGCCCGAACCAAGAGACCGACCCGGATTTCCTCAGAAATTCACTTCAAGTACCCATCTACAGTTCTGTGCTGGATGTGGAAGAGTTAGAAGAGTTTCCGACAAAGGAATTTGAAAAAGATGACTCAACGGGGTTAATGATTGCAGTCAAGGGGGCGATGCTCAATACAAGCGCCGACTACCTCTACGATTACTGTATGGAGGGTTTACAGAAAGGGATCTTTACCGACCGCACAGCATCCGTGATGGCATTTCCAGCCTCTAGCGAAAAACGCAAATAATTTCTCCATCGTACACAATTTCTCCACACATTACCGAGAATATCCATGAATACCTATCATCTCTTACAGTCATTCGACCGTTCATCACAACTTCTTTTGAACCTTGGCTGTACTTTTGCTCTTGTCCTACTGCTTCTTTTGCCAATGCATACAGTACAGGCACAAACAGAAAAAAAACAATCTGCAAGTACACGAAATACCGCCAATCGCTCAACCAAAAATGATGCCACCCCAACACTTGTGCGAGCATCGTTTGGAACGCCTGATATGCGGATATATCTTGACGACGCATGGACGGTTTGTGATACCATGCTCAGTCGAGAGATTTGCGCCGCTTTGATGCCTGCCCAAACACTTCGTAACGTCTCTTCACGGGGAGGGAAAGCCACTCCTGCTCTCAATGTGAGCATTTTCGGTAGCCGCCAAAGCGACGGCTTTTTTGAGGTTAGTTGGATACTTTGTGATTCTATGGCATTTACAAAGTCGCACGTAGAAGCTCAAATGAACAAATCTCTCTTGAGTCGTATTGCGAAACCCTTTGAACAAAGAATACTCAATAAAGAGACCGGAAAGGACACAATAATACAGTATTATTGTCATTCGATACTGTCGCCATTACAGCAAATAGAGAGAATTATGCAAATAGGTAAATCTCCTTCAACATTTGATGTTCCTCTCAAGCAAGCACTACTGCACCTTTCTGATTATGCCTACAGCAATATTTCGCTTTTTGAAGCTGATCCATATGCCAAAAAGCGCTTACGCGAGGTTCTTACCCCTCCACTACCCCGTACATCTGCATTAGAGACAGCAGAACAGGAATGTGCTAATACTGATGACATTAAAAAGAAAATTAGTAGAGGTCAGCCTGTTCCACAGGCATTGATTGATGAAGGCGGCAGCCCCAACGCCTGCGAAAGTGTGAAGATATATTACTCAAAAATGGCAAGTCTGGAACAAATCGGAAAAGTCTATGTTGTAACCAAACGGTATGCCGAAGGCGAAGAACCGGAGATACTTGGCATTGTTTCGATTCCCTTAAATGAAGAGAGAAAAGAACAAGCGAATGATAGTGATGTTCTCCGTAATGCCCTTTCATCACCCCTTACTGTCGGTACACTCACCGCTGCGGAATTGAGTGCTATGAAAACAAAAGAATTTGTAAGAGATGACTCGACAGGAGTAATGGTTAGTGTGAAAGGAAGTATAGAATGGACTTTCTCAGAGACTATGCTGGATTATCTGAGCGAGAGTATTCGTCAAAACTCCAATGAAAAAATTGGTTTATTGCGTTCACCATCCTTTTGGAGTGGTAATCAATTTTTCAACGGGTTTCGGGCGCGTTTACGCAGAGAACTTGACGACGAAACCCACAAATAGTGAATAGTCATTTTGTATTCAAGCTCATCTGTAAATAATTGAATTGAATACGCTTTCAAAAAAACTCCTTTCGCCAGCATACTTGGTTATGGGAGTTTTTTTTTTCTGTATTTATTGCCACAGGGTCTATATAAGTTTTCATTTCTAAAGGGCGTGTTTTTATGTTATTATTGCAA
>CALCNX010000141.1 GCA_937899715.1 uncultured bacterium | reverse complement strand
CACCAGTGTTTTTAGCGTTTGCACCAGTGTTTTTAGCGTTTGCACCAGTGTTTTTAGCGTTTGCACCAGTGTTTTTGGAAAATAATCGTATCTTGCATCAGTGTTTTTAGCGTTTGCACCAGTGTTTTTAGCAGGCAAAATAATGGTTTAGCGTTTGCACCAGTGTTTTTAGCGTTTGCACCAGTGTTTTTAGCAACGGAAATGGAATGGCTATGGAAATCATCATCAAACCAAGTTCACTTGTGGATAGTGAAAACATCCTCACCTTAGCGCAGCGAAAGGTGCTGAATGTCTTGCTGGAGCATAGCCGCCAGATAATCCATGAGACCGATATGTACTCGCTGTCGGTGAAAACCATCAAGGAGAAAGCAGGGGATTCGTATTTTCAATCGAACACCGATGTTTTTGAGCAAATTAAAGCAATCGTTGACCTGCCGCCGATAGAAGCAAATATCTTCGGCAAAGATAAAAAGTACCCCACGCGCGTCGTGGTCAATCTTCTCGCGCAGGCGGTCTATGACAAAGATAACGAAGTGGTGTCGTGGGAATATCCGTCCTTTATTCGGGAGATGCTCAAGCGCTACAACACGATTGACGCAAGCGAACTGGGGATGTATGTGAAATTACCGCTTTCGGTTCAGGCGCAGTTCTCCAGCAAACACGCGCTGGCGCTCTGGGAATTTTGCCGCTCGCGGTTTGACGAAAAGCGTGGATTTGCCGAAAGTCCGTTTATTTCTATCGAAGACCTCAATAAACTTTTTCACACAAACTACGACTCATGGTATCGTCTGAACGAGCATATCATTCGTAAAGCAATTCAGGATATTCACAAACACGAACCCACCTATTTTATTTCTCTGCGCGAACAAAAAGTAAAGCATAAAGTAGTGGCGGTGAAGTTCATTATTCAGCACAGGAATTACGAACAACCGCTTGCTTTGCCAACGGGTAAAAAAACAAAACAGGAAAAACTTTTTCAAGGTGACCGCCCACCGGCGATTGACCCCAAGAAAAATGCCGTTGTCGAGCGCTACTTGGCGACGCTTTCGCCGGAGCAGCAGTCTCGCATTATGGAAGAAGCGGAGAAGAATATCCCTGATTTTATAGCGTTCCCGACCACCGAGCAAGATCACAGCGCCTACCAATTACTTCTGCAGCTCACGCGAAACAGCATCGTTGAAAGTATTATGAACGCTCAAAGCGATGAAGAGTCGTGAGGCAATTATCATCTTCGGTCATTATTCTGGAAAAGAAATGAACACTATTTTTTCTGAAGCAGCCCCCAAAGCAATTGGACCCTATTCGCACGCCATACGAACGGGAAATTTGCTGTATTGCTCAGGTCAGACACCGTTGAACCCGGAGAGTATGAGCATTGAGACGACAGACATTGAGAGCCAAACCCGACGAGCACTTCGGAATCTGGAAATTGTATTGATTGATGCAGGCTTGACATTGGGGGATGTGGTGAAAACGAATGTGTATTTGACCGATATGGCGAACTTTGGAGCAATGAACGCTGTCTATGCAGAATGTTTCGGAAGCCATCGCCCGGCGAGAACAACGGTTGCGGTATTGGGCTTGCCGCATAATGCGCTGGTAGAAATAGAGTGTATTGCGGAATTCAAGGATTGAACGTATCTGGAATGGTGGGAAATAATGAAGGGGTTCCATTGGTGCAAGATACTGGTTGCAAATCAACCACAAAGTGGTTAATTTGCACAAATGATACAGCGTCAAATACAACCACATATTCGTCTTGCTCTCGGCGATACACCGGCAATTTTTCTCAACGGTGCGCGGCAAACGGGTAAATCCACTCTCGTACATAGCCTTATTGCGGCAGGGCATCCTGCTACCTATTTCAGCTTTGATGACCTGACAGTGCTTCGGTCTGCACGGACAGACCCGCAGGGTTTTGTGGCAGGATTACCACGCTTTGTAGCTTTGGACGAAGTTCAGCGTGTCCCGGAAATACTTCTGCCCATTAAAGCTGCGATAGATAGTGACCGTAGTGGAAGTATAGGGCGTTTTTTACTCATCGGTTCGGCAAATATTCTTCTGCTTCCGAATCTTGCGGATTCACTCGCGGGGCGCATGGAGATTTTCACGCTCTACGGACTTGCAGAAACGGAGATTGAGCCACGTGCGCGGGAATGTTCGTGGATTGAAGCAGCGTTTTCCGGTAATGTTAGCGATTGTCTTCCCAAAACTCCCTTACAATCGGTACTACCACTTGAGGAACGCTTGTGCAGAAGCGGTTTTCCTGAAGTTTTAGGGCGAACGCAAGCCTCGCGTCGTGCGGCGTGGTTTTCGTCGTATATTTCCACCATGTTGGAGCGCGATGTCCGTGATTTGGCGCGGATAGACAGTGTGGCGCATTTGCCCAATGTACTATCGCTTTGTGCTGCCCGAACTTCGTCTATTCTCAACTTTTCAGAATTTTCCCGAACAACACAGCTCCCGCAAACAACTCTCAAGCGATACATGAGCCTTCTGACCATGCTTTTTTTTATTACCGAGCTTCCGGCGTGGTCAGTGAATTTTGGCAAACGGCTGACCAAAGCGCCGAAATTATATGTTGCTGATACGGGGCTAGCGGCATATCTTCTTGGTGCGGATGCCTCAAGATTACGAGAGAATCGTATGCTTTTCGGGCAACTTTTAGAAACATTTGTGGTGATGGAGCTGAAAAAGCAGAATTCATGGTTAGAAACGCCTGTACGTTTTTTCCATCTTCATGCACAAAGTGGTCTTGAGATTGATATTATTCTTGAAAATTTGCGTGGTGAGATTGTTGCAATTGAAGTAAAATCCACTTCATCGGTGAGTGCGAATGACACCAAATCATTGCGCACCTTTGCCGCATTACAAGCCGACAAACTCAAAGCCGGTATTCTACTGTATCAAGGAGAAAGGATTGTTCCACTGGGCGAAAAGCTCTGGGCAGTACCGATGAGCAGTTTGCTGTAGGACGTTGAAGAAGATGTATGGTAGATGTCGAGAAGAACACTTATGTAAACTTATACTCTAGAATAATCGGCAGCTGCTGCACTTCACTATGAGTAGCCTTGAGTATAGTGTTCGTGAGGGTCTTTACGCTCTTCTCCAACAAGTGGGTATGCGGAACCATAAAGAATGTTGTTATTGCACTATAAATCAACTTCATGCCTGAAAGCGAAAACTTTCTGAGTCAACCTAGTCCCTAGTTGTAGCAGACTACCCAAGCGTTCGGCTGGGCAATACCCGCCCAACATAGAGAGAGTTGCATTTTAAGCGACACACACCGACATTGTTTTTGAATTTGGATATGTGTGTTTCAAATTGCAATTACAGCAATACAAATTAGGTTATCATTCTTCACCACTCACTCCCCCACCGGAGTAGTCAACTGCATCACCTTCTTCTGCACTGGTAGCATTTCATTATTCAGCAATCGAAAAGCAAGCTGCACGTGTCCATCGGTTTTTAATACTTGGTATTCCAACTCGTTCGACTTCTTCAGTTCCTCAAAACGATCCTCAACTCCATATATGCCATAGACCACATGGTCATCGAATGTAATACGCCCACCTTCGTAGACTTGCCAAGCACATAGATACTCACCAATGCGAATGAGCTTTGCGTTGTGGAAGAAGCGTTTGTAGCGTTCTGTTCCTCGGAAAACTCTGATAATCTGTAAAATGTAATCTTCGGGGACTACTCGCCTAGGGTCATCGACGTATTTATAGATTGTTTGCCTTGTTATGCCGAGCAGATTTGCACACACTTCTACACTCACTCGTGCCAAGCGTAACATTTCTCTCAGTTGTTGATAGGTGAGTTTAAGCTCCTCTGTTGTTAAGGATGCTATTGGGTCTGGAAATGCCATTGTGAGAAAACGGTTATATTGAGGAAGAAAATTATTTGTAAAGACACTGGTCAGGTCGGTTTTCACACTTTTTTCATGTTTGTACTCCCGGCGCACATTCACGTTAAGTTGACAAATATTGACATTGAGTTTACATTTCTTTCACACTGAGTTGACATTGCATTTACAGTGAGTTGACAAAATTTCACACAAAGTTTACGTTGAGTTTACACTCAATTTACAAAATTTCACAGTACGTTGACAAAGTTTTACACAAAGTTTACGCTTTTTTTAGCGTTTTTGGGGTATTTTTAGCCTAAAATGTCGTTTTTTGACGAAAAACGGCATTTACTATACCCTTTCTCTAACGCGAGTAGATTTGATTTTTGCAGAAAATTGCCGCTCGGTTCCGGTCGCAGGCTCATGCCTCAAAATAGCATTTCGGCAATGTAATTCTCGTAGTATTACGCTGTGCCCCAAGACTCATTTTGCAGTGCCTATCCGGTACGCTCAACATTTTGTACCCTTTCGGGTATAAAACCACATAATTTTTGTATATTTGTACCCGAAAGGGTATAAATTTTAGATTATCAATCATCATGCTGAGTACATTTCTCAAACAACAACGCGCTGCTGCCGGGCTAACGCAAGTGCAGGTAGCAGAAAAAGCCGGCGTCGGTTTGCGCTTCATCCGTGAGATGGAGCGCGGCAAAGAAACATTACGTTTGGATACGGTAAATCAAGTATTATCACTCTTCGGTTACGAAGTGGGCGCTGTACCCGTGAACCGTACCACGGATACTAATAGTGAAACTCATAAAGACCGATAAGCCATGCGAGCAGCAGAAATCTACTTCCACGACCACAAAGCAGGCGTACTGACTCAAGACGAAGAGGGCTATCACTTTATCTATGATTCCGCCTATCTCTCTGCTACTCATGCTGCTCCGGTGAGCCTCACGCTCCCGCTACGAGTCGAAGCGTTTACGAGTCGTGTTCTCTTCCCCTTTTTTGATGGCTTGATACCGGAAGGATGGCTCTTGGCAATAGCCGAACGGAACTGGAAACTCAATCCCCGCGACCGTATGGGACTGCTTTTGGCGTGCTGCCGCGATTGTATTGGTGCGGTCAGTGTTCACGCTGTGGAGAGCACAACGCTCAAGAAAAGTGAGGAACGATGACACGGTGTTTGTACTGCTACAAGGCGCTCACCAGAGGAGAAAATGATTTTCACACACGGTGTAGCAAAAAGTTCTTTGGGCAACCTTCCCCGCCCGCATTGCCATACACCATAGAGCAAATGAGCGAACTTGCTGCAACCATTATTTACAGCCAGATTGCGGTGACTGGCGTACAACCCAAAATATCGTTAGAACTTGCTGATAGTGATGGTAATGCTCCAAACGCACCCAAGCGTTTTACGCTCGTCGGATTGTGGGGCAGCTATATCCTCAAACCTCCGACAGTGCAGTATGCAGAATTGCCGGAAATCGAAGATGTGACGATGCACATGGCACACGTCGCTGGAATTAGTGTCGTGCCGCATAGTCTTATTCGACTTCAATCGGGTGAGCTGGCTTACATCACCAAACGGATAGACCGCATTGATACGAGCAAGGGACAAAAAAAAATACATCTGGAAGATATGTGCCAGCTCACCGAGCGACTGACAGAAGACAAATATCACGGCTCCTACGAACAAGTAGCGAAAGTAATACAGCGCTATTCAGCCCGTCCGGGCTTGGATGTCATCAACTTTTTTGAATTGGTATTGTTCTCTTTTCTGACTGGCAACGCCGATATGCACTTGAAAAACTTTTCCCTCCTTCACGAACCAACATCGGGAACAGCACTATCGCCTGCGTATGACTTGGTTGCCACGGCACTTGTCAACCCTGCCGATGATGAAGATACTGCGCTAACGCTGAACGGCAAAAAGAAACATCTGACACGCAAAGATTTCCTGACTGCCTTTACGACGCTCAAACTCACGACAAAGCAGCAA
The DNA here is from genome assembly GCA_937899715.1 of uncultured bacterium. Lineage (GTDB taxonomy): Bacteria > Bacteroidota > Ignavibacteria > Kapaibacteriales > UBA4661 > PH2015. Next base: position 4,878 of record CALCNX010000141.1, on the reverse strand, counting down.
GAAAATATCTTCACGAAGATGGCAAAAGCAAAAGAATCGTGGTTGGCATTGATTGAGCAAAGTTTTCTGAGTGCCGAAATGAAAAGTGCGTATCGGAAGCTGATGCAGGAACGATTTGCCAGACTGTATCGGTGAGGCAAGGTAAGGTGCGACCTCAGCAAGATGCTTTTTAGCAAAACGTTCTTCAGCAAAATGCTATTGTGCCGCTATAACTTGATACACTTCTGCCAATGTCCATTCGGACTTGCCGGAAAATGCGGATTGAATGTTTTCCCTGCCGGATGCTCGCAAAAAAGCGTGTACTTCTGCCAATGTCATGGCTCGTGTTTGCACTACCCCGAAGCATCGCCCGGGACGCAACAACGCTTCATCGGTATTGAGCAGCGAAGGAAGATTCGTTGTCAAAATAATTTTCTTATGCTTGTTGCTGATAAAACTATCGGAGGCGGTTAGCAGCTTGAGCATCACTGGATTACCATCCGAACGCTTACGCAAATTGTAGTCTAAATCCTCCAGCACCAGTGCTTGGGTATCGCTTTTCACAAAATTGATATACATATAATCGCTTTCCAAAACATTTTGGTCAGAGGTGTACATAGCCGAAACGGTTGGTTTGTTCCGTTTTTGAGCCATCTTGCGAAGGATATACTTGATAAATCGCGTCTTGCCAGTGCCGGGCGGACCAATCATAAACAAAACGGCAGCATCACTGAATAGGTAACGTTCAATAAAATCTTCAAGGTGAGCGACAAATGGATACGCTTCGGGAAGAATAATTTCGTCTAACTCTTCATGCAAAGTCTCGTATTCGATACCGGAGCTATTGTAATACCACTCCACGTCGCAGACTATATGCTGTGCGGTGAACGATACAATCTCCTCTACTCTCGCTTTGAGGCGAAAAAGAATATCTTTGTTTGCAGCATACATACTGGTGCGAACATTTTTGATATATCGGTTTTCTCCTTTGGCATCAATGCGAATGACGAAAAAATAATCCTCGCCAATGACCACACTAAACGAGTCTTGCATACAGTACAGTTGTCCAAGCTGTTCCATTCGCTCAAGCAGCATCCACCTGTCATCTTTGCTACTAGCCAGATGCTCAACTTCATCGTAATATCGATACTCCTTCCCTCGAATATGCTGCAAAATGCGGTCATACATGGCTATATGCAGGAAATCAGGGTCATTGCCACTAATTTCGTGATGCAAGCCAAAACTGTGTGTCGGCAATGCGTTTATTTCGGTTCGTCCGCTAGTGCTCGCATCTGTCTGAGGCATTATCGCTTGCAAAGGAAACGGCAAACCAAAAAGTTTACGGCGTGAAATACGCATATAACGCTGTTTTTTTAAGCCCATAGTGCAAAGTATAATAGTAAGGAGAAGCCTAGTGACGATCTATTGGCTTCTTGAATTTGAATTCAAACACTATTGCATACATTGTGCCAAAGAACAGCGCAGCAATTATTGGCTTTGAAACGACTAAAGGTGTAGCATTTGTCTGACAGTATATACGGTTTGAATCAGTATCGGGTCTGACAGTGTGCAAAAAATCTGACAGAGACCCATTGTCACTGTTCCCTTTTCTAGGAATGTGCCAAACGAAGCGAGAGCGAGGACTTACCGCTTCCGGGTTCGCCGTAGATGAGAATACTAAACTGCACCTGACGCGGCAGCTTGCCCAAAAGTTCGGCGTAGGGGGAAGGAAGCGGTATCGCAAGATAGTTTTGTTGCCGTACCGTAGCGGCAGAGGGCAGTTCGGGAAGAAAAGTAGTCATAGGAAATGATAATAATTTTGGCTAAGTTTCGGGTGTGAATGCTGTTGTATCACTGTTTTTTTGAAGGTGTTGTCATGGTCGCAAGAATGACTGAGCAACGTGAGATTTCTACACGGGAAGAATTTGTTGAGTATATTCAAACTCGTGGATTCAAGCCGGAGTATGGCTATCGTTTGTTGACTATTGACAAATGGAAACAAATTGCGGAGCAAATTGCAGAGCGCGATAATGTAAATATCTACGAAGCATTTAAGCGCTGGGCGCAAAGTATTCCTGTGCGAATGTGAAATATGCACTATTGCCACGCAAAACTTCAATAACTGCTTTGGCAATAGATGGAAATTCCTCTTTGTCCCACATTGGCATTTGCAAGGAAATTGCTCAGAGTGCTGCGTTTTCACTAGCCAAGTGCATAAATAATTGCGAAGCTGCTCTTGCCCATACTTCTTCCTTCTCCGTCCAATAGGTTGAATTTTCTCGTTTATTGAGTGTTTCAAGTTTTGTCCATGTTTGGGTTTGCCGTACTGCTATTTCCATCAGTTTTTCCATTTTGATATTCAATTCTAAACGCCATTCGTGGTAGATATGGTGTGCGTACTCGTGCCAAAAAACTGCCGTTAGCAAATCTTCGCTCGCAATAAATGTATCATTGAGTGCAATCATTGCTTGGCGGTCATCATTTTCAAAAAAATACTCACCAAAAGTAAGCGGCTTTTCAAATTCAAAAAAATCTTCATATCGCACTAATGCGACAGACTTGCGAATTTTGCGGCGTTGAAGTGCCTTTGCTTCTGCAAGCAACGTTTGCTCAATAGCATGGAGAATATCTGCCGGAATGTTTTCAATCTGTTCTGACGCATCAATCGTTGACGCATCGGTGATAATTCCAAATTGCTGCCAAATATCCATAGTGTTGTTTTTCGTTTCGTTCTCGCCATTTTCCTGCAAAGATACGCCTTCCTCCTCAATCCATTCCTGCAAAAAGTCCTCTTCTGCGTCGCGCAACGCCATTTGCTCAGAACTATCTTCCCAAGCCTTTATGCGCAACTTTGCTTCCAAAGCGTTTTTCTGCCAGTCTCCAAATTCCCATGCTTTTCTTCTAAAATTCCACGCACCGGAAAATTCACGTATGATGTTCTGTACGCGCTTTGTATTTCCCGTCAATAGTAACTTTCTACCAGAACGCTTCAAGAAAATATCTGCCTCAGTGGCATAAACTATCGGCGCAAGAACAGCGCTTTCCGGCTGTTGCTTCGTCAGCTTCAGCGCTGCGTTCAGTTCGTCCATTTTTGACGGTGCGAAAATCCAACCTTTGAGCGAACCATTCCAGCGTCCGCCAAGATTTTTCAGCGTTTCGCGCAAAGGGAATGTGTTGCCATAGACCAAAAGACCGCTTCCGTGCGGTTTAATAGCGACGGCTACTTTATCGCCGCTTTGGGTAACAGCAACGCCACGTGTCGTGTCGGTGCTGCTTTCTTCTTTTGTACCGCCCTAAATCTTGCTCACCGATTGTTCCAAACCTTCGGTTTCTTCTGCATCCATCACCGCTTTGCCGCTTTGGATAAGACGCAATACTTCCAGCTTCTTATCAACGATTTCTTTGCGCCTGCGGTCGCTTACGGATTCAGTGTAGAGAATAATCACTTCGGCAGGAGAAAGCGTGTTGCGGCGCGAGACACGCCCCAAAATTTGTTGGAACGTATTGCCGGAATATGAAGCCGTGACCATGATGAGTGTGCGCGGAGCATTGCCACGTTGGTCGTCAAGGTCAATGCCGGTGGAAATACTTTGCGGTGTGCCGATAATGACTTTGTTTTTGCCGCTTTGGAAGTCTTCAATTGCTTTCACTTTAGCGCTTTTGTTTGCACCGTAGCCTTCCGAAACGCCGATGCCAGTTCATCCCCGCGGGCGAGGGAAACGTCGAGCGAACGGCGGCACGAGCGGCGGCAATGTCGGTTCATCCCTGCGGGCAAGGGAAACGTAACTCGCATAGGAAATGTTCACTCTCAAAAATCGGTTCATCCCCGCGGGCGCGGGAAACGTATGTGCCGTTACACCTGTACAGCGTAGACGGGCGGTTCATCCCCGCGGGCGCGGGAAATGTACATCAAGAAAAACCGTGAACTTCTTTCAAAACGGTTCATCCCCGCGGGCGCGGGAAACGTAATGGCAAGGCTATCTTGTTTGACAGAAATAGCGGTTCATCCCCGCGGGAAACGTCGTCCGCGATACGCCTGGTCTATGGTTGGCAACGGTTCATCCCCGCGGGCGCGGGAAACGTACCATCACCCAATGGCACGTTTCGGATGCGGACGGTTCATCCCCGCGGGCGCGGGAAACGTTCTCAGTTGGCGTGACTGCTCTAATGTGCAGACGGTTCATCCCCGCGGGCGCGGGAAACGTAAAGTAAGAACGTATGCCAACGTTTTCAGAAACGGTTCATCCCCGCGGGCGCGGGAAACGTCTTTCAAGAAAAAGGGGGTCAAAAATGAACCCCGGTTCATCCCCGCGGGCGCGGGAAACGTCCCCTGCCATAGCGGATTGCTCCGTAGAAAGTCGGTTCATCCCCGCGGGCGCGGGAAACGTTTGCTATGATGAAGCGCTATCGTCAATCCTCCCGGTTCATCCCCGCGGGCGCGGGAAACGTCCCCGCCAAACGCAAACCCATCAGAACCGTGTCGGTTCATCCCCGCGGGCGCGGGAAACGTCGTAGATACATCAGTGGTTGTGCTCGCTTGCACGGTTCATCCCCGCGGGCGCGGGAAACGTATATCTACCTTTCGTCCAAGCGGTAAGCAAACCGGTTCATCCCCGCGGGCGCGGGAAACGTGATAGACCATCATCGGCTTTTTGCCTTTGCGTCGGTTCATCCCCGCGGGCGCGGGAAACGTGACGCTGCCGATTTCGCGCTAGAGCATATTTGCGGTTCATCCCCGCGGGCGCGGGAAACGTCATTGCGCTTGCAGAAGGAACATAACAAACTACGGTTCATCCCCGCGGGCGCGGGAAACGTGTAATTTTGAGAATATCGTAATAACATACATTCGGTTCATCCCCGCGGGCGCGGGAAACGTTGGATATAGTTTCGTCGAATAAG
>CALCNX010000140.1 GCA_937899715.1 uncultured bacterium | reverse complement strand
GCCTGTGCGCCTATCTTCTCCAAGTCTAAAAACAACTGCTCTTGATTGCCGCTTGTGCTGCGAATCTTCCAACCGGAAGGCGAAACAGCCGTATCAGATATATTCTGAACCCAAATTTCTTCTCTTTCATCATCTATACCCATAGGATCGGGCATAACACGGAACAATACAAAAGGCGTGTTCGGAGGCTTGGGGAAGGCTTGGATTGTCGTCGAATACGGCGCTTGTTGCCAATTTACCGTTTGTACTTCTGTGCCTGTTGATGTTACAAGCGTTGCAAAACTTGCGGTTGTGTCTAAGAAACGATTCGTACCCTGCATTGCAACAGCACCACGAGCAGGGATAAGAGTGCGTTGATTTCCGTTGATGCTGTAAATTTCCTCTCTGCCGCCCGATGTGCGAATACGCCAGTTATAGGGCGTAAAATCTGAATCGCTTGTATTGACAAGCCAGACAGACCAGCCGCGTACAAAGAAATTGGGATTTGAGCCACCGCCCGGAACACCTGTCGAAGGTCTTACCCAATACATTCGGATTGGATTTTGTGTGTCAACGGCTTGAGGCTTGTAGGTTTCGGGTGTTTTGTTATCCGGTCCCGTGCTTGTGCAGGCGGATAAGAGAAGGAGCGAAAGGAGAAGTTTTTTCATAAGTAGATATTTATTCCAAATCGCTTTGATAGATAGAAATAGTAGTTTTTCGCATTACATAATATTTGCTTTTGTATTCATATGGCTTTATGCCTTGTTTGACCTGAACGAACCGTTCAACCTTAGGGCTACAACGAAGCGGGAATGTATAGGTAACTTCATCTTCGTTTGAAGAACGATATTTTTCAAGTTTAATATATTCAGAGATAGTGCTGTCAGCATTGGGAGCGTTTGATGATTCCATGGCGTACCAGTTAACGATTGCTTGTAGATATTTTTTCAATCTCTGGAATTCAACTTCTTTTTGCCCAATCGTTGCAAAAGAATTGTCTGTTTCGTGCTGAAACAAATACATTTTGTCATAGGGCGACCATGTGAAGCTAAATCTCGTAAATCCTGCTGCAAAACAATCATACCTCAAATGCCCATTACTTGGGTAATCACGAACTACATCAACATTCTTCTTCCCAAAGACCTGCCAAAGTGCCTTTTGGATAGTTGTTGTGTCGGAGTCCCAGCGCAAAACGAAGTCTTTTTTACCATGGAGGATAACACCCTCGCAATCGGCAAGCTGTGCAAGTGAACACACAGGGAAAAGCAAAAGTAGGAAAACAGCAAGCCTCATTTTACCGCTACCTTCCCGCTAGTTTTCTTGGCGCAAACACCACACGAATTACCCTTTGTAGAGCAATGCTTACACTTCGCACAATTCTTACAAGCCGTGCAAGAAGAGCTACCTTTGCAAGTCCCAGCGAAAGCAATAGGCGAAAAAGCAATGGATATTACAAACATTGCCGAGACAAATACTCTCATACAAAACCCTTTCAGAGAACAGGAGAAAACAAACTTATTGGATAAAAATCACGAGAATTTATCGAACTTCTTTCTGCACAGAGATAACAACACCCATAACGTGGAAATCCTCATATTTCTGTATATGATAGGGCTTGTAAGCAGGGTTTTCAGGTTGCAAAATATACCCATCGTCGCTGATACGCAGCCGTTTGATTGTGATTTTGTTGTCAACTGAGGCAACAATAATTCGTCCTACGGCTGTCTCCGGCGATTGCTGCGAACCGTCAACGATTATGCAGTCACCGCTTTCGATATTTGCGTCAAGCATTGAGTTGCCTGTTACCTGAATTGAAAACAACTTTCGACCGTAAGAAAGGGATTCTGGTACGGGGAGATAGTCATGTGTATCATCGTCGAGAATGTCGTCAAGGCTGCCGCATGGAGCGCCGTAGAACAGAGGGATATAGGTAATCATTGTAGAATAGATTGAATTTTGGAGAGAACCTGTTTTATGTCGGTTTCGATTTCACGCAATGTGTCAGGGAGGGCTGCCGCTGCGTTTATTTGGAATTGTGGTATCATTACTACCGGATTAGGATTTTTTTCGTTTTTGTCAAATTCTTGTGCTTTCGGGGACTTCTTATACAATTCGCGCCCTGCTTCATTATCGGCGTACATAGCACCTTCACCGGTTAATAGCCAGTGGATATTACAACCCATTGCAGCCATCTTTTCAAGAATGTCGTCCTGGGGGAACCGTTTATTAGACACATAGGGCTGCAACTGCTGAGGTGCTACACCCAATAAAGAAGCAAAAGCAACCAATGTGCCACATCGCGCTTTTGCAAAACTTCGTAAACGATTGCCTTTAGTTTCCATAAAAAAAATACATTGTTTGATTTATTTTCTTGCGAAAACAAATCAAATGATTTATATTTGTCTAAATCAAAACGTTACTAAAGCAGTGCTTTGGTAAAATAGCAAAAAGTAACCACTACGCAAGAGAAAAGTAATGGAAAAGCAAAGTCTGCAAGCGTATGTATCGGAGGACGTTTACGAGTGGCTGCGCTTAAAAGCATTCCTCAAAAAAGAGAGCATCTCTGCAACAACGGCGGAGATATTACAAATTCTAATGGAGCGGGAAGCCGAGAGCAGCGCTGTTATACGTTCAATTACCGTGCCACAAGAGGCGCAATAATCCATGCAAACACTAACCCACAACGATATAGCACAGCGCCTGTGCATCGGTACAGGCAAAGCGCGTCAGCTTATGCGGAGCGGTGATATGCTGGTGATTGAAGTTGCTGACTACGGCGGTGGCAAGAAGGCACGACGGGTGACAGTAGAAGAGTTTGAGCGCTGGTTACGAGAGCAAGAGCAGAAGAGCGCCCCGAAGAAGCCGAGGAAACGCATCATTGCCCGAAAAGAGAGCGGCTATGTACCGAAAACGATAGACGAAATTTTTGCTTGAAAACTGAACACACAAACTCTCATGCAAGGGGAAAACATAGCGGGGTAGAGCAGCGGTAGCTCGTTGGTCTCATAAACCAAAGGTCACAGGTTCAAATCCTGTCCCCGCTACAAAAGCAAAACGGCTTACCGCTCCGGTCGCCAAACCAAAGGAGCAATAAGCCGTGTTCTAACAACCGCAATTTACACAAAAAGCATGGAAAAAGCAATCGTAGTGCGGCGTACATCGCACACGCACAAAGGGCGGCAAAACACGTTTTTGCTGCATCTTTTCACGCCGGAACCACAATCCAAGCCGGAGCGCTTGGAAGCCCGCAAAGAAGCAGATTTACTTTCGCTGCGCTATCCACGGCGAGAAGTGCATACGCACGGTGTTCTGCAACTTGACATTAACGATGTTATCATAAGAGTCTCTGAAGCCTTGCAGGAGGCAATGCCCAGCGCTGACCCCGAACATAAACAGCCATCTGTGGAGCTTGTTCTTGAAAAACTAAACCTTGCGCAATGGGAGTTGCATGATGCAATTTTGGTTGCTGAGAAGCAGCTTAAAGCACAGGGTGTAGATATCAAGCGCCTTCCATTCTCACAAGACGCACCACCACCGATTTTCCAAGAAATCACCTAAAAGCCACATGAAAAACCCCGAACTGGTTCTCTTGCTGCCTATCGGCATCCTCGTTGTAGCATTCGCGTTGCGCATAGCGCTAACGCCACTTGCCAATATGTTGCGTGACAGACGGTTAAGGAGAGCGGCTGACCGGATATTCAACGACCGAGACGATGACCCGCCACTGGCGATATGAAAATCAAGGCGTGGCGGGTAGTTTATGACGGTGAAATATGCTGCACTTCATAATCTTTTCACTCTACAAGCCGCGCCTTTTCTTTTCCCCTTGAAAAACAAAACGCCCCGCGATTTGAGCGCGAGGCGAATTTTATCACCCATTTGGAATCATCAAATGAGTACCTACCAAAATACGACACCGAGCGAGAAAAAGCAAGCGCTTTTACGCTCACCGTACCCACACGTTTTTGCATATCTGCAAAACCGGATTGCCGAAAACGAGCAGAAGCTGCTTGAAGCCACGCATTTGAAAGCAACCTTGCACGAGGACTGCTCTATTTCTGGGCTTGTGCTTGAATACCACATTGACCGATTGAAGGTCTGTATTGCACGAGACCAAAAACACCTTTTTGAAATCACGGTTTCTTAACCACTTACACAAAACATCATGCCTACTATTCGTAAAGCTGACGAGGCTATGCTCGTCAAACTCTTGACTGGACTTATTTATGGCGATGCCAGTTCTGGCAAAACCACACTGAGCGGCACGTCAAAACGCGCTCTTATTCTGGATGGCGACAGAGGTGCATACCGCGCGTTGCACCGTCCCGACACGCTGGAAGTACAATCGTGGCAGGACATTCTTGATGTCGTCGCTGACGACGTACTCATGTCCGGCTACGATACGATTGTTGTTGATACTGTTGGCACTGTTCTTGACTTCCTCTCTGAGCGCATTGCAAAGCTGCCGGGGAAAAACAGTAACGGCGCAGGCGGTCTTTCGCCGCAAGGTTGGGGCTTGTTGAAAAACGAGTTCCAAACGTTTGTAAACGGTCTTCGTGCAAAAGGGAAAAATATCGTATTCGTTGCCCACGCAAAGGAAGAAAAAGACGGCGACAGTCGTTACTATCGCCCTGACATTCAAGGAGGTTCCAGAGATATGGTGTACCGCATCTGTGATTACATCGGTTATGCGTACCGTACTAATGCCAACACACGTATCGTTGATTTCTCCTGTGTTGAGCGGGCAATGGTCAAAGATACGGCAAATATCGGCAAACTGACCATCCCCGACCTGACCGTAAGGCAGCCGTTTTTCGAGGAAGTGATGGATAAGATGCTGGACGCCATCAACAACAAGACCGAAGCACAGCAGCAAGCGGTTTCGACAATTAACAACTTCCGCAAAACAGCCGAAACGCTCACCGAAGCAGAGCAATTCAACGAGCAAATTTCTGTCATTACAGCGCTGAAGGAAACAAACAAGGCTGTTGCTATGCAGTGCTACAAGATTCTGGAAGATCAAGCAGCGCAGCGCGGTCTTGAGTTCGACAAAGAGGCGAAAAAATACCTTGCTGCGAACGCAAAGAAATTTACGGAACTGCAAAAACGCATCCAGAAATTTGACGACAAAACCACTGCCGATGACTTCAACGCTGCTTTGGTAGATGCTCGTGCAGTGGCGAAAGAAAACGCGGCGGATGGTAAGAAATTAAAAGCCTTGCTTGATAGTGCTGCATGGCCATTGGGATTTGAATATGACAGCAAGGCGAAAGCCTACTTTGTGCCGCAAATGGCTGAGGCTGCTCAAGAGGAGGTAGAGGCTCCATGGTAAAACAACTTGCAGCGCGGGTTACGCGCCTTGAATCCTTCCGTCGCTATCGTGACGAACAGGATTACGACAAATCAACCGAAATGCGTGAACAACTGGTGCGGGAGATTATTTCTCCTGCACCGTCTAACCGCAAAATGCAGATGGGGACGGCGTTTCACACCATTATTGCACAGCCTGAGAAATTCTTAAAGACCAGCACTTACACATACCCTGACAAAGAGTATCAAGGTGAATACAGCCGTTACGAGACTGACGGTTTTGTGTTTCCAGATCATGTTATTGAAGCGGCAAAACGTCACGTTGACTATGATGCTGTCTTTGAATTGCCCACCTACAAGTTTTACAACATTGACGATACCGAAATCCTCATCACCGGCACGTGTGACCACTTGCGCGGTACGAAGCTGACGGACTTCAAAACACGTTGGTTTGAAGGTCAGCAGTGGGGTGTTTGGGACGACAACAACCTGCGCGAAACCTACGAAGCATCCTACCAGTGGCGTTTTTACTGCGATATGTTCGGTGCTGACGAATTTCAGTATATGGTTTTTGCCATGCGCGACCGTGACCCGATTGAACTGGTGAAAATCAAGACGGATATTGTCTGCACACCCTACCGTACAATGCGCCGCGACATTGACGACCTGCTGTACGACTTCCTGCACTTTGTCCGCGTTCACGAATTGGAGCCGCACTTGCAGCGGACTGACCGAGAATTACGAATCTTGGAGGAAGCGTTTGTATGACCGTCCCTGTGTTCAATGCCAGTGTAGAGAACGGCACACTTCGTTTCGCAGACGGCGAAAAACAGCGTATGGCTCAGTATGTACGCAGTTTGAAGGGTGATGTGTCCGTTACAGTGAAGAAACGCACAAAACCACGCTCCTCGCACCAGAACAGGTATTATTGGGGTGTAGTTGTGGCGCTGCTTTCGGAATACACGGGCTATGAACACGAGGAAATGCACGACGCTTTGAAACTACTCTTTCTCCGCAAACCAGCACATGCGCCCGGACTGCCGGACACGCTCCGCTCAACTTCTGACTTGTCCACGAAGGAGTTTGAGGACTACTTAGAGCGTGTCCGACGCTGGGCTGACATTGAACTATCCATAATTATTCCACTCCCAAACGAGATTGACCATGAGTGATACGGACAAATTGAGTGCCGGAAGGAAGGTAGCCTTGTTCATGCTGCCATACCGAAACGACAACGCTATTCCCTCCGAACGCTACGCCAACATCTGCACACTGATTTGGAACATTGTTGTCGCCATGAAAGACGGTCGAGATTACCTCAAAGAACAAAACATTTCAATACCAAATACCTCAAAAAGCCATGACTGAAACCACACAGCAAATTAGCTACTCCAAAAACCTTGCAATCTTGAAGCTGCCGTTGGGCGCTGACCTTGCAATCACAAAAACCACCCTCGCCGACCTTGCCGAAGAAGCGGTCGAGAAAATCAAAGATAGCGGCGACGCACTTGGTCACTACACCCGTGCAAAACTGCTCTCGACGTACTGCGAGGAAGTTATAGACCGCATCAAGCCTGAAGTCGTAGCGGAATTGCAGCATAAAGGCTGGCAACACGATTACATCAAAATTGCCGCTTCGGTTACTGGCAAAAAGTACGACTACTCCGCAAGCCTTGAATGGTGCGAGGTTGACGCTCAGATGCAGAAGCTGACGGAGCACAAAAAAGCGCTTGAAGATGCTATGCGCAAGAATGGCACTGCCCTCGTGAGCAAAGAGGGCGAAATTTCTCCCAAGCTGACGCTGGGAAAGTAGAAAACGCGCCAGTTACAGAAAATCCGGGGCGCTTGCATTACGGAGACTTCGCCCCGGATATTGAATGGCACATCGAATTGGCGCGTCAGGTTGACCTACGAGAACAATCATACCGACGGAATATACAGCTAGCCATTGACAGACAACGTGCGGGCTTGTGTCTCCACTGCCACAAGGCGCACATTGGACGGCAATACGACGGCTGGTATTACTGCTCGGAACATTATCCAACTCATTTCCAGAAAAAACGATGACACGAGAACGCATTAACCCCGACGAACTCAAAGCGCTGGCGGTCAGTACAGAGTGGCGACGGGTAGAGTATGACCTTACCCAAGACGAACTTGCAGAGGTCGAAACGAAGTACCGCGAGACCTGCCTTGAGATTGACGGGCTTGAAATCGAAAAGAAGAGTGCTACGTCGCACTTCGGTAGCTTGATTAAAAACTCCGACACGCGCCGTGAGGAATTGCGTCAGCAAATCTTGACACAGAAACGCAAAACAGATACTGAGGTTTTCCTTGTGCCTGACCTTGACGCTGATCTGATGAAATTCTACGACAAAGACGGGCGTAAGGTGTACGAACGTCCGCTTGAAAGCTACGAGCGTCAAACCTCAGCACTGGAGGATTTCGCGGAAGTGGAGGAAGCCGATGCAGACACCGGAGCTTAGACCGTACCAGAAGGCTCTTAAATCTGGCATTTACACTGCGTTTCGGGACTCCAAACGCAGTGTGCTTGCCCAGCTTCCTACGGGTGGCGGCAAAACGATTCTGTTTTGTGCTATTTGTGCCGATGCTCTTGCAAAGGGGCATAGAATCATCATTCTAGTTCACCGCAAAGAACTGGTGTTACAAACCGTTAAATCGCTGCTCAAGTACGGCATTAACGCAGAAGTGATCATGCCCGGATACCGCTATCGCCCAACGGCAGCCATTCAGGTTGCAATGGTGCAAACGATTTCACGCCGTGATAAGCCTCGCAATGTAGGTCTGATTATCACTGACGAAGCCCACCACGCCAAAGCGAACAGCTACAAAAATGTATATGCAGAATATCCCGACGCACGGCACTTGGGCGTTTCAGCTACGCCCTGTCGTGCTGACGGTAAGGGACTCAGCGACATTTTCCAAGAAATGGTGCTTGGTCCCTCGGTAAAAGAACTGATTGCGCTCGGCAATCTGGTACAGCCACGTGTGTTGGCAAACGCGCTCAAATTCGACCTTTCCAAATTGAAAACATCGCGCGGTGACTACAACGAAGCGGAATTGTTCGCACTGATGAACCAAAACGCGCTTGTGGGCAACCTCGTAAAGACATGGCAAACTAAAGCCGAAAAACGTAAAACAGTCTGCTTTGCTGTGAATGTACATCATTCAAAACACATCGTAGAATCGTACCGCAATGCGGGTGTTCGTGCGGCACACTTAGACGGTGAAACACCCGACGCTGTACGTGAGAGGCTTCTAAGGGATTTTGCCCAAGGACAGATTGATGTGCTGTCGAATGTGAACGTGATTAGTGAGGGGTTCGACGTACCAGCTATTGAGTGCGTTCAACTTGCACGACCGACGCAATCACTGGCAATGTATTTGCAGCAGGGCGGACGTGGATTACGACCGAATCCGGGTAAAAACGAGGCGCTGATACTTGACCATGCCGACAACACCTTCAAACACGGGTTTTTGGAACAGGATAGGAATTGGACGCTGGACGGTGTAAAGAAAGACACAACGGAAAACGTCGAAATCCGAATATTGGACAAGAAAACACAGAAAACCTACCGTCCATCCGACCTGCCAGACACGATTGAAGATTTTGAATTGATTGAAGTAAAGCACGAAAACTACCGTGCAAAGCTCCTTCAAGGCGAATTTATCAATAGCATGGAACGAGACGAAAAGCCGCTCCATGCGTGGAACCGCTTTGTGCGTTCTGTCGGTGGGCGACCAACAATGCAGGAAATAGACCAGTTCGGCAAAATGGCTGGTTTCAAACCGGGCTGGGCATTCAGAGTGAAAGTAGATTTGGGCTATATCAAACCGCAAGCGCCGTACAGACGAGCAGGAGCGGGAGCATGAGAAAGTCTATCTCCATTCATGAGATGCAAAGCAGGCTCAACCAGCTATGTAAGCGCGAAGCAAACCCATACACAGCCAGTTACTTTAACGAGCGGATGATGGTTGCTGAAAAGGCGCTCTCCATCATTGCCGAATACCTGAACGAAGAGCACGAGTGGGGCGGTTACGTCGCTCTGCACGAAGCACTGGCAAAACAAACGATCCATGCGGGATACATCGAAGGCATCAACGATATGTGTACGATGGAAAACCCGTTCAACGAAGATGATGAGGACAACAATGAGTGAGAAAAAACCACGTAAAAGCGGCGCATACTCGCGCCGCAAGGGACACGCTTACGAGTGTCAGATAGCAAAAGAGTTCCGCGAGGAACTTGGATTCCCTGAAGCGGCAACAAGCCGCAATACCAACCGCCTTGCCGACGCGCAAGGAATTGACCTACAACACACAGAACCGTTTGCCATTCAGTGCAAGAACACCGCTAAAGGCGTGAGCTACGCCGCAATTCTCAAAGGTATGCAGCACAAAGAGAAATACGCGGTCTTGTTCTCGAAACTGACGAATGTAGGTGAGTATGTTGTGATGAGCAAGGCGGATTTTTACGACATAATCAAGATGCTGAAAGTTGAAGGTGTAATATGAAATTCGCAAGATTATTTGACCTTGAAGATGGTAATCAAGTGCTTATTACGACTGAGTACAACGAAGATAAAGATACGTGGGCGATTCACCAACGCACAGAAATCCAATCTACACAGGCAACAATGGTAATCGAAGGCTTTACAGAAGTAGGTGCAGAGGTAGCACTGGGCGTGTTTACAATGGAGCTTGCTGCCGAATGGAGAGCCGCCGTTGAAGCGAGCTTCCCCTATGTTGCAGAGGTGCAGTAATGAATTACCTAATCCTTATCCGTCAGTTTTGGAAACGCAGGAAAATGACACGTTTTAGCAACGCTGAGGCAGATTTGTTCTTCTATTTGATAGAAGTATGCAATGACCTCGAATGGCAAAACCCATTTCCGCACCCAAACGTTTTAGCTATTGGGTCGCTGGGTATTTCTGAAGAGAAACTCGCAGACGCACGCAACGGACTGAAGCAAAAAGGGCTGATTGATTTTATACCCGGAGAAAAAAACAAACGCTCTCCCATTTATACCATTTTTTACCCGCTAGATGCGGGTAAAAAGCAGGGTAACGAACAGGGTAACGAACAGGGTAACGAACAGGGTAACGAACAGGGTAAACAACCCAACATTAAAGATAAACAAAACAAAACAAATATCTCTCCAGAGAAAAAAAATTCTTCTGGCGAAAAGAACACCCAAAAATCTGGGAAGGGTGCAAAATCTGAGAAACCAGAATCGGCGGCGCGTGTAAAAACGCACAAAATTGAACGGAATCCGTTGTGGATGAAACATTGGGCGGATTTTCAAGAATCGTACCCGAAGACCTACCGCACGGATTGGAAGAAGGCGGAAGAATTGTTTGCGGAACTTCTGCACAAGGACGGGTTGAACGACGACGAGACAGTAGGCAGGCGTGGGCGCTGGTTGGTAACACAGGCGCATTTTTACGGCGAACTGTGCAAGTACGAACACCGCGAGGAGCAGTTCGTCAAGGCTGCTGACAAGTGGCTTGCTGACGAAGATGAGTACAAACGCGATTACCGTAAAATCATTGATGCCATGCCGAAGAACGGGCGCGGGTCGCCAATGCCGGAGGGAATGGTGCTATGAGCCAGATTCAAACCTACGCCGATTACGGCATAACGGGCATCAATCACTACGGCACAGGCGAACAGCGCACCACGTGTCCGAAATGCTCCTCACAGCGCAAGGCAGAACATCAACACGTGCAATGCCTCGCGGTGAATGTGGAGAAAAAAACGTGGCTTTGTCATCATTGCGGGTGGCAGGGCGGCTTAAAACAGGCGCAAGAGAAACGCGAATGGAAGCCGATTGAAACGCAAAATCAAAAAAGCCCCTCAGAAGCCCTCAGAACGTGGTTTCACAATGAACGCGGAATTACACCCGCCGTACTGGATAAAAACCGCGTGGAGGTCAAAGAGGACGCATTTATCGAAGGCAAAAAACAAACTGCGATAGCGTTTAACTACTTCGTTGGCGAAACACTGGTAAACGTGAAGTACCGCACGAAGGACAAAAAGTTTTCTCAGGTCAAAGACGGCGCACAGGTTCTGTACGGGTTGAACGACATCGAAAACGAGACGGAATGTATCATCTGCGAAGGTGAAATGGACAAGCTCTCGTTCAACACGGCAGATTTGTGGAATGCGGTGAGTGTACCCAACGGTGCACCACCGGAGACGGCAAAGAATACCGAAAAGAAGATGGAATTTTTGAGCTTGTGCGCTCCGTGGCTGGACAACAAAAACAAAATCTATCTGGCTACGGATGCAGACGCGCCGGGACTGCGGCTGAGGGAAGAACTCGCACGGCGCTTGGGCAAAAATCGGTGCTGGATTGTGCGCTATCCTCAAGACTGCAAAGATGCAAATGATGTGCTGAAAAAGCACGGAGCGGAGCGGCTTCGGCAGTGTATTGAAAAAGCTGAGATGTACCCCGTCGAAGGTGTTTTCAGTGTCAATGACTTTGCCGATGATTTTGCGGATTTGTACGAAAATGGGTATCCGGACGGAGCAAAATCCGGGTACACAGATTTCGACAGGCTCATCAGTTTCCACAAAGGGCAATTAACCGCGATTACAGGCGTACCACGAAGCGGTAAGTCCAACTTCCTTGACCAAATACTGATACGACTTGCCAAGAACCACCAGTGGAAAACAGCGCTCTTTACGCCAGAGAACTACCCGATAAAAGTTCACTTGCAGCGCTTGGCAGAAATACTCGTGGGCAAACCGTTCTTGCCGAACCGGAACGGGCGCATGACGAAAACCGACGTAGAAGCGGCGCGAATCTGGCTGAATGATAGTTTTTTCTACGTGCAACCACCTGACGAAAATTTCAAACTGGACGCAATTCTTGAGCGTTTGGCTCACTTGGTCATGCGCGAGGGCATACAAGCGGCGGTGATTGACCCGTGGAACACCATCGAACACCAGCGCCCGCGTGATATGACAGAAACGGAATACGTCGGTAAAGTACTGAACAAACTCAAGTATTTTGCCCGTAACCACGATATACACTTGTTCGTCGTTGCACACCCGACCAAGATGAGCAAACAAGCCGACGGCGTGAACTACGAAGTGCCGACGCTGTACTCAATCATGGGTTCGTCGAACTGGTTCAACGTCGTAGATAACGGCTTTGTTGTTCACCGTCAGTTTGATAAAACAGGCGTAAAAAGCACAACAACAGTCTATGTGCAGAAAATCAAGCATCGCTACATCGGTGTTTTGGGCTATGCACGGTTTGAGTTTGACGAATCCTGCCAGCGTTACGCCGAAATCTCCGCATCCGCGCAGCCTGATGACGGATATACGCCGGAAGATGACGAAGAAGAGGGATATGAACAACCATTTTAACAACTTTTACGGACAGAAATCATGGATTTCAAAGAAGAAAATATGATGCTGTGTCAGGTTCACAAGGAGCATGGCGATAGCAGCCTCTACATGAGATGCAATGAATGTCAAAGTTTCGGGACACCTATGCCGGGGAACACAGAGTGTGGTAATTGTGGCTCTTCGGATACGGTTTGGTATTACGACCACGATACTGTGATAGCTGCTTTGGAGGGACAGCGCGAAGGATGTTTGAAGTCTGCCGAACAGGCAATTTATGAACGTGGCGGCGGATGGGATGAAGAAGTAGAACAGGCAATTTTAGAAGCAGAGGTGAAACTATGAAAACGCAAATAAGAATAATCAGATATTGGCTCTCATGGAATTTGGTGCGTTGGAGTTTGGGCTTAATGCCACAGCCTTACCAACGATATTACAGCCATGCTTTAGAATCAACAAAGGAATGGATAAAAGACCCGCTAAAGGGGTGCAAGGAGGTGAAGCGATGAACGAAGGAAAAACTATGACCATTGTGCAATCAAGCATATTTGAGGATATGCACATGGATATCAATTCCAAAGAAGCTCCTGAAGGTTTCTATGCTGTACACAAAGAGAAAGCGGAAACGCCGAATGTTTGCGTTAGCTGCGAGGCAAGGACTTTGTGTCAGGAAAACAAGAATGACTGGTGCTTAAAAAACAGGTGTATGTCTTATGAGGTGGCAGGCATAGACGGGCAAAGTTACAAGCGGAAGGACGGACAGCCTGTATTTTTTAAGCGCTTGAGAGCAGAGGTGCAACCATGACAGGTTCTCATGTTGATATTATCGTCTGTCCTGAGTGCAACACAGAGCAAAGGGCAAGAGTGGCTCATACTGTCCCATTTTACACTTATCTGCATACGTGCGAAAACTGTGGGTATGTCATTATGGAAAGTGATTGGGATGTTGTTAAAGGATTGCCTAAACAGGAGCGTGAACCATGACCAAAAACCTGAAATTCTACCTGCTCGGCGTAGCGTTCTTTTTCTCGCTACCGCTCGTTTTCCTGCGTCCGGCATCAATTACGGTGTTCCTGTTCTCGCTCGCAATGGTTACGTCCGGATATTACATCATGGAGCGTGGTTGGGTGATTGCTGGCTGCGCGTGGATAATCGTTGCACTGGCTGTGGTGGCGGTGCTGACGGTGAAGATTGGAGGAATGTGATGACTGATTTAGACGGCAAACCACTCAACAAATACCACATTGTAACTATCTATTTTGAACCGATTATGGAATCCGGTGAGCGTATTGCATTTGTCATAGCGGCGTACTCTGTTCCGCTTGGCGCATTTGCACTGCATGATGGCATACGTGACGAGGTGTTGCAGTGTTGTTTCGGTGAGCAAGCCGACCATGTTCGCGGGATATTAGAGATGTTAAAAAGTTCGCTCCATGACTTTTTTCAACAGCATGGAAGCCTTTATGGGTGGCGCTCTCCGCTTGGTGGTGTTCTTATGGGAGAGATAAGTACAACGTATTCAGAAACGCTCACGGGCGCATTAAACCAAGCGATACGGCGCACGGCAAGTCTTTCATCACTTATTGAGGCAAAGGAAGCATTGTGAAATCCTACAACTTTTACAATCCCGGCAAACAGCAGCGAATCACGAAAGAAACGCAGTACCAAGCCAAGCATCGCGTTCACGAACTGACACGCAATCTGATTCTTGAAAGCGCCGGAAACGGACTGCAAATGTCGTTTTCGGAACACGTGCGGCTTTGGTCGGCGGTGGTGCTTGTGATTGCAACCTATTTAGTAATTTTTACCACATTTTGAAAGAAACACATGGGCACAAATGATTTTCACGAGATTCTACAAGGCGAGCAAGTAACGCCGACGATGAACCTGCGTTGGTGGGGTACTAAGCACTACAAACGTCCTGCCTTGCAACAAGAGTTCATTGTACAATTTTTCAAAGATGGTGTTCTGATTGAAAACAAAACGGAATGGCGGGATGTACAATATGCGTTTGAAGATGCTGGACGCTTGATGCTGTGATTTGCAAACATTCAAAATAAGTACCCCATGACCGCTTTTCTAAACAAACAAATCACGAGAGGAGAGTGTTTATGCTGCCAATCGCTGTGAACGCTGTAAACTCACGGCAGGAGGCATGACACTGTACTGCACTCGCCAGTTCGCGGTCTGGTCAAAACCGCGATTTTATTCACTCAGATATTCAAGGATAAAACAATGAAAAAAGAATGGCAGCAAGAGTGTACACTAGAAATAGTTACTACGCTTCTATGCGACAATGGTTGCCTGAATAGACAAGAGAAAAGTCTTGAAGGTTACATAGCGACTCATAAAAAAGAAATTGAGCAAATACATGATTTCTTTGGCAAGTTCATTGATGCAACTTTCGATTTTAACACCGATATTGATATGTTGATTGAAGATATCACGACTGGCGATTGCGATGAAAATGAAGAAAAGTACGGACATCTCCCGTGGTGGGAAGAACTTGACAATGCAATCAATAATTTTTTTCTTGTGATGTAATCAGCAAGGAGCATAACTAATGACACCACAAGAACCAAAACCCGAAACATGGGAAGGCTGCGTAAAGTTCTTCGTACAAGGCCATATGCTGATTCCCGTGAAAGCTGCAAATAAGAAAGAAGCGTTGGACAGAGCAGAACAAATTGTCCGGCACCGCGTCGGTGATATGTCGCTGACGATTGTGAACAGCTACGAAATCGAAAAGTAGAAAATTTCCCCTTGCATGAGAGTTTGTGTGTAATTTTTGTTCACTCTCACAAGGGCATTATGGAGAAGTTATCACGCAGACACGAAGAGGTCTTAAAGCGCAAGGCACGAGCCGTAGTTTTGCGCGAAGGCGGTTACACCCTGCAATCAATAGCAGAAACACTCGGCTATGCCGACAAAAGCACCGTGCGTAAGTTATTGGGGACGCACGAAGAAGAGCTTGAACAATCGCAACTTTACAGAAGAATCTTCCAAAGCTGCGTGGGGCAGAACTGTGTCTAAAAAGTGTCCCAAAAGGGGCAAAACGTTAGTTCGGCATAGGGTATCTTTGCATCAGTAATAATACGTTCGTCTCTCCAAAGTACAGGCGTGGCAAGGGTCTCCTTTATTTTTTCTTCTTCTTCTATGCGCTATGTCCGAAGAACAATACATATACGTTGAATTTCCACCGAATGACCCAATGTACCCGTTGAATCCAATAGATTTCATCGGGCGCACTGTTGTTGTCATCTCAACACGCAAGAAATGGTATAGCGACGGCTCTATTTGGGAAGCAGAGACGGGCGTTGGCGGTGCTGTCGGCTCACTTGACGCAGCTTCTCCTATCTCAGGCAATCCCGTTGGTCTGCAAACGCCCGGACAGATGGCTGCCGTTCTCCAAGCGCAAGCCGCACAGATAGCAGCACTGCAAGCCTTTCTCACCGACACCAATTTTGACGGTCGCTTGGATGCGGATAAGCAGGAATCGAATGAATACGATTTCCTTGCGCCGTCGCTCAGCCGAAAAGGTGGCCAGGCCGAACAAACCCAGACAGGCAATGAAAATGGCCCCACCCGCCGAAGCCGTGAGGATTTTTTGCCGGCGTACATCTTCCT
>CALCNX010000139.1 GCA_937899715.1 uncultured bacterium | reverse complement strand
TTACAACCTTAATAAAAGACAGGAAGGAATGAGAGGATGATAGCACAATCTGAATATGGCTTCAAATATGCCTACACAAAAGAAGTATTCCCAATAGGATTCGACCAAAGGTACTTTATCTTCGACAAGCAGTCCCTTTTGCTCGATGAGTTGACTTGCCACAGAAAGGAAATATACTTTCTAGCCGCGAGCAATGCTTGCTTGCGCATCATTTGGCATCGTAAGAGACTGACTAAAAAATGACTTTTCAAAGAGTCTTTTATACTTATACTCCAATAGAATTTGTCTTAGCGCGTAACGACACGGGGAAGTGTTTTGCTTCGTCAATCCATTTTTGAATGGTCGCTGTACCTCGGAGGCTGTTGGTAAGACTAACCGTTCAAGCGTAGCTTTGTCATAAAAAGCTAAGCGTCAGTGTACATTTTTACAAGATAGGCAGTTCTACAATGAAAGTCGCCCCTTCTCCCTTCGCACTTTCGCACCGTACACTACCATTCATCATTTCAACTAGTTTTTTTACAATCGAAAGCCCTAGCCCTGTTGAGCCTTCTTCTCCCGTCGGTTTTGCTGAGAGGCGCGTGAACTTTGTGAAGAGTTGTTCTTGTTCATCTATTCCTATACCCGGTCCTTCGTCCTGAATTTCAATGCGCAGGTAGTGGTCATGCAATGCACCGAGAGAAGGATTTTGCTCTGTGGTTTTTTGTTTTTCTTCTATCCTTACATAGATATGCTTTGAGCGCGGAGAAAATTTTATAGCATTGGATAAGAGATTGTCCAGTACTTGTCGCAGTGCTAACCTGTCAGCAATTATCGCAATAGCTCCCATTGGTTCTTTATAGTGAAGTGTAATATCTTTCGCTTTTGCTCTTCTTTGGTGTGCCGTCACTGCCTTCTGTACTATTGTGTGCGGTACGCGCTCAAAAGCCAAGCCTAACTTCCCGTTCTCAATCAATTCAATATCAAGGAAGTTTGTAATAATATCCAGCATCTCATCGGATGTGGCTATAATCGAATCGGTGTACTCAGTAATATCAATCGCTTCGCCACTCGTAAAACACTCTTCAATAATTTGAGCACTAGAACGAATAGCAGCTAATGGGTTCTTGAGGTCATGGGCGGCTATACCGAGAAACTCATCTTTTTCTTTATTGAGCTTCACAAGCTGAGCCGTGCGTTCTTCCACACGCTCAGCGAGTGTGCGATTCAATTCAAGAATTTCTTTTTCTGTTTCTAATCGTTTGGTAATATCACGTACGACAGCCAGCAAAAAGAGCCGCCCTTCTACCATAAAATGCGCAATAGAGGCTTCCATTGGGAATAGATGTCCGCTTTTGTGCCGTCCCTGTACAATATGTGATTTATGATGGGGAGCCTCCGACGGAGAGTTACGAAGAAAGTTCTCAATACGTTGGTCATGTACCTCTAACGACTTATCTGGCAAGAGCATTGTTAGAGGTTGTAAGAACAATTCTTCACTGGCATAGCCAAAAATTTCTTCGGCAGCAGGGTTGGTAAGCGAAATAGTACGCTGCTCGTTCAAGAGCACCACACCGTCCATCATGGAGACAATAATACTTTGCAATCGGCTGCTATATTCAATCACTTGTGTTTGCAATTCTTTTCGCTCGGTAATATCCAGCATATTATAGGATATTCCAATAAGCTCATTTTTATCGTCACGCACCGGTGAATATATCGCCTCAAAAAATCTTCGTTGATTGTTTGGAAATATTGCAATACCTTCATCGGTAACCCACTCACCCTGTAGTGCACGGTGGAAACAGCGCATAAATATATCCGGTATCGTATAATCCAAGATAGAGTCGCCAATAGCTAATGTTCGTCCGTAATACGACTTAACAAGATCTCGAGCAACTTTGTTAAATGAAAGGATTGTATAGTTTTTGTCTATGAGGTAATACGCCTGAACAGAACTTTCAAAAAGTGCACGCAAATTGCCTTCGCTTTGTCGTAGTGCTTCTTCTGCTCGCTTGCGCTCACTAACATCTCTCAGAAAAACAATAATATGTTGCTCGCCTTTGCTATCAATGTAAATACTCGACGAAAATTCACCCGGAAATATTATGCCATTACCACGAACAAAATTCAGCTCACCTTTTACGTATCCCACATTGCTTCGTTCTTGCAAAATCGCAGGCAGCCGAGGGTCGCTCATGTCAACAATATCCGCTCTGCTCATTTGAGAAAGCTCTTCTTTGCTTCTGCCGAATATGCTGCAGGCTGCTGCATTAACGGTTTCAATCTTACCGTCGGGATGGGTCTGAATCATACCTTCATTGCTATTTTCAAATATCAACCGATACCGTTCCTCGCTATCTTTCAGTCGTTGTTCCGCCTGCTTCCGCTCGGTAACGTCGGTCTTAATGGAAACAAACCCTGCAAGGGTGCCGTCTTCATCAAAGAATGGATCGGTTTTAATATGCACCCAATAGAGCCGACCGCTCTTAGAGTAGTTCATTACTTCTCCTTCAAAGGAAACTCTTTCGGTAACGGCATTTCGCATCCGTTTCATGGTTAGCTGGTCAATCTGCAACTGCTGTGCGGAGCACTCGGGCTCTTCGCCTCTGACTTCGTCTAAAGAGTACTCTGTAAGTCGTGTGTATCCTTCATTAACCCATGTTATACGATAGCTTGCATCGGTGATAACGACAGCATTTGTTGTCTTGCTTGCTACCATCGAAAGTTTTTGTAGCTGCAATTGCTCTGCCCGTTTTCGCTCGGTAATGTCTGATGTTACAATGACAACTTTGTCATCAGAAAAAGGAGCAGCGCTGGTATTAAGCCAGATTTTATTCCCATTTTCTGTGACAACACATATCTCAGTATCTCTAATAATACTATTTTCATGGAACGCCCGATAACTGGGGAAATCCTTAGCACTCATTAGCTCATTATTACCCGTCAGATATTGCCTTGGCTTATATGCCTTAGCTATGAAATTATCTTTTGTGAGTTGAAGAATTTTTTCCAAAGCCGGGTTAGTGTCAAGAACCAAACCATTCTTATCAATCACAGAAACCCCAACGGGTAAGATATCAAAGAGTTTTTGCCATCGATCAAGATTTTCACTAAGCATTTTTTCTATTTTTTTTCGTTCGGTAATATCCTGTGTAGTGCCAACCATACGAAGAGGTTTATGGTTCTTATCAGAAATCACAGTGCCTTGTTCCAGCACGAACAGTACAGTACCATCAGGTCTAGTGATTTCATGCTCAATAGAATATTCTGCCGTTCCAGCTAATGTTTTTTGTACTAATGCAGCTGTTTTTTGCTGTTCTTCAATCGTTAAGTGACTGTAATACCCTTCCAGTGTTGGTTGATAGGAGTCACGATTCTCCCCGAAAAGGCGATATTGCTCATCGCTCCAAGTCGTTGTATTTGATGCAATATCCCATTCCCAACTACCAATTCGTGCGAGATGTTGTGCTTCATTAAGACTGTTTTGCGCTTTTTTTACCATTGTAATATCGGTTACAAGAGCAATAAAGCCAAGAACACGACCATCAGCAATGTCCGGAATATATTGTGCAAGTGTGTACCCGGTTTCGCCATTTGCTTTGACTAATTCACGCTCAAATTGCTGAGGCTTTCCCTCCAAAGCAGTGCGGATGTAAGATTCATTCTTTTGAAAGAGTTTTTCACCCAAAAGTTTGTGCATTTCTATACCGATCATTTCTTCATGCGTTTTACCGAACCACTCTAAATATGCGGAATTAGCAAAGGAACAGCGTAAATCATCTGTCCAATAGGCAAGCATTCCGGGTAACGAATCCGTTACTGTTTGAGTAAATCTGCTGTGGGCGAGTATTTCTTCTTCTGCTTGCTTGATCTCGGTAATGTCGCGCATAACACTAGAGACAAGGACTGCGGTACCTTGTTCATCGTAATGACAAATTGTTGTGTGGAGTACAGAAACTTGTCTGCCCTTATGGTCAAGAAGCATTGTCTCGCCGTGTAATTGTTCATGCTTTATTACAAGCGGTAAATGCGTGTTGAGAACCGTTTCTGCGGTGGCGGGTGCATACACGCGATGTAAAAGCTCAGATAAGGTTACGGGCGGTGTTTCTGCATTGATGAGGGATAAGTATGCTTTATTCATGTACAAAACCCTGCCGCTTGCTATATCTGACATCATTACATAATCTGTACTTTCGTCCAAAATACGCTTTAGCTTCGCAATTTCTTGACGCTGAAAGTTCTGTTTGCCTTGTACTCGCAAAAGTAAGACAACAGTAATACCAAGCAGAATAAAACCGAGAGTTAGCACGGCGGCAAGAATTTGCTGCCGCTGTAGTGCCAAATCTTGAGCTTCTTGTTCTTTCTTAAGCAGTATGCGTTCGCGCTCACTTTGTTCCAGCTTGAGTTCTGCTTGCAAACTCCGCAGGTCTTCCGTACGCTCAAGAGCAGCAACAGAGTCGCGCACCGCAGCAAAGCGTCGTTGATAGAAAAGTGCTTCACGGTAATTGCCCAGTGCTTCATGTACTTGGGCAACACGCTCATATGCTTGGTACTGCGCTGTGCGAAATTCAGCCACATTCGCTAACGCCAAACTGCGCTCTGCGTAATGAAGTGCTTGTCGTAGATTACCGATTTGTTGGTATAAATGAGTAACAAGTGCCAAAGAAAACCCGGTTATTATTCCATTGCCGACTTGCTCACGGTAACGCAAGCCTTCAAGCGCATATTCTAAGGCTTTTGTACGATTACCTTTATTTTCATAGCAAATAGCAAGGCTGTGGAACGCCCAACCTTGTTGAATAGGTTGTTTGATCGCTGTTGCAAGTCTCAGCGCTTCGTTGTGGAACACCAAGGCAGAATCAAATTGTTCTTTTTTGCGGTAAATACGCCCCGTCGCATTATAGCATTGTGCCATTAAAACAGTGTCGCGTTGTCGTTCGGCAATTGTTAATGCCTGCCGAAGATAGTGCAGGGCAGAAGTATTTTCTTTCGTGTCATTCTTGGTGAAAAGTTGTCCCGAGGCGTGACCAATAGCATAGAAAGCACGAGCTCGGTACGCAGTATCATGAAGTTCTTCGGAGAGATGCAATAGCTGAAATCCATATTTAAGCACTTTGCCGGATTTGTCATAATGTATGTAACCATTCACAAGGGCATTGAGCGCCATCAACATCAAATTCTTGTTGGGGATATTTCTCTCGGCAATAATCTGTAACTGCAAAGCGTAGAAAATGGCACTGTCCGGTTTTGCTTCCATATACAAACCGACGAGGCGGTCAAGTACGTATGCGCGTGCGGTGTCACTGAGAGTATTCTTGAGCAAATCTTGGCGTAGGTTATCTTTTTCGCTGGCATATAAGGAGAATACTGTGAAAGCAGCTACGAGAAAACCAATGCTCATGATACCAATGAAAGTACGAAATCGCTGCTTAGTCAGAATATAGTGTTGTGGTAGCATAGATTTCTACAAAATTTCCCCTGAATTCAAGAGGCAAAACTTATATGCTCATATAGCAGTAATAGGATATGATACCGAAAGGCTATAATCCTCTATTTACCGCAGACTTTTGTCCGATAATAAGAATACAGTTATTGTTCCCAAAGAAGCCATTCATCGGAGAAGAGTAAATTCATATAGCGTGATTTTCATCAGTAACTTAACATCTATCCGCAAGAAAAGCTACACCATTTTTTACTTTGGAAGGATATATTTTAGCACAGTAGGAACCATGTCCCAATAGTAGGTTTTTTTATTCAACCTATCGTTCTGGTGTCGCTAACCTTTTAGACAACGAGAGTTTCATTTGCAAGCATTCGGATAATGTCGGTGCATACAAGATGGGGATCATTAAAGGCAAAGCGTGCGTGGTTATGTTTTCTGTTCTGGGGGGCGGTGTAGGGATAAAGGGTTACATTTCAGTAAAATGGATAATGGTAAAAGTCCGTTACGATTTGTAGAGAGGGAAGCCGATGCTTACTGTTGTCTGCGTCTTATCGCTTACAATATCAAAATAACCACCATAAAGAGCTATAATACAGCGCGTAAGAGTTAGTCCCAAGCCGGTACCTTGCTGCTCAAAATAATCACGGTCAAATTGTACAAACGTTGCTAACGGCTGTTTGACGGCATGAATTTGCTCTTCCGTCATTTCTCGTCCAATGTTCGTAATATCAACGACATATAGCTCATCAACAATGCGTGAGGTAATTCGTATTTCGGTCTCTCTCGGCGAAAACATCAAAGCATTCAAGCAGGTTTCGCTGATCGCTCTTTCGATATGGACTTGTTCAACGCCAAGGGTTGCGTCCTGAAGTATGATTTCCAAATCGTCTATCCGTGAAAAGCCACTCGCAACAGACTCTACGACCTCACGCAAAAGACTCTGAGCATTGGTAAGAGGTATCGCAGTTACGATTGGCACAAAATCAGGTCTATCTAAGCGCGGACGTACTTTACCATACAGCAAAAAGTTTTCAGTAATTCGCGCCAGACGGTGTGCAGAGGTAAGAACACATTCATTGAGTTCTATAATTTCCGCTTTACTGAGGTTTGCAATATCACTTTGAATAAGCGTTGCGGCTCCGATAATACCACTTAATGGAGTGCGAAGCTCGTGCGGTAGCACTGCCATCAAATGACGTTGTACATTTTCTGTTTGTGCCGTAAGGTTTTGCTGCTGCCGCTTATGCTTTTCCAATCGAGTATTGATAACTTTCACCAATTCTTCTAAATCTACAGGCTTCACTAAATAGTCATCTGCCCCCAAAAGCATACCAATGCGTATATCATTTGTACTGCCTTTGGCTGTCAGAAAAATAACCGGAATACTCAGCATTGTCTCCATTGTGCGCAACGCTGTGAGCAATGCATGACCATCCATATCGGGCATCATAATATCCGAAACAATAAGGTCGGGTTTGTTTTCCTTTGCCAATGCTAATGCTTCTTTCCCGTTCTCAGCGCCAATGGCATTAAAATCTCGTTGTCTATTAAGCATATAGAGCATATTCTTCCGCAATCGCTCGTTATCTTCGACAAGCATAATTGTTTTTTTCATCGCCTTCTCCATACATTCGTGGTAGGTTTTGTCATACCCAAATTTGCCAAAATTGTCTCTAATTCTTGAATTGAATAAAACTTTGTCAGATTTGAGCCAACTTGATATGATAGTAATTAGGGGAGCAATCTATATTCTCTATGTATTTATCCAAATGAAGAAAGTAGAGCTGAGGTTTGCTGGGCAAGCATACGTTGATGTGATTGAATTGGCGAAAGAGACTCAGGTGTACTATCTGCCGATAGTACCTTCTCCTCTGATGTGGGTGCATTCACGGTAAACTCTTGAATAAGCCTTTGAACAGCGAGAGTCATTTGGTTCAGGCTTTCTGAAGTTTGTGAAATTTCTTCGCTGACAGCAGCCGACTGTGCTATAACCATTGTCATTGTGTCCATATTTGTAGCAATTTCTGCGCTGGTGGCGTACTGCTCTTCACTGGCTCCGGCGAGCTGCATAATAATAGCAGAAATTTCCTGTGTACGCGTGATAATACGACCTAGTGTATTGGAAGTTTCTCCCACTAAGGTTTGCGCGTGTTCTACTTCGCGTACACCATTAGCCATTGTCATCGTAACGTTTTGTGTGTTAGTTTTGATTGCGCCTACCAAAGCGGAAATTTCTTTTGTTGCAGTTTGTGTTCGCTCGGCAAGCTTTCGGACTTCATCAGCAACAACGGCAAAACCGCGCCCTTGCTCACCTGCACGAGCAGCTTCGATAGCAGCATTGAGCGCCAGAAGATTTGTTTGATCGGCAATATCTGCAATAGCATCTGCCATATCACTAATTTGCTCACTACTCAGGCTTAGGTGTTCTACATCTTCGGCAGAGTGGCGCACGATTGCTCCTACGCTCTCCATTGCAGAAGTCATCTGTTGTAATACGAGACCACCTTGCATTGCTTCTTTACTGGCTTCTTGGGATTGTTGTGCCACAAGCGCTGTGTTACGTGCACTTTCTTCAATCGTTTTTGCCATTTGTTCGCTTGCCACAGCAATGTATGAGGACTGCTGTTGCTGGCGTTGAATGCCCTGCGTCATATGCTCAATGCTTGTCGTGATTTGTGTGCTTGCACTGGCAGTAATTTCCGACTCTTCAATAATTTTGAGCATCATTCTGCATACATTGTCTAATGCTTGATTATATCCCTCAAAGAGCCGACCAATATCGTCCTGGCGGGTTGGAGTAAGGCGTTGTGTCAGGTCACCTTGCGAAAATTGTTCCACTGCCGCCAGCATTTCTGCGGCGCTTGTTTGTAGGTACTCGCGTCCCTCACGTATTTCACGAATTGCCTCATCTACTTTACGTTCTACACCTGCTTTTTCGACGGCAAGCTCTTGCAGGCTGTTGCGAAGAGTTGCAATCATGTTGTTAAAAGAATGGGACAAATCACCGATTTCGTCGTGCTGCGCGTCGTTAGTTTGTACCGAAAGATCACCTTGTTCTACACGCTGCGCCTCATTGCGTAAATGCAGAATACGATTTGCTATTAGTGAACCAAGCCGATTGGAAAGAATGATAATAAGTACCAGCACAAGCATCATCACAACTTCTGCAACAACCATGTAAAAGCTAATTTGCCGCTCTTCTGCTGCCAAACGTGCCACTTCAGTACTTACCGTATCGGAAACATTCAGAATAGAATTGATTGCTTTTGTGGAACGTTGTATCCACTCTGTTGTCGTGAGTGGATACATTGCTGAATTCTTTCCGAGACTATCTGTACTTGCCTTGTACACATTTTTGCGGGTTTCTTCAAACTCTACAAGAAAAACTCGCTGCATTTCTTCAATCGAATTTTTAATTGCAGGCGTAACCGCCGGATTGAGGCTGAAGGCGATAATACTTTCGCAATGTTCCTGTACTATACCTCGAAACTGCATAAGACTTGCAAATTTTTCTGCATCTATCGGCTTCCCCGAACCAATAGCCGTACCAATGTTTGCCCGCTCTCTGCCGGCAAACTCTCCGGCATAGAAAACGCTGTTTTTGATACTGCTATTCAATGCCAGTATAGTCTCCAAACGATTTTCGCCAAGGAACATTGAAGAAGCGGCTGTTTGTTCTGCCATAATCAAAGCCGATTGTGCTTCTATCCAGTCTTTAATGACTGATGCTTGGGGTGATGATGTACCTAAATAAACGTTGTTGCTTGCCCGCAAGGCATTACGTTTTTCTTTAGCAGATTCCAGTTTGCGAAGATTTTCAGCGACAACGCTTTTTTCTATAACTGCTTCACGAATAAGTACTATTGCTGAATCCATAAAATTATCGCCTCGCATCCGTAGGTCTGCAATTGCCTGTAATGTCGTCTTATCTTGGGGATTAGAAAGTACAGATGCCGTAAAGCCACGCTCTTTTGCCTGTAATCCGGCAGCCTTGAGAATATAATCAGAGACTTGGTTTGCACGCTCCAACTCTTGTGCCCTCTTGTAACGCTTATTTGCCGACCACAATTCAAGCCCCATACCGTACAAAGCAATAAGCATAAGCGGTATCACAATGATTGCAATCTTACTTTTTAACGGTCGGTTATTGAGTACAAGCGAAAGAAGGCTTCTGTTTTTTGAGGCTTGTAAGGGTGAATTTATGTCGCCTGTCGGGGTAGAAGATGGTACATTCATAACGACATGAGGTATTAAATATGGTGAAATAAAAACCGTATGCTTATCGTAATTGTTTTATCAAAGAGCTTGCTTTGACTACCTTGGGCGAATCATTCGTCGTATCGGAAGCAACAATAAACTTCCCGACCAATAGTTGTAAATTTTGCGTGAGATAGCTGAGATTGGCAGAGGTTTGGGAGATGTTTGCGGCAGCAGTGGAAGAGCGTTCTGCGGTCGTGCTAATAGCCTCAATACTGTGAGCGACTTCGTTGCTGGTGACGGCTTGTTGCTCACTGGCAGAGGAAAGCTGCGACACAATGTCCGAGACCTGCGTGGTCTTAGAGATAATTTCATCCAGAGCAGCGGATGTTTGCTCGGCTAGCGTTCCGCTTTCTTCCACGAGTTTTGTGCCCTTGTTCATCGTGCTCACGACTTCACTCGTATTGGTCTGTATGCTTCGTATCATCGTACCAATTTCTTTCGTCGCTTTTTGTGTGCGCTCGGCGAGTTTGCGGACTTCATCGGCAACAACAGCAAAGCCGCGTCCTTGCTCACCCGCACGGGCGGCTTCGATAGCAGCATTGAGAGCAAGAAGATTGGTCTGGTCGGCAATTTCTTCAATGACTGATACGATTTCCCCAATTTGCTCGCTGGATTTGCCGAGTGCAACAATACGGTGTGCAGATTCTTGCACAACGCTGGAAACTTCTCCCACATTACGAATCATTCCTTGGATGACCGAGCTGCTCTGCCGTGCATCATCACTGGCTTGTGCAGCTTGGTGTGCCGCAAGTGATGCTTGATGGGTGGTTTCTCCGATAACGACCGTCATTTGTTCCATCGCGGCAGCTACATTACGGGTCTGTACGGATTGCTCTCGAATATCATTCATGGTTTTTTCGGTCGTGAGATAAATGTCCGCACTTGATTCGGCGGTCTCTTGCACCGCATCAACCACTTGAGCTACCATTTGCCGGATGTTCTCCACAGCGGCATTATAGCCGTCGAAAAGGCTCCGAATATCATCGTGCTCGTCTGAGTGTATCTGCTGTGTGAGGTCGCCTGCGGCAAGGCGTTCGACGCTGCGAAGAATCACTTGCACATTCTCTGCGAGGTATTGCTGCTGTTCGCTGCTACGATTGGCAAATGTTTGTGCTTTTCGTGCTAAATCTTCAGCCTCCGTGCGACTTTGGTCAACATTAGCGACAAGCTCACGAATATTCTCGACCATTTTATTGAATGCTCGCGCAAGTTTACCGACTTCATCATTTGAGGTAATCGTTACGCTTTGATTCAAATCCCCTTCGCCTATCTTTTCGGCTGCTTCACTAATTAACTGAATCGGATTGGCGATTCTCTGCGCTAGGAACCATGAAGCAACAGCACCAATAAGCAGCATACCAATAGCCAGCAATAATGCTTGCAATCGTACTTCTGCTATTCGTGCCTCTATTACTGAGGTAGAACAACCAACAATTACTTCGCCCTTAATAATATCAGTCGTCAGTAACGCTTTGGCAATAACAAGACTATCTCCTGAAGCGATAGTTTGCGTAAGCGATAAATTGGGAGGAAACGATGCAAAAACACTTCCATCACTGACTATTGCTACAAAACGTACCGTAGGATCTTTTTTTGCGAAGTCTAATACTTTTGGAATAGTTGTCATATCTCCCGTGGCGAGACCAACGCTGATGCCGAGATGAATTGTTTCTGATAACGAGCTAACTTTCTGTTGAAACTCTTCGTTGAGGAGTGATTGTTGCCGAGACGGTACATACAATAAGGTAAAACCAGAGATTATGGCAACAATTCCCATAATAACCAATTGAATTTTGCGGCGAATGGTATAAAAACGAAGCATGATATATCAGAAAAATAGTGTGGAATGGGGAGAGGATTACGAAAGAGCATCTTACCAAAAACAGATGTTGAATAAAGCCCGCCAAGCAGAATCTTGACGGGCAATCACAGCACTATTTTAACTTGTAACCACTATCTTTGGGAGAATTTCCGTCAATAGTCACAACTTTTACGCTGCCATCAACCTTATCAGCACTGATAAAGCCGATTGCACCACTTGTTGAGGCTACGAATTTCAGCATATCTTCGTCGCTGCGCTGAAGTTTTGGGGCTTCTTTAATTTGTCCGCGAAAGATCTTTTGAATCCACGTTTTTTTTATACCATCATTCGGCATTTCATACACGAGGCTATTAAACTTTGTGGCTTCCGGTTTTTCGTATGCAAGAGTTGCAGCCACAACACGTTCGTTATTTTTCCAAAACTGACTTTCGAGTTTGAAGTATGTTTTGAGTTCTGCCATAGAAAGATTATTAAGGGAAGATGATTTATTTACAATGATGGCAATTGTTTGTGCCGTAACAGAAGGAGTAATTCCGTACACCATCGCAGCAATAACACAAGGAAGTATGAGATTTTTCATAAATTCTGATTTCGATTGGAAGATGAAGAAAATTCCTAAAACGCAACGGCGAGCTGACCGGCAACAACATTATAGGGCGCGACAGTTGAATTTTGTGGCGTAACAAACTGCATCTGTACTTTAGCCAAAATGTTAGGCGTGAGCGAATACTGCAGCCCAATTGTAATGTCAGTGATTGCATCATTATCAGTCTCTAGATTGGGGTCGTAGCTATTAAAGATAGCATACGGCGTTAGACCCGTTTCGCCAATGTTGTAATTCAACCAACCATAATAGCCCATGTATCGCTGAAACTGTCCTCCTATTGGCTCTTTTTTTACTGCATCTATTTTTTGACTATTAGCCAAAAGTAGCTCACTGAAAAACTCAAAGCCTCCGGCTTTGGCGGTTAATTCAAATGCACCGGAAACATATTGCGCATTCAAAGCATTTCCGCCGATATTGTCGGAATAAAAGGAACTGCCAACCTTTATCTCAGGAATCGGCGCTATTGAAAACCGTCCTCCGTAACCTTTGAACCCATCACGGTCAAACTCATGCGCATCTTGTCCGCGCCCGTTGGCAATATATGCGTCATACTCGATTTGCAGATTACCAAAGGATGGATTTCCCGAAAGCCAAAAGCCTGTTGAATACTTTGCATATCCACGCTGCGCTCCGCCCGGTGTAGGCTTTGTACCATGTAAAGAGGTTGGAAGGAATACCCCTGTGCGAATGGCTGTTGCGTCAACGACCACATTCCACAAACCAAACGGTGTAAGAAATTTTCCTGCCCGAAGCCGCAGCGCGTCTGATTGTTGATATTCAAGATATGCACGCTGAATATAGAATTTACCTTGTGCCAAACCATCTTCACTACTTGAATATCCATGTTCAAATTCAGGCTCGGCAAAGACTAAAAAATTGTCTGAAAGCTCGTAAATAAAAATAAGATTCATATGGGCTTGGTCGAATCGAACTGCATTTTGCTGACCTTGCTGCGTTGAGGCAACAACATTCAAATCAAACCACCCATATGTTCGGAGTTTCGATAATAAATTATTATCCTGTGCCCAAACACTGGAACTATGTAGTATCGCGAGCAAAAAACCAATATAAATGCTACGATAGCGAGTAGTAAATAGCATAACTATACTCCAATTGAATGTGATAAAGAAAGGACTGAAGAATTATTTTCTCCTACATCAAACTGATTGACCAAATGTTGCAACCCTTCGGTCAAACCGCGCAAATTCTCCGTTGCACGAGCTATTTCACTCAAACTTGCCGTTGTTTCGTTGACAGATGAAGATACTTGGTCCACACTTTTGGCGATTTCTTCTGCTGTTGATGATTGCTGGTACAGTGCATTTGCTGACCCCTCCACCATTGATTCCACACTGTGTGATCCCTTCACAATGTCTGTTAATGACATTCCAGCTTGTTTAGCGAGAGCCAGACCGTCACGGACTTCGCTGTTACCACGCTGCATACCGCTCACAGCTTGGTTCGTATCGGTCTGGATTT
This sequence comes from uncultured bacterium, assembly GCA_937899715.1. Taxonomy (GTDB): domain Bacteria; phylum Bacteroidota; class Ignavibacteria; order Kapaibacteriales; family UBA4661; genus PH2015. Next base: position 35,684 of record CALCNX010000139.1, on the reverse strand, counting down.
GCTTAATCGTTTGGCTGATTTGTTTCGTTGCTTGTGCGGTGCGTTCGGCGAGTTTGCGAACTTCGTCTGCTACTACCGCAAAGCCACGCCCTTGATCCCCAGCACGCGCCGCTTCTATCGCAGCGTTCAGTGCGAGAAGATTTGTTTGGTCAGCAATTTCTTCAATGACCTGCACGATTTCACCAATCTCTGCGCTGGAATTACCCAATTTTTCAACGACTGTCGAAGCACTGCTGACCACATTAGCAATTTCCTCAATCTTTTTCACCGCCGCATCCACTACCTGTGCGCCTTTGGTGGCATTCGTGCCATTTTGCTTGGTGATGGTATTGACTTCTGAGGTTTGACGAGAATTTTCGCTTGTAGCACGTGCCATTTCCTCAATCGAAGCCGCAATCTGGTGTACCTGTGCCGCTTGCTCTTCACTGGTTGCTGCCATTTGTCCGGATGCAGAACTAATGTGTGCAGCGATAGTGTTTGTCTGCTGAACATTGTGAATCACTTGTTGTACTAACTCACGCACTGATGAGACGCTGCGGTTAAAACCTGTAAAAATCTTGGAAATATCATCTTCGCGTCCGTTTGGTATGACTTGAACGGTTAGGTCGCCGAAGGCGAAGCGTTGCATTGCGTCAAGGATTTGTCGCGAGCTTTCTTCGAGGTAGGCTTGTTGTTCTTGAATTGCCCGAAGGTTCTCGGCATCTTTGAGGCGAGTTGTTTCTTGCTCGTGTTTGAGGGCAAGAATAGCCTTGTCAAATTTACCTTGCGTTTCATCGCGCTCTTGCTCAATACGCTTCAGTGCTAAATTTTTTGAGTTTTCAAAGGTATTGGCAAGGACCAAAATGAGCACCAATAGCCCCATAGAAACAATGGAGAGAACAACGGCAATGAGTGTCGGGTTTGCTGGTAGCGGTGATGTTTTCATTGCTCCTTGTGCGGTAAGTATGCCCAATATTGTGACAAATACCCCAATGGCACTGATAACAACCACTCCTCCAAAACGCCCCGAAACAAGTACGGAAATCAATATTGGCAGTGTAAGCCACATCATCAGCGGTGAGGCGAAGCCTCCACCTGAAAATATAAGTATTGATAAAACGACGGATATGAGAAGCCCTAAATAAATACCGGTTGCTCTTACCGAACCACTCATTCGGAGTAAAGGTATCGTTGCACTATACAATACCAAGGCAACAAGCATCACCACAAAGTTTATCATTTGCACACGCGGGTCGTTTCCCGTGAAAGTGGCGGGGAAATAAAGAATTTGATTCCCAACCAAGATAAGGGTAATGAGTACTAATAACCGAGCGCGACGGTATTCGTCCGAATCCGGGTGTTGCTGAACGCGGTCAGGAATAAAGCGGGCACAAATACTCGCAAAAAGATTGTTAAACATGACAAGATTCCTTCTTAAAAATGGTAAATGAGTATCGTATTCAATTTTGAGTCGGGCAAAAATGGGCAACGATAGACGCATATTTGTCTCTCGGTTTTCCCTAATTTTTTTAAGATATACCGATGCCGATACGAGAGTTCTCGGTGTGGCATCTTGCGCTATGAAACATTCTTGCACGAATTAAGTCAAGCGCTTTTACACACTATGCACTCGCCTATGAAGCGTCAAATATTTCGTTTCTGCCATCATATTGGCACGAATAATGGTTGCAGTGCTCACATAGGTAAAATCATTTACCAATTCTTGCATTAGCTGTACTTGCCCATGCTGAGTTGTTAATTTGCTGCTCATATTCAGCCCACGATAAATTTGGTATAACAGGATAGCGTGTTATACCAAACTTGTCATTTCCTGAAGATTATTCCCAGCGTGTTTCTACCGAGTGATTCTCCCTCTCGGTCAATTACCCCCTTAGCTCGGTGAATGAATCGGCTAATTAGCGAACATACGAAAGGAAATAGGCTCTATAGCTCTTCGAGACCCGTATTTGCTTGCCATCACGCATATTGAGAACGATATTTTTATTTTCATAGTGCCACGAATAAATAGCGTGGAAATTCACAATAGTAGAACGATGAACACGAATAAACCCCTGAGGAAAGAGGCGCTGTTCCCATTTGCCAAGAGTACCAAAGGTCAAGTATTCTTTACCGGCACTTGTAACAAAAAGTGTATAATCATCTGCGCCCTCCAGATAGAGCACTTCTTTTCGCGCATCTAGTATAATATTCCCTTGTGTCGCGCTTGATATGGTGATGTAGTCCGTCTTTGGCGTATCTGCTTCCTTCTCCCCGTCAGTCAGTGTGATATCGGAAGAAGTTGAAAGATTGTCTTTGTCCGTCGGATGAGAAGAGATAATGAACTGCTGCTGTTCGTATTCACGTAACCTTTGCTCTATACGCCGCTGTTCGGAAACGTCGGTTAACAGAATAATTCTCCCACTCATCTCCGAAGTACCATGATACGAAAGTGGTTTTGACTTCAAGGATACCCAACGAACTGCACTGGACATTTTTTGCAAACCAATGGTGGTGGATTGTTCTAGACTAACATTGATAATTATTTCAAGGGGAGATGTTGAGGGGATAAGCGCGGCACCATGAGAAGGAAATACTTCTTCTATCGGTCTTCCATCCTCGCATATAATGCGCCAGTCAGGTTCAATCGGGGTTTGCTTTAAAATTTGTGAAGTATTCAGCCCTAAAATTTTTTCTGCTTGTGTATTACACATTCGCACGGCAGATTGAGCATCAAGCATCAAAACACCTTCCGAAAGCGCTTGGAGTGTTGTATGCAATTCCATTTCTTTTTGATGTAGTGTCTTTTCCAGCTTTTTATTTTCGCTTATGTTCATAATTACCATCTGGCATGACTGTTCGCCATCGTTTTTTGTCATGTCTATGCGCACCCACAATGGTTCTCTCCATGAACGAAGTAGCTGTACATTACATGTTCGTTTGCCCGGTTCGTCCCCCAAAAAAATACTTGCCCATACCTCGCTCATATAGGTTTGCCATTCTTCCGAGACAACCGAAAGGAAGCTCTTCATTGTAAGGTCTTCTGGTTGGATACCGAGTAACTCCGCGAAAGCAATATTGGCTCTGAGAATTCTTCCGTTATCGCGTGCAATAGTGCAATATCCAATGGGCAGGTGGTCGTACAGATTATTGTAAAGATTGATATACCGATCAAGCTGTAATGCGATTTCTGCATTTGCCTCCCGAAGCCCATCAACCTGTATTTCAAGTTCTATTCGATGTAGGTGTGGGTCACTGTCGGTGAAGCGATTTTGTTCATCATACATTTGTTGTGGCGATTGCTCGGAATATTCGCTCAATCGTTCCTCTGCGATGCTGCTAAACACGCTCTTTGTCGGTGTACGATTTTTTTTCATGGTGTATTCCTTCGTTGTGCTTACCTGAACTCAAGTCACAAACTAGCATTACCTTATTCTGTCAAAATTTTGTGTTTTCGGGCTTCTTTTTGGTCTCAAGCGCTAGTCAAATTATGGGCTTTAGCCCGAGACTGTATTTGCCACATACTTTCACGAGTTGAGGCGTTTATCTCACAGACGATAGTGTAGAGTGTGGTTATTTCCGATACAACAACGATGGTTCTTTGGCTCTGTTCTAAAGAGACTTGCCGTTCCAATCAAACCTCCGCACTCTCAGTGCAGAGTGGCTCAGTTACCGCTCCAGCGTGAATATCTCGCGTAATTCCTTGTTCGACAAATCCGTTATCCAGTTCTCACCTGTCCCGATAGTGAGATTTGCCAGTTCTTGTTTTGCTTGAAGCATGGCATCAATTTTCTCCTCAAATGTGGCTTGCGTGATAAAGCGATGCACCTGCACATTTTTTGCCTGCCCGATACGATAGGCGCGGTCGGTGGCTTGGTTCTCCACAGCAGGATTCCACCAGAGGTCGTAGTGAATGACGTTAGTGGCGGCAGTGAGATTCAGTCCCGTTCCACCCGCTTTGAGCGACACAATCATAAATCGCTTCGTGGGGTCGGTTTGGAATGTTTCGACAATCGCATCGCGCTTTGTCCGTGAAACGCCGCCGTGGAAGAAGAGCGCCTCGGCATTCAATTCCTCTCCTATCATCTGTTCTAAGAGCGTTCCCATTTCCTTGTACTGCGTGAAAATAAGCGCTTTCTCGTCCGATTCTTGAATACTGTCCAAAAGGTCAATAAGACGCGCTGCTTTACCGGAATCTTTACTCACGGGGTCGCCTTTTTTTGCGTAGTGCGCCGGATGATTACAGATTTGCTTGAGTGCTGTTATCATGCTGAAAATCAAACCGGAGCGAGCAATCGTATCATCTTCGTCTTTGCCCTCTATTACTGCCAGAGCGCGTTTTACCTCGTTTTCGTAGATAGCAGCTTGCTCTTTGGTGAGGGTGCAGTATTCATTGGTAATAATTTTATCCGGCAGGTCGGCGATAATACTTTTGTCCGATTTTAAGCGACGCAGGATAAACGGCGCAGTAATGCGGCGCAGACGGTTAATCGTTTCTGTGTCGTTCTCGCGCTCAATCGGTCTGGCAAAGTCGTCGCGGAAGCGCGTGATACCGTGCAAGTACCCTTTATTCAGCCAGTCAAACAACGACCATAATTCGCTCAGGCGATTCTCTACTGGTGTACCCGATAGTGCCAAACGCATTGGGGCGGGAATGGTCTTCACGGCTTTTGTCTGGGCGGTCTCGTGATTCTTCAGGTTTTGTGCCTCATCCACGACCATAATGCTCCATGGGTGTGCTGCAAATTCCTTTGCTTCTCGGCGCACAATACCGTATGTGGTGATGACAATGTCGCTGCCTTCAAAATCAAACGTGCGGTCTGCACCGTGATAAATGCTTGCCGTGAGGTCTGGTGTGAAGCGGTTGCACTCGCGGAGCCAGTTGGTGACAAGCGTGGTGGGGCACACAATGAGCGCATGATGTGGAAGTTTGCCGTCCAGCTTCAACCGTTGCAGAAGTGCAAGTGCTTGAAGCGTCTTGCCTAAGCCCATATCGTCCGCCAAAATAATGCCGAAGCCGCGCTCAATTGTGGAATACATCCATTGGAAACCGCGCTCTTGGTAGGGACGCAAGGTAGCGTTGATGTTGCTTGGAAGACTGATGTCTTCTATGGTTGTCAGCTTTTGAAAGGCTCGTTTGAACGCCTCGTCGCCGTCGAAGATAAAGCCGTCTTCTTCGCCTGCGAGTGCTGCCCTCAGAACCGCCTGCCCATTCAAGCGCACCCCATGTTCCAATTTTTGGAGGAGCGATTTTGCTTCTGCGGGTGTGAGCATCACGTAGGAATTGCGGAACCGCATTAAACCCTTTGCATTCTTCAAAAGGCGCTTGAAATCTACTATCGAGATATGTTCATCGCCAATGGCAATATCATAATCAAATTCGACCAAATCAAGCATGGAGATAAAGGAAACGCCGTCTTTAGCCTTTGCCTTTGCACGAGGACGAGGGCGTAAAAGGTTCACCAATGATTGTGGCAGCACGACGCTCACACCCAATTCGCGCAATCGCTCAGCGGTGTCGGTCAGAAATGCGTACAGCTCGGAAAGCGGCATTTCGATAGGTGCGCCTCGTTCAGGATTTCTGGCATCCAGCGCCCATTGTAACTGTGGGAAATGCTTTGTCGCATCGTCCATAACGAGCATGACGAGTGCTTGAATTTTAATAGCTTCTTGCCCTAAGATTCTGCCACGTGCGTTCAGTATCTGGCGAAGTGGAACAGGCTGCGAGAGAGGATTGGAGCGGTCTTGTACATCACAATGAACCATAAATGGCGTGTCGGGATTAGCTGACAACGCTTCATCCGATGGTTCTTCAACGCGGAAGATAGGCGTAATCTCCATCGTGGACACATCCAGCCACGCAATCCAGTCGTAGAGGTCGTTTGCGAGTGCCTGAGCCGAAATATTGGTAGTAGGGAGTGGCAAAGGCTGAATAAACGCCTGCGCTATCGGGTCTTTGAAATAGTAGAACGACGCGACCGGACGCAAAGTATCCTGTACTACTGCTGTCAAAATGGTAGAGAAGAGCATGGCAAAGGCTTCCGGCGACATCACGGAATTGCGAGTGTGGTTCATCAGCATCTCCGGCGGAAGCAGTGCCCGCAAGATGTTCATGTAGCGCACCAAGGTAGCTTTCTCCTCCGGCGTTTGGACAAAAGGTTCATAGCGAATGAAGTATTGAGACTTTGGAGTACCCGTTTCCACGCCGTTTGCTGTCCCTTGTGCTTTAAGCGCCTGCGTTTGCAATGCTTGAGATTTTAGTGCTTGTGCTTTGAATGCTTTCGATTTTGGAGGGAGTGCGCCTGTTTTCGAGCGCTGAAGTTGGTGGATTTTGGTTGCATTGGGCTGGGCAATCGTTTTCTGATTTGCTATTGCTTTCTGGGCGGCTTTCCTGTCGTCAATGCGGATAATAACGGGTTTGATTGAGTGCGTGGAAGCAAGCATATACGCTATATCCAGCGCGGCGCAGAAAAACCGTGATGACGGCGTATGGATGCGTTGCTTTGAGAAACCCGCCACGCTGGAGCAAGCATTGATAAGTTGGGCAAGAGAGCACGGTGTTGCCGTTTGTAATGCCGAGCGAAGGATGCTGCCGCTCCACTGGGTCAATTTTAACGTTTTGGTACCGTTGGAATGTTGCAACTGCATAAACTTTATGTTCCCTTCGGGCGCAGTTGCGAAGGCTTGCCATCCATGGCTATCAGGGTTGAATTCAAGCCAAATGTCAGGCATCACGCTTGGTTTTTTACTGCCGGTACGGGTGTCGCTAATGCGCTCAGAAAGAGCATCGTAGCAATTTTTCAGAAAGTCCCGAAAATCATATTGTGCCGTGCTGAAGCGGGGCTTTGAGGGCAGTAATTCCATGAGCTGCTTCGTGCTCTTGGTTGCAAACGGTATGAACCAGTCCTGATGCCATTCCTCGTCCGCCCATTTTTCGGGAGGAACCGGGCGTACGGCTTCCGAAAACTGTATAAATGTGGGGAGTGGTAGTGGTGGCACAAAATCAGACTGCGGATTTTCTCCGGCAGCTTCCAAAATTTCTTTTGTTGTAACGCCGCGTAAATGAAAGAGCAAGAGCGGTGCGCGGTCAAGGTCATGTGCCAGTGCATAGAAGACCGCCACTTGATGCTTGCAAGGATTACCCCAGTCAGGGCACGAACAGTCGCCCGTCATCTCGTCCCACGAAATGGGTGAAATGGGCAGGCGGTTGTCGCGCAGCCATCCCATGAACCACTCCGGCAATATACCGCGACTGAGTTCCTGCGCAAGCGTCGGATTGGCAGCAATGAAAGAGAGAAGCATATTTTTTTGCGCCGGAGTGAAAGGGCGAATATCTACCGCCACTTTGTAGGGACGGGGTGCAGTACCTTGTACTTTGCCCAGCACAGTGGAGCCAATAAGTTCAATATCGCGGACTTTTCCGGTATTAGCGTACGATTTACCACGTACAAGGCGCGGATCTGTATAACCATTTTGATTTCCGCCTGCCGTTAATGCCTGTACCCAAGCGGCTCCCCATGGGGTATTGCCGTATTCTATGCGTGTTGCCATCTGAACTTTTGATGAAAAGAAAGTATTACTTCTGTAAAATTACGAAAAAAGCGCCACTTTGCGCCATTTCTCTTTGCTAAAGATTTGGAAGTGTGTGGAAACTTCCGTAGCTTCAGCGCGATTTTATACCACAACAAAATTTTTCTTACTATGATTATTCAACTCGAACCAACGCTCCAAGAGAGCCTCAAATCTGATGTCTTGAGCGCCGTCAAAAAAATCGGCTACAAGCCAACTCCTGTTACAACACAATTCGGTAACTATGTGGTTTGCGTTGGCAAAAAAGATTTTGACATTCGCTCGCTGGGCAGTATTGCCGGAGTGCGTGATATTCACTACGTCTCCGACGATTACCAGCTTGTGTCGCGGAAGTGGAAAGTCGAGCGCACGACTATTGACCTCGGCGACGGCGTGAAAATTGGTAACGGCGCATTTCAAATGATGGCAGGTCCGTGTTCGATTGAAAGTGAAGCGCAAGTCAGCAGTATCGTAGAACACTTGAAACGATGCGGTGTTCGGATTATGCGCGGCGGTGTCTTTAAGCCCCGTAGCTCGCCATATAGCTTTCGCGGTATGGGCTTGGACGGTTTGAAAATGTTTTCTGCAATCTGCCGTGCGCATGGCATCAAAATTATTACCGAAGTCATGGAAGTCGCGCAAATTGAGCCAATGTACGAGTATATTGACGTGTACCAAGTCGGTGCGAGGAATAGCCAGAATTTTAATTTGCTCGATGAATTAGGCAGAGTGGATAAACCCGTGATGATTAAGCGCGGGATTTCCGGGACGATTGAAGAACTGCTCTATTCGGCAGAATATGTCTTCTCCGCCGGGAACGAGCGCTTGATGATATGCGAACGCGGAATCCGCACCTACGAAAGTGCCAGTCGCAATACGTTCGATATTAACGCGATTCCCATTTTGCGTGATAAAACCCATCTTCCTGTCGTTGTTGACCCTTCGCACGCAATCGGTCTGCGTGATTTTGTTGCTCCGGTGGCGCTTGCAGGCGTGGCTGCGGGCGCGGACGGTGTTATTGTTGAAATTCACGAAACACCCGAAGAAGCTGCTTCTGACGGCGCACAAACACTAAATTACGAAGAATCCGCACAACTTTTTGCAAAAATTCGTGCGCTCCTGAGTGTACAGCAAACATGGTAGATGTTTGATTGCTATTTCTCTGCTTTTTACCGACAAAATTACCCCAACTCACCCTCGATTTTCTCAGGAGTTTCCATGAAACAATTTTCTTTGCTTGCTGTTGTCATTCTTTTCATTCTTGCTGCCGCCAAGCCTGCTTCGGCACAACCATCTGCCGCCGATTTACGAGCCGCAAAGCCGGCGCGAGACACGACAGGTTGGACGGTCAAGGGCAATTTTGGTATCAATTTTACCAGTATTGGTCTCTCGAATTGGTCGGGCGGTGGCAATAATGCAACATCAATTCTTGGTCTCCTCAATTTTACTGCCAACTATCATTCGCAAACGTTTTCGTGCGATAACGCTGTCGAGTTAGGATACGGACTTACGTGGGTGTCGCCCGACCCGAACGCCCGCAAAAGCGATGACCGTATTATCATTATTTCTAAAGCAGGCTTGATGGCAACAGAAAATATCAACTGGACAGGCTTGCTGGACTTTCGTACCCAGTTTTCGCTTGGGGAAGATTACACAAAGCCTGTTGGCAGCGATATGCGTAAACTTTCGACTATTTTTGCACCGGCTTTCCTGACGCTCGCTCTTGGTGCGGAGTGGGAACCTGCGAAGTACATGAGTGTTCTTGCGGCTCCAATCACGGGACGTATTGTCGTCGTCGGCGACCCGGATCTGTCGCAGCGCGGTTCCTTTGGTGTTGCGCCCGGACAGTCTGTTCTTGCGGAGTTCGGTGCATTGGTGAATTTCCAACTCAAGCGCGATATCTGGGAAAATGTTAATCTTGCAACCCGTTTGAACGTCTTTTTCCCGTATCGCAATTTTACTGCGCCCGTTGTGAATTGGGAAAATATTATCATTCTCAAGGTAAATAAATTCTTGAATGTGAGTCTGGCAGGTGATTTGATTTACGGTGTCCCCGTTACCAATTCCACTAATCTCTTGCAGTTACGCGGTGTTGCAGCAATAGGTTTTGTACTGCCGTTTTAATTCGACCTTGATTCAAAGACTATTTGACGTACCTTTTTTCTTACCGAATTTTGGAGTTAGCGCTATGGGAATGATACAAGAATTCAAAGAATTTGCCGTCAAGGGCAATGTTGTTGATCTGGCTGTTGGTGTCATTATTGGCGGAGCCTTCGGCAAAATCGTATCGTCGCTGGTGGATGATGTGATTATGCCGCCGATTGGTCTGCTTTTGGGTGGCGTGAATTTCAAAAGCCTTGCTATCACGCTGAAAGAAGCCTCGGCAGATGGAAAGGTGGCGGCAGTGGCTCTCAAGTATGGTGCATTTCTGCAAACAGTGTTGGATTTTGCTATTTTGGCGCTTGTTATTTTTTTGATGGTCAGAGCTATCAATAGTATGAAGAAAGTCGATAAAGTGGCAGCACCTCCGGCAGCAGAACCGGAGCCAAGTCTGCAAGAAAAATTGCTTATGGAAATTCGGGATGCGCTCAAGAAGTGAGGATATTGTTCGTCCACATTGTAGGGCGCTTGAGACAAAAATTAAGGCTGCTTGGGAGTGAATTCCAAGCAGCCTTTGTCATATCATTATGAAGAGCAAAAATCTGAAGGCTTTGTCTATCTGTCTTCGATGTGGTGATGGTGTCGTCGTCGTCGTCGGGTAAAGGTGAGTAGTACGCGTATACTATCTCTGCGAAGTGAAGCGGTGTAAGTCAATACGGGTCGTACAGGTCTTGAAGTCGCTTCCGCAGGTGCAGTACAGCATAGCGCTTACGCGCTAAGAGAGTGTTGATATTGATGCCGGTTTCGTCGGCAATTTCACGAAACGGTATGCCTTCAAATTCATTTTTCACGAATACTTCCCGTTGCTCGGCGGGGAGTTCGTCTAAGCCTTGCATGACAGCTTCCCAGATTGTTTCACGCATCAGTGCTGTGTCCGGTCCTGACATATAATCACTTAGCAGTGCCTCAAAATTCTCGTTCGATGAATCTTCTGTTTGCGGTAAGTGCATATCGCTAAAGGTCTCCGCGCGTTTTTTGCGATAAGAGTCAATAATGCGATTACGCACTGCCGTAAACACCCACGATGCGATGTTTTCAATCGGCTTCGACACATTGTGCGAAGCTGCCAATACGTTAGCAAACACGTCTTGTAAAATATCTTCTGCTTCTTCTGCTGACCGTACTCGTTGACGAATAAATCCGAGAAATTTTTTCCGGTCAGTCCGAAAAAGATGCTCTATTTGCATGGCTAAATCCATGTTCCGTCTCCCGATGTGGTAAAATGTGAATAAAACCTATCTCTATCTTGATGAACCAATCGTTATCCTTCATATACGCCTAAACAAGTCTTATATGCAAAAAGTTCCAAAAAGTTTCAGGAGTTCAAAAGAAATGCAAAAAATCTTTTCCTGAAATTGCTGCTGACGAAAAGGAATTGAGTCTTTACCTTTTCATTTTTCGCATATTGTTGAATATAATCACTCAACACTAAGCAATCTACCAAAAGTTCCCACAATGGAGGAATAAAAAATTTTTTTTTTATTCCTCGAATATTTGATACTCCATTTGATGCTTTGCAAATACTTTTGGTTTATGCTCTCTTTTGCTCAAACTGCTTGAGAAGCAGCACCCCAAGCGCCGCCGTGAAGGCGGAACATATCATAACCGTAAAGGCCGCATCATAGGAACCAAGCGCAGTACGCATTGCGCCAAGCAAATATACTCCTGCCACCACCGCGAGCGAATCCGCCGTCGTCACGGCACCCAAAATCTTCCCAAAATCTTTACTCTTGCTGTACCGCTCGGCGACCAGTAATTGCACCATCGTAAAGGAACCGCTAAAACCGATGCCATAGACAACCGCCGCACAGTAAAAAAGCCATTCTTCGTGAATTATGCCCGTTAAGCGTACTAGTGCCGCACCCAGCGTGAGGTTGAGCGCTGCGACCAAAAGAATATTTTTCTTGTTTGCATGGTCGCTCAACCACCCAAAAAAAAGTTTTCCTGCAATGGAACAAAGAAAAAGTACACTGAGGATAACACCAGCTCTGGACGGCTCTACGCCAACATCTTTCAAGTGAAAGCTGAGGTTTTGCACGAGTGGCTGTATGCTGAACCAAACAAGCGCAGTAACGAGCAAAATTACGTAAAATTCAGTGGTCTGGAGCGCTGTTTGGAATGTTTCATCGTTGAACTCTTTTGCTTCTTCTTCGATGCTCTGCTTGGGAAGCCCGTCCAACGTGGTGTTCATGCTTTCGGGTGTGAGACGCACGAAGAGCCACGGCACGATAGCAAACACTGCCGTTGCCCCCGCGAGCCAGAGCGAAGTTTCTTGCCACGAGGTGCGTTCCAAAAAATAACCCGCAAAGCGAGGAAATATCGTACCGCCGAAACTCGAACCAACGGTGAAAATGCCCGTTGCTATGCCCCGATAGTTCTTGAACCATTTGGATATAAGAAACATTCCCGGAATTACGCCCGTGCAGACACTTCCCAGCGCGTACAAGCCGTAAAACGCCATATACTGCCAAAAGGAAGCAATGGACGAATACATAATGAGCGCTGCAATAAAACACGCCCACCCAATCAGTAGCAGCCTCTTTGGGTTCAGCGTATCAAGCAAATATCCCGCCAGAGGCGACATCAAGCCCATAATGAGAAACAATAGCGACGGTCCCAAAACGACCTGCTCATGCGTCCAGCCAAATTCCGTGCGGAGTTTGACATTAAGCAAGGGAATAGTAGATACGCCAATCGTGCCGGAAGCGTAGATGAGGAAAATTGCCCCTAAGACGACCCAGCCGTAGAAAAATCGACGTTTGGGATAGAAAGTCGCTGGATTGGTGTTCATAGAATAAATGCTGTTGAATATGGTCTTTGGAAAAATGCCTTCAATGCGCACAACAAAAGCCGCAAAAACTGACACGGTAAACTAGCATATTTCACACTCACAGGCAACAGCAATTCGCTGGAGCGAGGATTTCAAAGTTTATTTTTTGTACGGTGATTCTTCGTGGGAAAGGAGATGATTTTTTGCTACTTTGCTGACATTAAGGAGTACAAAATGCGCCTTGCCTATTCTTTTTATCGTAACCCGAATCCAGCTTCATACAGGAAGTGTGCATTTCTTGTTGTGTTGTTGGCACTTCTGCCGTGCTTGATAGTTGCTCAGAGTGTTTCTGATAGCAAGTCCGCGAGTACAACGGCATCTATTCACATTTCCTTTGATTCATCAGGCGCACAATTTATTACCTTGACTGCTATTCCGCTTACCTATCATGCAGGGGACGTAATTGGTGCAGACTGGACAAAAGCAGGGTACAATGATGATGGCTGGGAAAAACTTCTTGTTAGCCCCGAAGTGCCGCTTGCAGATTCGGTGTGGGAGGGTATAGGGTGTTTCCGCTTGCGAGTAAGGGTTGATTCTGCGCTTCACAATACTACTCTTATTTTGAGGGTACGCCACGTAAGCAGTGCTTCCGAAATTTATTGGGATGGTGTTCTGCGCCACCGTTTTGGACGTGTTCATGCTATTGCTGATTCGGAAGAAGTCTATTCCATTCTGGGTGATGCCGTTCCTATATACTGCGATACTGCCGGAGACCATATCCTTGCGGTACGCTATTCTGCGCACCTGCGTCACGAAGATCGTGCAATGGGATTCCGATTGCGATTTCAAAGCGGTACATGGGCTGAGTACATCATTGCGTACAACCGAACAAGTATGCTTCAAGACGGTTCGGTATTGGTTACGTGCGCCGTTGCAAGCGTATTGTGTCTGCTGCACGTGCTCATGTTTTTCGCCTACCGAAAAAATTATGTGCATTGGTGGATTGCAGCGCTGTGGGGCATACTCTTTCTGAGTCAATTATTGGATATTGTCTATCGCTTTAATTCTGCCTATTATATTCCTGCGGTGTATTTTGAGAGCGCGGGTCTCATGGTATTGGTTATTGCGTATGAATTTAGCTTGTTTGTTCTGTATCGAATTTGCTATGGGAAAGTACCACTATGGTCACTAGTGATAGCCGGATTGTTTCTTTCGCATTTGTTTCATCGGCTTTTGCCCGTGAGTATGCGCATTGTGTCCTGGGAATGGAGTCTCATGCCGATTGTGCTTGTGATTACCTTCGAGGTGCTGCGTCTGGTGTGGGAGACAGGGCGGCGGATTCCGTATATTCGGATACTTGCATTTGGCTTTGTCGGTTCATTTATCGGCTATATTATTTCGGCATTTTTTTATGACTATTTATTTATTCTTTTCGGTTCCTACACGCCCGGACGCTTGCTTGTGCAGCTCAGTATTGTAGCATATCCCACGTCGTTCACGGTCTATGCTGCGCAGGAGTTTACGCGTCGTGAACGTTTGTTGGCAAGGCAAAATGAAGAATTGGAAACAGAGATAAAATCACGCACAAACGACCTGAGCAAAGCTAATGCGCATATTCAACTCGTGAACACAGAGCTACAAGAAGTCAATGAAGAACTTAGTGTGATGAATCATGCGCTTGATGAGGCAAACCATTTCAAAACACAGATGCTCTCTATTGTTGCGCATGATTTGAAAAACCCGCTCAATGTTATTCTGAATTGTGCCGATATGCTGGCGGAATCTATGCCGGAAGGAAGTTTGGAGCAAACGATGATCGGCGGTGTTCATGCGAGCGCTGACCGCATGGTACGCCTGATACACGACCTGCTGGACAATGCCGCAATCGAACTTGGCAAAATGGATATTGTACCGGAGCCGCTTGACTGGGGGCTTCAGATTGCGGCGGTAGGAGCATCGTATCAAGAAGCTGCCGCGCACAAGCAGCAAACCTTGGATGTGAGCGATGTGAAGCCATCGGTGGTCGTGGGGGATGAAGAGCGTCTATGGCAAGTGGTAGATAATCTTATTTCCAATGCAATCAAGTATTCGCCCTTGGGCAGTACAATTATTGTTCGCTGCCACCGTAATACAAGCGTTGCCCGTTTAAGCGTTCAAGACTTTGGTCCCGGCTTGACGGATGAGGATAAAGCAAAACTTTTCGGACATTTTCAGCGCTTGTCTGCACAGCCGACAGCGGGTGAGAACTCGTCAGGGGTTGGGCTGTCGATTGTGAAGAAGATTGTGGAGCTTCACAAAGGCAGAATTTGGGTCGAAAGTGAATATGGAAAAGGGGCAACGTTTATTGTTGAGTTGCCCGTCGCATAGCGCTTAGAAAGCTACCTACCACTCTGTTATCGTGATTGCATCACCTCGTATAAAACCTCGTTCGCTTGCCATAATCCGTGAAGCCTGCATGAAACCGTCGTGTTCATAGACAACAAGCCATTTTTCTTCGTAAAGACGCGGCAAAAGTGCCTTTTTTTCTTCAATCGTCGTGAGTGGAAAATTGTCATACGCCATCACGTAGGGAACAGGAACGTGTGCGGAGGTGGGAATGAGGTCGGCAGAAAATAGAATACGCTCTTTTGCGGTGCCAGTGCCGCTTTCAATCATCACCGTTTGCAGTGCTTTTGTGTGTCCGTGAACGGCGTGCAGACGAATACTACAATCCTCTCCCGTCCAAAGCTCACCGTCGCCGTCCAGTATTTCCACAAGCCCGCTTCCTGTGAGCGGCTCAAAATTTTCTTTCAAAAATGAAGCCCGGTCTTTTTCGGCAGGGTATTGTGCCCAGCGCAGTTGGTCGCGCTGCACGTAATGGCGGGCATTGGGGAACGCAGGGTAAGCCTTGCCCATTACATCAAGCAAAGTAGCGCCGCCCGCGTGGTCGAAGTGGAGATGCGTCAGAATTACGTCGGTAACATCTTCCCGCACAACCCCAAAGCGAGCAAGCGAGGTTTCAAGACGGAAGCGTGAAGTGTCAATTTTGTACATCTGTGCCAACTTCGGAGGGAATTTTTCGCCATTGCCGGTGTCAACAAGAATAATGCGGTCTTTGCCGCCAATATGCCCACGAATGAGTAAGCATCGCGCTTTCATCGGGATACGATTTTGTTCGTCGGGCGCGTGATACGCTTTTTCCCAGAGATTGCGCGGGACAACACCGAACATTGCGCCGCCATCAAGCGCAAAATCACCTGTTTCGAGAAGTTCAATAGAAAGATTGCCGAATTGCATAGTTATTGTTGAGAGTATTTGGAACTGCTCTTTTGTTGAGTGTGAATGTAATGAAACCGCAATATAGAAAACTCAGAGCAAGTGGTAATAGGAAATTTGTCCTTGAAAGTGGTATATTCGTTGTATTGTCTCGCTTTTTTCACTCTGCGCAATGCTTCATTCCGAAACCAACAAACGCACTATGACCTTAAAACACCAGCAACTATCACAACAACCGTCACCACCTCGTCATACAATCTTGGTTGTGGACGATGAAGAAAAAAATCGCATTGCCATTAGTGCTGTTTTGCGTCACGCTCCGAAGCCCTATACCGTGCTCACCGCCCCAAATGGTCTAGTGGGCAGCCAAATAGCCGCAGAAGAGAAGCCAGATTTGATTATCATGGACTGGATGATGCCAGAGATGAGCGGTCTGGAGGCGCTCATGTTGTTGAAAGCCAGCGAAGAAACGCATGATATTCCGATTATTATGCTGACAGGATTCGGGTCATCGAAACACGTTGAAGCCGCCCTGAATGCGGGCGCTGCTGATTATTTGCGTATCCCTGTGGACAAAACGGAGTTGCTTGCCAGAGTGCGCTCTGCCATTGCGCTTGCGGAATCGTACTCGCAAATCAAGGAGCAATCGGAGCGCTTGGAGGCGCAGAATCACAAACTTCTCGCGCTCAATGACGAAAAAAACGAGTTTTTAGGGATTGCTGCCCACGATTTGAAAAATCCGTTGAATAATATCAGCGATTTGGCGCGGATAATTGAGACTGAAATTGAGAATGTGCCCAAGAGTGAAATACAAGATTTTGCGCGACTTATACGCCAATCGGCAGGCAAAATGTTTGAACTGGTACGCAATCTTTTGGACGTGAATGCCATCGAAGAGGGCGGAATAAAGCCTACGTGTACACAATTCGATATTCGAGAAACCGCCAACAGAGTCGTGGAAAGCTATACGCAGAGGGCAATGCTGAAAAATATTCTGCTGCACTATTCGTTTCCCGATGCACCACTTATCGCTTTTGCCGACGAGCGTCTTGTGGAGCAGGTCGTGGAGAATCTGGTCTCAAATGCTGTTAAATACTCGCCGCCGAGCAAGAGTATTGCTGTCAGAGTAGTGGCAGAGGGCGTTACTAATGAGGGAGACTTCCACAGAATCGAAGTTCAAGACGAAGGACCCGGTATCAGCGCAGAAGATATGCCGAAACTCTTCGGAAAATTTTCACGCCTTTCTGCACAGCCCACAGGCGGCGAACATTCGACGGGGCTTGGGCTTTCGATTGCGAAAAGCCTCGCAGAAGCTATGAATGGCAACCTCTGGTGTGAATCGGTGTTAGGTAGTGGTGCGAGGTTTATTCTTCACCTACCAAAGGGGTAAACGTGGGAGAAATGTTTTTATAGGGGCGTTTCAAAATTTGGTAAATTGCCGTGGAGAACAGTTCTTGACCGAGAATCCTTCCCCCACCACGCCGATTATTCGCAGCTCGCTTTTCTTTCTTGACAAATTATGGACTCAGAACACGCAACACATCCCGCTTCATCGCACCAACCTTCAGCCGAGCGCATTGCTCTCAAGCAGCGAATTATGGCGCTTGCGGCGCAGGCATATGGGCTGCGGAATAACAATTCGCAGTACGCAAAAGAGTATGCTTCCGAAGCCTTGAAACTGGCGGAGGAAGCTGCGTTCAGCGAAGGAATTGCGGAATCTGTTCTGGTGAGCGGGGTCGTTCATTGCTGCGCCGCTGAGTACGATATTGCGCTTCGCCATTTGGCAAAAGCGGTGGAATTATATGAGGCATTGGGGCAAGATTCAGCATTTCAAAAAACGACTGCTTTGGGTGGACAAAGCCGCGCTACGCGCTGGATGGGGATTGTTTATCGAAATATCGGTATGCCGGTAACGGGCGTGGAGTATTGCAATCAATCGCTTGTGCTTGCTGAAGAATCGAACAACCAAACGCTCGTTGGGTTTGCACTTATGGTTCTTGGCGATTGTTATGTAACGCTGAACGAAAACGAAAAAGCAAAAGCGTATCGTAAGCAAGCTCTTGCTATTGCAAGCGGTACAGAGGATATAGAACTTCAAAGCCAAGCTCTGTGGAGCATGGCGCGGAATGCCGAGTCGGAAGAAAAATACGAGAAAGCATATCAGTATTATCACCAAAGTTATGTTCTGCGCGAGTCGGTTGGTGATTTTTTAGGAATGGGGACAGCACGTTTTGGTATGGCTTCTGTCATGGAAAAACAGGGCAAACGGGCACGAGCGCTGAGGATTTATATGCAACTCTGGGCTAATTTTAAGTCGAGTTCCTCCGGTGTTCCGCAGACAGAGGCGTTTATCACGATGGAAATTGGGAGGCTCTATGCTGCAAGCGTCAAGCCCGAAAGGGCATTGCCGTATTTGCGTCGTGCGCTGACGATTGGGCAAAAAGTAGGTGTACAGCCAATTATCGCTTCTGCCAATGAATCACTCGCAAATTTCTACAAGCAAATTGGTGATTTTGAAACGGCACTTCTGCATTTTGAGGAATTTCACCGCATCAATGCCGACATAGCACAGCGCGAATCCAAGCAAACCATACAGTATTTCCGTCAGGCGTTTGATTTTGAGCGGGCGCAAAAGGAAACAGAAATTTATCGCCTTCGCAACGAAGAGCTTGCCACTGCCTACGCGCAGAATGAGCGCTTGCTGCTGAACGTCCTCCCCGAAGCAATAGCAGTGCGTATGAAGGCAGGTGAGACGACGATTGCCGAGCGCTTCGGCGATGTAACCGTACTGTTTGCTGATATTGTCGGCTTTACCGAGCTTTCGGCACATCGTTCTCCTGAAGAAGTGGTGGACATCCTGAATCGTATTTTTTCTGCATTCGATATTTTTTCTGAGCAGTACAATCTGGAAAAAATTAAAACCATTGGCGATGCCTACATGATTGTCGGCGGTGCTCCCAACCCCTGCGACGACCACGCAGAATCTGTGGCGCGATTGGCGCTGGAAATGCAAGAGACGGTGAATCTTCTCTCGCGCAGTATGGGGCTGGATATAGCGCTTCGTATCGGTATGCACACGGGCGCTGTCGTGGCGGGGATTATCGGACAGAAAAAGTTCACCTACGACCTCTGGGGCGATACCGTCAATACGGCATCACGCATGGAATCCCACGGCGAGGCGGGGAAAATTCATTGCACCGAAGCAGTGATGAAGCGACTTGAAGGGCGGTATGTGTTCGAGCAGCGTGAACCGCTTGAAATCAAGGGTAAGGGGCAAATGACGACGTATTTTCTGATGGAGAAAACGTAATAAAAACAAGCTGCGGTAGAAAAGCCGCTATCATCATTGCTTAGGAAAACGTGTCATAGTGCCCTCAAGAGTACCAGAGAAAACGCCAATATTGCATTTCACCCCAAATTTATGTCGTTTCACCCCAAATTCCTTTCTTTGCGCTGTGGTTTTCTTATCTTCGCTCATAATACATTCACGCAGCGTGAAATCCGTCCACAATTTATTTTTTCGGTTCTCAGAGATGAGATTGTAAATGGCGCGAAAACCTATCATACAGATTATGTGTGTTCTGCTTCTTGTTGTGGCTTTGCCCATAACATGCCGGAACCTCTATGCGCAGCAGAAAATGACTTATTCAGGGCGTTTTCTAGCAACGGCGTATTCGGTGGATGATGGTTTGCCGACGAATCTGGTGAAAGATATTCAGCAGGACAAACAAGGATCTATCTGGTTCGCAACTGATGCAGGGTTGGTGCGCTTTGACGGCTACCGTTTTCAAACATTTGTCCATAATTTACCAAGCCCCTACGTCAAGGCACTCACTCTCCGCAAAAATGGGCAACTTCTGGCTGCGACTGATTTGGGCATCGTGGAAGTCGTCTCCTCGCCGGACTCCGTCCTGATTCACACGGTTATTCCCGGCAAACAGGAAGAGCAAGAAGGAATGTTGCACTTCCCCAAAGAAATGTTTGAAGCTGCCGACGGCTCGTTGTGGTTCGCCGAACAGCAAGCAGTGGTGCGCTTCCGGGGTGGAAAGCTCAAACGCTATCATTTTCCTGAAAAGTGCCATTCGCGTAATGCCGTCGTCTCGTTCTATTTCGCAGAAGATAGTTCGGGGGCACTCATGCTGACTGCAAATCCCGGCTATTGCTATCGCTATAATCCTGCGCTCGACCGCTTTGAGGAAATTGTGCTTAGTCAGAATTATGGCGCATTTGCTCATATTCAAGCTCTTGGCACAGGTGAAATGCTTATCGCTGCCGAAAAAGGAGTTCTTCGATTGCAACTGCCCACGCCTACCCGTGCAGACAGTACGCAGGACACTATTATCAAGCCTCTTCGTGTAGGCTTTACGCCGCTTCTTTCCAGCGTCAATCGCATTTCTGCGCTTATGGTTTCTCGCCACGCTTACCCACATCCGTCTGGTGTCATTTCTCGTGAGGTATTTGTCGGGACGTGGTACGAAGGGGTATTTGCAAGTGATACAACCATTACGTCTTTTGTATCCTTGCCCAATATTGAGCCGCAACGAGTAAAAAATTTCTTTGAAGATAACTCTGGAAGCCTCTGGATATGCGGCGACCAAGGGGTAATTGTTCTTACACCCGCTCTTGCCAGAATGACAACAGGCATTGATGATAAAGTGCCTGACATTAAGTCCTTAGCGGAGGCGCCCGATGGTACGATACTGACCGTTACGGGGCAAAGTGCCTATAAAGTTCATCCTACCTTCACGACGGCAAAATTGGTATTTGACAAAATGCCTGCGTCAGGCGAACTATTTGCTGTTTGTGCCGATAAGCAAGGTGGGATTTGGGCTGGGTCGCTTTCGGGGCATTTGTACTATTGGAAAAATGGTGTCGTGGAACGAAGCATGATGATTGCCATTAGCGGTTCGTCGGAGCGCGGTATTCTCTCGCTTACCGAGGATAATGACGGTAACATTTGGGGCTGTTTCTTCAATGAACGTGCTTCTGTATTTTGTGTGCGAAAAAGCGGCGCAGTCCAGTATTATGGCGCTGAACGAGGCATTACCCGAATAATACAAGTCATTCGCAAAGCCTCCGATGGCACATTGTATGCCGGTGCGATTGGCACACCCGATGAATACTTGTTTCGCTACAATGCTTCGGAAGACCGTTTTGAAAATATCAGTAAGCCCTTCGAGAGCGCCGGACTGAGTGCAATTACGGTCAACGATCTCGCGGTTTCGCCCACTAATCCACGCTTGGTTTATTGTGCGTCTTCGTTCGGTTTGATTACGGTGGACACCGAAAAAGCATCGTTGCTGATGTTTGATGCCGAGTTCAGGGGCAATGTTTGCAAAGCAATTGCCGTTGAGAAAAGCGGTGTGGTCTGGCTTGGGACTGATTTGGGATTGCTGCGGCATTTCAACGGTGTCAGCACCCTTTTTCACCAATCGGCAGGCTTGCGTTCGCGTACCATTGCGTATCGCGGGCTGATGTTGGATGCGAAAGAATTATTGTGGGTCGCTACGACCAATGGCTTGTATAAATTTGATTGCCAGAGTTGCCGCACCCAAAGCCAGCCTCCAGTATTCATGCAGGCAATCGTGAATGGGCAAAAAATCTCATTTGAAGCACTGCCGGAATCATTTGATTCGCAGAGTTTTATTCAGTTGCTTTTTGCGCCGGGCTACGCTACCTCGCATAACACAATGTACCAGAGCCGTGTGTACCGTCAAGATGCCACCAAACCCGCGTGGTCACGACCTTTTGCGCAGCCTATGTTGACGTTGAGTAATCTTGAAGCCGGAACGTACATCGTCGAAATCACCGCTCGCAATGATGGTGTCGGCGAGACGTGGAGCAAGCCCCTTGCCATGCGTTTCGTGATTGAACCGCCCATCTATCGGTCGCGGTGGGCATATTTACTGTACGCTGTGCTCACGGCTGTTCTGGTGGGATTTCTCGTTTTGATTGTCATCACGGGGCGAGAACGCAGGCGCATTGACGAGGAGGCACGTGCCCGCATGAGGTTGCAAAAATTAGTAGATGACCGCACGGCTGAGATTAGCCGTCAAAAAGAACTATTAGAAACACAAACAATGGAAATTCAGTCGGCAAATGACGAGCTTCGCCTCGTAAACGAGGAGCTTCAGCGCTTCAACGTGCAGATGCTCGAAGCAAGTAATTTTAAGACAAAACTTTTGAGCATGGTCTCGCACGATCTCAAAAATCCGCTCGGTTCGCTTTTGGGTTTGTCGAAAATAATGGAAAGCCAAGCACAAACCGAAGACCAACGCCAAATAGCGCAAGATATGACCTCGCTCGCCGAACAGTCGCTTGCTCTTGTCAAAGATTTGTTGGATTCGGCGGCGGTGGAATCGGGTAAAATTGAGCTACACAAAACGTCGGTGGATCTTGGTGAACTTATTACCGCTATTGCATGGCAGTACAAGCCACACGCAGCAAAAAAACAACAAGTGCTTATCACGTCTTTGGAAGTAAATTCTCATATCGAAGGTGATGAACGCAGGCTTTGGCAAGTCTTTGAGAATCTTGTGAGCAATGCCATCAAATACTCACCGCCGGAGAAAAATATCTGGGTCACGCTGGAGCGCTGCCCGGAAGATGAAGCAGGTGAAAATATGAGTGGAACTATGAAATGTATTCGATTTTCCGTCCGCGATGAAGGTCCGGGCTTGACCGAGGACGACAAATCAAAAGTATTCGGGCATTTTCAACGTTTATCCGCCCAACCCACCGGAGGCGAGTCCTCAAGCGGTGTGGGGCTTTCCATTGTGAAGCAAATCGTGGAGCTTCACGGTGGACGTGTCTGGGTCGAAAGCGAGGCAGGGAAGGGCGCAACGTTTATTGTGCAACTTCCCGTCGCTGAGGCATAATGACAAGCCAACAAGCACCTTCGCCGGAACAACATCTGCCGGAAGCCCATTGGCGCATTCTTCCTTGTGGCGACTCAGCGCTTACAATTGAATGTGCGCATGAAATTTCGATGGCGTCATATCACAAGGTTCAAAGCCTTCGCCGATTGCTTGACTCGCAAGCACTCACAGGTGTATGCGAGATGATTCCTGCCTTTACGACGCTTACGCTGGTTTTTGGTATTGTCAAACTGTCCGCACTCACCGCCACCAGTCCTTCTCAGTTCGTGCTTGAGCAACTTCAAAGTCTCCTGCAAAAGTATGATGCAGAATATTCTTCCGAAAGCATTCCAAATGCCACACAAAGCACGGAACAAAGCGCAGAACGAACAATTCCCGTTTGTTATGAAACTCCGTATGCACCAGACCTGCAAGAACTGGCATCAAGCCTCCATTTGAGCGTGGAAGAGGTTGTCAGGCTGCACACCGAATCGGAATACCACGTGGCGATGCTGGGCTTTACGCCCGGATTCCCATACTTGCTGGGCTTGAATCCCATTCTTGCAGCGCCGCGCAAGCAAACGCCGCGTTTGCTCGTTCCGGCGGGTGCAGTCGGTATTGCGGGCGCACAAACGGGGATTTATCCGCTTGCCTCGCCCGGCGGCTGGAATATTATCGGGCAAACACCCTTACGCCTTTTTTCGCCGGAATCTTCTTCGCCAACGCTGTTCAAAGCGGGCGATAAGGTGAGATTTTATGCGGTCTCTGCGTCGGAATTTGAACGTCTTGCCCCTTCTGCTGGTGTCAGTACAATTTACGAGCCGTTCAATCCAACGGCACGAGTTCTTCATACAGGTCTCTTGGCAACGGTTCAAGACGTGGGGCGCTTTGGATGGCGAGAGTACGGCGTTCCTCAAAGCGGTGCTGCCGACCGTGACTCGCTTGTTTTGGCAAACATGCTTGTCGGCAACGACCGCAACGATGCGGCATTGGAGATACTGCCGGGCGGATTTACTATCAGTTTTGAGCGCGAAACGCTTATTGCGCTCACGGGCGCTGACATGAGTGCAGAAGCTACGTTGAACGGAATTACTAAGCCGCTTCCTAACTATCGCCCTGTTCTCATGCGTTCCGGCGCAACGCTGAGAATGAAGAATCCGCAGAGTGGTATTCGTTCGTACCTTGCATTTGCAGGTGGCATAGATACGCCATTGTCGTTGGGAAGCCGTAGCACGTACGAGCGGGCGAGATTGGGAGGAATGGCGGGTAGAGCATTGCAAAAAGGTGATGTGATAGGATGCAAGCCAAATACGCCCCAAAACGAAGCCGTGATGCGCTTTTTTAACCCTGAAGAATCAGCCAAGAGTGTCGTGAAAGCCCAACCATTCCTTGCTGCACGGTGGTCGCTTCGTTCGGACATTGTTTCGGGTAAACACTCTTCTGTGACGCTCCGTATCATTCGGGGTGCTGAATATGATAATCTCACAGATGCAAGTAAAGAAGCGCTTTTCGGGCAACGTCTCTGTATCTTGCCTAATTCAGACCGCATGGGGCTTCGCCTCAGAACTGAACACGAGCAAGGTTTCACTGTCAACACATCACGGCAGCTTATTTCCAGTGCCGTCATGCCCGGTACGGTGCAGTTACCGCCGGACGGGCAGCCGATTGTGCTGCTTGCCGACAGCCAGACCACGGGCGGTTATCCTGTGATTGCACACGTTATTAGCGTGGATGTGCCTCGTGCCGCGCAAGTACGGGCAAATGACCACATCATTTTTGAAGAAATTGCGCTTGAAGAGGCGCAAAAATTGTATATTGAACGTGAACGTTCATGGAACGTGCTTGCACGCGGCATCCAATCTCGGTAAAAGCTGCCTGCAAGCCAAATAAACAGGTCTTTTCTTTGGCTCAATGCTTAATGTTCGTGGCAGTATGCTCACTGAATTCAAACCCCGAAAATTTACCGACCTTGCCATCAAGCCGCGTATTGACCTCAATTGTGATATTGGGGAAGGCTTCGGCGCGTACACCATCGGTAATGACGATGCACTCTTGAAACTGGCAACATCGGTGAATATTGCCTGTGGTTTTCACGGTGGCGATGCAGCCGTGATGCGACGCACCGTAGGGCTTGCGGTCGAGCATGGGGTTGCTATCGGCGCTCACCCGGGACTGCCCGATTTGGCGGGCTTTGGAAGGCGCACAATGCAGGTCTCGCCGCAAGAAGTCTATGATATGGCGCTCTACCAAATTGGAGCTTTAGAAGGGTTTGTGCGGGCAGCGGACGGAGCTATGACTCACGTGAAGCCGCATGGTGCGCTTTACAATATGCTGGCTGCTGCGCCGGAGCTTGCCGAAGCCTTTGCGCAAGCAGTAAGGGACTTTGACACAAGTCTTATTCTTGTGGGAATGGCTGCCAGTGCTTTGACGGCTGCCGGAGAGCGAATCAACCTTCGCACAGCACACGAGGCATTTGCTGACCGCACCTATCAGCCAGACGGCTCACTTACACCTCGCACACGCCCTAATGCTCTGATGAAATCTACCGGTGAAGCCGTGGCGCAGGCTGTTGGCATTGCGCTTTATCAGAAGGCGGTTGCAGTGGATGATTCAGAACTTATTATCAGAGCGCACACTATCTGTCTCCACGGCGATTCTCCCGATAGTGCCAAGTTTGCCCGTGCAGTCGTGCGCGGTTTGCGGGCAGCGGGCATTGAGCTTCGCTCGCTTGTTCGATAAAATTTCTTTCCGAACATTTCCTATGATATTCTTAAAAACCTCTCCAATGCTAGTTCCAAAGCAAGGTGTAATGCTTTTGCTGCTTCTTGTATTCTCAAGCACTTCTGCGCTATTTGCGCAATCAGAAAGCGGTATTTGGTCTCGGCTCGGTTCGCCACCACCGCGTATAACAGGCATTGTAGCGCTTGCTGATACAGTGCTTATTTCAACTGAAAATGGTGCTTACAGCATCACGACCACAGCTACATCGTGGACGTTGCAGCCTCTCGTGCCGCACGGACGCTTGCTCCGAAGTACCTCCGGCGAGATTGTTGCGGTGGGCGCAAATGTGTGGGCATACAGCACCAATGCCGGAGCGTGGCGTATTTCCACGAACCCGGCGCTCACGCTGCTTTCGCAACGTCTGCCGAGTGCTCCACTTGCACTCACGCAAGCAACAGTGCGGATGCCTGACGGGTACGACATCGCCGTAACGAGCGGCGGTGTTGCTGTGCGGCAAGATAGTGTTTGGCGTACGCTACTTGCTGCGCCGTTTGATGGTACGCGCAAAATTGTCGGTTTGGCACGGCTGGGACTGCGCTTGTACATCGCAACCGAGCGCGGTGTGGTTTGTGGCGAAGAAATAACCGTTGCGAAGCCGAGTCCCTTTGAACCACTAGCATATAAGCGCTTTGCGTGGAAACCGTGCGACGACGGACTGGTGAAAATATTCAGTACCGTGCAAACATTTGCGAGGCGGATAATTACTGGCGATTCGTGGTTTTCGGCAGACTCCGGGCGCACGTGGTTCTATCGGGCACAGGATTCAATCCGAGCCGTGATTCTTGCTCCAACGCGGGATTCTTCAATACTTGCGCTGAGTGCAAGCGGAATCCTGCGCTCGCGGAATGAGGGCGTAACGTGGTCGAATGTTGGGTTTACGCTGCCGCGCGGGGTTCGGTGGTTTCAGGATTTTCGCACAAAGCGCATACTGCCTTGCATTGCGGGCACAAGCGGTACACTGAATAATAATCTCAACAGCACATTGTCACTTTTTGCTCAAGACACAACGCAGCAACGACTGCGCCCTACGCACGTGGTGGAATCGCGCAACGGTGGTTTGACGTGGCAAATGGTGGCTGTAAGCGGCTTGCCGGATAATGTTGCCTTGAGCGGCATCGTTCAAAGTCCGCGTGGGTTCTTGTTTGCAAAGGATGCTGCTTTTCAGCGCCCAACGCTCTACCGCTCCGGCGATGGTGGCAAAACGTGGCAAACGCTCTCTGTGGGGCGAGCGCCGGAGACGCTTGCGGCACATCCCACCACGGGAACGCTCTTTCTAAGCGGCTCTCCTGTGATGCGCTCTGGCGATGATGGGCTAACGTGGGCGGCGGTTGAAGGGCTTCCATTCCGCACTGGTGGGCGCTTTGAGGGCGCAAGCGAGTTTGTGTTTAGCTCTGCAAATACGGTCTTGCTGAACATACGCAATGTTGGTTTGTTTCGCTCCAGCGATGGCGGGCGCTCTTTTGGGAAGCAAAAAGTCGCTTTGCCCGATGTGTACACGCTGCGCAGTCTGCCAAG
This sequence comes from uncultured bacterium, assembly GCA_937899715.1. Taxonomy (GTDB): domain Bacteria; phylum Bacteroidota; class Ignavibacteria; order Kapaibacteriales; family UBA4661; genus PH2015. The sequence goes on along the minus strand of CALCNX010000139.1, from coordinate 8,801 downwards.
CGGTGACGTTATTGCTCTCAGTGTGGACACTACGAGTGGACGAGCCAGAAGTATAACTTGGAACTCTGCAAACGGTGGTTTGTCGTGGGAACGGCTTGAAAAAGGCTTTCCTGCTCATAATAATTTTTTACTGACCGATATTTCTACCGCTTCCGATAATGGAGTACTCGCACTCAGTAGCCACGGGATGTTTCGCCTCAATCGCCCGAAAGTACGCAGTAAAGCTGCTTTACAAGGTGCGGCAGAGCAGTTATCTTCACTATCTTCAATGCTTGATGGCGAACACGTTCTTTCTCAACCTTTTGCGCTTACCCTTGCTCCGAATCCCGCACAAAATCATGTTGTTCTCTCAATGACGTTGCCTCATCCCACGTCGGTACGGTGTGAAATTTTTACGCGGCGTGGTGAGCTATTACAGACTATTGTTCAGGACGCATTACCAAGCGGCTCTCAGGCATTAACGCTTGATGTCCGTGGGCTGCCGAGCGGTCAGTATTTCTGCCGAGTTCAGACTGCAAATACTTCTCAAGCTACCTCTGGAGCTATCTCTCAAATCACTTCTTTTGTCATTCTCCGATGACTACGTTATTGACTACCCCATGAAGAACAATTTTACCACGTCCCGCACCACCGCACTAGCGGGAGCGGCATTTCTCATGGCAACCTCGGCTATTGGTCCGGGATTTTTGACGCAAACTGCAGTTTTTACGCAAAAACTCGGAGCAGATTTTGCCGTTGTTATTGCACTTTCAACATTTCTTGATATTGCGGCGCAGCTTACCATTTGGCGCGTCATTGCGGCATCACGTCTTAGGGCGCAGGATATTGCAAACAAAGTCGTGCCGGGAAGTGGGCTTGTCTTGGCGATAGTGGTTGCGTTGGGCGGTTTTCTCTTTAACATCGGCAATGTAGCCGGAGCGGGCTTAGGAATGATGAGTGCTACGGGAATTTCAGTTGCGGTGGGAGCCGTTGTCAGCGCTGCTATGGCAGCAGCGCTCTTTCTTCTCCCGGAAGCGGGTAAAGCAATGGACAGATTCGCGCAGGTCATGGGCGGAGTGATGCTTTTGCTGATGCTCTATGTGGCGGTCATAGCCAAAGCACCCCTTTGGGAAGCGCTTACCCACGCGTTCATGCCGGGGAGAGTGGATGTGATGGCGACGATGACGCTCGTGGGTGGTACTGTCGGAGGCTATATCACCTTTGCTGGTGGTCATAGGTTGGTGGATGCAGGAATCACGGGCGCGGAGGCGATTCCGCGCGTGACGGCAAGCGCTACGGCGGGTATAATTGTGACGGCGTGTATGCGGTGTTTGCTCTTTGTGGCGGCGCTAGGCGTGGTGAGTGGTGGCGGGGTCTTTGATACGGGCAATCCTGCGGCATCAGTTTTTTCGCTGACATTGGGTAATCTTGGAATGAAGCTCTTCGGCGTGGTGATGTGGTCGGCGGCGATAACCTCGATTGTGGGTTCTGCTTATACATCGGTCTCGTTCTTGCGAACGCTTTCACCTGTGCTTGAGAAACATCACAAATATATCGTTGTCGGGTTTATCGTAATGTCGGCAACTGTTTTTCTCGTTTTTGGAAAACCCGTACAAGTGCTGATATTTGCTGGTTTAGCAAACTCGTTTGTGGTTCCTTTTGCTCTTGTGCTTATGCTGGCGGCGGCGTACAAGCGGGAGATTGTGGGTGCATACAGGCATCCGCTTTGGCTGGCGCTTGCGGGTGGGGTAGTGGCGATGTTGATGTTTGGAATGAGTGTTTATGCGGTGTTTGGGTGATGTTCTTCATGGCTATGTAAGCCTGTGGTTTTGGAGTAAATTTTTGTTTGTTTTGAGAGCATTCTTTCGGAGGGTGTAGCCTGTAATTCATCCACCGATTTATTCAATAGTTATGCGAATGATACGATAAGGAGTTTTGACACGGATTACAAAGCCGTTGCCGGAGACTTCAAACCGATGCTCTTGACCATGCAGCATCTCGAAGCAAAGTGAACGATGCCCATTAGAGACTGGGCAAATGATTTGAGCTAACCGCATATCCTCTTTCCACAACCATTACCTACTTGGTTCTGGAGGTTTACACAATTCTTCTTGTACTCTCCAAACGTAGTCTTGAAAAGCAAAAGCCCTGTATGTAAGATATAATCTGACATACAGGGCTTTTTTATGCAAAGGTGCGTGAGGGGCTAACTTGTTTACGTGTTCTCAAACCCATACTGTATTGCCGCTTCAAGTATATCAACGTTGATATCTTTTAGCGTTTTGAACCTAATGCAGTATCCGGTCACGCTCGCCTTGCCGAGTTGTTTTCCAAATGTCTGGGCTAAATATGTCTTATCTTTGATACCAAGGATATAGACAGAGATTCCGGTTTTGTTTGCGCTCAAACCAATTTGATAAAACTCTTTGCTTGTTCCATCGGCATATTTTATGGTATAACATCCATATCCTATATTGGGGTTCGCAACAGTTTTACCTTCGCTGTTTTTACCATCGTTGAACCATAATTTACAAGTCGGTAACACCTGAAGTGTTAGCTGATGCAACGTTTGCATATCACTGCGTTTTGGCTCAGGTTGGCTAGTAATATACTCTTTGATTTGCTCTTGTATGTTCATATATGTTTTAGTTTTGGCAGGTGTTTTGAAAACAACAATCATTTTTGTGATAACATTGCCAACAAATCTTCCAAGTTTTTCATTGTCATAGTAAACCCTTCCTTGAAGCCCATTTCTATCATCTTCTCTAGGCGTTCAAGAGATTCATTATAAATAGCGATACTAACTTTTGTAACTCCGTTTTGCTCACTGAAATTCAAATCCCATTCAGAACCCGGCAATTCAGGATTTTCATTGCTGTCTGCAAATGAATTATAGAGTTTGAAATTGGTTTTGGGACTAATGGAAGTATATTTCTGAACTGACCAACGCTCTTCTCCTGCGGGTCCTACCATTGCATAAAATCTTCGTCCGCCAACTTCAAAATTCATAACCTTTGTTCTTGACTTCCACGGCTTTGGTGCCCACCACTGGTCAAGAATTTCCTGTTTTGTGTATGCGTCCCAAACTAGCGAAAGGTCGGCATCAAATTCTCTGGTTATGAATACCGTTTTTGTTGGTTTATCAACGGTAAAATCGAATTGCAGTTCATTTTTCATTGTTCTGATTTTTAATTGTTAATAATACGTTGTCGAGTTGATTAAATCGGATTTCCCAAATCTTTCTAAATTGTTCTAGCCATTTGTCAATCTCTTTCATTTTGTCAATTTCAAGTGAGTAGTAAATTTCCCTGCCTTGCTGTTCTTGTTTCACCAATGCACATTCCGTCAAAATGCGTAGGTGTTTAGAAATAGCTTGCCGGGTCGTGTTGAAATTTTCGGCAATGGCGTTTGGTGTCATTGCCTGCAATGCAATTAAGGTAATGATAGCCCGCCTTGTCGGGTCGGCTATAGCTTGAAAAATATCTCTTCTCATAGTGGATGTGGATTTGGTTTATAGCGTAGCGCCGTAAAAATAATGAGCGGGGCATCTTTTTATTGCCCGACTACAATACTGTTTATTTCAAAAAGCCTTCTAGGTAATCTAAGATTGTTTTCGTCTGCATCATAAGACTGACATGCCCCTGTGCAGGAACAATCGCTAATTGCGACTTTGGCATTGGTGCTAAATCAGCAGTAGTAACACCGCCTCCTAATAGTTGATAAGTTTTCATCAATTCAATTTTATCTAATCCGTCATTGTCGCCCGAAATCAGTAATACCGGCGAGGTAATTTTAGCAATATTGGCATCTCCCACATCAAATGGTACGCCCACAAAAGCAATCATTTGTTCCAAGAACCTTGTCCATTGTGCTTTGTCGGGTGCTACTGCATCGTATGCCGTTTTCAAAGGAGTATTGTCAAAATATTCAGGCTTAAAATTCTTAAACCCGCTATTTACCACAGGCAGCCAGCCACTGCTTTTATGAGTAGAAGAAATAACCACTAATTTTCGTAAGCGTTTTGGAAATCGTACAGCAAATTGGTACGCCACGGAGCCACCCATACTATACCCTACGACATCGGCACTGTCAACTTTTAAGTAATTCATTACTTCATTCACATCACTTGACAGGGTGGCAATGTCTAATTTTCTTTCTGAAAACGGTGTGTGCCCATGCCCCTGCAATTCAATGGCAATCACTTTTCTTGTTTTTGACAATTCTGGTATCAATTGTCCCCAATTCATTTCAATAGTGTAAAAAGCTCCATGAAGTAAAAGAATAGGCTTCCCCTCGCCATATACCTCGTAATAAACCTTAATGCCATTAACAGGTATATAGCCACTGCTGGTAGGTTTAGCTTGTTGCCCGTTCGACTGAAATACCGCAAAAAGCAGCAATGCAATTGCTGTAAGAGCCTTTTTCATGGTCATATTTTTTTAATTGCGAAACTAATTGGTTGCGAGTGCAAATATATGTGCAAACATTCGGTTTCGCAAATATTTTTTGAAGATTTTTTTCTGATTGAATAAAATTATTTGGTGTTATCGGCATGGAGAGCGAATTAAAATCAAAGCAGAAGCCCTGTACGCAAGACTTGGTCTGGCGTACAGGGCTTTTTTTTTGCGGAGAGGTACGTTGTGCTAACAGTTTTTGACTTGGCGCAGTGGCAGATTTTTAGCTCAAATGTTAATGCGGTGAACCAGTGTTTGATTTACCACAAATGTGTCTGCGAAACACCTCACAGACACTTTTACTAGACCTCTGCTAGCGGTTCGGCTTTAGTTCAAATTAAATATTTCTGAATGTCGTTTTAATAATAAAATTAAAAAATTAGCACTCGTAAATGCTGCATATTTTTGATGTTCATCTTTGTCTTTGTGTTGCTTCTTTTTGGTTCCATGGTCTGAAATAGATTTTAAAATAATTGAAATAGGTTGTGGTGTTATGTCCGATACATTGCAAGCGTAAGCTATTGCAAACGCTTCCATATCAAACCCAATAAGTTTGCCGTCTTGGCTTTTAATTTGAGAAAGAATTTTGTCGTTTGCGATAACCGCAGATCCCGACACAAATGGACCAATATGTGAGTTTAATTTTTGTGGTTTATTTTCAAAAGATATTTCTCTACCTAAATCAAATACACTTTTGTTAATATCTGTTTCTTTTGTAATCTTAATAAGCTGCCCGATTAAGTCTTGTTTTGTTGTAATAGGAAAACGGTAAGGGGTAAATTCCTCTACATCTTTTTTTCTTCCCAACCAATTTATTTTCTCAATTAAAGAACTTTTTCCACTACCGTAGTCCCAAACAATATCTGGTATCATAATATCCCCTATTTCACCTGAAATGCCTGCTGCTATACCAACCATAGATACAACTTTAGGTTGAAATCTTGAAATTAATTTTGAAGCTAATGAAGCAGCAGAAGTCATACCCATTTGATTTGCACAAGCAACTAATATCTTGATAGTTTTTTCTGGTGTAATTTGAATTTCGCCTTCGCAGTATATTGTTCTTGAGGGGTCTTTAATTTGGGGATCTTCTCCTTTCCCTAATAATTTAATTACTTGTTCATATTCTTTGTATATCGCAGTAATACAAACAACGTCATATACTCTCTTTGATGCGATGTCATATTTTACTTTGTCTGTTTGAGTGCCAGTCGTTGTATTATCAGCCAAGATTTTTTTTACTTCTTCAAGAGATAAAATATATTCTAACGCATCTATTACTTTTCTCCTGTCATCATCTATTACTGTCAAGACAGTAGGAAAAGAAAAACCTTCGTCTTTATTGCTCAGCTTAGCACGGACATCGTTAAACAATTTGTCGTCATTTTTTAAGAACGTATGAAAACTATGCCAAGCTCTTACAAGTGCTTTAGGTGAAGCGAATGTTTCAGGTATTTTTAAGTCATCAAAGATTTCATGAATGTTATAACAAATGTTGATTATAACTTGCATTACTTCATTATCCCGATAAAACGTGGGATAATCACCTTCGGGATACGTTCTAAATTCACGCATATGCTCGCGAAAGTCATTCAAATTTGCATTTACGAAATCCCTGAAGTAGGGTATTGCTTGCGGAAAATGTTCTAATTCTTTGTCCATTTTTTAATGTTTGGTGTGTCGTTTTAATCTGATCACTAATTCCCAAATATACAAAGTTTCGTGGCACTTTCTGCATTGTTACTGGTCTTTGATGTCGTGCTGTCTGCATTGTTTTGTGGTAGTTTGAGGGCATCAAACCTCGCAGCGTCGTCTTGTTATCGTTGTGACTGAGCAGTTCTTGGTGGGCAACATATCTTGACGCAGCTCAAGCATAGACTCCACCTTGCTCAAAAGGCATTGTTGAGCAAACGTCCCTTGAAAAAAGAAAAAACCCGCACACAATATAGAATCTGGCGTACAGGGCTTTTTTTTATGCAAAGGTGTATGTGAACTAATGCCTTGGGGCGTGGCGAAGGGGGGACTTAGAGTCAACAATTCCTGCCGATGCTGAATTTGATATGAAGCACTTCAGCCGTCAGATGCACACAGTTATTCATTTATCTTCCTTGTACAGAATTGTGTCCAATTTTCGTTGCTCGGATGTGAATAGAGTAATGGATTTTTACCGTAATAAGTAATGTTCTTCACACCTACTGCATCCGCTCTCTTTTTTAATTCTCGTGCATGAAAAGCGTGATGAGCGGGTATATCAGGACTATAAGGATTATAGGGGTTCACAACATCTCTCAGTGTGTTATTTACCCAAATTTCAGGGTCATCGGAAGACATCAACGACAGCATATCAACCTCTTTTCTATACGCATCAATCGCAGGCAATTCGTATTGAGCAATGGAGGACACGCCATATATTTTGCGAATATTCCCGGCTTCATTCGCTAATATCTCTGACCACGTTAGACGGTAATCAGCAAAAACATCATTGACCCAGCGGTCTTCGATATTGTAACTTGCTTGAGCTTCTCTGGCAACAACTCCTTTGACCCTGCTTGATTCTCGTAAAATAGGATCGCTGCTTTGGGCATTTGCGAAATCATTGTTAAATGCAATCCAAAGAGAAGTACCAGCACCGGCGGAATTCCCAGCTAAAATGATTTTCGTTTTATCAATATTAAAATCACTTGCCCGATATCTGATGTATTGCAATGCTCTTCGCACGTCGGACATTGGTTTTTTAATACCTTCGGTTTCCGCTGTTGGGCTTAATAGTGTATAACGAATCGTAGCAAAAGCAATGTTATTTTGGAGTAAAAACTTGATGTCGGCAGGAAAGTCCCACGCTCCACCGGACTGAACAGAATACACAAAATCCTTGTCGCCACTGGTGAAACCGCCTCCGTGTACATAGACAACTACCCCTGTGGGAGTGGTAGAATTGGGTAACCAAATATCGAATTGCGTTCTTTCCTTGTTGTCATATGCAATGTCTTTCGCAAATTTTGCATTGACACCTTGCAAACTAAAAGGCGAGTTTGAAAACGTAATCGTCGAGTTCGGGTCTATCGGATTGCCATTATTTCTCTGACACGAAAATGTGAAAGAGACGAGCATGACTATAAGAGCTTGTGTGTATTTTTTCATTTTTTTATGTTTTGTCGTTCATAATAATCGCCTGCACCCTTAACCATACGAAAGTTTTGTCGTACTTTACATAGTATTTCCGTAAAAATCTAAAAGCCTCGCACACAAAATATTACCTTGCATGCAGGGCTTTTCTGTCAACATTTCATCAACCAATTATGCCACATTACAGCGGTCACGATTCATCATATTTGCCCAAGCAGCAGCGGAATAGTAATCGTAATTCATCTTGCCGTCAACACAACTTCTCAAACTCAGCATTTGGACTGTGGTACTCTGGTCGCCCTCAAGACCAGATTCTACTATACTACAAGGGCAGACACTACCCTTAGCCCTTTAAGCGATATTATGGTCTTGCGTACAGGGCTTTTGTGAAAAGGTGTTTAGGGGTAACGGTTTGAGACTTTGCGGTGGTGAGTATTTGGAACCATAAATTATCTGTCAGCATCAGCTTTTATGAACTTCTTAAGTGTTTCTAGTCACATTGTTCACCCACTAATGCAAAATCCGTGTTGGCAGTAGTTACGACTGTCCTTTTTCTGGGTTGTTTCGTTCTATCCACCAAGCCCATAGAATGAATAACCAAATCAGGTTAGCTCCCCAAGCTATTGAGCTGGCATTAGGCGGAAGAGGACCAAAAAAGTTCATGAGTTGCACGATTAGAAGAGTTGCTATTAATGACCAAAAAGCTATTCTTTTCTTTGGTTTTCTTACTGTATAGTACAGAAATACGCTGGCAAAAAAGAAAGTGAACTCAATGAGTATTTCAGCCATAGGATGGTTCCATAAGCCCAAACCTACTTTTATGGAACTGAAAGGACTGAGCGGCAGGTCTGGTCGGTGAACAATCAAGTCAAGTAACCAGTGGCTTGGCACTAATGCTCCTAAAATCAGGGAATTTGTTCTTTGCCTCGTGATAATGAAATAAACAACTCCCAAAAGTACACCCCACACAATGGACATCAATAAGCTGTGAGAATATGGGTAGTATGTAAAGTCAAGTGGATTGAGTTTAGTAATCCCCTCTTCAATACTAACAGTTTCAATACCAAACAATACTAAAATTGGCCAAAGTATGTCCAGAAACTGCACTGCAAAAAACATGAGTGCTAAGGAAAGCGATGGAGTATACTTCTTAGTCGCAAGCCCTGTGGCAAAATGTCCTATAAACAGAGTGTGTAAATTGTTTTGTGTAAATGGAAATTATATCCAACTTCCATATTTACC
>CALCNX010000138.1 GCA_937899715.1 uncultured bacterium | reverse complement strand
TTCGGGCTTTGCCCGCTTTTTTTACCTACTTTCCGACTTTTCAAACAAGCTCTAAAACGTCCTTGCTTCCGGCAATCTACGCAAATCCTCACGCAATTGGAAATGCTAAAACGTGCCGAGACAGTAGCTCTTGCAGCTTACCGCACAACCACAAACGGCATAGTCTCCACGCGCCCGCCCACACGCACGACGCAAATATACGAACCGTTTGCATCCACATCCACAGGAATTGTATGAGCGCCTTCCGGGAGGAAGCCGCTCCAAACAGTGCGTTGTAGCCGTCCGACGGTGCTGAAAACTGAAATATCCACATCGCCTGCGGTACGAAGACCGAAGCGTAGTGTGCTTCTGCCTTGCGAAGGATTGGGGGAAAGCGAGAGCGCATTACCGCTTGTTCCTGTAAAGCCGAAGTCGCTCACGCTTGTCGGACGAGACTTTATCACCGCCAGTGGCGCAATGCGTTCGCCTAGAATTGCCGTAGAATCTTGCTCCGTCGCACCAAACCATGATTGCAAGACGTTTGCATACACGCGGCGGTAGTCGTATTGATATTGCAAATCGCCGTTGTTATTCAAATTGGAAAGGTCGTAAGGATTGCCGAAGACATTTGCGTTCACGTTATTACCAAAGACAAACTGCACTGATGCCGCGCCATGGTCGGTTCCGAGCGAGCCGTTTTCTTGTGGGCGGCGACCAAATTCAGAAATGGTCATGCCCACCACGCGGTCTGCAAAGCGCTGTTGCAGTGCGTCCTGCATGAACTGTGTGATGCCTGTTGCCAGTGAGCGCAAGAGCGCAGGATGTACGCCTGTGCCGTCTGCCTGCTGCTGAAGCACGTGTGTATCGAAGCCGCCCATATACACCAAATACACTTTTGACTGCAAGCCTCCTGAAATCAGGCGTGCCACCATGCGGAGTTGCTGCGCCAGTCCGGTGCCGTAATCTACCGTGTTTGTGCCTTTGTCGAACGCTTTTTTGACAAGCTGCGAATACGCATCGGACTTCTGAGCGATAGTGCGCACGTAATTGAACTCGCTTGCAAAGGCGGAGTTATCGGTGAGAGCCGCATCGTCCGGCGACAAGCCTTGCCCAAGTTGGAAAAACTGTTCGGGGTCGGCAAGGGCGATACCCATGTCGCCACGCGTGTCGTCCTTGAGTAGCATCGAAAGCGTACCGCCGATTTGGACACAAAGCGGATAATCGGGGATTTGACCACCGGAAGGCGCATAGAGCTTGGCAATAGAGCGCCCCACCCAACCGTCGTTAAATTGTGTTGTGGGTAGGGAAGAATTGATGCCGGAAAGCCAAATATCGGTCGAGCGGAAGTGCGACAAATTGGGGTTTTCGTAGCCCACACCCTGAACCACTGCTAAACGTCCGTCTTCGTAGAGCTGCTTGAAGCCGCCAAAGGGTACATCGGTCGTTAGCGCGGGATGCAGATACACTTTTGAGCCGAAGAGCCGTGTCGCTGATTCCTTCTTTACGCCCAGCTGCGGACGAAGGCGGTAATAGTTCGCATCATCCGCCGGAATGACTGTGTTTAAGCCGTCATTGCCGCCGAAAAGCTGGACAACGATGAGGATATTATCGCTATTCTGCACCTCCGCGCCAAATTTATCCGGCGACATTGCCAGAAGCGGCATTCCGCCGATAATTTGTGAGGACGCGCCGAGCGCAGCAACTCCGGCGGCAGTCTGCAAAAAAGAGCGGCGTTTCATGGTGAATTGATTGTTAGCGACTTGCTTCATGGTGAGACGGTTGTTCGATTTCATCACAGGTGGTGTTGGATTGTGAGACAAAAACGGAAGCGCGGGGGGCGCATAGGAAGAGGTTTTGCAAGCATTGTGCCAAATAAACTTTAACTTTCTGTTGACGAGGCAATACGATGTTTTTCCTGAGCAAGAAACTCTTCCACAGCGGCGAGAAAAGACGGAAAGATTTCGGGAACAAGGTCAACATTGATACTCATATGTTCCCAGTCTAAATTCATTGCGTATCCGTGCATGATGACGTGCCGGAATCGCCGTAGAATGGTAGCGGCAGCGACTATTTTTGGAGGAAGAAGCATCGGCAGTTCGTATTTTGCATGATTCTCTAAAGTGAAACGTAGCGCCAGTTCGCTATGCCACTGCTCACTTTTGGGTAGGGCTACGCCGCAGTATTTGCTTGTCCGCTTTAGAATATTTTCAATACCATTGTAAAACGATTGTGTAAGGCTAGCGGCGGCGGCACGGTTCCGTACGGACGGAATCTGTCGGTCAACTCGTATATCTGCAAGCAGCAGCACTATTTCTTGCGTTGTTTCTTCCATGAGTGCCAATTCAATACGACATTGTTCGGTGAAGTCGTCAAGGCGCTCTTTTTCTTCCTCTTGTTTGTGAGGTTTATCATGCTGCATACAAAACACGTCCTTTACGCTCAACATATTCGATAAACGGTGTATTGGGCTGAATCGGTACAACATCCACCCACACTGACGGCAATGCGCGTTCTAAATCAACAGCAAACGCAAGAAAATTTCCGCCTTCTTCGGTAGCGACGGCAATATCAATATCCTCTGTATCTTCGGGGTGTTCCAAAGCACCGCCAAAGAGAATAACCCTTGTGAGGTGCATAGCTTTTGCTCGCTCTACGATTGTGTCCAGATGTTCTTGTGTTATGCGCATGGTATTGGTATTGGTGTTGGTGTTTTACTTAGTATTGTTTCGTCAGTTACCTACGAGAATTTTGGAAGTGCTTATACCCTCTTTTGAATAGACCCTGATAAAATATAGTCCGGGTGGTAAGTAGCCTACATTCAAGTCAACTTGAGAGTAGTATTTTTTGATTTTTTCAGATTCAATACGATAAGCCAATTGTCCTAGGGTACTGAATACTTCTATCGTAATATCCTGTGCGGTATCTGTATAGAGTTTCAAAGAAAGCACATTGTCAGTAATATATGAGCGGATGTTAAGTAGATTATTGTCAAAACTGTAGCTTAATGGTTTTTTCTGTTTTCGTAGTGTGTCCAATGTATTCAAATCTGTATCAAGGAACAAAACGAGACTATCTCCCAGTACCTTGCCATCACTCAATGCACCGATAAAACGTGTTTTGCCACTGTAATATGACCTACTTGACAAGGAGTGGCTACTGTATGAATCAGCAATTAAAACAATACCCAAGCCTTTTTTAATTGTAACGGAGCCTGTGGAGAAGTCGGAAGGGGATCTATAACATGAAATGGTAAAGGTATCAACATCCGATTGCGTCGTGCAAGAACCAGTATAAAAAGTTAAATAGGCGCATTGGTTTGTTTTAATATTAAATATCTCTTTTTCAAAGTCGGTTTTTTGGCTTTGAGAATTATATCCGGGGAAAATTTGGAATAGGGCTGAATCTGTCTGGCGCTCATAGGCTATTCCTTTTGAGTCACTGTAAAACAAATCTCCCACCCATAAATTTTCTGTACTGTTTGTATATGTGGCTGAATTATGGATAATTGCATACTGTTTTCCATTGATAACTGTATCTCCAGTAACTTTCGTAAAATAATACCCTTTTCCCTTCCAGTCATAGTAGTCTGTTTTATATGTCCCAGGACCATTGCGATATGTGTTCCATCCATTCCAAACATATTCGTTATAGTAAAGAGTAACCGTACCGACCGAAAGTGGCTTCAAAGGCATGGTGTTTCCTTGTGCGAAGGATAGTGTGTTATGTACACCAAAGACTATCGCGGCAATGAATAATGCACGAATATAATGTCGGGTAAGCATTGAGACGCTCCTTACATAGTGAAGATTCTAATTCTCGGAATGGAGTTGGTTGCTGCCAATGTGGAGTTATTGCTGCTGCAACATACAAAAGAAAATAACTATAAGCTACACTTTCTGCGCCACACGCAGCCACTCAATAAGCGGGTGCATTGCCTCGAAGTGGCGTACCAGCTCCTGTTCAAGCGTGTCGTCGTCTTTCGGTTTCCAACGCATAGTGTGTTGTACGATGTAGCTTTTGAGCTTGATAAGGTCGGGGTGCGGCACGTCGTCTTCGTAGCCTTTGGGGAGGCGGGTGAGGGTATTGGAGCGGCTGAGGTCGCCAAAGACCGCTTTGAAAGTTTTATCCGCAAGCACAGATTCTATGCGCTCCGGGTACTCGGCGATATGCGCACGAATAGCGGCAAATTGTTCTTTTTCCGGCATCCAAATTCCCCCCGCTACGAACATTTCCGCCTTGCCGTCAATCTGCATATAGTACGACGGACCCAGAAGCGTCTTTCTGCCTTCGGGAGAAATAAGCATTGAAAAATTCGTTTTATACGGACTTTTGTCTTGCGAAAAGCGAATGTCGCGGTTGATGCGGAAGACGCATTGCTTTGGCTCTAGGTTCTGAATACTGCTGTCAAAGCCCGCCACGCCGACAATGACTGCTTCGATAAGTTCCAGCCACTCCTCGCGGAGCGCTTCGTAGCGTTTGCGATTTGCGTCGAACCACGCTTTTGAATTGTTTTCTGCGAGTTCGCTGAGGAATGTTGTCAGTGCTTTGGTGTTCATTCGTAATGGGGAAAAATGATACGAACATTTTCCCCCAAAATAGGCTTTTTGCGCGGTACAGGCAAGGAAGAATACGTGTCTGCCAAAGTAATGGGCGACAGTAGCACCAAAGAGACCGAGTCTTGTCAGCTATTCGCCGAAGCCGTAATTGCTTGTTCAATATCCCGCACAATATCGTCGGGGTGTTCCAGCCCGACCGAAATGCGAATCAGTCCCGGCGTGATGCCGACTGCTTGGCGCTCTTCTTCTTTGAGTTTGGAATGGGTTGTCGAAGCCGGATGCGTTGCAATCGTGCGCGTGTCCCCAAGATTGGCGGTGTGCGACAGCATTTGCAGCGCGTTCAGAAAACGCCGCCCTTGCTCAATACCACCTTTCAGTTCAAACGTGATAACGCCGCCACCCAAACGCATCTGCCGACGCGCCAAGTCGTACTGCGGGTGCGAGGGCAGAAAAGGGTATTTCACGTAGGCAATGTGAGGGTTCGATTGCAAGCGTTCTGCCAGCGCAAGGGCGCTTTGGCAGTGGCGTTCCATGCGCACGGCAAGTGTTTCGAGGCTTTTGGAAAGAATCCAGCCGTTAAAAGGGCTGAGAGAAGGTCCCGTGTGCCGTGCAAAGAAGCGTACTTCCTTGATGAGGTCTGCCCGTCCCAGAACAGCGCCGCCAATGGCGCGTCCTTGTCCGTCAATGAATTTTGTGGCAGAGTGCGTAACGAGGTCTGCGCCGTACTTTGCGGGATTTTGCAGGTATGGTGTGGCAAAGCAGTTGTCCACGTTCAGAATCACATTATGCTTGCGGGCGAGTTTGCCCAGCCACTCAAGGTCAATCACATCCAACGCAGGATTGGAGGGCGTTTCGACGAATATCATTTTGGTATTCGGCTGAATGAGCGCTTCCCATTCTTCGGGCTTGGCAATGTCGGCGTAGGAGTGCGTGATTCCCCAACGCGGCAGCAGCGCCGTCAAAATCTGGTGTGTTGAGCCAAAGAGCGACCGCGAAGCAAGTACGTGGTCGCCGCTCCTGAGGAACGCCGCCAGCGATGACCACATCGCCGCCATGCCGGAAGCAGTCGCAATGCCGTCTTCCGTGCCTTCTAAGGCGCAGAGCTTTTCGATAAATTCGCTGTTGTTCGGGTTGGAGAAGCGCGTGTAGATATTGCCCGGTATTTCATCGGCAAACATCGCCCGCGCTTGCTCGGCATCCTCAAAAACAAAGCTAGAGGTGAAGTAAATGGGAGAAGAATGTTCGCGTTCCGCGCGTTCGGTCTGAAGGCGGATGGCGTTGGTCTCAAAATTATCAAATCGCTCTGTGTGCGGCATAAATACTGAGGAATTGAGGTGTTAATATTTGGTGAGGGAAGGGTCAATTTCATCGGCATAGGCGAGAATGCCGCCTTTGAGATTGTAAAGATTATCGAAACCAAACTGCCGCTCCAGTGCCAAGACCGCATCACCACTGCGTTTTCCGCTTCGGCAATACACAACGACCTGTTTGTCGCGGGCAAAAGCAGATGAGTTTTGCAAGACGGTTCCAAGCGGAATATTTTCGCCGCCAATGCTCGCAACCGCTAGCTCATGCGGTTCGCGCACGTCAATCAGTTGAAAATCAGCGCCTGAGTCGAAGAGCGCTTTGAGTTCGCTCACGGTAAGTTCTTTCATGGAAGAGATAAGGATAGTTGAGAAATATGATTTGATACGTTGCCTGAGCCAAAATACAACAACGGACAGGAAAATCTATATTCCCGTCCGCTGAAAAATTTGACTACGTTTAGGACTCTCCTAAAAACTTGTATTTGTGCAGTTTGAATTGATAGTACAACACGCAGCCCACGCAGAAGCCGGACAGCGCCGCCACGCTCGCCGCCACAATAAAGCCCACGAACACCCATCCTACTATCGGTGTGCGAGTGAGCCAGAACGCCACTTGCGCAGCAGCAAGCAGCCCGATGACAATTAGGTTATTGAAGCGAATCAAACGCACGTCTTCCAAAGGAACGGCGGGATTCGCCGCAATGCGCTTCCCAAAGAGAATGCGTCCCAAACGATTAAGAACATTCCACCGAGCGCCGCCCACAACGCCCAGAGTAACAATGAAGAGGAGCGCCGAGGTAATAAGCGGTTGCTGCAATGCAAAGGCAGCGACAAGTGCCACGACATAGACCGAGCGACTAAAACTGACAATCGGCAAGGGAATGTCTAGTGGGCGTTTATTTCGTGATGTCGCGGTGGAAGTACGTTGTTCTGACATGATAAACTCTCTGAAAAAGTGGCAAAATGCGAGATTAGGAATGAAAAATTTAGAGATTCGGCTGCGGCGTGATGCGCAAATATGGTTTCACGTAAGTAGCGCCTTTGGGGAAGCGTGTAGGCACGTCGGCATCGGCTACGGCAGGCACGATAACTACGTCGTCGCCGTGTTGCCAGTTTGCGGGCGTTGCTACGCCGTAATTTGCCGTAAGCTGAAGTGAATCTATCGCGCGGAGAATTTCAAGGAAATTTCTGCCCGTAGAAGCCGGATAGTTAATGGTGAGTTTGATTTTTTTGTCCGGTCCAATCACGAACACCGAGCGCACGGTCGCGTTCTCCGATGCGTTAGGGTGAATCATGCCGTAGAGCAGAGCAATACGCTTGTCGGGGTCGGCGATAAGCGGAAAATTGACTGTTGTGTGTTGCGTTTCGTTGATGTCGTTAATCCATGCGTGGTGTTTCTCAAGCGGGTCAACACTGAGCGCGATAACTTTCACATTGCGTTCGTCGAATTGGTTTTTGTATTTCGCCGTCGTGCCGAGTTCTGTGGTGCAGACAGGCGTGTAATCGGCAGGGTGCGAGAAGAGAACGCCCCAGCTATTGCCAAGCCATGCGTGGAAATCAATCGGACCCTGCGTGGTCTCGGCGGTGAAGTTCGGTGCGGTGTCGCCCAAACGCAGAATAACGTTTGGAATGTCTGTCTTGGTGGCGGGCTGTGCTGTTTGTGTGCTCATGCGAGAATACTCCAAAAAATGAAAAAATGTGAAAAAAATAGCAACAAAAAAGCCATTCTCCGTGAAGGGGAATGGCTTGTAATCTGATTCGTAGTCTTGTTCGTTACAACAACATTCTCACCTTCATTGGAGGTACATAGCAGCACATCATCATGCCACACATTTGGGGCATCATGCAATCGTTCATCATTGAACGGGTTACGGCGCTATGAGAAGTGAGAATTGTCATTTACTAAGTAGTTGCTTTTTTGTTGAGGTGCAATGCAAAAAATGTAATTGTGCCGCATTGCAAATCGTCATTGGTTGTTTTTTTTGACGTGTTGCAATGTAAATGATTCAGAATGGAAAAGCAAATTTTTCTCCAACAATTCGTTTCAAGGGCGCATGAATCCTTTCGTTTTTTACTCTCGCTTTTTATGATGAAGTTTCGTAGTTTGTGAAAAATTGTCCATTCCATTTTTCACGCTGTCTCACAACCAAGACAGAAAGGAACTCGTTGTATGCTGCGTTCACTTATCCTCTCGTTTATTCCTGAATCATTGCGTCAAGATATTGATGAATTTCGTCGAGCACGGTTGCTTGTTACGATTTCATTTACGCTGATGATGCTTTCTCTCTTGAGTGTTGTGCAAGACTTATTTTTTGTGGGGTTTACTCTCGTTGATATTCCGATGCTCTTAGCGGCAATAATTACCGTTTTTACGCCAACACTGATGAAACGAAGTGCATCGCTCAAGCAGCCAGTATTGCTTCTTATCGGAACCTACATTGTCGTTATTATTATTCTTTTCTTCAGTTTCGGCGGCATCAAATCAAACGTTCACTATTTCTTCATCGCAGCGCCGATACTAGCATTTAATCTGGGGGGCTTCAAGTTTGGACGGATGATTGGTATTGGAACGTTGCTTCTTGTCATTGGTCTATTTGTACTGGAAATTAATGCCATCGTGACTTTACCGCCAATTCGTATTCCTCCGCAGCAAATTGTGTATGTAACATTGACCTCGACGGTATTTTTGGTGTTGTTTATCAATGCCATCAGCGCACAAAGCGAATTGAGCAAAGAAGAAACTACACAACTGCTGGCTGAAACCCGTACTGCGTCTGAGCAGAAGGCACAAGAAGATTATCACAAGCTCGAAGAGATGAAAGCTGAGTCCGAGCGCCGCGCTACACAAGATTTAGCACGATCGGAGTCGCAAAAAGAATATTTAACCAAAAGCGTCGAAGAGCTATTGCAGCACATCCGCCGTGTTGCTGAGGGTGATTTTACCGTGCGTGTACCGGAATCCAGCACCAGCAGTGGAGATGACAATATCAGCAAACTGGCGCACGCGCTCAATCAGACCATCGAAAATGTAGAAGCGATGCTTGCCCGCGTGGCTGAAAGCGCTGACCGCACGGTGTCCGCTGCAAACGAGATTTCAAGCGCTACCGAAGGCTTGACGAGTTCTTCTCAAAAACAATCCTCACAAGCAGGACACGTTGCCAGTGCGGTGGAAGAAATGTCCGCCACGATTGAGCAAACGACGCAGCAAACATCGCTCGCAGCACACGAAGCCTCGCTCGCCAACGACGACGCACAGCAAGGTAATGGTGCGATGAACAGCATGATGGAGAATGTCCGCAGCATTTCTAATGTGGTTATTCAAAGTGCTGATAAAATAAGTGCTTTGGGGAAATCCAGCGAGCAAATTGGTGAAATTATCCAAGTGATTGACGAGATTGCCGACCAAACGAATCTTTTGGCGCTGAACGCCGCTATAGAAGCTGCTCGTGCGGGCGACGCAGGGCGTGGCTTTGCTGTCGTCGCCGATGAAGTTCGCAAGCTCGCCGAGCGCACACAAAAAGCCACGAAAGAAATCTCGAATACCATCAAAATCATTCAGCGCGATACTGGTGAAGCCGTCGGCTCCATGCAAGCAGGGACAAGGCTTGTCAACGAAGGGCAGCAAGCACTCACTCGCACTGCCGACGCTTTTTCTGCGATTTTGCAGCGTACCGAGCGGGTTTCAGACGTGATGAGCCAGCTTGCCACCGCCAGCGAAGAACAAGCTACCACCAGCAATGTGATGGCGGAAAGCGTCACTGCGATTGCCGATGTTATCGAAGAATCGGTAGAAAGCGTGGGCAATATCGCCGGAAGCGCACAGGGACTGCAAGCGCAAGCCGAAGAGTTACAGCAACTTATCGGGCAGTTCCGCATCACGCGCACACTACGCACACAAGGCGCGATTGGCACAAACGGAGGCAAGCAATTACGCGGTTCTTCACGAAAACTTTTGTCGTAAATTTCACCGTAGATTCAAACCATCATGGACTTGGCAGAACTATGCTACGATGCTGTTGGACATTGCTCTTTGCGGTTATGGCTGTTGTCTCGGGGGCATTGGCTCAAACATCGCTTCCTACCAAGCGGTTGACGGTTGAGCATGGTCTGTCTCAAAATAGCGTCCAAGATTTTTTACAAGACCGTCGGGGGTTTATGTGGTTCGGCACCTCCGACGGCTTGAATCGGTATGATGGCTATACTTTTACCGTTTTTCGCCATAATGACCGTGATAGCACAACACTTGCGCATAACTGGGTTGCCGCATTACTCGAAGACCGCGCTGGAATGCTGTGGGTAGGAACGGCGCAAGGGATAAGCGTTTGGAATCCGAAAGTTGAGCGATTCACCACATATCGTCATAACCCTTCTGACCCGCATAGTATCGGTGCTGACGGCGTACTTTTTCTCTATGAAGACCGTCAAGGAAACATTTGGGTTGGTATGCAATTAAGCGGTCTTTATATGTTCGACCGTGTGGCAGGGCATTTCGTGCGCTATGCTCCAGGGCTTGGTAATTCTCAAGGGCTTCGCAGTGGTAGAGTTATGAGCTTTTGTGAGGATGATAAAGGACGTTTGTGGGTGGGGACAGTAAAGGGACTCCATCTTTTTGACCGCGCAGGAGAGGGGACGTTTACCCATTGCGACTTAGGTGTAAATTCTGCTCTGAATGAGCCAATTCGTCCCATTTACAAGGACAAACAAGGTATGCTTTGGCTCGGTACGACTAATACCGGGCTGTATCGTTTTAACCCTGATACCAGAAGCGTTCTTCGCCATTGGAGCAAAGGTTCTTCCCCGCGTGAATTAGCAAATAATTTCATCAATACTATTTATGAAAGCCGTGACGGGCGCTTCTGGATAGGCTCGCAGGAAGGCGGCTTGCAAACGCTCAATCGTGAAACAGAGACGTTCCATACCTACGCGCTGGATGTGGATGATAGTGGAAATGATGCAGGTGTTTACACGATTCTCGGTGTAAAAGAAGACCGAGCGGGTGTGCTCTGGATTTCGACCAATAGTGGCGGACTGCGGACGCACAGCACCTTCGACGAGCGTTTTACGTCCTATCGGCATTATCCCAAGCACCCGAACAGCCTCAGCCACAATGATGTCCTCTGTCTTCACGAAGACCGCGCAGGTATTGTGTGGATAGGTACATACGGTGGCGGTTTGAACCGATTCGACCCCAAAACACGCACATTCACGGTCTTTAGGCACGAACCCAATAATCCATCGTCGTTGGGGTACGACTATATTCGTGCTATACTTGAAGACCGCTTCGGGACGCTTTGGATAGGCACATTTGGTGGCGGTTTATGCCGATTTGACCGTAAGCCGGATGGCTCATTGAAGAACTGCACCACCTACCGCCACAGTACGTTCGACACGACCTCCATCAGCAATAATCATGTCTGGAAGTTGAGCGAAGACAAAGAGGGAAACCTTTGGGTAGGAACTGATGACGGGAAACTGAATAGGCTTGACCGTAAGGCATTGCAGCAAGGTATTGTGCGCTTCACAAAGTTTCCGCTCCGCCAAGACCGGGCAATTCCCGTTCAAACGCTCTATTACGACCGCTCTGGCGCACTGTGGGTGGGTACGTGGGGGGCAGGATTACGCCTCTTCGACACCACATTCGGTGCGCTTCTGCCTACAGCACAGCATCTGCTGGGAGATACGGTCAATATTGCAGTGCGCAATGTGGTGAGTATTTGTGAAGATAGGCGTGGTGCCTTGTGGTACGGCACGTATGGCGGCGGTCTGTATCGGTGGGACAGAAACAAAATGGGGACTGCGCAAGAGTTAATGCGCTTTACAGCCGAGCACGGACTTCCGAACGAGATTGTGTACGGAATTTTGGAAGACCGAGTGGGGCGGTTGTGGATAAGCACGAATAAAGGAATTGCCGTGCTGACCTGTGCCGACACGATCAAGCCTGCCGAGCAGACAAGCTACCGTGTTCGGGCATTTGAAGCAAGCGATGGCTTGCAGAGCAATGAATTCAACAGAGGTGCTTACGCCAAGTTTTCAAGCGGTATGATGGCGTTTGGTGGCGTGGGAGGCTTTACGCTGTTTCATCCGGACAGCGTTCAAGATAATCCACACGCGCCGGATGTTGTTATCACGGGCTTTCGCAAGTTTAACCGATTCGTACAGCTAGATAGCTCTATTACTGAGAAAACAACGTTGGAGTTGGAATACACCGATACGTTTTTTTCGTTTGAATTTGCAGGCTTGGATTATGTGAACCCGTTGAAACACCAATACGCCTACAAACTCGAAAACTTCGACGAAAATTGGATTCAAGCAGGTACGCAGCGCTCGGTGAATTACACCAATTTGGACGCGGGCGAGTATGTTTTCCGCGTCCGTGCAGCCAATAGCGATGGTGTGTGGTCGCAGCGCGATGCAGCACTGCGTGTCGTTATTCGCCCCCCGTTTTGGAAAACGTGGTGGTTTCGGCTGGGAGCGGGATTCTCTGGGCTTGCTCTTGTGTGGAGTATGTACCGAAATCGCGTTAGAAGTATAGAGCGGCGAAATCGAGAATTGCAGCATTTGGTGGACGAGCGTACCGTCGAAATTCGCCGTCAAATGACTCTTCTGGATAGCCAAGCGCGAGAGATTCAAGAGGTTAATGCTGCTTTAGCACTCAAGAATATGGCATTGGAAGAATCGAATAGTAAACTGGCTGAGGCGGACAGCTTCAAAACCCGCATCCTTTCTATTGCTGCGCACGATTTGAAAAATCCTCTTGGAGCCATCATCGGCTTTGCGGAAATCGTACTTTCCGAACTTGAGCCTTCCAGTCGCTTTCTGCCAATGATGGAGGCGATGTCGCGCTCGGCGGTAGGAATGCTCGACCTTATCAAAAATATTCTGGATGTCTCCGCCGTTGAAATGGGGCGCATGGAGCTTTCCAAAGAAGTTGTTGATTTTGGGTATGTGTGCGTGAATGCTTCCGAACCGCATACGGTGGCGGCAGAGCAAAAATCACAAACTATGGTGTTCGATGTTGAGTCTTCCTGCATGGTTTGTGCTGATATAGCCCGACTTGGACAGGTCGTGGAAAACCTCGTTTCCAATGCCGTCAAATACTCGCCGTTTGGTGCGGAGATCCACATTTCGGTTAAGCGTAATCACGCCTTCTCGCGCCTTGAAGTCCGCGACCAAGGTCCGGGCTTGACGGACGACGACCGCAGCAAATTATTCGGCTTTTTTCAGCGCCTTTCCGCTCGTCCTACCGGCAATGAATCGTCTAACGGTGTGGGCTTGGCAATAGTGAAGCAAATTGTGGAGTTGCATGGTGGGCGTGTTTGGGCGGAAAGTGTGCTTGGAAGCGGTTCGACGTTTATTGTTGAAATGCCGCTTGTCAGCCAATTGTAAGCCAAGAAGGAGATTGAAAGAGTGAAAAAGCAAGAACGTGAATCTGAAGTCGTGAGATACTCATTGGAGCCAATTGGCGTGATTTCTACACGCTTCGGGCGTAAATACGATGCTCCCAGACAGCCGCTCCAGAACGAAGAAACGCTCCACCACCAACAAGACCGCAGTAAACAAGCGTGTGTACGGCTTTTCCCGCAGTGTAATTACGAACAAGCGCTTGCTGACGTACAAGGTTTTGAGCGGGTTTGGCTCTTGTATATTTTTCACGAAAACCTCAGTAATGGCGTTGCGCAGTGGAAGCCCAAAGTGCTGCCACCGCGTGGGCGTGTGAAGCGCGGCGTATTTGCCACCCGTGCGCCGTATCGCCCGAACCCGCTTGGAATGTCGGTCGTGGAAGTGCTGGATGTGCAAGGGTTAGTGCTGCGTGTGGGGAATTGCGATTTGCTGGACGGCACGCCGATTGTGGATATTAAGCCGTATATCCCGCAATATGACTCGTTTCCCGCCTCGCGCACGGGCTGGCTGGAAGAATTAGCTGCGGAACAGCAATTTACGCTTGACATTGCGCCTGAAGTCTTGCCAATGCTCGCTTCTGCGCTTTGTGAGCACCCGAAAATGGAAGATACGCTTCGTCGTGTCCTTCAGCACGACCCTTTTCCGCACCCATACAGGCGGATACGTGTTCTCGTGGCAGGGGGCGAGGAATATGAATATGCCTACCAAACGTGGCGTGTGCGCTATCGGATTGATACAGAGCGGCGCTGTGTCTTTGTAGAGTCGTTGTACAATGCCGTAAAATGACGTATATTCGTGCTTGCAAACCGATACTTCCTCACCAACGTCAATGTTCATGCTTGATTTAGAAATCAATATCGCCGAGCAGCTTATCGTCGTCGGCGACCGCGTTCTGATTCAACCCCGTACCCAAGAAGGCGAAACCAAAGCCGGACTAATTCTGCCGCCCGGCGTGGAGGGGCAGGACGAGGCTTCAAGCGGTTATGTTATCAAGGTTGGTCCCGGCTACGCCGTACCGCAGTCGGGCGACACCGAGCCGTGGCAAAAAAGTGACGAGCAAGTCAAATATGTTCCCCTGCAAGCCCGCATGGGCGATTTGGCAATTTATCTCAAAAAATACGCCGTGGAACTGCGCTTCAATGAACGCAAATACGTCGTTGTGCCGCATAATGCAATTTTGCTTCTCCACCGCGACGAAGGGTTGTTTGAATAAGTTTATCAATCTTGTTTTTATCCTTGTATAACGCAAATGGCACATCTCACATCCTTCACGGTCGAAAATTTCAAACGCTTCGAGCATTTTGAAATGAACAATATCGGGCAGTTCAACCTCATTGTGGGCGATAACAATGTGGGAAAGACGAGTGTGCTGGAGGCGTTGCTTATTACAAAATCGGCTGAAGTTTGGCGCTGGCGAATGCTAACAACCTTATTAGCGTTCAAAAGATTCAGCAACATTAACGCTTCATATTTGCGGTATTTTGCCAATCGTAGTAATCCTGAGTGGACAAAAGGAATTACAATTACATTCGTTTGCCAACCTGATTATACAATAGAAATTCAATATGACCCAGCTAATGAAACAGCACTTTGGGATTGCGAGCCACCATACAATGCTTTAGGTATACAAGAAAAACTAAGCACTGGAAATGGCTATGACGGCATTCATCGCTATATCATGCCCTACCTTCCATTCTTCAATGGTTACGAGCATCATTTAGCCCAAGTTTTTGAGAATGAAATACAGGAAAGAACAACGCTAAGAGAGCAATTGATTCAGGATATGAAAGTCATGCTGCCACGTCTCATTAACTTCGATATTCGCACAAAAGATTCGCACGAGCCACATCTAATTGTTTTTCAGAATGGTATAGACCCCGCATTACCACTCGGTGTTTTTGGTGATGGTGTCATTAAATTGTTCCGAATTTTAATCGAAATTATCCTGCATTCCGATAATCGTTTAATGATTGACGAAATAGATGCAGGTGTTCATATAAGTCGCTTCAAGAATTTTTGGCGTACTATTCTGAAAGCTGCGGCAACACATAACGTCCAGCTCTTCGCCACCACGCACAACTGGGAATGTTTAGAAGTATTCAAAGAAGTGTTGGAAGAGCCAGAAATGTTGCAGTATCAGGAGCGGGCGCGGTGTTTTAAGTTAGCGGAAATGCCGGATGGTAGTGTGAAAAGCTACCCATATGAATTTGATGACTTTCAATATGCTATGGAAGCTCGGCTCGACCCGCGAGAGGTGTGGGGATGAAACAGAATATTCTTCTTCTCGTTGAAGGCATGGAAGATGCTGTATTTATAAGGCATTGCATCAAGGAATGGTTTCCTGTTGTCTCAGACAGCTTGATAATTTACAACCCTGATGCTGATACAAGCAAAAGCGTGAAAAACCCTACGGATGGACAAGCATTGAAATCGGACATAATTATCTTCACGACAAACTCACAAGACAAATTGACATTCTGGTTTAAGCCACCGGGAGTAGCTAGACAAATTCTTGATGTTCGCCCAACTATGAAGGTACTCGTTGTATTTGATGCTGATAGACCTGACACAACGCAAGATCCGCAAAATAAGCAAAATCGCGGCGTAGCGGCAAAACGGTCATTTATTATACAACGAGCTTCCTCGGTAAGTGTGCAGCTGAGCGAAGAACAGATTTTCCTTTTGCCCGATAATGCCACTAATGGCACATTGGAAGACCTTTTGAAATCATGTATCCCCGATGAGCACAGTTCACTGCTTCATTGCTGGCAATCGTACGCAGATTGTCTACGCTCTTCTGGCTATACAACGCCAAGCGATAAAACGATGCTGTTTGCTTATGCTGAGGTTAATACCACCTATAACAATGCTTTTGGCAATAAACGCAACTACCAAGACTCAAATCACTGGAATATTGACCATGCGACAAAACATTTGAATCCGCTCCACACCTTCCTTAAGAAACATTTTAGCGAATCCCAACAGGAGACCACACCATGATTCTCGACCTCGACGCAATTCCCTTTTTTCTTGACAAAGATGTAACCGATGATGATTATTCGCTCTTCCGTGGCGAGTATTCTTCCGGTAGTTCAGGAATCATGCGCTTTGAGGACGGTGCGCTTGTCATGGAATTTGTGACGGCTAAAAGCGAATACTCCATGACAAGCTATAAACAAAAACGAACTGACGTGCAAACCCGCATCATTCCTTTACACTTGATACAGTCCATCGAATGTAAGCGCTGGCGCTTCCGCAATAATACGGGCGATTGGAAGCACGTGTGGAATCCGAAAATGATTATCACGACGAAAAGTTTGAAAGCACTGGAAGGCATACCGTCCGCGCGGGGGCATGAACTTATGCTGACGCTCGAAGTGCGCGGGCTACAAACTGCCCGTGCGTTTGCCGCACAACTTATGGCGCTGCTTGCGGAGGAGCGTTTGCAGCGCATAGAGTCTGGCTCGGCGCAGAAACACTTGCCGCCAAGCGCATGACGACGCATTCCCAATCCTATCACGTCTTTCGCTTTGCCCGCACTGTCTTGGAAATGGTCGGCGAGCTTCACCAAATGGGATATGCGGGGCTGCGGATTTATGCAGGAATGTCGCCATCAGGTATGTATTGGCGTGTCGAGATTTTAGCCCATGAATGTACGGAAATTGCCCGTTATAGCAGTGGCGAACACAATCACTATTTCGGCTGGGACGACGCAGAAAATGAAACTCCGCACGACCTCGCCCTGAAATTTTGTGAACGGTTTCCGGCACTTGTGCGAAAGGCAAAGAAGGCGACAAGCAAATATGCGGCGTGGTATGCCGAAATGCTTCGGCAGACACTGCCACTGGGGATTCTGCGCCAGTATTCCGATTGGGATGAAGATTACTCTGCAAGCCTCCCCGTGATGATGTTTGAAGCCGCACCGATACTGGTGCCGTTGCCACCTGATGAGTAATTGCGCACTTTTTGTACAACCAATCTCCCAAAGCCGCATGAAATCTCTTTTTTCGATGTTGTTTTTTCTCTTTCTTGTATTTTCCGCCGAAGCACAAGAGTGGCGTACCACCACTTCTACCTCAGGCACTGTAATTGGCGAAAGCCTTACTGTGCGCATGAAATCTGCACCCCTCCCGCATCCCAAACGCGCTCAAGGACATACCTACGATGGCAAAAGCTATCCTGAGGCGCAGCATTACCGCGACAGCAGTGTGATGATATTTCTTCCCAAGAGCTTCCATCCTGCAAAGGCGCTTGATGTGGTCGTGTATTTGCATGGTTGGAATAATTGTATTGATACGGCAAACGCACAGTTCCGGCTTGCGGAGCAGTTTGCCGAAAGCGGGCGGAATGCGGTGCTGGTGTTCCCTGAAGGACCACGCTTTGCGCCGGATTCTTTTGGTGGTAAGTTGGAGGATTCGTGCGGCTTGCAGCGCTTACTTGCGGAGACGCTTGAAACCTTGCGCCGTACCAAAAACATCAGGGCGCGGCTTGGTAATGTTATTCTGGCGGGTCATAGCGGTGCGTATCGCGGAATGGCGTATATGCTGCTTCGAGGTGGTGTACCTGTGCGTGAGGTTTGGCTTTTTGACGCGCTCTATGGGCAGACGGAAAAGTTTGCGCATTGGCTTGAGACTGATTGCAAGCGGCTTCGCGGACGCTTTGTCAATATCTACACCGATGGCGGTGGCACGAAAGCAGAAACAGAAAAACTGATGGAAGACCTCACGGCATGGAACGTACCTTTCCGTGCTCTGGAGGAGTCTAACGCTACCAAACAAGATTTCATGCGCTCCTCCGCCATTTTTATTCATACCGATTTGTCGCATAATGATGTGATTGCGCGGCGCTCGCAGTTCCGGCAGTATTTGGAAACGTCGTGTTTGCGGGGACGGTGAACAGGGGCTAAAAATTAATGCGCAGGAAAGCGCCTAGACTAACCGTTGCGCCATAGAACGGTGGTAAAACATCGGGTGTGAGAAAATAACCAAGAGCAATATTATCTCCCGTAACCTGTACAGGTGGGAAAAAGAACTGACCGCTCAGACGAAAACCAACATCAAGGATTGCACTCAGAGGTACGATATAATCTACTTTGATATTTGCACCCAATGCAAATTGGTTTGTAAAGAACGAAAAATACTCCTCCAAACCCGATGACTTCACCCGCGCAAAATTCCGCATCGAAGCCCCCCAACGTCCTGAAAATCCTGCTCCCACGCTGATATTTTTCTGCTCAACTCCGAAAGGATACAAAAAACCTGTAATATCAAATGCAAGCATTTGGCTCACAGAACTGCTATGCTCAGGTTGGTATAAAACTGTGTTATTGGGAAGCGTGATGGAAGAATATGAATTCTCTATCTGGAGATATCGTAAGAAATGCAGAGATGCTTCGCAGCTAATATTTGGTGAGATATGGTAGCCATAAAGCATAGAAAACATAACACCTGAACTTTGGGGCGTTATATCGCTTACGGCGTATTGTAAGCCCCATGCCGCATAGTTATTGAAGAGGTAGTTATCCGGTGACCGGACTGTATCTATAACCTCAAAACTATATTCACTTAGGCAAGGTAAGTGTTCTTTGGAAAATAGTGGCGTAAAACAAAAAAAACAGAGCAAAGTAACGGGGCAATATTTGTTGAACATGGGAGCTACGTTGATATAAAGAAGAGAAAAATTACCAGCCGAAACGCACAAAAGCACCAATACTCGCAGAGCCAAGCCGACCAAATCGAGCAGGTTCACCGCCACCACTAATGTCGTGACCGGGAGGAAACAGTAGATGAAGCTGAGACCGAATAACAATCTCAAGTCCTCGGATGGATGGGAGAGGAATCACATACTCAACGATGCCGTGAAACCCGGCGAGGATGCTTTCTGTGTACTGTACATTGGCGATTACGGGAAAGCGTGTGGTATCGCCTTGAGGGCTAACATAAAGTCTTGGTCGTTGATTGGCACCTAATGAGCTATACCAACGCAGAGTCGGTCCGGCACCAAACCTCAAACGTTCCAGCGTACCGTTAAAAGGGGCAATAAATGCTGTAATATCGCCTATCCAAGCGTTTGAGATGTATCGTGCGGTATCATCAGTGAAACGACCTTGAAACTGTAGATAACGAGCAACACCAACATAATGCAAAGCAGCTTCAATACTAATGCTTCGGCTCAAATTTCTGGCGTATGCCGTAGAAATCATTAATTCACCTTCATCACGACCGCGAGTTATATCACCTTCGACGAAACTTCCACCCCATGCAACAGAATTACGGTTAAAATCCCTAAGATTCTCCTGCGGCATTATTGCCGCAGGAGAATAGGTTGTATCGGGATGCGATTGCAGGATTGCCTTACAGGTGAAAGAGCAAGCAAAATAAATCATGCCCGCCAATAATGTTTTGGACAAGCGGCGTACTTGCAATCGTATGAAATACAAATAATTGGACAATGAAACTACTCCGTTAATAGAAGAAGAATGTGTACGAGCCTTCTTTGACATAGGTTGTAACCGGGTCATCAGAGAGTGATTTGTTGATCGTTTCCGGGTTGTCGGGTACATTAAATTGATGATAATCCATGTAGTCATCAAATATGCTGGCTCCATCGTCTTCATAATAAGTAAACTTTACATCAAGTGCTGTTTCCGTATCTGAATCTTGGAAAAGTGGATGGTGATAGTAAGTATCACTCGCACTAAAAGAAAATGAAGATGTCGCATTGCTTGGAATGCTTCGATAGCCACCGTAATATGACCGAATAATTCCTGAGGGACTCCCAATGAGTCGTACTCTATACTCATAAGCATACTCAAATTCTGCACCGCCATCCCACGGTAATTCATCGCCAAAGAAGTCAATCCTTACAGAACCTGGGCGCACCCGATTTACGGTAGTCGAACCGGTAAGATTAGGTGATTTCCCTTTCGCTTGAATCGTAACTGAATTTGCATTATCCTCATGCGAAACGCCCACAATATCTTTACGACCGCCGTTAAGACCAACACGCTCATTAACCGTAACTACTACTATTGGGCGCTTTTTTGCAAGTTCGCCCTTACGGTCAAGTTCAAAACGATTTCCTTTACTATCAAACGCAGGAATACTCTGCCGTGTATCGGGGTCAACGTCCCACGGTACAAACGCTATCAACGGAGTTGTCTTTTTATCCCACGTCGAAGGGTACATCCAGAACAAGTGTAAGGGAGCATTGACAAGTTTCTCAAACTTCTTTACCGCAGCGTCCACATTACCAACACCTTTTACAACCGTATTCTTGCGACCTTTGTCGTCTATCTTCTTGCTCCAGCCGCCTTTTGAACGAAGATTATCGTCGCCCTCAAGCTGCTGCCAGAGGACGTTTGTTTCGCCGTCGAATTTCTCCATACACTTCGCATAGATGCGGTCGCGTAAGGTTTTGTCTTCCACCGCCACAGCAACCGCTTCGGCGATTTCTTCCAGTCCGGCGGACATTTCTTTTACTTCCGGCTTTGCGAAGAACTCGCGCTTTTTCGCTTCGCGTTCTTCTGCCGTTAGTTGTGCGCTTTGCAGACCTTTGGCTGCGCTGGCATTGACTGCTTCCGCTTCGGGCGCAATCGTTTTTGCTACTTGCCCGGCTTCATTACACGCCGCCGCCAAACCACTCATCACAACACCAAATGCGAAGGCTTTTACTGCCTTCAGACCACGATTCATCATGTAAAAACTCCAAAAAAGAATTGGGGAAATTACCCTATATTTTCGCACACGGTTTCCCAGCTTGTACGCATAACTTTTTGCGTATATTGCAAGCGGATAGGTCGTCCAAACTTTATCCGCTTGCCCGCTTCAGATGTACTCGTGAGCTTTGAACTCAGCGTGTGCGAAGAGCGGGCTTTTTTGTTCGTACAAACTACGCATTTTTTTTTCTTCTGTGCAAGTCTCCAGCGTGAACGACATACTTAACGGCGTGAACGACATACTTAAGAAGCGAAATTCACAAATCGTGATTGTTTTTGGTGGTTTTGCGATGTGGTGAACGAAGGTTCTCTCAAATTATATAGACGAAGACGTGAAAGGATGAAGTACCGTAAAACCAAGATTTCTTGACAAATATTTAACAACTTCCGTCAGAACTTCGCCGTAATTTTGTCGTAGTACAGTTCGTAGTATAGCACGTAATTTCTTACTATCATCACATTTCTTTACTCACTCATCTCTCACTACGATGAAACCTCGTTTTCTGTCTTTTGTTCTCCGAAGCGTTGCTTGTGCTGTGTTGACGCTTCTTTTTGTTCAGGGCTTATTTGCTCAGTCCGGTTCGGTGTCCGCCGTCGGTACTATCTTTGTTTCCTCCAATGTCGTGGACAGCGAAACACGTTCTGCTGTAACGGGTGCGCGAGTCCAGCTTTTACG
The DNA here is from genome assembly GCA_937899715.1 of uncultured bacterium. GTDB lineage: Bacteria > Bacteroidota > Ignavibacteria > Kapaibacteriales > UBA4661 > PH2015. The sequence continues at coordinate 25,626 of CALCNX010000138.1, read as the reverse complement.
GAAGGACAGCAGCATTATTACCGGCACGATTGCCGACAAAAACGGCTTTTTTACCCTGCGCGGTGTTCCGGCGGGAGAGCATACTCTTTTGCTTCAATCTGTTGGTTTTGCACCCAAGTATAGCAAAGTGACTGTTCCTGCCGCTCTCATTGGTAAAATGGACACTCTACGCTTGCCGCCGCAGCGTATGACTTCCAATGCCGTGAAAACGGGCGAAGTGGAGGTTTCCACGACTGCTCTCCGTGCGGAAGTACGCGGCGATACGACGGAGTTTAATGCAAAGGCGTTTAAGTCCGATAAAAACGCGGCTGCAGAGGATGTCATTCGCAAAATGCCGGGCGTGGAAGTGGATGCAAACGGAACCGTCAAAACGCAAGGCGAAAACGTGCGCCGTGTGCTGGTGGACGGCAAGCCGTTTTTTGGTGACGACCCCACGGCTGCATTGCGCAATCTTCCAGCCGAAATTATTGACAAAGTGCAAGTGATAGACCAAATGAGCGATCAAGCGGCTTTCACGCGCTTCGATGACGGCGACCGCACCAAAACGCTGAATATCATCACCAATCCGAACAAACGCAATGGGCAATTCGGTAAGTTGTATGCCGGATATGGTTCAAATACCAATGCCTTTGAAAGCCGTTATACGGCTGGCGGGAACATTAATTTTTTCAACGGCGACCGCAGAATCTCGCTTTTGGGGATGTCCAATAACATCAATCAACAAAATTTTTCAATTCAAGATATTCTCGGCTTGCTGGGCGGTGGCAATAATAACATGGCTCGTATGATGGGCAGTCCTGCTGCGGCAGCCGCAATGCGCTCCGGTGGCGGTGCGCAGATTTTTCGTGGCGGTGGTGGTGGTGGTAATCCCGGCGATTTCCTCGTGCCGCAAAGTGACGGTATCACGCAGGCGCATGGTTTGGGCTTGAACTATTCCGATACATGGGGTAAGAGTGTAACCGCCACGGGCAGCTATTTTGTGAATCTTACCGATAACGCCGCGCAGCAATCGCTTCAGCGTCAATACTTCCTTGCAGGAGTCCCGCCGCAAACAAGTACACAAGCCACACAAAGCGGTACGCAGAACATGAACCACCGCGTGAATATGCGTATCGAAGCCACGCTGGATTCCTCAAATTCTCTTATTTTTACGCCGCGTCTTACCTTACAGACCAATAACCGTCTGACGTACACAGACCGCGCGACATTTATTGAAACACTTGGCACAAAAAGCCTTCTGAATACAACCGACGCGGATAATACATCCAAGAATTTTGGTTATTCGCTCGGTGGCGATATTCTTTGGCGGCATAAATTTCCGCTTGAAGGGCGCACCCTTTCTATCAACATTTCTCCAAGCTATAATCGCAATGAAGGTGCACAGGTGAACAATTCTACCAACGGCAATATCACACTTCTCTCGCCGACAGAATTACTTTTCACGACCGTGCGGCAAGAAACACCAATCTTTGGAAACACCGTATCACTTGGAGGCAATGTTTCGTACACAGAGCCTCTGGGCGATAAAGGCAGCCTTCAAGCCTCATACAATCTGAATTGGTCACAATCGGAATCCGACCGCAAAGTGAATGATTTCAATACTTCGACAGGCGAGTATTCAAACCTCAATGTTTTGCTTTCCAATAAATTTACGAGTTCCTACATGACACATCGTCCGGGCGTGAGCTATCGGTATGCGTTTGCTACTGGGGCGAATTTTTCGGTTGGTGTGGATTATCAAGCCGCGTACTTGAGCGTGGCGCAGCAATATCCAAGTGAATATAGCGCGTCAAAACCCTTTATAAATGTCCTGCCGTCAGCTAATTTCACGATGCGTTTCGGTAAAACAGGGAATTTTCGCTTTAATTACCGCACATCCACCAATGCACCGAGTATTAGCCAGCTTCAAAACGTCTTGAATAATTCCGATCCGCTGCGTCTCTCGATTGGTAATCCAAATTTGATGCAGGAGTATTCACATAATTTTATGGCAAATTATGCCGTATTCGATGTGGCGACTGCAAATTCAATGTTTTTCGCTATCGGTGTGGGTTTTACGAATGATAAAATTGTGAACAATACGACCATTGCGTCGCGTGACACCTTGATTTTGCCGGAGGTACGCTTGGGTGCGGGCGGTCAACTGACACGTCCCAAAAACGAGAATGGCTACTGGAACGCACGGGCATTCGGCACATATAGCTTCCCATGGGAAGTGTGGCAGGGAGCCAAGCTGAATATCAATCTGGGCGCGGGCTTCACCTACACGCGCGATATTAGCCTTATCAACGACCAGCGCAATGACGTGGATAATTACGGCATCACACCTTCGCTGACGCTGAGTAGCAATATCAGCGAGAATTTGGACTTTATGGTGTCGGGGCGCAGCGCAATCACGATTGCTCGCAATTCTCTCCAGTCCTCGCTTGATAACACATACTTCGTCCATAATATCTATGCGCGGCTGAACTGGATTTTCTGGGAAGGATTTTTGCTCACGAGTGATTTTACCTACATCTCCAATAACGGTTTGGCAAGCGGCTTTAATCAGTCCATACCGCTTCTGTCGGTTGGCTTAGGTAAGCGCTTTATGGATGATAAACTGGAAATCAAGCTCTCGGTTTTCGATGCGCTGAATCAAAACACGGCTATCTCGCAAAGCGTAACGGGTTCGTATATCGAAACCTCGCAAACGGCGGTTTTGCGCCGTTACGGGTTGCTTACGGTGACGTATAATCTGCGGACGTTTGGCATATAAATACGCAACCGAAACGTAGATCCATTAACATCTTCTCTCTCATTGCCGTTCACTTTGCACGTGGACGGCAATTTTTTTTGCGTTAAATTGCACCAAGAAATTGCATCAAACGCATTCATACTCTCATCAAGGAAAATGCTATGGAAACCGTTTTGGATGTGTCGCCCTGGGGCGTACTCACCGACGAGCAGTTGCTCAAACTTTGCGCTGCGAACCGTAATTTGAAATTCGAGCGCAATGCAAAAGGAGAATTAATTGTTATGACTCTTACTGGCGGTACAACTGGGCGACGCAATATGCGCCTTGCCGGACAACTTGACGCATGGACGCTTCAAACAAAACTCGGTGAGGCGTTCGATTCATCAACAGCATTTCATTTGCCGAATGGTGCTGTGCGATCGCCCGATGCCGCATGGATAAGCAATGCTCGCTGGCAATCACTGACAAGCAAGGAGCAATCAGGTTTTGTGACTCTTACACCCGATTTTGTGGTAGAGCTTCGTTCGGAAAGCGACCGCCTGCAATCACTTCAGGATAAGATGTAAGAATGGATTGAGAATGGTTGCCGTTTGGCATGGCTCATAGACCCGCAGAGCGAAAAAACGTATATTTACCGCATGGATGCTGATGTGGAAGTTATTGATACGTTCGATGTGACACTGTCCGGCGAGGATGTTTTGCCGGAGTTTCATTTCTCGCTGTCGCTTTTGAAATGATATATTTGAATATAGAAAAACTGCTCCTTCACCAAACTATCTTCACTAATGACTATCGTTACGCCTCGCACTCTTGGTATCACTGCTTTCGACGATGTTTCTCTCGAAACCCTCCGCGCTTATATTGACTGGACACCATTTTTTCTTTCATGGGAATTGCGCGGCAAATATCCGGCTATTTTTGATGACCACGTTGTGGGCAAGGAAGCACGGAAAATTTTTGATGACGCAAACGCTCTGCTGGACAGCATTATTGCTACAAAATCCCTTCGCGCCAATGCGGTCTGCGGGATTTTTCCTGCCAATACGGTCAACGATGACGACGTAGAACTTTATACGGATGAAAGCCGCACGAAACCTCATGTCACGCTCAATTTTCTTCGCCAGCAGAGCCAGAAAGCAAACGGGCAGCCGAATTTGTGCCTTGCGGATTTTATTGCGCCGAAAGAAACTAGCTTGCAGGACTATATCGGTGCGTTTGTGGTTACAGCCGGTATCGGCACGGATGAACTTTGTGCCCACTATGAGCGAGACCACGACGACTATTCCTCTATTATGGTAAAAGCAATTGCCGACCGTTTGGCGGAAGCGGCTGCCGAGTGGCTTCACGAGCGCGTCCGCAAAGAAATTTGGGGCTATGCCGCGGACGAACAATTGGAAAATGAATCGCTCATCAAAGAGCAGTACGATGGCATCCGTCCTGCACCCGGCTATCCGGCTTGTCCCGAGCATACTGAAAAGCGGAAACTTTTCGACCTCTTGGACGCAGAAGCCCGTACGAGCGTGATTCTGACAGAAAGTTATGCGATGTTTCCGGCTGCATCGGTGTCGGGGTGGTACTTTGCTCATCCCGAGGCGAAGTATTTCCCGCTTGGCAAAATCCAACGCGACCAAGTGGAAGATTATGCCCGTCGCAAAGGAATGACCGTAGAAGAAGCAGAACGCTGGCTTGCGCCGAATCTGGCGTATGAGGCGTGATTTTGCTCAACTTTATTCATTAAGGAAAAGGCTATGGCTCTGAGACTGTCTTCGTTGAAGATTGAAAACTATCGCAATATTGAGCATCTGGAAATCCCCGAACTTGCTCAGGTAAATCTGCTTGTTGGGAAAAACAATGTTGGGAAAACATCGCTTTTAGAAGCGGTATTGATTTATGTAAGTCGCTCTTCTTCAATGATATTAGATACAATTTTGGCAGCACGGGAAGAAGCTAACTTTACCGATAAATCTTTACCAGCTCGACTTGAAATGTATGCAATGCTCTTTCATGGGCGGGAAACAGCATTACCATCGAAGCGTATCTGTATAGAAACAGGCAATGATTTCGGCAAACTGGAATTACAACTGGTTCCTTGTGTGCTTGTCAGGGAATCCCTTGGAGATGGCTCTGTACGTAGTACGCCTCAAGTAATAACTTCTTCAGATTATCTTGATATTCCCGATGCTTATCTGGGATTATTATATCATCATGACAATGAAAAAGAAATAATACCTTTAACGCCCTCACGAAGGCTGTCAGGGTATGGTAGAGCTATTAGAACAAGTGGAAATTCGTTGTTTATTAAGTCCGATAACTCAATAATTAGTATGTTGGGAGAGAGTAACATAGGTGATCTTTGGGAAAGAATTGCTCTTACCGAAAAGGAAGAATTTATCATCCAAGCTTTGAGTATTATCGAACCGATTAAACGGCTTACAGTTTTATCAGAAGAGCGACGAAATAGAGTTTTATCAGAAGAGCCGCGAAATAGAGTAAAAATTCTTGTTCAAACTATTGTAGAACAGCGTGTTTCACTGAAAAGCATGGGCGACGGTATGAATCGCATATTTGCTATCGCGCTGGCAATGGTCAATGCTGAGGGCGGTTTTTTACTCATTGATGAATTCGATAACGGCTTGCATTATACCGTACAAGAATCGCTGTGGAAGGTTATCTTTTTCTTGGCGCAAAAATTGAATGTTCAGGTGTTTGCCACAACGCACAGCCTAGATTGTATGTATGCGTTTGCGAGTATCTGTAACACAGATGAATACAGGGGCTTAGGTAAAGCAATTCGTTTAGAGCGGTATAACGAAGCGCTCTTTGCTGAGACATTTTCTGAAGACGATTTGCGAAAGGTGGTTGAGCATGGTATCGAAATCCGCTAACTCTAATGCTCGTATGAATCTTCTCCTTCTGGAAGGTTCAGACGATTATCATGTTGTCAAGAATCTTGCAAAGAGACACGAGTTTATTACCGATAAGTTGGAGGAGCGTTGCACCATCAAAAACTTTAACCAAGAAGATGGCGGCATTACAACGCTTCTGGGGGAGTTATCCGTTGCGCTTAAAGGCTCGTATGAGAGAATTGGTATTGTAGTAGATGCTGACACAGATTTAGAAAACCGTTGGCGACAGCTATGCGGTAAGTTAGCAACAAATGGCACACAGATTCCTGACAAGCCAGATAGCCAGGGCACTATCCTTGATTATGTTGCCAATGCTCAGGTGCAAAAACTGATAAAAGTCGGTATTTGGATTATGCCTGATAATCAAGAGCGCGGTATGTTGGAAGATTTTGTGCGTTTGCTTATTTCCGAAAACGATGATATGGAGCAGTTTGCTGACCAATGCTTAGACGACATGATTGTCAAAAAGACGCACCGCTTCAATGCCGAACTCCACCGTACAAAAGCATTTATCCATACGTGGCTTGCATGGCAGGAAGAACCCGGAAAGCCAATGGGGTTAGCAATTACGATGAAGTATTTTGATGCTGATAAGCCAATTGCACACACTTTTGTTGCGTGGCTACGGAAGCTGTTTGATGAGTATTAAAAATATCTCTCAAACTCGAAATAATGTGAATATCCGAACATCAAGGAGGAAAACGATATGCTTATTACCGCAATGGCACTGATTGTTGTCGGGGTGATTTCTGTCTTGCGTTCCGGCGCTTTGTCGGGGCGGGCGCTTTCACCTGAAGATTTTTTCAACGAAGGTGGTTTGATGTATGTGGTAAAATATATTTTTACCCATAACCCTTTTTCCGGCTACACGCAGGACTGGCGTATTTTGGTCTATGGGGTGGTCGGGGCTGTAATGATGTTGTGTGGAGCCGTCCTTGTTCTCTATTTTTCTTGGCTTATGTACGGGGATTTCTCTCGTTGATGGTGGTGTAATTATGGAGTGTTCTTTAGAGTTTTTTTTGTATGTTGTTATGCCCTTAGCGAGTAGCTAATAGCGTACTGCTATAATCCCAGATGCGGGAAAAATTCTACCCCTCACTTTCACCTCCTCTCATAAGGTGAGGCTATAAGGTTCCGTCGGTATTTTCCTACAACCAATGCTGGTTTTTCATGCTACGTATAAAACCCACCTCGACCGATAGTTTCGCCAAGGCTCTCGCCGCCAGCGAAGAATACCGCTTGCTTATTGTGGACGATGAGCGTGATATTTTGCTCACGTTGCACGAACTTTTTTCCCCATATTACACGGTACGTACTGCCGAATCCGGTGCCCAAGCGCTGGAGATTATCAAAAGCGGCTTTGTCCCGCAAGTAATTCTCGCCGACCAGAGGATGCCGGGAATGTCGGGAACGGAGTTTTTTGCACACATTATTGAGATGATGCCTCAGACCGTTCGCGTCGTACTGACAGGTTATACCGATGTACAAGACCTAACCGATAGCATCAATCAAGGTAATGTCTATCGTTTTCTTACAAAACCCTGGCGGAATGCGGATTTGCTGGAAATTATTCGGCTCTGCTTTCAGCATTATTATCTTTCCGAAGAAAAAGTAGCACTCACACACGCTTTGGAGCGCCTCGAATATATCAACAACGAAAAAACAGAGATTCTTTCGCTGGTCGCGCACGACCTTAGAAGTCCGCTCTCTACCATTCAAACGACGGCGGAAATTATTACGAATGGCTCGGCAATGGGGCTTACCGAGGAACGGTATCAAGAGCTTGGGCGGCAAATTACCACAGGCACAGAACGAATGAATCGGCTTATCAAAAACCTCCTTGATGCTCATGCACTGGAAGAAGGCAAACTGGCTCTTAATTTTGTAAAGCTGGAAGTCGCTCAAACATTGAATATGCTGCTCAGTGACTTTACCCCGAAGGCGCAATCGAAAAATATTACCATTGAGTATGAGCTAGAGGCGGCAACGGATATAACTATTAGCGTTGATGAGGTGTGGTTTTATCAAATTATTGACAACCTTCTCTCGAATGCCGTGAAGTATTCGCCTTCCGGGGCAACTGTTCGCGTGAAAGCATATACCGATACCGAAAGTGCATTTATTGGCATCCAAGACCAGGGACCCGGTATTAGTGAGGAAGCCCAGACAAAGTTATTTCAACGATTCACAAAGCTAGATTCGCGTCCCACCGGTGGTGAGCTTTCAACCGGCTTAGGCTTATCTACCGTGAAAAAACTGGTGGAGAAAATGAACGGTCGTGTGTGGTGCGAGAGCCGAGCTGATATTGGTGCAACGTTTATACTGCAATTTCCGATTCAAAGGTATGAAGTTGAGTGAATATCCCCCATGCCGTAAGATTCTGTAACCACAATTTTCTATGAGTTGCCCGAAGTATCCTGCTTGTACGATGCTCTTTACGAGCCTGATTTTGCTCTTGTTTGCGGGAGCAAGTGGTGTCGGCTATGCCAAAACAGGAACCGTGCAGGGGAGGGTATCGGACAAGCAAACACGTGAAGGTTTGATTGGTGCAAGCGTTATACTTTCGCCTCGCCAGTCGGCACGAGCAAACGAATATGTCTATGCTTTTGAGGATGTACGCCTGACAATGCCTGTGCTGACGGGCGACGACAGCCAAGCGCAGCGCACAGGAGCAATAGCGCTCAAAGACGGCGTATTTGAAATCAAAAATGTTCGCACTGGTGATTATGTACTAACGGTGCGTTCTATCGGCTATAAAAATGTTATTCAATCGGTAACTGTGAGTGCCGACCAAACGCTGACACTCGAAATAGCAATGGTGCAGGACATTCAAGGAATGGATGCTGTTGTGGTGACAGGAGTGGCTTCACGAAGGCAAAAGAGTGTTGCCGAAACCGCCATTGGGCGTATAGAAGCAGTAGCCATTGCAGAAAATGTGAAATTTAGCGATCCGGCGCAAATGCTTATTGGGAAGATTCCGGGCGTGAGCATTTCTCCTTCAAGTGGTGCAGTTGGAGCGGGCGTGAGGATTTCTGTGCGCTCCAATGCCGGTCTTTTGGGCGGACAGCCCGTAATTTTTATTGACGGAACGCGACTTCTTTCGGTGGATTATTATAAGGTATTTGACTTCGACGAAATTTCTCCACTCATCAACATTGCCGCCGATGATGTTGAAACGATAGAAGTGCTGAAAGGTCCCTCGTCGTCGTGTCTGTACGGTACGGCAGGGCAAAACGGAATTATTCTCATCACCACCAAACGCGGGCGCAAAAGCAGCAGCCTTCAGACCGCGTCGGGGGATGCTGCATCGGAATTGAACGTTCATTATCAATACTCTACCGGATGGCAGGAACCAAGCCGTTTGTACACTGAGGATATGGCGCTTTCTTTTGAGTCGGTCAATCGTATTTTTCGGCGTGCTCCCTTGCAGCAGCACTATCTTCACCTTGATGGTCGTTTGGGTGCAATGAATTATTATGCCTCGCTGGACTATCGCTCCGAGCAAGGGATTTTGCCAAAAAATGGAATGGAGCGTATTTCGGGGCGAATCAATCTCGATATTGCGGCTGCAAAAGGACTCACTGCGAAGATAAGCAGTTCGATAATCTACAATAACACCGATGCCGCTTTTACATCTGATAACAGCGGATTGTTCTACGGCTGGCTTCGCAACACGCTACCGATTAACCCTACGTTGAATAAGCGGTTTTTTCTGGTTGACAGTTCAGCTATTGCTGCTATTGATAATAGATTTACCATAGATCAGTTTATTGGCTCAGTCGAACTCCTTTATACACCGCTCTTTCTGGATGGTTTACGTCTCAGAGCGCTTGTTGGTACGGAGAGTAATCGAAGCCGCTTTCTCACGTACGCGCCGCCAAATTCAGACCCTTTGGCACCGGGCGGCTCACGGTCAGTTCGCAATAGTTATGCACGTCGTTTTAACCTCGACCTAAGCGCTGCGTATTCCCATGAAATTGTCGAGGGCTTAACTTTTAATGCTCTCATTGGCGCTCAGGCATTCGATAACAGTCTAGGTGTTGACATTGCCTCATCCGGTAGTTTTTTGACACCGCTTGTGTCGGCGGTTCAATCGGGAAGCGGGGTTACGGCGACAGAATACGCGAGCAATTTTCGTGAAGCCGGTATTTTTGGGCGTGCTGAAATCAATTTCCTGCAAACATATTTTCTTTCCTTTGGCATACGCAATGATTTTGCTTCTACCATTGGTCCCAAAGTGCCTTCCATCCTCTACCCGCAAGTCAGTGGTGCTATGCGTCTGGATAAAACAGGACTATTGCCGAACGCAATAAATCTGATGAAGGTTCGTGCCGCCTATGCGGAATCGGGTCGTTTACCCACCTTATCGCAATCTTCCCGCACATGGACGCTCTATTACGGTGGCGGGTCGAGTTTGACAGGAGCCGTTATCAATCAATTGTATCTGGACAACGCAGGCAATAGTACTATCCGCCCGGAGCGTGTTCAAGAACTCGAAGTTGGGGTGGAAGTAGAAGTGAACAACGTCATTGGTGGAGAATTTACTTATTTTATTCAAAATTCACGAGATGCCATTATTGATGTTTCAACGCCTCCGTCGGTAGGGCTTGGGAACGTACCGCAGAATATCGGTGGCATTAACGGATGGGGCTTTGAAAGCCAGGTGTACGGGAAAATTATCAGTACCACCGATTACGACCTTCAGCTTTCTGCTATTGTTAATTATGCTGACAATAAAGTGTTGAACATTGGAAAAAATGAGTTTATTCCTTTTGGTAAACCCATAACCACAAATTATATTTTACCCGGTTTCAGGCGTGGTGTGTTTATGGATTTTATGCCGCTGAGACCCAATTTTTTGCAAAATGGCTATTATGACTGGCAGAAAGGACCCGCTCTTGATACCGTGCGGACAGTTCTCGGTTCTACCGTGCCGCTCTTTAACGGCTCACTCTCGGCAACATTTCGTTTTTTGCACAATTTTACGCTGTATGTTATGGCGGATTGCGGCTTGGGCAAAAGCATGGTCAATCTGACCCGTCAGGAAAATACACTTGTTGGTAATGATAAGCGATTTAACCAGCTCTTAACCGCACTTGGCTTGGCAAAAGGTCAGGCGGCTGATGTGGGGTTAGAAATTCCTGCTATGAGTGGTGTTACCATCTTGCCGAACAATTCTCCACAATATCGCACGGCAGCAGAAGAATTTATGCGCCTCGACCCACGGTACGGCATTGTTGCAAATTATTTGGAACGTGCTGATTGGGTGCGCTTGCGGGAGGTTGCCTTGCGCTGGAATATACGACCAGCGCTCGCTGCGCTTTTCGCGGGATTGGACAGTGCCGTGCGAGAACTGGCAATCGGGATTTCGCTGCGCAATGTTGCGCTGTGGACGAATTATTCTGGTATCGACACCGAATACAACTCTCCCGGCAACGTTCCCTCAGAGGCACAGGCACAATCTACCGACCGCTGGGTGCTGGTGCAGCCCCGCGTCATACAGTTCACGCTCAATATCGGATTGTAATATGCTCCAGCGCTTACATTTTTTCCCAATCGCTTTGAAGGCACTCTGTGGCTTCTTTTTTGTGCTGACCGCTTGGTCGTGCCAAGACTTTGTGCAAGGTGTCTCGAAGCCGATTAACACTATCAACGATGCGGATTTGAATAGCGAGGCGCAGCTACCCGTGCTGTTTTCCGGTATTTCGGGTTACTTCGGACAATATTGGCGTTTCGCTTCGATGTATTTATCCACTCTTTCCGATGAGTTCACGACGGTTCAAGGTATTTCTCAAAATACGGTGTTCCCAATTTTTCAAGAATTTGATAAAGGAACTCCTTTGCTAGAGCGTACAAACCGTGAATGGGGGCGGCTGGGAGCTGCGCGTTTCCACGCACAGGACATTATAGACCGAGTACCCAATATCGTTTTTTCACAGGATAGCAATCGCCGTAAATGCTTGTTCGTAGGGTATTTTTATCTCGCGCTCGTGCAGCATCATTATGCAGCATTTTGGGGGATTTCGCCGCGTAAGGGCGGTGGGGTATTGCTTGGTGGTCCATTTATTCCTTCGCCTCAAATGCACGATACTGCCGTGATGAACTTTACTCGTGCATTGGAGTATGCTCGCACAGACTATGAGAGGCGCTTGGTGAACTCCTTTTTGGCACGTATTCATCTTTTGGAAGGGCGGTACAACGAGTGCCTGAGTGCTGCGCAGCTTGGTTTGCGTGAGGGCGATACACCGATGTCGCTTCTCTATCCTTCTCAATCGCAAAATATCTGGTACGATAACGCCGGTGTGAATCATCAGATTATTCCTGCAGCCCGCTTCCGCGCGTACATAGATGTAGAGTCGGCAGAAGCGGGTCGCATTCTTTTAACGGTCGGTACGAATCCTCTGCCAAGCCGCACTACACCGTACTATGTACAAGCAAAATATGATGCTGATACCTCACCAATAGACCTTATGACATGGCAGGAAAATGCACTGATGATAGCAGAAATACTGGTACGAAATAATAATTTCACTGCGGCTTTAGTGGAAGTCAATCGGGTTCGCGCTGCTGTGCCGCGTGTGGCAGGAGTGTCAGCTTTGGCACTGCGAAGCACGACAAGCCTTGATTCTATACGTCTTGAACGCCAAAAGCAGCTTTTCGCAACAGGTTTGCGGATTCTTGACCAGCGCCGCTTCAATGACTGGCATTTCCCGCCTGCGCAGGCGAGTACGGCATGGTATTATTTGCCAATCGCTGAAAATGAGCGGACTGCAAATCCGAATTTGCCGCCGAATTGAATGTAAACTTGAATGTGAGCTTGAATAGTGTTACGTTTTGATTGATGATGAGTTTTGAGTCTAGTAAGCGCAAGTAATTGCTACATAATGTTTTCGAGAAATCGCTTTGTCGCCCTGTTTTTTTTTTCATTTGTCTGTGGTGTTCTCATGTCTCTATGGTATTTTGCGCTGCCCGTTCTCCTCAGCCTTGCTGCTACGGCACACGCCTTTGCACAGGTATCGGTTGGAACGCCCGCAAGCCTTTTATCGGAGAATTTGTCGGGTAAGCGCTTAGTCCGTATAGGCACGGAACAGGGTTTGTCCTCGCGTGCCCTTACCTCTGCGGTACAGGACAGAAGCGGTTTCATCTGGTTCGGTACGCAAAACGGTCTGAATCGTTATGACGGCGTAATAACGACCATTTATAGCACTATTGCGGGCGACACGACGACGCTGCCCGATAATGCCGTAACGCACCTACATGAAGACAAACGAGGCAGGCTCTGGGTGGCAACAAAGTCGGGACTGGCGTTGTACCAGAGCGGTCGCCGCACGTTTACCACATTTCTGCGAGGGCAGTCTGTTGCTGATATTACCGAAGACTCGCGTGGTATGCTCTGGTTGACGCTGCGCTCTGTCGGTACAAAAACAAATGCTTTGTGCTTATTCAATCCCGAAACCACCGAGGAAGTGCGGTTTGAGGAAGCGGCTCAAGGTTTGCGCTCGGCATATTTGTATGATATTCTGGAGGACAAGCGCGGTACGGTCTGGCTAGGCACAGCAAATGGGCTGTACAAATACAACCGAGAGACCGCGAACTTTACAGCCTTCTTGACGGATACTACTTCTTCCGGCGCATTTGCAAAGGCATTGAAGTCTCGTGTTCACGCTCTTTGCGAAGATAAGCACGGTACTCTCTGGATTGGTACTGACGGCGGGCTGGGGCGCTGCACTGACCGCGAGAAAGGGATAATGGAGTGGGTAAAAACTGACGGCGGTGTGCTGGCACTGCATTGTGATAACCAAGGTGCTCTCTGGGCAGCAATCGTGCAAGCAGGGGCAGTCGCCAACGCTCTTCGTTTTGAACGCATCAGTGAGCGCATGAGCGCACGAACTATGGGGGCTATGGGCAAAGAGCTAGGGAATAATTCGGGAAAGAACCATGCCACGAGCACCGTTCCGGTCGTGCTCTTGGAAGGAAAAATACAGCGCCATCGCATGGCAGTAGATTCCGCCGGTACGCTTTGGTGGGGAGTTGGGAACGGTGTTATTGCATTTCGAGCAAATAATGGTTCCCTCAAATTATTGTTAAGCGATACACAATCGCCGACACGAATCGCCGCACCCGTTGTAGCGGTCGTTGTTGATAAAGAAAGCAATGTTCCGTTTTTTATCCGTGCCAATCACGGTGTAGAACGCTTCGCAGAGGCTAGCTCGTCATTGTTCAGACATTTCGGTATGAATAATGAACAAACGCAGTCGGCTATTCCACTGCTTTCGGCGGGCGTTTCGGCGCTGTATGAGGCTGCTGACGGTGCTTTGTGGATTGGTTATGCAAATGGTGCGGGTGCAAGCCGCTATGACCGAAGGAGCGGAGCCGTGACGCATTTTCGTCAAAATCCCGCAAACCCTGCTTCCGTGAGCGGTTTGGGCGGTGAGACCAGTGTATCTGCATTCTTGAACGATAAACGTGGGCAGATGTGGCTTGGTGCGTATGCTGCTGACAGGTGGAACGGTGGCAATCAAGGATTCACCCACTTTCCTGTAATGCAAGGGCAAACTGTACCCGTGACAGCATTCGTAGAAGACCGATTCGGTACGTTTTGGGTTGGGAGTAAGTTTGGTTTGACTATTCTTGACCGCGGCACAGGGCGGGTACAGCGCTTTGTAAACAAGCCAAATGACGAGACAAGTTTGGGTAATAATGTTATCAACGCTTTGCTCGAAGACCGTGCTGGGCGCTTGTGGATAGCGCATGAAGGTGGGCTTGACCGCTACGATGCAAAGACAAAGCAATTTCAGCATTTCCGCGCCGATGCTGCCAACCCTCAGTCATTGCTCGCTTCGGCGGTAACGTGCCTGCATGAAGATATGCAGGGACGCTTTTGGGTGGGAACGCGTGGCGGCTTACACTTGTTTGACAGAGAAAAAGGCATTGTCGCGGCACGATACCTTGGTCGTGCAGGAGTGAATGGTCTGCCGGATAGCCATATTGCCTCGGTGGTGAGCGATACACGCGGTTCGTTATGGATAAGCACACCGCGCGGGTTATGCCGTTTTGTTCCTGAAAAAAATGCTTTTCGTACTTACAACGCCAGCGATGGCTTTCCCGATGTTGAATTTCTCGACCGAGCGGCACTTCGCACCAGTGATGGTACGCTATGGTTTGGCTCGGCAAGGGGGATTACGACGTTTCATCCTGATGGTATCTTGCCAAATCTGCGTCCGCCGACTGTCGTGCTAACGGATGTCCGTAAATTCGGCGTTCCAACTGCTTTGGCAGTACCGTTGCCTACGCTGGTGGCAGAAGGAAGCCCGCTTGAACTTGGTTATGAGGACAAGGTTGTGAGCATTGATTACGCCGCACTTGATTTTGCAGGTGATGCCGCAAAAGCGCATTACGCCTACAAACTTGAAGGTTTCGATGCTGACTGGCTGTATGTAGGGGGGCAGCGCGAGGCAAAATATACAAATCTTCCGTCCGGCACCTATACCTTGCGTGTGAAAGCGGCGAATGGCGATGGCGTGTGGAATGAAGCGGGTGTGAGCCTGCGTGTAGTAGTTCTGCCGCCGTGGTGGCGTACGTGGTGGTTTCTATCGCTTGCGGGCTGCTTCATGATTGTGGTGCTTTGGGGAGCGTATCGGTGGCGCGTTCGCTCAATCAAGCAGCATAACAAAGAACTGGAGCGTCTTGTGGACGAGCGTACAGGCCTTTTGCAAAATGCAAACACGGAGGTTGGTCGCCAACTGGAAATACTGCACGTGCAGGCGCAAGAAATTGAAATAGCGAATGCACAGCTTCAAGAAATTAATCTTGAACTTGACCATACAGTGACGGAACTGAAAGGAACACAGGCACAGCTTGTGCAAAGCGAGCGCTTAAATGCTGCCGGAATGTTGACGGCGGGAGTCATGCACGAAATTAACAACCCTAATTCTTCGGTGTTTTCAGCATTGGAGCTTGTGGCGGGGCGTTTGGACGGCTTGGAGCGGCATTTTCTCGCCATGTTGGATGAGCGCGACCGTACATTGCCGGAAGCGACGGGGTTTGTGGGCATGATTTCCAAGACGCGGGAAATTCTTACTGTTGCACTCAACGGTTCGGAGCGTATTAAAAATATTGTTGCAGCACTGCAAGGTTTCACCAAGCATCAGCACGATGGAAAGTCGAAAAATAATATTGCCGCCGAGATACACACGACCGTAACGATGTTCTGCTATCAGTTCAAAGATGTGGACGTGGAAGAGAGTATTCCTGCCGATTGGCGCATTGAGGGAGTATGGGCGGAGTTAAACCAAGCAATACTCAATCTGCTTGTGAATGCGGCACAGGCGGGCGCAACCAAGATTGCTATTATTGCCGACCCCGCGCGTGATGGCACTATCACGATTCGTATTGCCGATAACGGCGAGGGGATGGACATCCAGACACAAGCGCGAATTTTTGAGCCGTTCTTTACGACCCGAAGCGTTGGCAATAGCGGTTTGGGGTTGAGCATTACGCAAAAGATAATTGAGCAGCACGGCGGTTCTATTGCGGTGGAAAGCCGCCCCGGAGAGGGCGCAACGTTTCAAATAACGCTTCCGGCGCATTCGTAAAAATGAATGTGGTGCGCGTCGTTTTTCCGATGCGTGGCGTGGCGTGCAAAAATTTTCTCTCTTCATTCCCCGTAGATTCCGTATTTTTGCCCTTCGTACAGAAATTTTCTCAACACTTGTTTCACATTTTACCCTAACATCATCATGGGTCGTATTTTTGAAAAGCGCAAACACAAGATGTTTGCACGGTTCGACAAAATGGCAAAGACCTTCACCCGTATCGGTAAAGAAATTGCCATTGCCGTCAAGGCGGGCGGTGCAAACCCTGATTCTAACCCACGTCTTCGTGCTGCCATGCAAAACGCGAAAGCCAGTGCGATGCCCAAAGACCGCGTGGAAGCTGCCATCAAGCGTGCTTCCGGTAAAGAGGCTCTGGACTTGCAAGAAGTGGTCTATGAGGGCTACGGTCCGCATGGCGTGGCGCTTGTCGTCGAAACCGCTACGGACAATCCCACGCGCACAGTAGCGAACGTACGCAGTTATTTCAATAAACTGGGTGGCTCGCTCTCGACGGCGGGCGCACTGGAGTTTATGTTTCAGCGTAAGGGCGTATTCAAGATTGCTCCCGGTGCAAAGCCGCTGGATGAGCTGGAACTTGAGTTGATTGACATGGGCGCAGACGACGTGGAAGTAGATGAAGAAGATAACATCATCATTGCATACACGGAGTTTGAGGGCTTTGCTAAGATGCAGCGGACACTGGAGGAAAAGGGCATGGATGTGAAAAGCGCAGAATTACAGCGCATTGCGAACACGACCACAAGCCTGAGCGAAGAACAGATGGACGAAGTCGGTAAGCTCATTGACCGCCTTGAAGAAGATGACGATGTGCAGAATGTTTTTCATAATATCGCATAAAAGACTACCTGTTTTCTTGAAGCAGCGGAAAGTTCAGTCGAGCAATGCTCTTGTCCGACTGAACTTTTTTTCATATTTCATACCAGCACCAGCAGAGATGAGCAATAAAAAAACCCTTGCATCATAAGTGATGGCAAGGGTTATTCCTTTTCGGTGATGGTGCTATTGTCGTTAAATCTATCCTAAAGAGTATTGCTGTGGTTTAGCATCTCAATTTAAGCCATCGTACCTTTTGCTCGTGCTTCTTTTGCAACAGCGAGGAAGCCTTTTTTGTCAATAGTGCGCATTGCGCGAGTAGAAATTTTCAGAGTCACAAACTTTCCTTCTTCCGGTACCCAAATACGTTTCTTTTGAAGATTCGGGAGGAAGCGGCGGCGTGTTTTGTTGTTCGAGTGCGATACGTTATTGCCGTACTGCACTGTTTTGCCGGTTATTTCGCAAACTTTCGACATGGCGTTGACGTAATAATGTTTGATAAAGGTTTAGTTCATTTTTTCGTAGCCCCAAATATACGAGTTTGACGCGATATTACCAAAAAATCTTTTTGATTTCCAGCATAAAACCTCTAATTTCGCCCCATTCACTTGCAGCTTTATGTCCAAAGAGGGCATTATATCTACAATTTGATACTATTTCTTGTCCTTCATTTTTTCATCCTTTGGTTATGACACCTGTTTTCGACCTTCATTGCGACCTTTTGTCGTACATCACTGGCATACCCGATGCCGACCCCGAAAATTCAACAGAAATTGGCTCGTCGCTCGTATCCTTGCGCGAGGGCAACGTCAAATTGCAAACCATGGCAATTTACGTGCCGACCAGCGAAGGTAGCACTGAAAGCGGCATTGAGCAAAGTGTTGCGTTCTTGGAACTGCTTGATAACTACGACCAGTACGTACAGCATGTGGACGAGGCAGAAGACTGGCAAGACGTATTGGAATCTGACCGCACGACGATTATTGCCGCAATCGAAAATGCGTCTGCATTTTGCGAGGAAGATGATGATCTCGACGACGGGCTGGCAATGTTTGAGACAATGATTGAGAATACGGGTGCAATGCTCTATGTCTCGCTGACGCACAACGACGAAAATCGTTTCGGTGGTGGTAATGATGCTCCGGGTGTGGGTTTGAAGCCGGACGGGCAGGTGCTTTTGGAGTATCTGAGCGGCATGAATATCGCTGTTGACCTTTCGCATACAAGCGATGCGCTTGCACGAGGTATCATTGAGTGCATTGATAAGTACAGCCTTGATATTCCGCTTATTGCCAGCCACTCGAATTTCCGTGCTGTCCACAATCACGAGCGCAATCTCCCGGACGATCTCGTGCAAGAAATTATCAATCGTGGCGGGCTTATCGGGATGAATTTTTATCGAGAATTTGTACACGAGACCAATCCTGATGCGCTGTACGAGCATATTCTCTACGGCATTGAGCGTGGAGCAGGCACACATCTCGCGTTTGGTTCCGATTTCTTTTTCTCGCTCGGTACTGATGAAGATGAAGAAGACGACGCGCAAGAAGACTTCTTCCACGAACACCGCAATTCTGCACAGTTCTCGCATATTCTGGAGCGCTTGGGCAGTATGGTTTCAGAAGAGCAACTTCATCGTATTGCCTATGCAAACGCGTATAACTTTTTGGAGCGTTTGTGGGGGTAATTCTTTCGGCACTTGTTCCCACGAATAGATTTGCGTACAAGAAAAAGGTGTGGTACTTTGCGGAACGCACTACTTCTCACCTCTCAAACATTAGCCAAAGCTCTATTTGTTTCACTTTTTTGTTCTGGAGAGTTGTTTATGAACAACACCATTAAACCGCTTATTGCCGAATTTATCGGCACATTCGCGCTGGTTTTTATTGGCGTTCTTGCCATTCAAGGGGTTAATATCGTACAAGCACCGAATGGTCTGGCAAACCTCACCTCCATTGGTCTTGCGCATGGACTGACGATTGCTGTGATGATGGCTGCTCTTGGGGCAGTCTCTGGCGGACATTTTAATCCAGCAGTTACATCGGCATTTATGGCGACGGGGCGAATGAATCCTATTACGGGCGGCTTATATATTGTAGCACAGCTCGCAGGTGCGTCAGCAGCAGGATTGTTGATAACGGGCTTGTTTAGCGCTCAGTTTACCGGTGGTGGCACACCAGCGCTTGCACCACAGGTTTCAGCCACAAGCGGTGTTATTTTGGAAGCGATTGGGACATTCTTTCTTGTGCTGGTTTTTTTCGGTTCAGCAGTGGATGAGCGTGCTCCGAAAAATGTTTTCCCGCTAGTTATCGGTTTGACGATGGCGGTAGTTATTATGGCACTTGGTCCTTTGACAGGCGGAGCAGTGAATCCTGCTCGCACCTTCGGTTCGGCGCTTGCATCGGGGATGTGGTCGAATCATATCGTTTATTGGGTTGGTCCTATTGTCGGTGGAGTGATGGCTGGTTTGGTGCAGAATTTTGTGCTCATGGAGAGGAAATAGTTTTTTGATTTGATAGAAAATGAGAAAGCCCGCCGCTTCAATTCCGAAACGACGGGCTTTTCTTATTAATATCCGACCAAGACCGATGTTATGTACTCTTTAAGCTCTCACGACAAAGTGTCTGCACGTGCTCACGTGAAGTGCTTCAACTTATCGCCATAATGAAGTCTTTATTGTATCGAATTAGCAGCAAGGAACGCATCAAGACGCTCTTTTTGAAGGAGATGATGACGATAGTGCATTTCGATAAGGCGATACCATTCCATTGCTGAGAAAAATTGAAACCTTGGGTGTGATGTTTTCCCGATAGTTTGACCGCTGTTTACGGCTTCATCAATTTCTTCACCGAGACGCTTCATCATAACTTCTACTTCGCCGAAGAGTACCAGTATTTGCTCCTTGCTGTCCGGTTGCGGCGGTGTGTACTGTGGTGATGCCGGAACTTTGATACGGTCAGGCGGCATGCTGCCTTGCTCGAACATCTGTGCGGCTTGCGGATGTGCCGATTCATTGGCGTTGTCGCTCGTTTGCAGACAAGTATCTACCTGCTTGCCGTGAAAAAAGAGTGCACTCCGCAAAATATGAATATACACTTGCCCGATAGACCATTCGTCAGGCGAGGATTGCGCACGAAGTTGTGTGTCGGAATAGGTACCGAGTGCAGTTTTCCATTTATTTGCCGTCTCTTGGAACTGGGCGAATACTTGTTTCCCGGTCATGGTTGTTGCCTTGTAAAATTAAATAATTAGAGAAATATTAAAAGTTAGGGTTTTTCCTCAAGGAGTTCTGTGATAGCTTTGCGGAGTTTCGGAAGCTCGTTGTCGTCCAGCCCATCAAAGTAACCACGAATAACACCTCGCTTGTCCACCACCACAAAACGTGTGCTGTGGAGGCTTGGCTCGTTTTCTGCACCTTGCGCAAGCATAAAGCCTTGCACTGCGACGGATTTTACCGAATCCATCGGCATTTGGAGCATCGTCCAGCGCGTCGAATCTGCATGATAATGTGCCGCGTAGCTGTGCAGCGCCGTAGGCGTATCGGTGTCGGGGTCAACGCTGATGCCCGCGAACTTGAGATTTGGCGATGAAAATTCTTTTTGAAGCGCTTCCACGCGGGCGTTCATCGCGGGGCAGGGACCACCGCAAGAGGTAAAAAAGAAATACGACAGCCATACTGAGCCTTTGAGCGAAGTGCTTTGGAAAGTGCTTGCAAGCTGCGTCGTGCCGGAAAAAGTCGGGGCGGGTTTGATTTCCGGCAGGGAAGAGCGTACTTGTGTTTGCTCTGGGGCTTGCTTTTCGGTTTTGCTGCAAGCTGTAAAGCCTGCCACGCTAGGAATAATGAGGAATGTGAGGAAAGAAACAATGTTCGTCCGCATGAGAATTGGGGTGAAGGTGGAAAAGAAGAACAAAATATTTGTATTCGGGATTTGTATTCGAGTGAAGTGCGTGTGCTATTGCGCTGACGGCAGGCGAACGCAGAACGTCGCACCGTTGCCAAGTTCGGAGTCGCACCAAATCTCGCCGTGCATTGCCTCGACGAGTTTTTTGACAATCGAAAGTCCCAGCCCGGTCGAGTGTTCGCCGCCTGTGGGGCGTGCCGAGAGCCGAGTAAATTTGCCAAAGAGTTTTTCCTTGTCGGCAGTGCTCAAGCCGGGTCCTTCGTCCTGTATGTCAAGGCGGATATGGTGTGGTGAGGCTTCGTCATTCGTAAGGCGCACAAACACATTTTTGCCGTGCGGCGAAAATTTGATGGCATTAGAAAGCAGATTTTCAATGACCTGCGCGGTACGGTGCTTGTCTGCAAAGACGCATAAATCCTCTCGCTCCGATGTAAAATGAAGAGTGATGTTTTTTGCTGTGGCTTTGTGCTGATAATCCTGCACAAGGTTTCGCACCTCGCTGACAAGGGGAATTGATGCGTTGTGGAGAACGATTTTACCAGATTCGATGGCATTCGAGTCCAAAAGTTTTTCGATAATGTCGTGCATACGGCGCGACGTTTCTTCGATGCGGTCGAGTAGCTCCGTTTGCTGCTCCTCGCTCATACGCTCGGCATAACGACGTATCATGGAGGTATTCATGATGATGGTTTGAAGCGGATTCTTGAGGTCGTGCGCTGCCACGCCCAGAAATTCGTTTTTCTCGCGGTTCAGTCCTTCCAAAAGCAGATTTTTTTCTTGCAATTCGACATTGGTCATTTCAATTTCAACCGCTTGATCGTTCAGAATGACCATTTGGCGTTGCATCTCGGCATTTGTTTTTGCCAGTTCGTTGGTGCGTTCTTCCACTTTCCCTTCCAATTGTGTTTTGGCTTCTTGCTCAATACGCAGCGCCTCTCTCTGCGCCGCTTCCTTCTCAATACGAAATTGCCGATAGCGTTCGGCAAGCGCAAAAGCAAAGAGCAAACCTTCGATGGCAAGACCAATTTCGACAATATGATTGGTGAAGATATTACTCGGCAAAAAGCCAATGGTCTTCAGCACAAAAATGATATTGCCCAATAAGAAAAACGAAACGGCTATGAAAAAATACCGCGCACTGCTGTTGCCACGCTTCCAGACAAGAGCACCGCTCACAACGACGAGGGTGATAGTGATAAAATTCACCACAACCCCGATTTGGACGGCTAATTGATAGGGAAGCACAATACCAAGCCCAGCAACCGCCAAGCCACCAGCCATAGCGACCAGTAGCGCTTTTGCCATTTGTGGTGCAAAGCGGCGCAGGCGTAGAAACTCTCGTGCAAATAACGCCAGACTGAAAATCACCATGCCGACCATACCGACATTGAGATAATTGATAAAGCGCGGAGAATCATTCCAGAGATACTGCTGTGCAAATCCATTCAAAACCACTAAATATAGCGTTGAAGCTGCCATGTAGATGATGTAGAACGCATAGTAGAGCGACCGCAAGCTCGCGTACAAAAAACCATTGTATAGCATGAGTGCCAGCATGATTCCAAAAAAGAGTCCATAGACAAGTTCTGTTCGCGCTGTGGATTCGGCAAACTGAGCGCTGTGGCGGAGAATCATCGGCATTTGCATTGAGCTTTCGGTGTTCACCCGCACGATGATAGTGCGAGCAAGTGTATCGTGCAGTGCAAGCGGTACGACGTAGGTGCGGGTCTTGACAGGGCGCACGGAGAAGGGCATCATGTCGCCCATGACCACAGACGACCACGTGCCGGAACTGTCATGCGTAAAGACTTCGACGGTATCAAGCGGTGGATAAGCAATTTCGAGCAGCCAATCGTCCACTGTGGGCGTGGTGTTCTGCACACGAATCAGAAACCAGTAGGTTGGCTTCACTAATCCAAAGCTGGGAATTGTCTCGGTGGAGCGCTTAAAACGTGACAGCGTCGAGGGTGAGAGAATGTCGTTCAGGGTGAGTGCTTTTGTGCTATCTGCCAGATAAAAGCACGATGTGCCAAGGACAATACCCGAAACGGCTGGCGTAAGGTGAATTGGCGGACTGGCAACGGCTTCTGTCATTGAAAGTGAGGGTGCGCTTATTTGCTGGGTTTTTGCAGGGCGCACTAACGCGTCATCAGCGCTGCTGAGACAAAAGGTGCTGCACCACAAAAGAACGACACAAACGACAATGCGCATAAATACTCGGGGGAAGAGGGCATGATAAAAAAATCGTGCAGTGGCGATTGTAAAACGATGGTCAAATGGTGGTACAATCGTTGCAATTCTACGCAAGGTCGGGGAAACTACCAATTACTTTCATTCTTTTTTGTTGAGCTGTGGTTTGAAGCGCTATGTGTGCGGTGCTGAATGCTTGGTATGCTGATATTTTGTGGAAATGGGAGTGTACTCAAGGCAGGAATGTGAAAATTTTGGTATATTGCGCCACAGCGATGCAAAAATGCTGCAAACAAGCAAACTTCACAAAACTTCTCATTCTGCGGGGCTTTTCTTTTGTCGTCGTTCCTCCCGCCACAGAGTATATCTGCCCCTAAAAAAGCATGAAACCTCACCAAAAAAATCAATCATCAAACGCACGGCAACAACCCACTAAGCCCGAAATTCTCTTTGAGGATGAGCACATTCTCGTTCTGGCAAAACCTGCCGGACTGCTCACATTGCCCGACCGTTTTAATCAGGCGCTGCCGAACCTTCGCACGATGCTTGTAGAGCGCTACGGCGCTATCTTCGTGGTGCATCGAATTGACCGCGAGACGAGTGGCGTGATGCTCTTCTGCAAGACCGCCGAGGCGCACAAAGCATTGAGCGAGCAGTTTGAAACCCGCTCGGTGCGGAAAATTTATCACGCACTCGCACAAGGACGCTTTGAGCAGGAAGAACTCGCTATTGACATTCCGCTTCACGCCGACCCCGCGCGTCCGGGCTTGATGTCGCCATCGGTGCGCGGCAAAGAATCCCTGACGCAAGTACGTGTGCTGAAGCGCTTCCGCATGGCAACGTTGCTGGAGTGTGAACTTATTACAGGTCGGCAGCACCAAATACGTGTTCATTGTGCGGCAGTGGGGCATCCTTTGCTGGTGGACAAGGACTATGGAGGCTTGGATGAGTTTATGCTTTCATCGGTGAAGCGCAAATACAACGTCGGCAAACACGAAGAAGAAAAGCCGCTTATGACCCGCACGACGCTTCACGCCTTCAGTATGACTTTTACGCACCCTGCCACGCAGGAAGCGATGAGTTTTGAAGCACCGTACCCGAAAGATTTCAAAGCACTCTTGCAAGCACTGGATAAATACGCCGCCTATAAAAATTTTGCTCTTCCAAGCGCTGCACGAGGCGAGGATGTGAGCAATTGGCAGGAATTTTTGGGGTAACGATTATGACCGATTTGGTATCTGATTCAGTAGAAATATAATATTTTCGGTGTCACAACCAACAACACATTTCTCCACCATTCTCTTTTTGCTGCTATGCACCGTTTTGTCCTTTCTTTTTTTGTTTGCATCCTTGCAAGCGCCTCCGTTCTCATTGCTCAGACTTCACCTGCTCAGGTAGCCGAAGATTCGGCTTTTGTGCGGGAAAATTATGTGAAGACCGAAGCCTCAATACCGATGCGGGACGGTACGAAACTCTTTACGACCATCTATGTACCCAAAGATGCTTCCGAGACCAATAAATATCCCATCATCATGCAGCGCACCTGTTACAGCGTGGAACCCTACGGTGTGGACAAATACGAAAAACTCCTTTCGCCCAGCCGCACGATGATGCGCGAGAAATACATTGTCGTCTATCAGGACGTGCGTGGGCGCTGGATGTCGGAAGGAATATGGACAAATATGACCCCGCACCTTCCGAACAAAAAAGCTAAAACTGAGGTGGATGAGGCATCTGATACCTACGATACGATTGAATGGCTTTTGAAAAATGTGAAATTCAATAACGGGCGCGTCGGGCAGTGGGGCATTTCGTACCCGGGCTATTACGCCATAGCGGGCGCACTCGCGCAGCACCCGGCGCTGAAAGCCTCATCGCCGCAAGCACCAATTGCAGACTTCTTCTTTGATGATTTTCACCACAATGGAGCTTTTATGATGGGATATTTCAGAACTTTCCCAGTGTTTGGAGTACAAAAAACTAAAGCAGAAAATGCGGCTTGGTACATTCCCGAAATGAAAAAATTAGCCTCAACTTCAGAAGATGGTTCACTTTTTTACAATGAAATGGGAACTCTGAAAGATGGAATTGAGAAATATTATGGAAGAGAAAACTTCTTTGTTAATGAAATTGTGGATCATCCAAATTATGATGATTTCTGGAAAAAAAGAGACCTTTTACCTCATCTTAAAAACATAAAACACGCGGTAATGACAGTTGGCGGTTGGTTTGATGCAGAAGATTTGAGAGGACCTTTACATATTTACAAAACCATAGAAAGAACCAGTCCGAAAGCTAAAAATACCATCGTAATGGGACCTTTTTCTCACGGTGGTTGGTCTCACGAAATGGGAAAACATTTTCATAATGAAATCTATTTTGGCGATAGCATTGCTACTTTTTATCAAAAAAATATAGAAACAACTTTCTTTAAGATCGGAAGAGCGTCGTGTAGGGAAAGA
>CALCNX010000137.1 GCA_937899715.1 uncultured bacterium | reverse complement strand
CTCTGGGAGAAGGCGGGGGATGAGGGCTGTTTACACAAAACTCTGCACACTCTCCGCACTTCCAGTAATGTTTGTTTTTGTTGTTTGCGAAAGTCCTATTGGTTTTACCTACTCCACCTATTCTCGTTCAACGTTCTGTCGTTGTGCTCAAAATTCCATTTGAACCATTACTGCTAAAGTTGTATTTTCAAATGGGCTTCATCTCCCATCACTATTTGTTTATTCTTAATTGTATGGAGTTTTTATGAGCAAGTACATAGATACATTCGCTGATGATACTTCGAGCAGTGTTGCGCCAACAGTTCAACTATCGCAAAGCGCAGGAGCGACGAAAAAAAAGATAAAAATAGATGCGTCGTTATTGGATAGTCTCAATGTTTCTACTGCGCTCCTTGTGGGGCTGAATGACCACTTCTACAAAGGTGAGACGGATGGGAAAGGATGTGAGCAAGTGGGAAGTAAACAGGATACTTGTACTACTCCCGGAAGCGTTTGTAAATGTCCATAATCAATATCGCCTTAGCAGATTTGCCTAATACTATATTGTTGAAAAAGAGTAGTGGTTTTTGGGGGGTAGTGGTAAAATTGAGCTGATACTTTCTTCCCGTAGCACAGACAGAAATGTCTGTGCTACGCAAGGATAATTTTGCATCAACTCAATTTTTCCACTACCATTTTTTTACTGTGCAGGGGGTGTTCAACCTTATTTTTTTACCACCGTTGTTTCGATTAGTGAATTTGTGTATGTTGAGTTGAATGAAGACTATTGGCAAATTTCCATACCATTTCCGCTCTAGGCTACCATGTTCTTGAGAACCAAAAAGAGCGTTTTTTTCTACTGCTGCCTCTCAGTGCTGCTCATCGTCGGGGTGCTGTGCGTAGTCACGCCCCTGAGCGGTCAGACTATTATTCAAACATCGGAACAAGCGGATTCTTTACGCCGCGTAATAGCCATTACGAAGCACGACACCACGCGTATCAATGCTATGAATGAGTTGGCGCTTTATTTTTGTAAAGACAAAAATCAATTCGATTCGGCAATGATACCGGCACGTGCCGCACTGGAGGCAGCAGAACGTTCCAATTACCGTGTGGGTATTGCTATCGCATTAAACACTATTGGTCTGGTGACTAGTAAGCAGGGAAAAAAGAATGAGGCATTACAATATTACTCCAAATCATTGCGTATAAGTGAAGAACGTAATGATAAAGTTGGTATTGCTGCTTCACTGGAGTTAATCGGTAATGTGTATATGAATATGGGCAGGTATTCTGACGCAATAGGGTATTTTTTCAAATTGCTGCCGATGGTGGAAGAACTTGGTAATAAACGGAATATTGCCAGGCTCTTCTCAGCTATTGCGTATATGTACACCAAATTAGGCAAGTACGCCGATGCACTGGAGTATGATGGTAAAGCATTACATTTATTTGAAAAAATTAGCCACAAAAGCGCCATTGCAGCGGCATTGAGTAATATTGGAACTGATTACCAAGATTTGCGCCAATACGATAAAGCCCTTGAATATCAATTCAAATCGCTCCGTATAAACGAAGAACTTGGGAATAAAAATCAAGTTGCTGAATGTCTCAGTGAGATTGGTGTTGTTTACAACTGCATAGGTCAGTACAAACAAGCACAGTCCTATTTTTTTCAAGCCTTAGCGATTAACAAAGCGAGTGGTCGAGGAGAAAGACCAAACATTTTGAACAATATCGTTATTTCCTATCGCGGTCAAGGGAAGTTCGATTCGGCATTGGTCTTTGCCTTTCGCTCGTTGGCTTTGGCAGATTCTATGGGTGTGCCGGTGTTTAGTAAAGAAACATTGCACGAACTATCAGTCACATTGGACTCTTTGGGGCGGCACAAGGAATCGTTGGCGTACTTCAAGCGCTCTATGATTCTTAAAGATTCACTCATTAACTTGGAAAACCTCAACAAAACTTCTCAGCTCAAAGAAGGCTACGAAGCCGAAAAACGCGAACAGCAAATTGCCCTGCTAAATTCCGAAAAAGCGCTCTTAACCAAAGACAAAGCGCTGCAAGAAAGCGAACTCATTCGCCAGCAGGCAGTACTTGCCCGTGCTGAGGCAGAACGACAAGCGCAAGAGCAGTCTATTCTTCTGCTCAATAACGAAAAACAAGTCCGCAATCTCACGCTGCAACAGCAGGAAACCGATCTCGCCAAAGCACGCCTCCGTGAAGAGCGCGATGGGGCGGCGCTCAAATTTTCTGATGCTCAAAACAAACTCCAGCAAGCAGAAATAGCCCAAAGTACCGACGAACTTGCCCGCCGTAGGATTATTCAGTGGTCGCTCATGGGGATATTAGCGGCTGCCGTAGCGGGTGCGCTTTGGCTTGGAGCGCTGTACCGTCAGAAAAACAAGGCGAACAAAGCGATTTTGCAGCAACAAGCAATATTAGAAGAACAAGCTATTGAAATTGAGACTGCCAATAAAGAATTGATTATAGCGAATACCGAACTGGATGAAGCAAATCAAATGAAAACGCAAGTGCTCTCTATGGCTGCCCACGATTTGAAAAATCCTCTCAGTATTATTATCGGCTATTCCGAGATTGCCCTTTTCGACATTCCTAAAGACGGCAACGCAGAAAAGTACGTGCAAGAGATTCAATCAACAGCGTACAAAATGAATAAACTTATCGGCGATTTGTTGGATTCGGCAGCAATGGAAATGGGCAATATTACGCTCGAATACAGCGACACCGTCTTAGCTCTGCTTGTGCATACTGTATCTGCGCAGTATGAGTATGCCGCGCAGAAAAAAGAGCAGAAAATTATGGTGGAAGCGGATGACAGCCTTGTTATTCAAGCTGATACCGAGCGTTTGGAACAGGTTTTTGACAATCTTGTTTCTAATGCCGTGAAGTATTCCCCCACCGGCAAAACGATTTGGTTACGGGTATTCAAGACCGACGGCATGGCAAGAGTAGAAGTGCAGGATGAAGGTCCGGGCATGAATGAAGACGACCGCCAAAAGCTCTTTGGCTTTTTTCAGCGTCTGAGCGCCCAACCAACAGGGGGCGAAAGTTCTAACGGAGTGGGATTGGCAATTGTAAAAAAGATCGTTGATTTGCATAGAGGAAAGATATGGGCGGAATCGGAACTTGGTAAAGGCACGACGTTTATTGTGGAATTACCAATTTCTGAGAGTGTGCAGAGTTTTGTGTAAACAGCCCTCATCCCCCGCCTTCTCCCAGAG
>CALCNX010000136.1 GCA_937899715.1 uncultured bacterium | reverse complement strand
AGGTGTTCGCACGGTTGCTCACAATAAACAACTGCATAAAGCAGAGCAGGGAATTGGTGAAGCCGTTGCCCGGATCGCTTTTGTAGTCCACGATTTGCTGCATGGCTTTGCGCGGTCTAACCTCTAAACTTTTGAGTTCAATCTGCACAATGGGAATGCCATTCATCAGCAATATCACATCATAACGGTGGTAGCTGTTTTGGGTGTTGATGCGGAGTTGATTGATAACTTCAAAGTCATTTTTGCACCAGTCTTTGATATTGACCAAGGTATAATGGAGGGGAGTGCCGTCGTCACGAATGAAGGTATTGATTTCGCGTAAGCGTTTTGAGGCAGCAAAAACATCAGCACGAATAATGTCATCCCGAAGCCGTGCAAATTCTGCATCGGTCAGATTCACGCGGTTGAGGGCATCAAACTTTTCACGAAAATTTTTCTCCAGTGCGTCCTTATCTCGTATGTCGGACCGATAGGTATATTTCAAGTCGGATAACGTCTCTATGAAACGTTCTTCTATGTGCGTTTCCTTCATCATAAAGTCAAAAGTATTTCAAAGGTGCTTTTTTACGTGTTGGCAATGGTATTGTCGCAACAATCAGAGATTGCCCCCAAGATACAAAATATCGGAAGAAGTTTCTCAACGTTGTACCGATACCAATGATGTTGTATTCATATTGGAAGAATGGAGTCACTCTCGATTGCCGTAATTGCACGTTGACGACAACATTAAAAATCAGCGCCCTCGTTCAACAGGAAAGTGTTTACAATGCAATAACAACATTTTTATAAACTATTTCTTCCCGGATAACCTGTCACAATACGTACACAACAGTATCTGTACGCTCAAGACACTCGTTACTATGATTTTCACACTTTTTTCATGGTGACATATTTTTTGCTCTTTCACATTCATTTCACAAAATTTCAAGTTGATTTCATATCGTTTTCACACTGATTTCATGTTCGTTTCAGACTTTTTTCATAAAATTTCAGGTTGATTTCATGTTCGTTTCAGACTTTTTTCACAAAATTTCAGGTTGATTTCATGGTTTTTCACACTCATTTCATGCTGTTTGTAGCGATTTTTAGGCGTTTTTCCGCCAAAATGCCGTTTTGGGGCAAAAAAGGGCACTTTATTCCTTATTTATACCACATAGGTTGCAGGGATATTGTTTTTTGATTCTTTCCAGAACGATTAGAAAATGTTTTCTCAACGCTCTTGGGGGGAGGGAATGACCAACAACATCCAGGCTCAAGACGCTATGGATCATTTTTTGGTAGCCACATTCGGCAGGATTTTTTCCGAGGAAGGAATATTCCTGCATCATGTTTGCCAACAGAGAAAAAGCGATAAAGAGACCAGTTTACAAAAAACACCACCCTCATTATTTGTGAATACACCCGTTCAGGTTTAGTTCATATTGGTACATCTGCTGCACGTTCAGGTTTAGTTCATGTTCTGTTCAGGTTTAGTTCATGCTCTATTCAGGTTTAGTTCATGCTCTATTCAGGTTTAGTTCATGTTCCGTTCACGTTTAGTTCATGGTTTTTCACACTGAGTTCATGCTGTTTGTAGTGATTTTTAGGCATTTTTACTGCAATATGCCGTTTTTTGGCAAAATAAAGCACTTTATTTGTTACCTGTAGCTATATCTTACGACAGGGATAATATTGCGTCATGGTCTGTCAACGCTCTTGGAAGAGAGAGACGTTGTATGCCATTTTGAGGTAGCCATTCTGAGCAGGACTTTTACAGAGAAAGAAATGTTCTTGCATCCTGTTCGCTACCAATGACCCAACGCCAAATACCTAAAACATCGTGGATAGGAAAAGGAAGGAAGTGAACCCGAATAAAAAAGATGGCAGGAGTGTAAGTTTACATAATGTTTATTATACAACCAACACCATACCGCTCCACAACCGCTCATCGAACGGTTACCCCAAATAGTACAAGCATTATCCAACATCACCACCCAAAAAGTTATAGACCACCCCAATCACATAACTACCGCAAAGCACCACCCGAATCGTGGGGAAAAGTTTTTATCCGCGCCATGCTTTTGTTCCTGACCAAAAATTACTATCTTTGCACCAGACACTTGACATACATATTGAGAAACGAAAAAGCCACGCGACGAAACGTGGCTTTTTCAAAAGATTCTAATTCATACTTTCTGCAAAGTTCTTGACGGTACTGGAGCAGAAAGAAATTTTTTCACGTGCGTTGTGGAACGACGGATGAGATAGCACAAATATAACAGATTGTAAATTTACAACAAACAACTATCAACAATCACTTGATAGGATGTTGCGTAAAATGTTCGTAAAGCACGTGCTTACAAGAAGCACTTTATGTACATTTTTTCTGCACCTGCTTGGATAAAACGCGAACAATCTGATATTCTCCCCGCTTCCCCGTTCCAAACGCGCCTTCTCTGCCCTCACTCCATGACTGGCGCTTCTCTTTCGTTTGCTGCTGCTTACCGCAGCATCCTTAACTTCGACGGCGGTTTCCGCATCTTCCACGACTTCGGCTTTGCTGTGGGTGAACGTTACGTTTCCCCGCTCCGCACTGATGCCCGCAAGAAAAACTTCTCTATCTATCGTAATCCCAAAGGTGAGGTTTGTTTCAAAGACTTTGCGTCCGGCGATGGCGGTACGTTTACTGCCCTTTTGCACGGATTCGGCTATACGACCTTTGAGGCGCAAATACGCTTTGCCGCACGGCTCTATTCGATAGAGCTGAAAGATGAAAGCGAAAGTGGTCACAAGTATAGATCTGAAAAAAGAACGGTTACAGAATCAAGAATCAAGCGCCCATTAACCCATAACCACAGCACCAAGCGCTACCGTGTTACCGCACTTGAACTCGCCAACTTTACTCCTGTTGAACTCGAAACACTTGCACGAATTTCCGGTGGCTTCATTACTAACGAACTGCTTGAACGTTTCGGCATACGCGCCTTACGCTCCTACACCGATGAAGGTGTATCGGCGAAAGGCACACCCTACGGCGGAACACACGAAGCACGATTCACCCTTGTTGTACCAAGCGCGGACGGGAATTATTACGGCTATTGCTATTTTGGTGCAGACGCGCATTCGCCCTTCCCCCACCGCTCCAAAAACTTTCACCTGAAGCTAAACGACTACACCTCCGACGTGAAGTTTGCGCTGGGACTGAACGAACTGCGTCCGAAGGAAGCTGCCTACATTGTCGAGGGGATAAAAGATTGTTTGATACTGCTTGCCAAAGGCTACAACGCTTTTACGCTGGGCGGTGTGCAGCACCGTTTATTGCCAAGCATTGTGAAGCGTTTGCAGGAGAATGGTAATAGTTTGAGTATTGTTTTTGATACCGATTTTGCGGGCATCAGCGCTGCACAAAAGCTGTCATCGTCTCTACACATTCAAAATTCACCATTCAAAACTCAACATTGCATTTGTACGCTCCCTCGTTTAGACCGCCAAGAAACAAAAGAAGCTCCCAAGCCCGCACTTAATGACCTTGCCGATTACGTCTGCAAATACGGCTTTGATGCTGAACTCAAAAATGCGCTTCTCTCCCCTGCTCCGCTCCGTAGCATCACGCTCACCAAAGCCGTCGGTTCCGATAACGGATATGCTATTCCTGCATGGCAGCTTTCTGTCCACTGCAAACTCTCTGATGAGAAGCCCGCACTTAAAGCACTCACGAATCTTTTGGACTCCGCTTCCCGTCTCGTCCTCCGCGCTCCAACAGGTTGCGGGAAAACGTACACCGTTCTGCGCCACATTGCACCCAACCATCACCAAAAAACAGGCGGTGTGACCGTCCTTGCTGTGCCGACCGTCGCAATGGCAGAACAAATCAAGAACGAGTACAGCGACCTCAAACCCATCGTCATCACAGGCAACGAAAGCGACCTCCACCGCTTGTATGCGGATGCACCCTTAGATACGTGTGTAATTGTCAGTGTCTATGATTCTGCCGCGCGGCTTCTGGATGTGATTAGCGAACCAACGACGCTTCTCGTGGTGGATGAAATGCACAAACTCGTTTGCGATTACGATTATCGTACCCCTGCCATGCGCACCATGCTCCGCCTTATCAAACAAGCACACCGAACGCTGTGCCTCTCGGCTACGCCCGAACTGCTCTTCCACGAAGCGCCGCTCAATTTTACCTACTGCGATGTGGACGTTCAACAAAAACGACCGCTTCGATTCCGGCAGTACTTTTACGACAAACGCGAGGAAACCGTCATTGATACTATTCTTGCCACACTCGACGAGCATCCTGCGACCACGATTCTGCTCAATGTCAACAGTAAAAAACTGCTCAAGCGCACCAAAATACTGCTGGTGAAGTCCGGTCTAAGCGAACATGACGTGGATATTGTTACCCGCGATACAATGGCGACCTCACCCGAATACCGTTCGGCGACCGAACAAAGCCGCTTTACCCGTCGCGTGATTCTCACCACCAGTGTTTTGGATTGTGGCGTGAATATCCTCAACACGGGACGAGTACAAATACTCATGCTCGATGAAAAGAACGAGGACACGATTATTCAGGTGGCGAACCGTTTTCGTAAAGCGGATACTATTGATGTCATGCTCTTCTCTTCCACCAAGCAAACACCACGCAAGCACGCAACCAATAATCAAGTACCACTCTTCAACGAACAGCATCATTTTCTGCAGACGCTTTTATCTGCTGAGATGGTTGCCGAGGCGTTCAATGCTGCCCACGGACGCAATCACACCGCCGACTGCGGCGTGGGACGCAAAAGCACGTCACGCCTTCAGGACACCATGCTGCACTTTAACACCAACAACAATCGTTGGTCAACCGATGAATGTGCGATTATGTATCGTATTCACACTCTCCGGCTGACGATGAAAACACCGGACGATGTTGCCACAGCGCTGGAAGGATATGGCTTTGTGCGCATTGTGGATGACCCCGCACCGAAGCCCGGCGGGATTCTTTCTCCTGATATTGTTAAAGCAGTCCGCGAGGAAGAAAAGCGGGAGACGCTCCACAACGAAGAAACGGTCTTGAACCTGCTCGAATCGAAGACCGCCTATTTCCTTGCGGCACTGAACACACTTTCTCGCTCCAAAGCACTCAAAGGCGCGTTACCAAATGTTTGTCCTGAAAGTTTGCTTCCACTGATGAAACAACACCCGGAGACCGCAGCCATTCTCACGAATTTTGCTGCCCTGCTCCGCGAACAACGCACGGAAACTCTTGTGCGTTATTACTCCGAAGCCCGCACCCTGGGCTTTGACCATACCGAAGCACTCCACCTTGTCCGCACGAACAAAGACTCACGGAAGTGGACTTCGTTCACCGAACGTTTGGCAATAAAGCAGCGCGAGGCAATTAGTCTCGCTGGTTTGACCGATAGCATCCTCAGCAAACACGACCGCGAAAAACTGCGCCGTGAGGAAGAAATACGCCGTTTGATAACCAGCACGGCAGAAATCGGCTGCGTTTTCACGAACGCCGACGGTACACAACGGCACATCCCGAACGCCATCCGCACGAAAAAGGAAATTGCCGACCGTGCGAACGCCTACACGGGGTTCATGTTCCGCATGACGCAGCAGAAAGCGGGCGAACTGGTGGACGCGCTTTTCCACGTGCGCTATGTGCGAGAGCGGGTAAAAACCGAAAGCGGCACACGCTTTAGCGGACATTATGCCTTTGACAATGACGGCACAGAACTGAAACGTAAGACGCTGGCGGAATTTGTTCAAGAATATGGCGTGGATGGTAGTAAATACGCATGGCTCTTCATGGAACGAGTACGCGAAGAAGCCGAACGGTATGAAGAGGCACAAGAGCGATATGCAATGAAAGGTGAATGTGCAAGAAGTACGGTATAATATTCTTTTTTCGTACTTGCTGCACAAAGGGAAAACAAAAATGGTTGTATTACAACAAAAATGGTCGTACATTTGTTACGATAAGACCCTTCTTTATTCAATTCCTTTTCTTTTTTCTTGTGCTGACTATTGAACGACTTCGGCAACTTCAAGATATTATCAAAGTTACGACCCTCGCAGAAAAAGCAGGGTTAAATTCTAATAGCATTCGTGCAAAATTACACAGCAATCGAGAGCTTACTGTAAGTGAATCTGCGCAAATGGAAGCAATTTTGAAACGCTATGGTCTATCTATGCGTAGCAAATCACCATCCGCATAAAAACTGAGTTTAAGAACGTACACAATTTCATTTCAACTACTTTTTACAATGCTATGATTATTGCCATTGTCAACAATAAAGGCGGGGTAGGAAAAACTACTACTGCCGTGCATTTGGCTCATGCTTTGCAAGCACAAAACAAGCGTGTTCTTTGTGTGGATATGGATGACCAAGCTAGTTTGGTAACACATTTTTTTGGCATCAAAACGACAATAGCGCTACGGCAGAAAGCACAGCTTGGGGGCACACCCGGAATTGTACATCATTCCTCCGGTGTAAATGTTTTACCACTTTCATTTTTGAATGATGAAATAAGTGCATATAAGAGTGCCATAGAAGCAAGCGCGAGTGCTTACGATATGATTTTTTTAGATTGTCCGCCTTCATTGGAGAAACGAACTTTTGCAGCGTTGAGTGTATCGGATTCGGTACTTATTCCTGTTGAGCCGGACGGCTTATCGGTGGCGGGATTAAATAGGCTTTTAGAAACAATCACGGAAGAGTATCATACCCATATCTTAGGGCTTATTATCACGCGGTATAATGCAAAAAAATCGGCACATAGTTTTTTTGCAAAACAAATCCCTCAGTTCTATGTAGATTACTACATTGATATTCCTATTCCTGATTCATCGGTTTTTTCTGCGGCTGCCACCGAAGGTAAAAGCGGATATGATTATTGGAAAAAGAAGCAAATGCACCCCGCATTGCAAGCATATACAGCTATTGCGAATGAACTTTTGGAACGTGAACTTGCAGGGAGTATAGCATGAGTAAATATGATTTTACGGCAGCAATACCAAGTAAACTCAAAACCAAAATACCACTTTTACCTGTTAAAGATGTTGAGCCGTCAAAGCTACAACCTAATCCTAAGAACACAGAAATTTTCCGCACAGAATCATCGGAATATTTTGAGCGATTAACAGAAGATATTCGTAAGCGCGGTATTATTGTACCCCTTATTGCCGAGCAAAATGGAACAATCCTTGCAGGACATAATCGCTGGGAAATTGCCAAGCGCTTACATTTGAAATTTGTTCCCGTGCAATATGTCGCTTCTGAGCTTTCGGAAGAAGAAGCACGAGAATTTGTTATCAAAGATAACCTTTTGCGTCGGCAGTTTAGTTCGCAGGAATGGTTGGAGATTTACAAGCAACTATATCCTAATTTTGATGAGCGTTTAGCAAAGCATGGGCAACGGGCAACAGCAAAAACAATAAGAGTGGACAATGTCCACTCTGAGGAAAACGGCAATGATATTCTTACTGCCGAGCGCATTGCTGCTGACACGGGGCAGTCAAAAGCCGCCGTGCAGAAACAACTTCAACGACAAAAACGAGAACAAGAAGAGGCGGAAGAACATACTACCCAAATTCCTACTGTACAATCTCAGAGTATAGATACTGTTCTTCTCAAAAAAGTGGAGCGCAGTTTACAATCGGTGACAGATGCTAACGAGCCGACAAAAAAAGCTATTGCGAAGATTTTGAAAACGTTTGCAAAACAACTTTCCTAAATTCACGTCTGAAAGGAAAACCACTATGCCTCTTATCATTTCTGACGAAGCCCTCCAAGCGGCACATCTCAGCAAAGAAGAAATGCTTGTGGAAATAGCGCTTGCGCTCTATGCAGGTGAGCGCTTTACGCTGGCACAAGCGGCACACTTTGCCGGATTAAGCCGGATGGAATTTCAGAAGTGTGCTAACGCAAGGCGTATTGCGGTTCACTACGACCGCGAGGAATTGGAAGAAGACCGTCGCTCGTTCGCGCATTTGCGGAGTGTGCACCCGAACTCTTTCCCTCATGCCACTTTCCATGCCGAATGATTATTGTCAGCGATACCACAACAGTTGCGAATCTTTTTGCTATCGGACAATTTCACCTTCTACCCGCACTCTTTGAGACCGTGATTCTGCCGGAAAGTGTCTATCAAGAACTCACGGCTCACAACGGATTTCCCAACGAAACCGACGAACAAGTACGCGTAGGTGTGCTCCGTGTTCGAGCAGCGACGAACACGGCAGAAGTTCACCGCCTTATGCTCACTCTTGACGCGGGAGAAGCCGAAGCCATTGTCCTTGCCGAAGAACTCCATGCGGACACACTGATTATTGACGAGCGCAAGGGTCGGAAAATAGCTCGTGAACGCGGCTTGCATACCGTTGGACTGTTAGGCATCGTCTTGGAGTCAAAACGCTATGGTCTTGTGCCGAATGTTCGCCCCTTGCTAAATGATTTACGGCAGAAGGCAGGATTTTACTTTTCGGATGCTCTTTACAGCTATATCGTGGAAGAAGCTGGGGAAACGTAAAAGTTTTTCGACTTCGTCAAGTTCAATATCACCAAAAACGCCCCGGTTTCGTGCCCTAAAAGCGTTGCTTTGGCTTAGTGGGACAGTTTGTGTTCGGACAAGAAAGAAACATCAGAGAAATCAAGAATACAACGCTGTGAGGACACGACGACGAAGGGAAGGTTCGTGATGCACCGACGAAGCAAATTTTTTATCATTGTTTACCATCATAATGAGAATCTTAATTGTCGAAGATGAGGAAGACGTGGCAGCGCTGGTCAAGCGGGGATTAAGCGAACAGACGTTCACCGTTGACATAGCTACCGACGGGCTTCAAGGAGAGCAAATGGTACGAGACTTCGACTACGATGCCGTTATTTTAGATGTAATGCTTCCCGGTAAAAGTGGTTTTGCCGTCTGTCGGGCAATTCGCAAATTCAATGATACTGTTCCTGTGTTGATGCTCACGGCACTTGGTAGTATCGACGACAAATCAGAAGGCTTTGGGTGTGGTGCTGACGACTATCTTGTGAAGCCATTCGATATTCGAGAGCTGCTCTTGCGCTTGCAAGCATTACTCCGAAGACGCTTACAACCGCATCAAGACCAAGAATCAATTCTTGTTCTCGCTGATTTGGCACTTGATACGGTCAGCAAAATAGTAACCCGCGGCGGGCAACAAATTCCTTTGACTGCGCGGGAATATGCGCTGCTTGAGTATCTACTGCGTAATTGCAATCGCATTATCTCAAGGATGGATATTGCCGATAATATTTGGGATAATCCCAATGCTTTAGACAGTAAAACTATCGAGGTCTTCATCTCTTTTTTGCGGCGAAAAGTAGATAAACCATTTGAAAAAAAACTTATCCATACCGTTGTTGGTATGGGGTATGTGATGAAAGACGAGGAAAAATCATAAATGAATATCCGTCTTCGTTTATCTTTGCTTTTTAGTATTGCAACCTCGCTGATTGTGGGAATTCTTCTTATCACGGTATATTATACTGTGGTTACCGGGCGGCAAAGAGCCTATTTTGCACAAATGGAAACGAGGGCACTCGCTGTGGCAGACGTTTTTTTTCTTCAAAACTCATTTGATGTTCAAAAATTTGAAGATGCCCGTCAGCAATTCAAAAGTTCATTTGCCGCTTCGGTGGCTGCTGTTATTGACAGTCGTAATCAAATGATAGATGCTATGCGCAACGATAGTGCATACCGCTTGCATCATACCGCTACGTCTCTTATTGTCACACCATTTATCCCCGACACAAATGCCCTTTTTACTGCCAGAAGCGAAGGGAAAAGCCGCCGGATTACGCGGCTAGGAGAAAAGACATTTTACGATGTGTATTTGCTGAGACCGGACAAACAGAATGATTATGTTATCGTCGTGCGTGGGATTGATAAACAAGGGGCAGAATTACTCGAATCGCTCCGGCTGATTCTTTTTATCGGTGGGTGTATTTTTCCTCTTGTTGCCTTCGGCACAGGATGGGTATTTACCGGTGTTGCGTTGAATCCAATGCAACGTATTACAGTCGTCGCAAAACAAATTTCCGCCTCAAATCTCAGCCGTCGGTTACCGGAAGCCGATGGGAGTGATGAAATTGCGGTACTGGCACAAACATTTAATAGCGTCTTTGGGCAGTTAGAATCGGCATTTGATGCCCAAAAGCGTTTTATCGCTCACGCCTCTCACGAACTCCGCACTCCGCTTACCATTCTGGAAGGAGAAGTAAGCGTTACTTTACAACGGGCACGGACAGAAGAAGAATATCGTCAAACGCTTGAGACCATGCAACGGACAATTCTCCGCTTGCATCGTCTGACGACAAATCTACTGACGCTCTCTCATCTTGAATCAGGGCTTGCCGATTTGCCCATGCGTGAAGAATTTCTTGACGAGATGCTACACCATTCTCTCGCTGATGTGCGGACTCGATTTCCACAACGCGAATTTCAAGTACACGACGAAATTCTTCAGAACCGAGAGGTCATTCTACGGTGTAACCGCGAACTTGTAGAAACTGCGTTCACGAACAT
The DNA here is from genome assembly GCA_937899715.1 of uncultured bacterium. Taxonomy (GTDB): domain Bacteria; phylum Bacteroidota; class Ignavibacteria; order Kapaibacteriales; family UBA4661; genus PH2015. The sequence continues at coordinate 10,202 of CALCNX010000136.1, read as the reverse complement.
CCTTGAAAATGCCGTTAAATACTCAAATCGTGATACCCTTGTCCAAATTTCCGTTTCTATACTGGGCGAACATTGTGTGCTGAAGGTACGGGATGAAGGGCTTGGTATTAGCAAAGAAGAATTACAGCATATTTTTACGCCGTTTTATCGAGCAGAACGCACGCGGTCACTCAAAGGGTCGGGCATCGGTCTTGCCTTAGTGAAAGCAATTCTCCATCTCCATCACGGTACTATTTATATCGAAAGTTTCCCTCACGAGGGAACCACCATTGTCATAAATCTGCCTTTATTCTTACCATAAACAAATTCAATACCGCATTAAAAAATCCGTTGATGATTGTCGAACCTCGTCTCTTATTTTAACCTCCCCTTAACCTCCCCTTAACTCCACCTTTACTTCAAAGGTGTACTTTTGTATCGCATAACTTACTCCCCAGAAATTCAAGCCATGATGTACATTTTGGGTTAAACACCCCAAAGTAAATGCGGCATACATTATGGCTTGTTTTTTTTAGTGCATCCATTCTCCGCAGTAGAATTTATCTCACACCATTTTTCAAACCTTTTGAACGTAGTGAACTCTGTGGCTCATCAAATCTCTAAAGGTGCAGACAATGAATCTGAACAGACGAAGCACAACGCACAGTAAACTACTGGTGCATTACATAGAGGGAACACTCACAAACGCAGCACGAAGAGAATTCGAGCAGTGTGTAGCGGCATCACCCGAACTGGCTCAGGAAGTGTACGAGTTACAAACGATTGAGGACATACTACATCATCAAGCACTTACCATAGCACTCACCATCGATAAAACTGCAATACCTTTCTTAGAAAAGATAGAAAATGATATTGCGGCATTGTTGCGTGGTGCGGGCGCGTCGTCGTCGTCGCCTACAAAACCCATGGCAAATAACTCAATTGATTTTACCTCGTTTTAACCTACCATTAGCCTTGCCTTAACCTCCCAAGCGTACCTTTGTGGTGAATGGTCTAAAGAATTCAATACAAATTGTTGAGGTGTGTAATGAATATTTTAATTGTTGACTCTGATTATGAGCATCGTAAAATGTTAATACGGCTACTATCGCATTATGGGACGTGCGATGTTGCTGAAAATGGACTTGAGGGGGTACGCATATTTCTTCGGTCTATTGATGAGCGCAATCCTTATCACCTTGTTTTCATTGACGCTCAACTGCCTCGCATTGATGCTGCTTCCATGCTCGCAACAATGCGTTTTATGCAGAGGCAGCACAATATCTTTATCAGTAAAATTATTATTGCTATTCCTCCTAATAGTCCACGCTTGCCCATTCTCAGGGATGATGACCGATGGGATGGGTTGCTCATAAAACCCTATACTGAAATGGAGGTCGTCAAAATGCTCCACGAATGCAGTTTGGTCTCTGATAGCGCAAAAATTTTTAGTGAATAGATTGTGCCGAGAGGCATCTATCCATACACGGATGCTGCCGTTAGTGTTTTCTCATTAGAAAAGAAAGAGAATGATTATGTCTATATCAAAAGAACCGGCAATTACAGCCGAGAATAAAGCAACAACATCAGGGCGTTTGATTATTGTCTCCAATCGTCTTCCAATAAACATCTTGTATGAGGGTACGTCGTATAGACTCGAACGGAGCATCGGCGGTGTGGCAACAGGCTTGGAATCACTCCGTGGCAATGCGGAAATGGTATGGATAGGGTGGCTCGGCGATGTAAAAGACGACGACCAGCCCGCCCTTGAACGCGACCTTGAGCAATTTTACGGATGTTATCCTGTGTTCCTGCCTGAACGAGTTGCCGAGAAATACTATAAAGGTTTTTCTAATCGGACAGTCTGGCCCCTTTTTCATTCCTTTCAAGCATTCGCAAAATACTCCGCGCAAGAATGGGAAGCCTATCAAGAAGCAAATAAGCTCTTCTACGAGAAAATCTGTGCCGTCGTGCGCCCGGGTGATACTATCTGGATACATGATTACCATCTTATGCTTCTGCCGGAAATGCTTCGGGCTTCATTACCGACAATAACGATTGGTTTTTTTCTTCACATCCCTTTTCCATCCTACGATATTGTACGACTGCTGCCGCAGCATAAAGAGATAATGCGGAGTCTTTTAGCGTGTAATCTTATCGGCGTTCACACCTACGATTACGCTCGTGCATTCACCAGTAGTATCCGCCGACTCTTCGGTTATGAACACCATATCGGCGAATTTGCTCTTGATGGTCATATCACGCGCGTAGAGGTATTCCCAATGGGCATAGATTTCAATCAATTTGCCGCTCCCTACCAAAGTGATTTGGTAGAAGAGCAATTACGCGCTCTGCATCAGGATGGACGTAAACTTATTTTCTCGGTGGCACGCTTAGATTACACCAAAGGGATTCCACAGAGTTTTGATGCTATCGAAACATTGTTGAAACATCATCCCGAATGGCATGGCAAGTTTACCTTCCTTTTGCTTATAGCGCCATCGCGGGAAAACGTCGAGCAATACGACTCGCTGAAAAGCACGATAGACCGCTATGTGGGGCGCATCAATGGAAAATATGGCTCGGTGGCGTGGTCGCCGATACGCTACATCTATCGTTCTTTCGGAACGGACGATATGAAAGCGCTGTATCATCATGCCGACGTTGCCCTCATTATTCCTCTGCGCGATGGGATGAACCTCATTGCGAAAGAATATCTCGCTGCACGAACCGATAACACGGGAGTGCTGATTCTGAGTGAAATGGCAGGTGCCGCAAAAGAACTACGGTCGGCTTTGATTGTCAATCCCAATAGCAAAGAGGATGTTGCCGAAGCATTGCTGAAAGCGCTGACCATGAGCAGAGACGAACAAATCTCTGCAAACGAGCAAATGCGGGATTACCTTCGTACGCATACCGTGCAAGATTGGTCGCGGAATTTCCTGCGCACACTGGAGGACATAGCGGAAAAATCAAAAGCCCTTGTTGCCAAGCAACTTCATGCTGCTGTTATTGAAGAACTCAGAGACGATTTTTGTACGCATACCAAACGACTGATTATCCTTGACTACGACGGGACGCTTGTGCCGTTTGCCAAGACACCGGACGGGGCTGCTCCCGATGCAGAGTTGATTTCTATTCTTGCACGTCTCGCCGCACAGCCGCATACGCACGTTGCTATTGTAAGCGGTCGCAGCCATGAGACCTTACAGCAGTGGTTGGGAAATCTTTCCTTGACTCTTGTTGCCGAGCATGGCGGCATGATACGAACACGGGGAAGTACAACATGGGAAGCTGCGACCAGTGCCACTCATGAATGGAAATTCCCTATTCGTGCTGTGATGCAGATATTTTCCGACCGAATTCCGGGTGCATTTATTGAGGAAAAACGGTTCTCGCTTGTCTGGCATTACCGTAATGCCGAGCCGCAGTCCGCATCAGCTGCTGCCCAAGAACTGATAGACGCTCTTGCCGGAATTGCCCCCTCGCTTGGACTGGAAGGCGTTCCCGGCAATAAAATAGTCGAAGTACGATTGCACGGCATTGGAAAGGGAAAAACAACACGGGCTTTATTCGGCGATTTTTGGGCTTCGTTTACGTTGTGCGCCGGTGATGACTGGACGGACGAAGAACTTTTTGCTGTCATGCCGCCCCATGCGTACACTATTAAAGTCGGTCACGTGCCCTCAAAGGCGCGGTATTCCGTTGAATCCTTCCAAGCAGTCCGCACTATTCTCTCCACTCTCGCCGAACAATCACTTTAGAGGAGTTATCACAATGCTATTGCCCACTTTTCCCATCGAAACTGCACCGGCAGTTCCGAAAACCTCACCACAGAATTCCTTTGCGCTGACGCAGGAAACTGATTGGTATAAAGACGCAATTGTTTACGAAGCACACATCAAAGCCTTTTTTGATAGCGATGCGAATGGTATTGGTGATTTGAGCGGTATGATTGCGAAATTAGACTACTTAGAATCTCTGGGCATTACGGCGCTCTGGTTATTGCCGTTTTATCCATCGCCACAGCGAGATGACGGATACGATATAGCTGATTACTTGACCATCAATCCCGATTATGGCACACTCAAGGATTTCAAAGAATTACTTCGTGAGGCTCACAAGCGCGGTATTCGTGTTATTACCGAACTCGTTCTGAATCACACTTCCGACAAGCACATTTGGTTCCAACGAGCGCGAGTAGCAGAGAAAGGTTCGGAATGGCGAGATTTTTATGTTTGGAGCGATACACCGGAGTTATACGGCGATGCTCGTATTATCTTCAAGGACTTTGAAACATCAAATTGGACATGGGATTCGGTTGCCCATGCGTACTATTGGCACCGATTCTACAGTCATCAGCCGGATTTGAACTTCAATAATCCTGAGGTTCAAAAGGCAATGTTCAAGGTGATTGATATGTGGCTTCATCTGGGCGTGGATGGTTTGCGCTTGGATGCGGTGCCGTATTTGTTTGAAGAACACGGCACGAACTGCGAAAATCTTCCCGAAACACACGAGTTTTTGAAGAAACTACGGGCGCACGTTGACCGTAATTTTTCGGGGAAAATGTTACTTGCCGAAGCAAATCAATGGACAGAAGATGCCGTAGCTTATTTTGGCAATGATGATGAATGTCATACCGCATTTCATTTTCCGCTTATGCCGCGCCTTTTTATGGCAGTGGAAATGGAAGACCGTTTTCCGATTGTGGATATTCTTGAACAAACGCCATCAATTCCATCGTCCTGCCAGTGGATGATTTTTTTGCGAAATCATGACGAATTGACGCTGGAAATGGTAACGGACGAAGAACGAGAATTTATGTATCGGCAATATGCACAGAACCGCCAAGCCCGTATCAACGTCGGGATTCGACGGCGACTAGCGCCATTGCTGGAAAACAATCGCGCCAAAATTGAACTCATGAATATGCTGCTTTTTTCGTTGCCCGGAACGCCCGTCATTTATTACGGCGACGAAATAGGCATGGGCGATAATTTCTATCTCGGAGACCGCAACGGCGTGAGAACACCCATGCAATGGAGCGCAGACAAAAATGCCGGCTTTTCCCGCGCCAACCCCCAGCAATTATACCTGCCGATTATCATCGACCCCGAATATCATTACGAAGCTGTCAACGTTGAGATTCAAGAGCGAAACCCCTCTTCCTTGCTCTGGTGGATGCGGCGCACGATTGCTCTTCGGAAGCGTTTCCGGGCATTTGGTCGTGGCGATATGAAATTTGTACTGCCCGATAATCCCAAAGTGATTGCTTTTGTCCGCACCTATCACGACGAAACGATAGTAGTGGTCTTGAATGTTTCTCAATTTGCTCAATCAGCACACATACCGCTCGCCGAATACCAGCATTTTATACCTTACGAAATAGAAAGCGGCAGCCCATTTCCGATGATTACCGGCGATGACTACCCGATAACGTTGAACCCGTTTGGATATTATTGGTTCGTCTTGCAGCCTCAGCTCTTAGCTACCTCCACACTGCCGATATTCGATACAGAAAATATCTTGAGTATAAGGCTTGGCGAAGGAGACGAATGGAAAAAAATCTTTGAAGAGCCATTTGTGGATGGTGTCGAGAAATTTGTCATTCCCAAACTCTTGATAAACGGTCTTTCGGCAACAGAAGTTGTGAGCACTGTTTCAGTGATTGATGTTATTCATCTTCCGTTTCCCGACGTGGTTGTTGCTCTGGTTGAAGTAGTCGGCACGGATGGCTCGAAAACCGTACTGACATTACCGTTAGGATTTATGAAGAACAGTGAGGATAAAGAAATCAGCGACCTTCCAAAGCCTAGTGCCTTGGCAACGATTATTTTTCCTGACACCGAAGGGATTCTTGTGAATGCTTTAGAATCCGAATCAATGGTTCAGCATTTGTCTCAGCTCTATGTTCATAAAACAGGAATGCGCTGGAATAGTGGCGTGCTGGAGATTGAATTGATGGAGCAGCTGGAGACAGATATAGTGCAGGATGCTATCCCTTCCACTGAGATAATACAAAACCTTCCCGATACTGTTCTTGCATTTGATGACCGTCATCGCCTACGCTTGCGACGGGTACTCCACGAAGGGAGCAGCATCAATACCGAGATATTGAAAGTTCTCAATCACCATGTGCATTTTTACGGCGTACCTAAGTTGTGGTGTACCCTTTCCTACAAGCGGCGGGGCGGGCAGTCGTCCGAAGTGGCAAGTTTTGAAACGCTGCCACCCAATGAGGGAAGCATTTTGGAAATGCTTACTGCTTCTATTGCAACAGAAACCGCAAAGCTACTCACCAACAAAAGCCTTCAGGTTTCGGAAGAAAAAATGCCCAATCTTGCAGATGAACGCATAGACAAGGTTTTTACCGTGCTCGGGGAGCAACTTGCGCGATTGCACAATGCACTTGCAACGGAAAAGAGTAGTGCCTTTGCTCCTGAGCCATTTACGATGCACTATCAGCGTTCGATTTACCAAACGTTGCGGAGTGAAATTCGGCAAACGATAGACCGACTTGAACAGCGCTATGGGGAGGACGAGGTTTATTCGCGGCAGGTACAAAAACTCATGAATGGTGAGGACAGAATCTTGCGCCTTCTTAAAACTATCTTTACGATTCCGATGCAGGGAATGAAGGTTCGTCTCTATGGCAATAGAGATTTGGGAAGTATTTTTTTCACCGGAGAACGCATTATTCTCACGGATTTTGAAGGTGATACCTCCAAAGCTATCAGCGAGCGACGACTGAAGCGCTCGCCCTTGCGAGATGTGGCTTTTTTATGCCATTCGATATTTGAGACTGTTGTTCACGCCGTCCATCGAACCGTTCCATCAGACGCGGATGAACTTTCCGTCAACCTTCTGGTGGAAATGCAATATCGGCATATTGAACATCTATTTCTGGAATCGTATCTGCGGACGGTAGAAGCAGCACTGGTGCCCAACACCAAAGAGGCGGTGTTTCCGCTTCTGAAAGCCTTTGCTCTCATGCGGGGCTTCCAAACGCTGCGGGAATCTATTGATAGTGACAGCACGTGTGAAGCGGAACTATTAGTGATTGCCAGAGCAATTACGCAAATGCAGTATCCGGATTCGTTGGCGGTATTTTAGGAGGTTGCTGCGTAAAATAATCCGGTTAGTATTGCTCATACTGCACATTCTATTGACTTCAAATCTGCACTTCTTCTTTTCTTTTAACCTCCTTTTAACGTTGATTTATCTCGCCCTTAACCTCCCGGGTGTACCTTTGTACTACACATTTAACGGAGGTATAGTTATGAGTAGTCGCAAATCATCCGGCAGTATCTATTTTGTTCTTTACCTGGCAGTCATTATTGAACTGCTTATCATCATCGTAGAACGTGATGAAGCGGAAGACAAACTCATCAAACGGGAAAAGGAATCGCGGGAAATTATTCAAGAAATTTTGATGCAAATGCAAGTCGGCGCAGGCAACGCAACCGTTACCTCGCGCATTACCGACGAAGTGGCGCTGGTGTCTGCCGAAGCAGTTGCAGCCAGTGGTATTCCGTACCAACAGTATCGAACCTACAATGTCGAAATTGGCGTTAGCGATGGCTCTGCGCTTTTGAAAGACAGCGAAGAAGACGAAGCGGCAAGTCCGCTGCGCATCAAGCAATTATCAAACGTGCAAGATATTCATTACGAAATTTATTCGTATCCGAGCAATGATGCCGACGCGCCCGATTACAATGCAGATGGCTGGAAACTTCTTGCTGAGAGTGGTCTGGAACTGAATACCGATGCCATGCAGTCGTGGTCTGTTCCTCGCTATACTACTTTAGACGGCATGAATGGCTTGTACGACTACACACCTAGCAACTCCACTCCGATTCGCTATAATGACACACTCACTGCAAGCGTCGCACGGCAGCACGAAGGCAAAATAACAGCCCGAATTTTTACGGTGGAATTCCAACCCCGGCAAGCAGGATGGTACAAACTTCGTATTAGTTCCGAGACTAGCCGTATTCTGGGTTTGTCGGGCGATGCTGCCTCCGAGAGTGCCGGGGAAGAGAGCGAGGCGACTGTTAATATCGGCGCAATGAGCCTGAGCGTCGCCAAAATCAAGAAAGTACATCAGATGCTTTTCAAGGAATTGGAAGACTTTGGTATTCCATCGTATCAAGATTTTTTAGCAGTGCGCACCAAACCACAGCAAACGATACTGGACAAACGCTTTACGGATGCTCGTCAAAAAATTGAAGCCGATACGGAGAATAAACGTGAACGAAAAACGCTTCTGCACAAAGCCACGCTCTATAAAGACCTCAGCAAGCTGCTAACGCCGCAGATGTCCCATAACTTTGAGCAAAATCAGGGTGCAATGGAAATTCTCGTCCGTGTCACCAAGCCCCCCATCGCCGTCGTACAACCGTACATCTCGCTCCCCTCTGAAATCTATACCTTTGACAATGCCAAGGCTGCATTTCCTTTTAGTGTCGGTCCGCTCTATGGCGATGCCGTTCCCAATGTTGAAATAGTGAGCACGCAAGGCAAGCGCTATGCCGTGAACATCCAACGCCGAGATATGCTTAGCGAACGGATAAATGATACCGCTTCCTCAGCCGGTAATAAAGGTGCGTCGGTACCGTTTATGGGGCGAGCATTGGATGTCATGCCAGTCGGCAATTACACGATTCGCGTTTCTCATACCGTGCAGGGAATAGCACGAACCGAAGAAAGTGCATTACGAGTATTTCCGGCGCGCTTGAAAAATCGGGCTTCCATTACCGGCAGGATGCAGTGGCTGTACTACGGCTCAACAATGGTCATCAATGCCGAACCCGATTGCGAAAGCGTCATTCCGGCGAATCAATTCCGCGTGTACGTTGGCTATGATGCCAGTACGCTTACCGCTAGTCAGGGGCTGAGTGCTCGACTGCCAGTCCCTGCCAAAGCAAAACACGTTCTGACAAAAGTAACATGGATTTCGCCCTATACGCACGAAGAAACAGAATTGCTGCCACTGGCGGAAGGAACTCCTCAGCAGCGTGAACCGGACATTGATCTATCTCGCGCATTTGTTCAGAAAGTCAGTGGTGATTTGGACAAAATAACCCTTGAAATTCGCGGGATTAGCATTACACCTTCCACCGTAGATGTGGGCGGGAAAAGTGGCAGGCAAGCAGATATTTCGCAGGTGGAAATTACCCAAGAATCCATAACAAGTGACCCTGCGGGCTTCACCCTCAATAATGCACGGCTTCTGGACATGGGCGATGGTCAATATACGGCTACTTTTACGGTAGAAGGGTTTCCGATGAAACTCAAAGAGCCTTTGGAATTGCGGGGAACACTGAACTTTACCATTACTGCGCAGATGCGCAATCCCTTCAACTCCACGCCATCGCGGACAGCGCGGTGGGAATATTCGACACCTTTCATGCACACGATTCAGCCACCCCGAAAGCAAAAACGATAAGCACAGTATTAAGTACAGCACCCAATATAGCAAACCAATATACTTCAACGGTTTTTATTATTTCAGGAGAACGACCATGAACACCGCATTATCTATCCAGCGCATTTTGGTGCCGTTAGATTTTTCCGAAGCATCGTTGAATGCTTTAGAAACGGCAATTGCCATTGCCAATCGCCACAACGCAAGTATTGTTCTTCTGCACGTGATTGACAATACCCCATATTTCATTGCAAGCGACGGTGTTATTTTCCCGGCATATCGAACTCTTGACGAACTTACCGAAAGCGTACTCAAGCAAATGGATTGTGTGATGCGCGCACGAGCCGGGGCGGAAGGTATTTCGTTTTCGACTCGCACCGAAGTCGGATATGTTGCCTCAACCGTTGCCCGTGTGGCGACAGAGGAACGAGCAGAGATTATTGTCATGGGAACACACGGCGCATCGGGCTTACGAGAACTCTTTATTGGTTCCAATGCGTATAGTGTCATCAAACTTGCTCACGTTCCGGTGCTGACCGTACCACCGGGGCGCAGATGGGAACACTTCAAAAAAATTCTTTTTCCTATCCGTCCTGTGGTAGGATGCTTAGACAAGTACGATTTTGTACGGAAAATCATTCGCAAGAACAACGCCGAAATGTGCGTACTCGGTTTGGCGCATAGCGAAGGGGATGAAGTGAGCACTGTCACCGATGCGGTGGATTACCTCAAATCAACCTTAGAGACTGTTTGGAAAGTCATTTTTTCGCCAATCTCCTGAGCAAAAGTCGAA
>CALCNX010000135.1 GCA_937899715.1 uncultured bacterium | reverse complement strand
TATAGTGCAGAAAACTTATCTACACTACCTGTCCAAAAAATGGGGGGCAGCTCAGTTTGTTAATTCTGGGATTATTTTTAACGTATCGAACACAAAGAGAAGATTTTGGATTGGCAAGAAACACCTCGTACTCTTCCTCTGTAATCGTGATATAATCCATACGGGGGAATTGTCCGGTCGTATATTCGGAACGAGAGCTAAACCATTTACCGCTTGGATTCAAGCTATCCTCTATGGTTTGAAAACGATAAGATGCCCGATACCCATTTGTTGCTTCCACATCAATAATCTCGGCTTCCGTAATTTGCATTTGCGAATAATCACGGAGATAGCAGAGTTGGTAAAGATCAATACAGTGTATCACAAAATAGAAAAGCACGAATCCACAGAATAACCCTGCTATGCTCTTTTGTACCCATTGATTGATTGCAGCCTCTTTGTCATTAATGAAGGTTGTTTTTAATTGTTCCTTGAGCATTCTCCGCTTTAGTTTGGGATATGTGCTACCTTTCTTCTTTCCTAAAACGAGCCGGAAAAATATATCTCGGCAGAAAAGATACACAATCCAAAGTGCCGATATGATAGCGATACAATCAATGGTAGCGACAAGAAAGTCCATGCTCAAATACAGGTGATGTGCCGGAATGGAAAAAGTGATGGATTGCTCATGCTTTGGAAAGGAGCATCTGTAACAAAAACAACCAAGGGCGAGCAGAAAGGCTCGCCCTTGATAGCATCAATATTTGGTTTATTGGGCTGTGAACTCTATTTGTGTGCTTGCATCGTTGGCAAGCGTCACTTTTAATACGGTAGCAGTGAGCGATTCTATTTTGTACACCAGATCGCTTCCTGTGGAGGCTGTCAGTGTTAATGTTGTGCCGAAAAGTTTCCATTTGCCTGCATCAGTTTGTGCGGTGGGTTTGGTAACTACTGTCAGAAGTGAGCCGTCTCGCTTAAACGTCTGCGTGAATGCCAGTTGTGATGTGCCGTCCATTCCCATAGACACAATCTTTGTGAGTGCCCACGTTTTGGAACTTGTGCCGGCTAAGAGTTCTTCATTGCTTGGCGTAGCGGAAATGCTGTTGGAGGTACAGCTTGCTGCCAACAGGCAGAATACAGATACCACAGCAAGAATAGCTATACGAAAACGAGTACGTTGATTCATCATGGAAAATAATAGTAAATAAACGTGAAAAAATATATGAAGCGCTGTTTGACACGGGCGCAATCAATTTTTGTTGATTCTCCTTCGGCATGGTAAATAACCTTACCGACCATCTGTATAATTCACTCTGAAACGATTCAGCATCAAAATCTACTTCGACTCAGATGTCGTTTCTTCTTTTGCAGGGTCAGTTTGCAAGCCTGTTGCCAGAAAATGTGCAAACCACCGAGCCGCTTTACTAAACGTCATGCCATCCATTAAATCAAAACTTGAGCGTACTTCAAATTCTGCTGCGCCATTTGCTATTGTTTCTCCATTTGACTTTATTTTAGCACGACGGATAAACGTGTAGTATTTATCTTCCTTTTTCACCGGCACCGTTTCCATGCGCTCTTCGCCCAAACTATTATCAAATTTGAGTTTGTAATTATTGCGAGTCAAATATAAAGTCACTCTGTCCCAGGCTGCTTTTTCCTTCTCTTTAGGGAGCATAAATATTGGCTCTTGTTTATTGAGACTGTTGGTGTACTCCGTAATAACTTCACCTTCTTGCACAAGAACTTCTTGACCTTTTCTATTAAGAATAAAATAGTCCCGTTCAGCAAGATGCGCGCGTGCGCGATACCCCAAAGCCGCAAGAGACTCGCCTTCTTTATTCTCAAGTACGCCGATTTTATCACCAATAGAATTTGGCGGGGTAAAAGTGTACATACTTGGTTGGTCTTTTGCCACGACAAGCGATATAGGCTTACGAATAAGCACGGAGGAACAACTTGTCATCATTGCACAGACGGCTACGACTGTGAGTATAAGCCGATTCTTCAAGGAAATATACCGTATCATAGAAAAATAATTAAGTTGTAAAAAAATACGCTACTTTACTTTCGCGCAGTCAATTTTCGTAACGTCTCGTTCTGCGTGATACACCACCGAACCGTACTGTCCGCCACCTGTGTAATCCCGGCGGAAATAGACATTCTCTGCGAAATAGCACCAGCCGTCTTTTGCTTTGTACAGGATTCCTATTTTTCCACCCGTCACTTTCTCTTTGGGAATACCAAATTCATTTTTGTACAGCACCCATTCTTCGTGCGGTGGGTTCTCCAGCGTAACAATTTTCAACACCTGACGACCTTCTGCAGCCCAGTGGCGCTGAAAAATTGCCTGCAAATTCGCTGATGAAAGATCGGGGTCTTTATATTTTTGGCTCGGCTTGCCGTACCAATCCGGCAGCGATGTGTTATTTCGTGCCCAATTATTCTGCGCTTTCTCCTGAGCCGATTCCGCATTTGCCCGCATAGCATCAAGGTTCATATCCGTCAAATCAAGCGTTATTTCCCCGGCAGCAAAAGCAGGAGCATACTCAGTCGAGCCAAACTTTTTCTTTTCCGTTGTAAATTCAATTTTGAAGGTGTGTTTGGCAGGTTCTTGTATGGCAAACGCATTGTACCATTCCATAGCATCCAAGCCATGCAAGGCTTTATCAGGGTCGGGGATGATTTCAATACTGTACCACGCTTGGTTCAGGTCGGAATCGTTATGCGTGAAGGCAATCGCACCGCTTCGGCTGCTGTTCGGCTCATTATCCACCACGTATGTATAGATGCCCGAAGCCTCGGTAGATTTCCCGATAAGTTTTTTCAAACTCCCGTTCAAATACGCAACCGCATAAATTTTGTCTTTTGAGGTGAACTGTGTGGTAAACTGCGCAGGATTTTCCTTGCCAATCACAATTGGAGTTTTGGAGAATAAGATTTTCCCTAGGTTAGTGCGGTGAAACTCGCTTGTGATGCCGTTTGCATCGGGTGATGCCGAGCGCAAGCCATGTGCAGAAAGAGTACAGAAACCGATAGCAAGAATGAGCAGCACTTGAAAAAGAGAACGTGTATTCATAGCACGAAAGGATGATGGTTGGTAGATAAGAAACAAAAAAAATTACACTGCCAATCTACACGAGGTGTGCGAGACAAGCTGCATTTTCTTGACCAACGGACGGCACGAATTGACGAATAACAGAAAAACAAGGACAAATGAAGCGGAGATTTATCGCAAGGCAATACGCTCCAAAAGCGCTTCCCGATAGCTTCTCCCAATCGGCAGCATTGCACCGCCAACGGTAATCATATTGCCTTCGATACTCGTGGCATGGCGCAGTGAAATCAGATAAGAACGGTGAATACGGCAGAACATCCCTTCAGGCAAGGATTCCTCAAGTGTTTTAAGCGATTGTAAGACCATAAATCGCTCGGACTGCGTTACGATATGCACGTAATTTTCTTCCGCTTCGATATAAAGAATTTCCGTCGTAATAATTTTCATAATTTTGCCCTCGGCTTTCACCCACAAAACATGAGGTGCATCCCCAACGGACGGCAACGGATGCTTAACGGCGGATAATGACCGCGATTCCAGCACTTTTATTGCTTTGGAAACTGCCTGTAAAAAACGCTCAAAGGTAAACGGCTTGACCAGATAGTCCGCAGCGTCAAGGTCGAAGGCTTCGATTGCATGAAGTCGGCTGACAGTCGTAAAAATAACGACGGGCGGTGTCCGCATGGCACGAAAAAGCTCAAGACCGCTTACTTCCGGCAAATGTATATCCAGAAACAGCAGTGAGGGCGGATTTGTTTGAAAAGCAAGCAACGCCTCGTGCGGGTGCTCATACACGCCCTGCAAATGAAGTCTGGTATCTTTCCCCACCTGATGCGCGAGAATTTCCGCCGCTACGGGGTCGTCATCAAGAATTGCACAATGAATCATAGCAACAAACCAACATTTCGGAAATACAAACAACATGAACGTTTGCCAATGACAAAAAGCAACAAGACACTAAATATGCGAAAAATTTTTGTTTTCTCCGCGCTCGTCCTGATATTCTTACCGTCAGCACCCTTCCTTGTGTTTGGGCAGCGCTCCGCTCAGGACAATTCTTTAGCACATCGGAAGGACAGCACTATGCGTTTTATTCGTCAAGGGCTGGCGGCAGGGCGCTCCGATACGGGATTTGTCAGTGATATTTTGATGGCTTCGTGGCAGTTTCATTATCTCAATAAATGCGACAGTGCTATCACACTTGCCAAAGAAGCACTCCGAATAAGCAGGGCGCTACACCATTTGCCCGGCGAAGCGAATGCCCTTCGTGCCATCGGTGTTAATCACCGCTTTGAAGACCGCTATGACAGTGCATTGGTATATTTCCAAGCATCCGGGCAGATATTCTCTCGGCTACAGGATAATACTATGATATTGGCTACACTCAGCATTGAAGCAAATACCTACGTCAGTATGGCACAGTACAGCAAAGCTGTTGATTATACCTTTCAAGCCATTGCCTTGTCCGATTCTCTCATTCGCCAAAAGAAATTGCCCGAAAACATTGACCTTATCTATAATTTTTATGAAAATCTTGGTATTGTTTTCACACAACTCGGTATGTATGACCTCGCCTTGGAACATTTTGCTACATCAATCAATCACGCCAAAAGGCTTGGTCAAGAGAATAAAGGAACGCTTTACTTTATCGGTAATTTGTACAGCGAAATGCACGAATACGCCAAAGCACGGGAATACTACGAGCGCGTAACGGCAACACCGAATTTTGCCGCATCCCAGTCGCACGTTTATACACTCTGCGTACGGGATTTAGGAAAAACACTTTTGGCACAGGGCGAGCAACATCGGGCAGACTCATTACTTCGGTTTGCATTGGGAAAATTGCGTACATTTCAGGATAAACGGGGTATTGCACGCACGTTGGTCATTCTTTCGGCACTCCACTTCCGGCAAGGCAAGACAAGGGTTGCGCTTCAGGAAGCAGAAGAGGCAATTCGTCTGGCGGCAGGTATTCATGCCCTGCGTGAGCAGCGCGATGCGTATAAAGCTGCGGCGGCGGCATGGGCACGTCTTGGCAATACATCGGAAGGGTTTGAAATGCAGAAACGCTACATCGCACTCAACGACTCAATTTTTTCCGCTCAGACCACACAGCGCATAGCTGCGCTCAATCGAAACCGTGAATTTAAGCGCTCGGAGCAGCAGCTGTTGCTTGTCCGAGAGCAGCAAGAAGTGGAACGGCTCAAGGCGCGAAATACTCAAATTATCTTACTCAGTACGAGCATTTTTTTTGCCTTGATTGTTGTGGTGGTTATTGTGCAGTACCGCACCAAACGCCGCTCCGAATCTGCTTTACGGCGTACCAACACAGAAATACTTGCCCAGCAGCAGCGCCTTGAGGATCAAAACGAAGAATTGGTACGGCTCAATGAAGAAAAAAATGAGTTTTTGAATATCACTTCCCACGACCTCCGTGCCCCGCTTGCCAATATCGTCGGGCTGGCTTCTATGCTGGAAGAAGACGCGCTCGCCCCGGCACAACGCCGCACACTGAGCACTATCCGCAGCACAGCAGGACGCATGACCTCTTTGGTCGAACATTTGCTGGAAGTCGGCGCGATTGAACGAGGAGAAATTACCCCTCGCTTGCGGCATTGTAATCTCGCTACTGTTCTCACGCAAGTAATAGAGCAGTACAGCGCGGATATTCAGGCAAAATCATTAGCACTTCATCAGCCGATAAATACCGAAATCTCCGTGCTTGCCGATGTCAATTTTTTGGAGCAAGTCATCAGCAATCTCATTTCCAATGCCGTGAAATACTCCCGTGCGGAAGGCGGTATTTGGCTTAGAACCGATACCGATTTGCTTCACAAAACGGCTTCCCTGACTATTCGCAACGAAGGCATGGGGCTAACGGAACGCGATATGAAGCGGGTATTTCAAAAATTTGCCCGCCTTTCCGCTCAACCGACGCGGGGCGAAAGCAGCACGGGACTGGGGTTATACATCACCAAAAAACTGGTGGATGCCATGCACGGCAAGGTGTGGTGTACGTCGGTAGAAGGAAAAGAAGCAACGTTTGTTGTCGAACTGCCAATGGCACAGTAATATATCTTTACGGCTTGCTCCCACAACGTAGATTTTTATTTTTGTTGTAATATCCGTAACTTCACCCACGACCGAGAAGTTCTCTCTGTATGCAATCTCCCACGCTCCTGCACTATTTTTCCATTTTGATTATGAACACTCTGCCTATCAATAACCTTGCGAAAAAGCACTTGCGCTGCCTTGCGACTATTCTGGTTGTGCTTTTTCTTTCCAGCTTTTATGCCGCTCACGCTCAAGAATCTTTGCCTGTGAAGGATTATTCTGTGGGGAATCAGTTTGTGTATTCTGTCGGTTCAGGTTCTGCTGTAGAAAATGTGGTTGCAGACACCCTAATCAATGGTGTCCGCTATGGTATTGTAGAAAGCAGCTATAACAATAGCTACTATAACACAATTTCCAAGTATTTTATGCGCTCAACTGAATCAGCTATTTATCAATACGATACAGCAACTAAAAGAGAAAGTTTAGTGTATAGCTATGGAGATGGGTGTATCAGTAGCCTTGGTATGAGTTGGATTAATGGAGGCTTAGTTTCTGTTTGCGGCTTTGACGCGGCTTTATCAAGTCCTATGATTATTTACTATGGAAACCCAAGTTTTCAGGCATCCACTAATTCCGGCGGGTATGCTCGGTATCTAAAGCCATACGGAATAATTGCATATGGCAACCAATACTGCCATCTTGAATATTCCCAAGGGCATACTACTCGCCCTGTAGAATACTCAGGTGCTGGCTGGTACACGGTTTGTTATCCTTCCTCCGCCCAGTTGATTTCGGGAATTGTGCGCGGAAAATCTATTAACCTTAATGGTGAACCGGATTCGTTCTTTTTACGCTGGACTGCTTCAAATTCTATTGTGGGGTTTAGGCAAACGCAAAGATTATCGCTTAAACTAACAAATGCACTTTATGGAGTGCCTGCCAACCGATTTGGAAAAACTTCTGCACGATGCTCCTTTACAGTTGATACATCTCTGGTAGATATTGTTGGGATGAAAACAGCTAAAGGTAATCAACCTGACTCAATAAAGTACATCAACGGAAAAGCATTGCTGTACTGCTCATTTTCTATTGCTCCCGAAAGCACCGATATTGGCTACATAGACATCACATCGAAAGCTACCAAAGATACAACGTTATCGCTTGCCGTTGAGAACTACGCAATTATCCCAACCCCGATGTATGCTATGACTTCAACGCTTAATTTGTCTTTGCAAAAATTGAAGATGAATTTTTATGTCAGCAATTTTACTCCCTCAGTCTCTGTTGGATTTAGCAAGCGGTTCACTATCTCATTCGGTATGCAGAGTATTTTTACCCCGTCGGTGATGCCACCGCCCTCTTACACCCTATCTCTCGACACAACAGGCTTGGACAGCATTGAGATAGTAGCAGCAAATTCTGAGGCACCTCTTGTTCCGGATAAAGTTACCTATTCCGGAGGAAAAACTGAGTATCTCTTTTTGCGCCCGGCGGTGCAGTCGTACCCGTTTGCTGCGGGCAGATTGCGCTTCCGCTCCAAGTCCCTGCAAGCACGAGAAAATGCAATATCAATCTTTACGAATAATACCGCAACGGGCATTGAATACATTCCGGCAAGCATAACGCTGAAGCAAACAGGAGTGGCGGCATTTGGCTTCCAGCCAGATTTTGTGTCACAATTAGAACAAGGAAAAAATCTCGTCAAACACCTTGCCCCTAATCCCGCCACCGATGTACTGACCATACGCTACGCAATGGGGAACTCTGCGGAAAATGTGCAACTGGAACTTGTCAGTACATTGGGAACAGTGCAGAAATCGGTCACTCTTTCCAAGTATGACTATGGCGTTCACGATATTGTGATGGATGTTTCCGATATTGCGCCCGGAATATACCTTCTCCGTGTGCGCTCAAACGGCAATGTGGAAACGCAAAAAGTCCTTATTGGGCGGTAAGGATATTGGGAGCAACATCTCATCACATCTTTGTAGCACAGGCATTTCTGCCTGTGCGCATTAACGCGCCCAAAGGTGCGTAATGACTGAAGATTGAACAACAATTTTCTGTATTCGTTGTATTGAGAGGCACAGACAGGAATGTCTGTGCTACGGAAGATGGTTCGCGTCACTTTTGAGTATGCTAGGGATACAACCGTATTTCGACACGACGGCTTGCGGCACTGCCAAACCGCACAGCACCTGCCATCGGACGAAGTTCGCCGTAGCCCGTCCAGCGAATACGTTCCCCGCTCATTCCTGTTTGCTTTCGTAGAATGTTGGCAATGGCAGAAGCACGTTCTACCGATAATCGGAGATTTGCCGCCGATGAGCCTTCACCGCTACTGTGCCCGTCCACCTCTATACGCTGCACGAGACGCACACGAAGTTCCATCTCCAGACGCGCCAAGGCTACACGTGAATCATCCAAAAGTCTTGTGGAGCCAAGCATAAAGCGCAGTACAACGGTTTCTGCATTCCTTTTGCTTCCCTGCACTCTGCTTTCATTTCCCTGCACTCTGCTTTCATTCCCTTGCACTCTACTTTCGTTCCCTTGCGTTCTAAAGGCATTGTACCCTTGCTGTGGGGGATTACTTGAGGCTGTACTGCGTTCTTGCGCCCTTGCATTTGGTGCGGACGACTCCGGTTTGTCGGCTTGCGACGCTTGTGA
Source organism: uncultured bacterium (assembly GCA_937899715.1). Classification (GTDB taxonomy): domain Bacteria; phylum Bacteroidota; class Ignavibacteria; order Kapaibacteriales; family UBA4661; genus PH2015. Next base: position 22,505 of record CALCNX010000135.1, on the reverse strand, counting down.
TTGACCTGATGATGAAGGCACAGACTTTACCGAATCATTCGCGGGGCGAGATTCTGCTTGTGATGTCGGTTGGGGTGATGATTGTCTGTTTTCCTGCTTCACAGGCTCCGCCCGCGACGTTTTTTCAGACGATGAAGCGGGTGTTGATGTTGATTCTTTCGGCGTTGCACCTTCTGAAGACGTACTTTGTGAGGTTGTACTTTGCGAAGATGCGCTTTGCGAAGGTGTGCTTTGCGAAGGTGTGCTTTGGGGCGAAGTATTCTGCATCGGCTTCTCCGCCTGAACACTTGAATCCGGGCGGTTTGGACTTGAAGTATTTTCCGGAGTCTGCGATGCCGTCTGCGAAGATTGTGTCGAAGATTGCGCCGTCTGAGACTGCGTAGGTTGTGAAGAAGATTGAGTTTGTGCGGGCTGAGATTGAGTTTGTGTAGATTGGGTTTGGGTAGATTGATTCTGTGAGGGTTGTGATGCAGGCTGCTGCGCAACTTCCGGCTTTTTGCGAGGTTCAAACTCTACAGGACGGACAACGACGGCACTATCATTCAGGCTCACACCGCGAATCTCACGCACATCCTTGAGCGGAACGTAAGAACCGCCCGTTTGTGTGGCGAGTGCCTTCGCATCAGCAATAGCACGGCTTGCGAGTCCATTTTCATCGTCGTCCAACTCGATACCAATGCTGACAAACCGAACACACAGGATTTCTTTCAAGCGCCGCGTAAGAATCTCGCTCACCTCGCCACAAGCATTTGCGCCATCATTGAGCAAAACCACTTTCGTTTGGTCAGGATATGCCGACTTTTTGATTTCGTCCATCGTAAACTCTATCGCCGAACCAAGCGGTGTGCCGCCCCGCAAGTATAATCCTTTCACTCCGGCACTAAAAATCGTTCCGTCACGCGTCCAGTCAACATCAGTCTGAATTTCGTTGCACGAACCACCAAACGAAATGAGTTTGTAGAGATAGTTTTTTGCCGAATTTTCTTTCGCCGTGCGTAGCATAAACTGCTTGGCTTCGTTCAGACGGTCATTGGTCTCCATACTTCCCGATACGTCCACAAGAAATAACACTTGCTTCACCACGTCGCATTGCGCCAGCGCAGGCGTTTGTGCAAATGCCTCAGAGTAGCCCCAAATGCTTACAGTGAGTATGAGCAACACTTGCACGAATAATACTTGCGTGAGCAAGCCGTTTCTCTGATGAAATTGATTCATCGGTCTTTCTCCGCATTTGTTTGAATAATGTGCCACCGAAGCCCCAGTTTCAGCGAAAGTGTCTGTACGGTCTCACCCGCAAAGACACGTGCGGCAAGCGCACCTTCCGCCAGAAGACTTGCTCTGCCAAAGGAGTAACCAATCCGTGCCAGCATAAGCCGTGAAGCAGTCTCTGTGCCCAATATTGGCAAAAAGTAATAGCGCCCCTCCGCAAGAAGCCCTTGCTCACCGTCGCGCGGCTCCCAGCCTAGACCCGCGCCCACCAGATTAAAGCTGTCGCCACCCTGCGGGATAGAAAAAACGGTTCGGTAGTTTTCAGAATAGAGAATGGGCTTGTATGCGCCAATTCGCACTGTTTCGACATACTCCACGTGAGCAAATCCTGCAATACCGACGGTTCCGGCGGAAAAATTCAGGCGCACACGCGCAGAAGCATCTGCTTCGTACAAGCGTTGAAGCGCTTTGGCAGGATTGACCAATGTTGGAATGGAGCCACTGTCAAGCAACGTTCCGAACCGCAGCGCAAGCGTGCCGTCCGCGCCCCAGTCCACATCAGGCGATAACCCGCCCCAAAAACCACCGCGTGTTTCCAATCCAAACGAACCCCATTGGTCGAAAAACGGTTGTTGCTCGCTTGGCTGACGCGCCGCCGAAGCCGCTTGCAACATTCCACCCACCTCACCAAAAAGCACAAGCCGGAAATGCCCTTGCCCTGCTAAGAAAACGCGGCGCTCCGGCACACTATCGGTTGGCTTTTTGACGGTGGCTTGATAGCTGTATTGATAGCCGGACATATAGCCCGACTTTTGCTTTTGTGAGGCTTGCAGGCTGTCTTGAACAAGTCTTTCTAAGCGAGATTCTACGTCATTAGCAAGCACCTGTGCTTTTTGGCGCTGCAAGGCACTTTCCTCGCCACCACGCTCGGCGTAGAGCGTCATAAGCTGCTGCACAAAGCGCACAGAATCAAGGTTCTTCATCTCTGCCAAAAACAGTGCCTTTGCGAAATAATGCAAGTGCTTATTTGCGCCGGAATCCAACATATATGCCGTGCGAAAAGCATCCGCCGCAGAGCGAAAATCCTGCTTTTCCAACGAAATCATACCCGCACGAAAAGCATCCACCGAGCCGCCGGGCGAAATATTCGGCGAGACAGACCGCGCTGCGCTTGACGTAACGGTTGCTGTGGTGGGCTCCTGCGCACTCATAGAAGCAATGCACAGAAAACAGCCCAAAAGGAAGAAAAGCGTAATACCCCGAACCTCTTTGGCAAAGCGCTTTCTGAGGAGCGTGGAGTCAATATTATATCCTATGGCAGTTATCATAGAAAGCCTCATTACTTGTTCGGGGCGGTAACGCGAATGCGAATCATATTGTTGTACGCTGCCGCTTCGGGCGTTTTTGCCGCGAGGAGCCTCGCTTGCGTGTCTATGAGTTTCGTGCCGGGCGCGTTCAGGCGTTCTGCATCCAAGCCAAGAAGCCCTGCAATATCGCGGGTAGTGCCGCTCAGATTCTGCGGATTGTATGCCGTTATTTGCACCGTTGCGTCAGGCGTAATGCGGCTTTTTATTTCGTCCAAAAGCGCAAGACTCTGCGGCGAGAGCTTTGTGAGCGCCTCGCCATAAAGCAGTTCATAGAGATAGACCGTTTTGTCTGGTTTCGTGGCATCGGTTCGCTGCTTCTGCGCGAGCGTGATTTGCTCCACTTTCACTTCTTTTAATGGCGCTTCTGCTTTAGTATTGCCAATGTCGAACGCTTCCAGTCGAATACTGAGGGAGCTTTCGGAACGCGGCACCGAAGCGGCTTCCTCGCTCACACGCCAGAGAAAGCGCGGAGCAATTTCCGTTGCCGTTGTGTCTTTGAGTGCCTCCGATTCGTTGTCAATGATTTGGCTTATCTCCAATTGCCATTGCTTCAAGCCCGCACCGGAGCTAATGTTCAGCCCAATAGCCAGTGCTCGCGGCGTAACCGTGCGGGCGGTATCGGCAAGCTGGTACGGCGCGAGAATACTTGCATCGTCGGAAGAAAAGCGCACGGTGGTATTTTCGGCATTTGCGCCGCCATCAGCATTTTTTGGCTCCGGCGCTGCCTTCCCCGCCGCACGGACAAGACGATTGGTCGGGATTTTCCACGTGTCCATGAAATAGCTTGCTACTTTTTCAGCACGCTTTTTTGCCAACTGCGCATCGGATTCTTTCGTACTTTGAAAACCCGTAATTGTCAAACGGGCTGCGGGCTGCTGCAAAAGGCGTTTGGCAATGACATTCAAAATCTGCTCATGCAGCGCAGCGTTTGTTTGGCGAGGATTTGCAGGCAATGTGTAGGTCTCGCGGTCGGCAGCGCGAATTTGTTTGTACCGCGCAGGCAAAAGCGACGACCCCGCATCGAAAAACACTGTCGGGAGTAGAGTTTTCGTGTTGACGGCGCGGAACTGCTCCACGCGCACCGTAGGGTTTTCCGGCGTTTCCGAGCCATCGTCGTTGATGCCGACAATGCTGCCGATTTTTGCTTCAAATATTCGTTGCTTTGTGTCGGCAAGCAGTTTCTGCTGCTCGGTCAGTTCTCGTATTTTGGACGCAATGAGATTTTCTTTTTCTTTCACCTCGCGCACTTTTGCAGCAAGTTCTTTCGTCTGGCGTTTGTTTGCCCGCTCCAAATCACGCTTCTGCTTATCCAAACTGTCCTTTTGCGCTTGCGCGGCGGCAAGCTGTTCTTGATTGGCAAAGAGCGCTCGTTCTTGCGCTTTTTTGAGACTGTCAAGTGTTCGGGATTGCTGAATTTTTGCCAGTACCTCGCGCATCTGGCTCAGGTTAATGGTTGCATTTGCAACACTATCAGCAAGTCGCAAGGACACTGTGCGAAGAGAATCGCCCTTGCTGAAGACTGCCGCATAGACCGCACGAATACTATCGGTTCGGTATGCTTCGCGGGCAAATTCTTCCAAAAGTGCATTATTGCTAAAGTTAAAAACATAACTCAGCCCAAGCGAAACCGAAACAGGTGTCATCCCGACTTGCAAATCTTGCACTTGCAGATTGAGATTGGAAGCTGCGGTGGGTGCTCTCTTAGTAGCCCAAGCGTTGACGGCTTTTATCAGCACATTGCCGGAATACTGCTCCACCTCAAGCCAGACAGGCGAGGATTTCTGCGGAATCCAGCTTGCATTTGCAAAAAAATTCAACGTACCTGTGGGCGAAGAAATAATGGGAAACAAAAATGAAAGCCGCGGCTCCACAAAAATACTGAGCTTGCTGAAAGGAATTTCTCGCGGCACGGACGACAGCCCAAGTACCTCTGAAGTAGGCGTAGTCTGTATTGCGGGCAGGCTTTGCAGGGGCAGCGCGACGTTCACACCAAACAAAAAACGCCCAATGCTAATCATGGGCGCAAGATTCAGATAACGCAGCGTCGTGAAAAATGTCGGATAGACGTTATTGAGAAAAGTCTCGTCGTTCTTGTCTTTGCTAATGTCTTTGTTGTCTTTGGCGTACTCCGTGTAAAGGTCGGTACTCAGGATATTCGGCATTCGATACTGCGTTCCCATACGGTACGTGGCAAGATACGCATCCAGATTCAACCCGACGGGAGCACCCGTAAATAGATTGAATCCGAGTGGCACAGCAACGGTCAAGCCATAATCTACGGTCGGACGTAGCGCCACTCCCGTTTGTTCGGTCTCCGCACCGTCGCTTTTGCGGTACCACGTGGAAGAAAATGAAATTTTGGGAGATTTTGGCGCAAAGGGGTCAACATTTAGAGATGCCTTGCCCACAGCAAAAATGCCGATTCCCCAGGTAACGATTTCCGAAGGCGGTGGAAGAATACGAAAATCTTGGTCGTCGGTGCGAAGAAAATTGGCTGATGATGATGGTGAGGGCGGCTGGCTATTGCTTTGCGCACGGACACACAACGGCGAAACTGCCGCGAACAACCACAGCAGCAAAAAGAAGCACCAACGCTTGCGCCAAACGTATTCCGTAAGCAATATTTGTTTCATACATATTGGACAATAGCACCTTCAAAACCGCAGAAAAACTTGCCAACAAGCCTCCCCGACTATGCTTTGTACAGGGGTTTCAATTCATTAGTTCGGCAAGGTAAAAAAATTCTGTTACAAACAAGAGACCAAAAACACGGTGCGGAAACTTCTTATCTGATGCTGCGCCTTTGCGAAATAATTCCCCTCTTTGGAACAAAGAGGGGTGTACGAGCGCCAGCGAGGACGGGGTGTTGCTTCGTGCATTGCCGCCAGACTACCCCGTCAGTCATCGCTTCGCTGGACTGCCACCCCTTCACAAGTGAAGGGGAATTTCAGAAAGCATAACTTCAGTGACAAACAATGTAACCATTTTAATTTTTCAAAAGCATCATCATGGCAGTAAACACAATAGAAGGCGTATTTAACGCGCAGGGAAAAACATTTGGCATCGTCGTATCGCGGTGGAATAATTTTGTTGTCGGGAAGCTCTTGGAAGGCGCTCTGGATGCGCTCAAGCGTCATAATGTCGCGGACGAAGCCATTACCGTAGCGCACTGCCCGGGCAGTTTCGAGATTCCGCTTGTCGTCAAGAGAATGGCGGAGAGCAAAAAATTTGATGCTGTCATTGCGCTGGGCGCGGTTATTCGCGGCTCTACACCACACTTTGACTATGTATCGGCAGAAGTAACGAAGGGGGTGGCACACGTAGGGCTTGATACGGGCGTTCCCTGTATCTTTGGTGTGCTGACCACCGACACTATTGAGCAAGCCATTGAGCGCTCCGGCTCGAAAGCGGGCAATAAAGGCTTTGAAGCCGCAACGGTGGCTATTGAAATGGCTTCGCTGCTGGATGCGATGAAAACATTGTCGTAAGCATCCTTCCACATCAAGCAAAAAAAAATCGTAGAGAGGCAGATTGTATGCTGCTTCTCTACGATTTTTTATTGTGCTATTGTCGCGTTAATCAGCGAGGTGGAATGTCTCTTTGACAGCCTGATAGCTCTTAATATCTACTTGAGTTGCTAGTGCCGTGACGGTCGTACCAGCGATGGCTACAACACGGAAAGTAAAAGTATCAGGGGCAACAGGAGCGTCGGTATTTGATTGATTGATAAATATTTGCACTTGCCCTAAGCGATATTGAGTATCAATAACTCGAAAATAACCAGTATAGTAAAAGGTTATGGGCAGTTGCTGCCACGTTGCAGGATTCGTTTCCACTTGCATATAGACCAACACAACGCCGCTGTTCATGATGCTTTGTGTGATGTTCGCAGCTGTCTTCCAACCGGATTGTAAATATGCTCCGGCAGTTCCTGCACCTACCGCACGCCATTCACTTGTAGCAACGGTAATGTTCACCGTCTGGGCGGATGGTCCTGCCACACCTGCGGGACCTTGAGGTCCTGTTGCTCCCGTTGCGCCTGCGGGACCTTGACACGAAAGAACCGTGAGAACGGCGCACACTATGAGCGCATTCAGCAAAAGCATGGAGAAAACATTACGTTGATTGCGCCCGTTGCCTATTTGAACATGGCTCATACTTGCTCCTTCGGAGATAAAAATGTGTAAAAAGAAAATTGCTTGCAGAAGAGTATTTATCGGGTGGAAGATGGCATTTCTATCCGAATTTCGACCATTCGCGCATACATTCGTCCTTCAGGCGTCGCTTCGGAATAAATGCCGAGAGTGCCGCCACGCCCAGTCACGAGTGGTGTAGGGACGTGATTGCCGGGGGAGATAGTCTGCGTGAGGTTGAGCGCAACGGCATTGGCGCGCTCGGAGGAAAGCGCAAGATTTCGTGCGGCATTGCCAGCTTTGTCAGTGTAACCCGTCACGAACACTTTTGCCCTTGCGTCAATCCTTGTTTCGGTAATCTCCTCCAACATTCGCTTGTGCTCTGCTGTTAGAACGCTTCCTTCCGGCGAAAAGTTTATGAACTGGTACGTTTCAATACTCTTTTCTGCATCGGAAGAGCCGTCCAACGAGATTTTACGCCGTTTTTTGGCAATAGTTACTTGCTCAATCGGGATGGAAATTGTTGCCGTCCCGCCCTCACCTTCATCCTCCAGAAAATCGAAATTACAGCGAATTGTCTCTTCTGTGCGAGGTACAGCACGGTGTTCACGGGATGGATGCCAATAGAGTTCGTTCTCCGGCACACCCAAGCCACTGAACGATTGAATAAGTTGCCTGCCTTGCTCAATCTTGAAGCGCCACTTGCTAATATGTCCTTTGGTTACGGCTCCAAGCAGAAATTTCACTGCCGGAGGTGTGGCTTCAATGAGCGTGTCGGTCTGAGTGACAGGGCGTGTAATTTCCCACGCATCGGAATAAATCTCGACGCGGCGGTTTTCTGCATGACCGATATTGGCAAAGGCGTTTGTTACTGCTAGTGGACTTGGTTCGGCGGGCAAGGCACGAGTTTCTATCTGAAGACGTTCCATCGGGATACGCCAGAGGTCGCGTAAGTACATCATCACGGCTTCGGCGCGGCGGGCGGCGAGCGTTATGTGAGCGGAGTCTGTCGTTTGTTCATCGGCACTGGAACAGCCCACGATGCGAATACTTGCCGACGGATTATCGCGGAGGCGCTTCCCGATAAGGTTCAGTGCGTGGTAGTAGATTTCGAGCGAACCCCATTTTGCTAACGATTTTTCCGAAAATACCGCCGTCTGTGCAGGAAGAAGCCGTAAGTACCGCGCCGGGATAATGTCGTTATTTTTATCGAAAAAAATGTACGGTAATAGCGGGTGCATTTGCCGCGAAAGAGTTTCTTCCATACGCAGGCGCAAAAGAGGTGATTGGGCACCGCTCGAATCCAGTGCCAGAGGGGTGATGTTGATAGCTAAGCGCGGCGTTTCTGCCGTGCGGACTATTGCAGGCGGCAAATACCGACGTGCAGCTTCGGGTGAATACCGCAGACTCACGCCTCCGCGCAGATTGTTAATCGTCCATGTCTGGTTTGGCGGAAAATTGCTCACAAAGGGCGTAAAATTGTACGAATACCACAGTTCTGGTGCGAGAAAGATGGTTTCGTCTAGGTCTAATGGAATTGCATAGCTAATTCCGACGAGAGCACTGAGTTGAGGAAAAAAAATGCTCGGTATATCACGACTTGCAGTAATTATGGAACTTGTTTGGTTTGTATTGGGTAAACGTCCCAAACCCGTGGGGTCATTAACGATACGTTGGTCTTGAGTAAAGTTTCCTATGCTATAACCAATTCGTGCACCCAAATACACCGAGGCGTTTGGGAAGGGATGCCAAGCTGCTAAAGGTTCAAGTGAAAAAGCCGTGATGCTGGCAGTAAACCTTGACTCTAACTCGGCTTCGATCAGCTGAGCACTGACCGGCTCGAACTGAGCAAATGCTTCGCGTGAACTCATAGAGCCGTCAAGGCGGGCCACGGAAAACCGCCCTGCAAGAGAAAAATCGTGAGAAAGCGGCTTTTCAAAGAGTGCCCCCAATGTAAAACCCGTACCTTGACCACCCGTGAAGGGTGGTGAGGAATTTACTAAGCCCGAGAGCGAATCAAATAATGCCCGATGAAAATTTAGCCCGTAATTACCAAAAACACCCACTCGCCAGAGAACGGGTTCACGCTGTTGCAACTGTGCTTGTGCGGAGAGGGAAAACACAACCACCGAGAAGCACAAAACGCACAAACTCCGCAACGATGCTGCACTTCGAGTGCTGCGCATTTCATTGCGGAGATGTGAGAACAAGCGTTTGTGTTGTTTTTCTCGTGGTTTCATCGGGTGCTGGAAAGTATCGCTGTCCGATAGGTATCCGATGTACGAACAATGAGGAAATACGTGCCTCGTGGGACTTCACTGACATCAAATTCCCGTGAATGAATGCCTGTAATGGTTCGTTCTTCGGTAAGCAATGTTTTGATGCGTTTGCCAAAGGCATCTTGGAGCCATGCCGAAACGATTGTCTCCGATTTTGAGCTGGCAACGGAAAAATCTACTGTCAGCGATTCATACGTCGGGTTCGGGTGAGCCACAATGCTTACTGCTTCAGTCTCGATCTGCTCTCTTGCAATCGTTTCCGAAGTATTGTTTGAAGCAGTACCGCCACCAAAGAATTTTCCCGCATTTAATAAATTGAAGGAACCAAGAGTAGTATCAATACTAATGCCTTGAATAACTTTACCGTTCGGTGTCAGACAAGCAATATTTTCTAAGTACAGGCGTGTTGCGCTGGTAATATGTACGAGTGCAGCGTTCGGAACCGTAGCGAGAAAGCGCAATGTACCGATGGCGCTGCCTGTTGCCGGCGGAGCTGAGGTGGAGCGTGCAGGGAGATTGAAATTGGCAGTGATAAAGCGATTGGATGAGAGAGAATCGAAACGGTTCTGGAGAACGCCGCGCTGCGATGCGGGATAGAGCCACAGCAAACCAGCATTGAAGCGCAAGGTGAAGGTAAGGCTTGTTGCTCCCGCGAGTTCCGCAGAGCCTACAAGTTGCGTAAGGCGGAATTGCATATCAAACTGTTTGCTTTGCTCGGCAGAATACGAACCAGTCTCAAGGCGCATTCGTACAGGTGTAAGATTGATTCCAAGCGTATCGGAATCAAACAAACAGCCATTTTGATTGCTCAGACGAACAAAGTATGTACCGTTTGCGGTGGGCGAACAATCCCAACCGTTTTCAACGCCACTTGTTTTGCCATCCGCAGTACGACGAATCCAATAATAATTCGCACCGGGAGCGGGCGGATTCACAACGCTCAGATAATTGCCGATGCGCTGAATAACAGGTTTGGCAGGAATTGCAAACATTGTAACGTTGATGCTTCTCGAAACGCTTTCGCAGCCATTCACATATGCGCGAACAGAATACAAGCCCGGAGAGTCATAGACGTATTTCTCACTTGTCGTGCCCGTTGTGGAAATGCCCGTCGCGGGCGAACCATTGAAGAACCATTCATAGCGGTCGAAACCGGGTGTGGCTTGGAGTAGTACGCCGTCGCTGCCGTCGCCGTAGTTGCAGAACGCCGTTTTATCGCCTTTGGCATTAAGCGCAAGCGTTATTGCGGTGGTGGAGCGAACAATGGCAGTGGTAGTGGCTTGGCAGCCGTTGTTATCAATCACCGTCAGACGATATTCACCTTCAGGAACGATGACCGTACGGGTATTTCCAACGCTTTTACCCGTGCGAGCATTATCCCAAAAGTACGAGCGAAAATCCGATGAAGCCGTAAGTTTAGCACCATCGGAGCAGTATTCCCGGAAGCCCGTGATCTCTACACGAGGACCAACAGCAATCACAGCCGAAATTTGCGCCGATGTGCCAAGGGTTTGGCAGGAAGACGGTAGCACTTGGAGCATACTGAGCGAATATGTCTCTGATTGCTCAATGGGACTGGCAAGGAAAAGGGTAAAGATATTGTCATATGCTTCCGCTGAAGCACTGGTGGTAATACCAAATCGCTGTGAGGCTACTCGCGTAATGACGGGACGAATACCGCGTGAGCTAAGAAGCGAGAACGCTCCGCTTGTAGCAGTGCGTACCAGTACATCGTCAGAAATTTCCACAGTGAGCGTATTTGTCTGGCAAACGCTACGCGGTGCCGAGAGGCTTTTAAGGCTTAGTGCCGTCTGCGCGGTAAGGCTTTGCGAGGAAGAAAAGCCCATGTCAATCGTATAGCCAAATCGGTGATTGTCAGGATTGAGAACAAGGAGTAAAAAAACATCGCCTTGTTTAGCATTGGGAACGGGTTTGCTGAACGCAGGATTTTCCGGGTCGTCGGGAGAAGTTTCAATAGCACCGGTCAAGCCGCCACGTGGTGCGCTATTGCACCGAATCGGCTCGCCTAAGTGCCCACACGCTGTGCTGTCGGTGAGCCGAAAGAGCGCCCAATCAAGATTAACGCGGTTGTTCAGGCTGCCGTCTTGGTTCATTGGCTGAATGCCCACGCCTACATCGCCGCTTTGATAAACCGTGATTTTGTACCACACACCATTGACGCGGGGAACGGCAATCGTCGGCATTTGCTCAATGCAGGGCAGCGCCGGAAGCGATTCTTGAAGAAAAGTGCTATCGGTAAAAAACGGTGTTTTGTAGGTGGTCTGGCAGAACGTGATGGCATCGTCGCAGCGCAAACCGTGCTGTGTGGGGTTCAGCGAGGATGTTTGTGCTTGTAGCCCGTTTTCAAAGGACAAAGAAAAAACGACCGTTAGGACTGCCAAAATACAAGTATTCAGGCGGCAGACGGGTACACATTGGCGAAGGATACTATGACGAAAGGAATCCATGAATCAGAAAAAATATGCAACAACTATTTGAGTAGCCTTAATATGCCCAAAATATGTGCCATTTCAAGGCTTTATGCGGGTACAAAATGCGAAAAGTTTTCAACCATTTGGAGAATTAGCTTCAATGGCTCTACATCTCTTCTCAAGATAAGAAAACATTACGAACAGTCAAAATACCGCCATCGTAAAAACCATGCCCGTACTATGACACAGAAAAAGTTATGCCTTAAAACGGAACAGTTGATACATCAACAATAAAGAAGCGTTTCAGAATGAGAACTTATATGAAGCATTAGGAGGTAAAAAAGCCGTCTCGCACCGATGCGAAACGGCTTTGTCGTAATTTGTCAATAATTCGATTACTGCTGTCATTTGCCGGAACTAGCCCTCGTGGGTTAGCCATCTTGGCGCGGCACTTCCAGACCGACGAGGCGCACAACCGAACCATCCTTGACTTGAAGCAGTACGGCTTGACCGCGCTTTGCGGTAAGAATATCTTGAAATTGTTTTGCGGACTGAACAAGCTGTTTATCTGCTTTCAGAATCACAACGCCGGGGCGTAGTCCAATTTTTGCTGCTTCGCCGTAGGGTATTATTTTAGAAATCACAACACCGCTCGAAATGTCAAGCTCTTTGCGTTGTGCGCTCGTGAGAGGTTCAATGGTGAAGCCCAAGTTGTCGAATTTGATGGGCGCATTGTCTTGCTCTTTGTTGGCAGGAGCGCTTGGTCTGCCAGCTTCGGCGACGATTTCTTTGTCGTCATCGCGGGCTTTGAGAGTAACGGTTTTGGTGATACGCTTCCCGTCGCGCCAGACCGCAAGATTGACATTATCACCCGCACGGCGCATACTCACAAGGCTTTGAAGCTCGTTTGAGGTTTTTACCGGAATGCCGTCCACTTCCAAGATTACGTCGCCTTCCACTAAACCCGCAGCTTTGCCCGCACCATCTTTTAATACTCCTTGCACCATCACACCGGAGATTTTGTCAAGACCGACCGCTTTAGCAGTAGCCTCATTGATAGATGTGATTTGTACACCAATATAACCACGATTGATTTTGCCGTCGTCCAATAAATCCTCCACGACTGAGCGCATGAGATTGACGGGAATAGCAAAACCATAGCCTTGGAAAGCGCCTGTACGGGTAGCTATTGCAGTATTGATACCGATGAGCTTGCCTTCAAGATTGAACAAGCCGCCACCGCTATTGCCCGGATTGATGGCTGCATCAGTTTGAATATAATTTTCGACGCTGTACTCGCTCCGTCTCGACAAGCCGCGCCCTTTTGCGCTGACAATACCGGCGGTAATGGTGGATTGAAGCGTTCCAAATGGATTCCCGACAGCGACAACCCATTCGCCTACCTGCACTTCATCGCTATTGCCTACAAAAGAAGGTGTGAGCGTAATGCCGCTTTTGGGCTCTACTTTGATAACGGCAAGGTCGGTGAGTTCATCGCGCCCGATAAGTTTCGCCTTAAGTTCATGCCCGTCGAATGTGGTAACGGTGATGTCTTTTGCATCTTCGATAACGTGGTTATTGGTCACAATGAAACCATCACCCGTCAGAATCACGCCGGAACCACTTCCTTGCGAACGAAAGCCTTGTTGCTCTTCGTCGTCTTGTTCATCTGGTTGTTGTTGCGGCTGTCCGCGTTGTCCGCGCTGGTTTGGTCCGAAAAAGCGGAAGCCAAAAAAGTCTTCAAACTGCTTCATGCGTGGGTCTGCCTTGCGTTCGGTGACAACTGCAATCGTCACAACCGAGGGATTCACGGCTTTACTGACGGCGACAAAGGCATTATTGAGAACTTGTGCGGAAGATTCTATTTTGACCGGAGGTTGTCCAGAGCCAAGTTCAATGCGCTTCCGTACCTGCGCGAAAGCAGAGGTGATACCGTCTTCGCCAAAAAACGAGACAATTGCTGCGCCAATGACAACGCCAAGTGCCACGAGCACAAGTGCTGCAAGCATCGGTCTATTTTTCATGGTCATGTACTCCAATGGTGAAATATGAAACAAAAAATGAACGAATTGAGCAGTAATACTGCGAAAAATTATTCTACCATGTTCGCAAAATACGCAAGCCGAAGAACGAAGTTACTTTTTTTTTGTGCCGCATTTTGCATTTAACACATTTTAACACTTCAAGGTTTTATGCGGTCTTGAGGTTTGTTTTGGTATAGACGAGAAAGATTACCGAAAAGTTTAAGATGGGGCGAAAGATGAGCGAGAACGATTATCACACAACGATTTGTGAGGAAATAGGTTGAATATAATTCAAGAATTGAGTAATTTCACCACACGGAATGAATTATTTCACGCTGCACGAATTGTGAATTCTTTCTCGTATAAGTGAACGTACATGAGTTATTTTTTGGCGGAACCGCTTACAGACGCAGTCTTACGAATCAATGACAGAAACGCTTACAATGGATATTTCCACCCGTACCCGCATTGTTCAAGATGTCGCCGACTACATTTGTCGGCTTTTGGAGGAGAAACTCTCACCAATGTATGCCTTTCACAACGTGCAGCATACCAAGGATGTTGTCACGGAATCCCAGCGCATTGGGCAAGCCTGCCAGCTATCAGAGGAAGATATGGGTATCCTCCTGACAGCAGCATGGTTCCACGATGCAGGTTACACCGAGACCTACGACGGACACGAAGCCGTTAGTGTGCAGCTTGCGGAAGAGTATTTGTCTGAGCAGGGATGCGAGCCGAATTTTGTTGAGCAGGTGATTTCTGCCATCCTTTCGACGCAAATGCCGCAACAGCCCCGCTCCCCAGTGGAGGAAATTCTTTGTGATGCCGATGTTGCCAACGTCGGCTCAGACACGTTTTTTGAAATGAGCACCCGTCTGCGCAAAGAATTGGCTGCAGTCAAAGGCGCAACCTTTACAGATACCGAATGGTATTCAGTACAACATAGTTTTTGTAAGTTCCACCGTTTCCACAGCGATTATGCACGCCGTGTGCTGGGAGCGAAGCAAGCCGAAAATCTAGCGCGTTTGGAGCGTGAGCGAAATAAACAAAGCGAAATGTAATACCTACTACAATGTGCCGCGAATGTGGCTTCCGGGCTACGAAATACAAACGATATGGTAAAAAAACTTTTTGTCTGGGTTGTACGCATTGGCGCGGGTTTTCTTGTGCTATCGGTTGTTATGGTTGTCGTTACCCGCTTTGTCCCCGTTCTGCTTACACCACTTATGGTTATTCGCCTCATAGAGGGTGGTTTGGAAGGGAAATGGGTGGGCATAGAAAAATCGTGGGTTTCCATAGACGCAATGTCGCCTGCGGTGCAGCGAGCCGTCATTGCCTCCGAAGATGCGCGATTCCTCACGCACACCGGGATTGACTGGGATGCCGTCCAAGAGGCGCAGCAACGCAATGAGCGCACGGAACGACTCGCGGCACAGGGTAAAATCAAGCGCAAACGGCTCTACGGCGCAAGCACCATCACCATGCAAACCGCAAAAAATGCGTTTCTCTTTCCCTCGCGCACCTATCTCCGCAAGGCATTCGAGGCATATTTCACGTATTTGATTGAATTTATCTGGGGAAAACGCCGCATACTGGAAGTGTACCTGAATGTAATTGAAATGGGTAGTGGCGTCTATGGCGTGGAAGCCGCATCACAGCGTTATTTTGGTAAATCCGCCGGACAGCTTTCCGCCCGCGAAGCCGCACTTATTGCCGCCGTACTCCCCAATCCGCGCAAATGGTCTCCCGCAAAGCCATCAGGCTATATCCAGCGCAAAGCCTCAACCATTCAGGCGCGTATGGCGGGTGTAGCTCTTCCATGAGATCCATGAAAGTGAATATGTTTGAATAGTCTTGGTGCATTCGGTAAAAGGGCTTTCCAATCGCTCTATCGAGCGGCTGTTGGTCAATGATAGCGCTGCAGTTGCAGCTCTCAATGATGGCTCGTTTCATATATGCCGCAAAAAAATACCAATTCTGCTTGGAGCGGTATCAAAGGCGGTCGCCAGTGAAGATGACCGCTCTGTGGCGCGAGTGCGGAAAGAAGACTTGACGCGCAATCGCAATCTCTTATTCGAGGATGTCCTGGTGATGAACATTCGCGGTTATTATCATGGGCTTGCCAACGAATAACGCTTGGTCGAAACATTGTTTTCCTCGCTGTGGACAAGCACAGCGTTGTGGACCAGCCCTCAAACCCTGAGCAAGGCATTGTTGAAGCATACAGTTCCCATCTGCAATCATCGCCGCTCAACAACGTCTGGGCGAAAGAGAACACATCCAGACCGCAAGCATCCAAGTAACGGACAAACAATCGTTTGAGTCTTAAGTTGATAACATTGGGTTACAACCCCTTGTGATGCATGATTGTCATTTCAATTTGGTATTACCCCACAAGTTCCGCCGTATCAAGGTGCTGCGGGAAACCGATAAACTCTTTCACCACTGCCGCAATACCTTCGCCGTCCAAGCCGAGGTCGTGCCAAAGCTCTTCCTGTGTGCCGTGGTCAACAAAGACATCATCAATGCCGTGAATATGGACATCGGTCGTGCGATTGTGCTTCGTGCCGATATACTCCAGCACGGCGCTGCCGAAGCCGCCTTGCTTCTGACCGTCTTCCACCGTAACAATTTTCTCGAAGCGTGAGCAAAGGTCATCCAAAAGCGCCGTATCAAGCGGCTTAACAAAACGGGCGTTTACGACTTCTGCCGAAATACCTTCCTGCCAGAGTAGTTCTGCGGCATGGAGCGATTTATGAACCATGTTACCGATAGCCACAATAGCCACATCGCGCCCGGAGCGTACAATTTCGCCCTTGCCAAGCGGAAGTGCTTGCATCGGGGTAATGGGAACACCAATGCTATTGCCGCGCGGATAGCGGAAAGAGACAGGACCTTGCTTGTAGTGATAGACCGCCGAATAAAGCATATTCCTAAGTTCTTGCTCGTCCTTCGGAGCCATTACCACCATGCCCTGAATGCAGCGCAAATAGGCGAAGTCAAGCACTCCGTGATGCGTCGGACCATCTGCACCCGCTAGCCCTCCTCTGTCGAGCGCAAAGACAACGTGAAGGTGCTGCAATGCGCAATCATGCGCAATGTGGTCAAAAGCGCGTTGGAGGAAGGTAGAATAAATCGCCACCACAGGCACAATGCCTTCGCACGCCATACCTGCTGCGGCAGTAACACCATGCCCTTCGGCTATGCCCACGTCTATCACTCGCTCAGGCATTTTGTCGTGCAAAAGATTCAAGCCTGTTCCGTCCGGCATCGCGGCTGTGATGCCGACAATAAGCGGGTCTTTTTCGCATAACTCAATCATCGCCTGCCCAAACACGTTCTGGTACAAGGGCGGAAGCGGTACATCGGGCTTTTTCGCAAGTGATTTACCGGTAATTTTATCAATTTTCCCAATTGCATGAAGGAATTGTTTGTCACCCTCCGCAGGCGCATAGCCTTTGCCTTTTTGGGTCGTGATGTGCAGCAGCACGGGTCCGTCAATGTCTTTCACCGATTCCAAAATTTTGATAAGCTGCGGCATATTGTGACCGTTCACCGGACCGAAATACTTGAATCCAAGCGCCTCGAAGAGCATACCGGGCGTGAAGACCGCCTTGATGCCGCCTTCGATTTTGTGCGCCACTTTACGAATACGGTCGCCGAAATCGTCCATTTTATCGGTCATATCCACAATCGAACCGCGCAGTTTTTGGAGCGTGGGCGAGGCAAACACATTCGTAAAATAGTTTGAGATTGACCAAACATTGGGCGCAATGGACATATTATTGTCGTTCAGAATCACCAAGATTTTGCGCTTCTGTACGCCGCAGTTATTCATGGCTTCATACGCCAGACCGCCCGTCATTGCTCCATCACCAATAACTGCCACAACGTTGTAATCTTCGCCTTTCACGTCGCGGGCGGTTGCCATACCGAGAGCAGCAGAAATGCTGGTGGTGGCGTGTCCTGCGCCGAAAGAATCATACTCGCTTTCGGTGCGCTTCAGAAAGCCCGACAAACCGACTTTTTGACGAATGGTGTGCAATTGGTTTTTGCGTCCGGTCAAGATTTTATGCGGGTAGCCTTGGTGTCCGGTATCAATAACGATTTTGTCTTTGGGCGTGTTGAACACGTAGTGCAGTGCCACCGTAAGTTCGACCGTACCAAGTCCCGCACCGAAGTGACCGCCTACGCTCGTGATGGTGTCCACCATAAACTCGCGAACTTCGTTGGCAACGTCCGTCAGAACTTCGGGAGGAAGTTTGCGCAGGTCGGCGGGGTAGTTGATATTGTCGAGGTATTTGTAGTGAAACGGCTCGTGTTCTTTGCCACTGCTTGCGTGACCGTTGGCAGTGTGAGCATTAGTGGTGTGTCCGTTCAGATGAACCCCGTTATTGGTACCTTGTTGATTCATGGCAAACGCCCAAAGTTATGAAAAGTAAACAATTACAAAGTGGTGAATTTTTAACTATTGAGTGCTGAGTTTTTATAGTCTCAGAATATAATGATGAACGCTCTTGAGTTTAGGACTCATCATTCAAAACTCAGCACTCAAAACTATGATTCTATTTCAACGCCTGCTCAATATCGGTAAGTAAATCTTCGATGTCTTCGATGCCAACGGACAGGCGCACAAGCCCGTCGGTAACGCCCAAGCGGTCACGGGTTTCTTTTGGCACACTTCCGTGCGTCATGCTCACAGGATGGCAAACGAGTGATTCCACGCCGCCCAGCGACTCAGCAAGGGTAAAGACGCGCACCGATGAGGCAAATTGTTTTGCTTTTTCGAGCGAACCAAGTTCAATCGAAATCATCGCACCAAAGCCGCGCATTTGCTTCTTTGCCAACTCATGCTGCGGGTGCGAGGACAAGCCCGGATAGTACACTTTTTTGATAGCGGGGTGCTTCGCGCAAAATTCTGCTATCTGGCGGGCATTTTCTTCGTGCTGCTTCATGCGCACGGCAAGAGTTTTGACCGAACGCAAGCACAACCAACATTCAAAAGGTCCCGGCACGGCTCCGGCGGCGTTTTGGAGGAATTTAATTTGGTCGGCAATATCCTTGTGATTTGTCGCTACGATACCACTCACAAGGTCGGAATGACCACCCAAATACTTCGTCGCCGAATGAAGTACAATGTCTGCACCCAAGCGAAGCGGCTGCTGCACGTAAGGGCTTGCAAAGGTGTTGTCCACCACCATCATTGCGCCCGCCTCTTTTGCAATCGCCGACACTGCTGCTAAATCGGTAAGCATCATCATCGGATTGGTGGGCGATTCGGTGTAAATCATCTTGGTTTTCGGTGTCAGTGCTTTGCGGACGGACTCGGGATTCGTCATATCCACATAGCTAAATTCTAGCCCGAAGCGGCGTAAAATTTTGTCGAAAAGGCGGAACGTGCCGCCGTACATATCTTCGGCAGCAATGACGTGGTCGCCACTGGAGAGCAATTTCATAATGGTATCAAGAGCCGCCAAACCGCTTGCAAAGGCGTATCCCCACGCTTCTTGGTCGTTGCCGGCTTCGAGCGCAGCGAGATTTTCCTCCCACTTGAAGCGCGTCAGATTGTGAGTGCGGGCATATTCAAAGCCCTTGTGCTGCCCGATTCCCTCTTGGGCGTAGGTCGAGGTCTGGTAGAGCGGCACGGTAACTGCGCCTGTGAGCGGGTCGGGTTCTTGCCCAGTGTGGATAGCGGTGGTCGCAAAGCCTTTGTAGTGCATGATATTATCGTAGAATGAAAAAACAAGAAAGAGCGCAAATTTACAGTTTTTTAGCGAAAAGGCGTGAGAAAATTTGTGTGTTATATTCCTGAGCACTCTGCTCTCACCGTTGAAATTTTCGTGCAGTTTCTTCCAAATTCACTATCGGCGCGGGGTAATCAACGCCAAGCCTACATCCTGCAAGCGTTTGTTCGGTATTGCTCATTCTATGCGGTTGATGAATATGCGTACCCGGAACGGTGCGAAGTTCGGGCAACCAATGGCGCACATACTCGCCCTTGGGGTCGTACATTCCGGCTTGGCGCATGATGTTGAAATAACGGTCTTCGCGCGGGTCGTTGCCAATGCCGGCGGCATAATTCCAGTTCCCGTAATTGGAGCAAACGTCGTAGTCCACCAACTGCGACTCAAACCATTCGGCACCCATGAGCCAATGCACGTTCAGGTCACGCACAAGGAAACTCGCCACATTCTGTCGCCCACGATTTGACATAAAGCCTGTGGCAGCAAGTTCGCGCATATTTGCATCAATGAAGGGAATACCTGTCTGCCCCGTCCGCCAGAGGTCGAAGCGCTTCCAATCTTCTTGCCACGGCTTTTTGACGTTCATAATACCCGTTTTGCGAAAAAGCGCTGTGTCGTATTTAAGTGCCGTGAAGCGAAAAAAATCGCGCCAGAGAAGCTCAAAGATAAGCCAGTATGTGGAGTCGTTCTGAATGCGCTCTGCTTCGTAGCGTTTCACTTCTTCATAGACATATCGCGGCGACAAACAGCCCATAGCCAACCATGCCGAAAATTTCGAGGAATAATCCGCCCCCACAAGTCCATTGCGCGTCTCTTTGTAGTTTTTCAAGCAATCGCGCTCCCAGAAATACGCACTGAGCCTTGATAGCGCCTGCGTTTCACCGCCCTTGAAGGGCAGCACGGCGCGTCCATCGGGCATAGAAACGGGCATCTCCACGCCAAACGCCGTGAAAGTGGGGAGTTCACCAAAAGCCGAAGTGTCTATATCGCTTGGGAGCGTGATGTGCTGCGGAGTGGGAAAGGTTTTCCGTGGAGTGGTGGCTTTCTCAACGGTCTTGCGGAATTGTGTAAAAATGTCGGGGGTTTGTTCGGGAGCGAATGGCACATCGTCTATATGCATGAGCGTTGCGCCCCAGTAGGAATGTGTTTTTATGCCTATTGCGGCAAGCGCTTCTTGTACAGCTTCTTCTACGCGAAGCTCTTCGTCGGTTGCTTCTTCGTGGGAATACACTGCTTCTGCATTGATTTCGCGGGCAAGCGTAGGCAGGACGCTTTCGGGCGTACCGGAGCGGATGAGGAGGTTGCCGCCGCGTGCTATCAAATTTTCACGCAGGTCAGCAAGGCTTTCCAGCAAAAACTGCGCTCGAAATGCGCCGACTTTGGGGAGACCAAACGGAGTTTTGCCAAAATTTCGTGGGTCGAAGCAAAAGACGGGAAGCACATACTCAGCATCCCGCACGGCTCTGGCAAGCGCTTCGTTGTCGTGCAGACGCAAGTCGTTACGCAGCCAAACAATGGCTGTGGTATATTTTTTCATAATGCCTGAGAGAAGTGGTGATGAAAGAGGCTTATTCAAAGCAGCCTCAAAGCAGTTTTTACGCCTTGCCTAGAGCAACCATTGCGAAATAGAGTAGCTGCGCCCAATAGCCGTGAAACGCCACACGCGGCATTGGCAGCGAAAACAAGCCATTGCGAAGTGCTGCATAGCCGAGCGCATAACTAATGGCAAACCATGCTGCATAATTTTGCAAAGGCGCTACAAAGAAGCTACTGCCCGTGCGCTCAACCCATTGCCAGTAGTTGAGCTTCACGGCGACCGGCTCCATAAAAATATCGAAAATGGTCATCAGTACAGCAAGAAGCAGCGCACGAAGCCAGACGGGACGCGTAAGCGCCGTAAAACGCTGCACCAAACCAAACGACGTGAGCAACATACCCAGCCACGCAAAACTGATAGCAATAGGTACACCGCGAAAGGCAGGTATCCAGACATCGGTGTAGGAATAATCGCCAAAAATTAGCCCTGTTTTTACGCCAATGAACTCCAAGGTGAAACACGACACCGCAACTATTACGTCCCACCAATGAAAGCGTGCGGTGGGGGAAAGTCCGTCTTGTAAGGATATTCCATCGGGACGGTTCTGACGGTTACGAAGCGCTTGGTCGTATCGAAAACCTATCCAAAGTGCAAGTAATACCACTGTGGGGGCAGCAAGAAGACGCATTGCATCTTGCAGGACGTTCAAAATATGCCAGAGGCCTCCGGCAAACATGAGGAAATAGAGGAGTGTAATTTCGAGATTTTCTGCGGTTAGGCGCTTTTTCATTGTATTCGGTGAGTGGCTGTGCAAGAGCGTTTCAGTGCTGCAATATACGGACAGAAGGGGACATTTTGTCTTTATGGAAAAAGAATTTTTCGTGAACGCTTGGTTGTCATCCTCAAAAGCTGAAAACATTTGATTAAACTATTTACCTTATTGATTGTTAGAGCCTGTGTGAAAAGTCATTATTTGGCTAACCGACGGAGTAAAAGCCGAATCATCGCAAGCTCAACAAAGATTTGATGAGATTGCGGTAATCGTTCATAATCTTTTGCAAGCCGACGAGCAGACGAGAGCCAAGCGAAGGTTAGCTCAACAACCCATCGTCGATTGAGCGGGAGAAATCCTTTCTTTTGTCTTCGCGGCACAACCTCAAGCGCTATCTGCCAAAGAGAAAGAGCCAAGGCAATGAGGGTTGCTTTGAAGCCGGCATCGCACCAGACCAGACGAACAGTTTGATAGCATTCCTGAAGAGGACGGAGCACCAAAAAGCCGCAATGATTTTCGTTTGTCCTTGCCGAGAGAATAACGACCGCAAGCAAGAGTCCTTGCGTATCGGTGACGATACAACGTTTGCGACCCTTGATTTTTTTCACACTGTCGTACGCAGCGTCCCGATGTGCATCTGCAGCTGTTTTGACCGTTTGGGTATCAAGGATGCCTGCACTCGGTTCCGACGCACGACCGGATTGTTCGCGGAGGCTGCTGACCAGCATTTGGCGAATATGCTCAAGGGTGCCATTCGTGCACAAGAGGCGAAACCAATAATATACAGTCTGCCATGGTGGATATTCTTTCGGCAGTGAACGCCAACGACATCCTTCATACAGGATGTAGAGTATGGCATAAACAATAGTCTCCAACGTCTATTCACGCGGTCTGCCCATGGAGGATTTGCTTGCCAACAATGGTTCAAGTATATCCCATTGGGCTTGGCTCACGTCTGAGGGATATGATTTGGTACTCATAGACCACAAACTTCGGGCTTTGCCCGCT
>CALCNX010000134.1 GCA_937899715.1 uncultured bacterium | reverse complement strand
AAATATGGAAGTTGGATATAATTTCCATTTACACAAAACAATTTACACACTCAGAAATAGCTCTTGAGGTATTCTGAGTTTCCGGGAACGTTACTCTTCCTTGAGCATTAGGAATTATTAAACCCGGTTTCTTTGAGCCGTCCGCTAGAGTACGTTCATTGAATGTAATGACAATTACGGGATGCTGTTTTGCAAATGTTGGATCGTGACTGTCAATCTCTATTCGGTTACCTTTTGCATCAAAAGCAGGAACGCTTTTTCGCTTTTCAGGATCGCCGTCCATCGGTACGAATGCTACAAGTGGGGTAGTCTTTTTATCCCAATTCGCAGGAAACGCCCAGAACAAATGTATTGGTGCATTAAAGATTTTCTCAAATTTCTTGACAGCCGCATCCACATTCCCAACACCTTTTACAACCGTATTCTTGTGACCTTTGCTTACAAGATCGTCTATCTTCTTGCTCCAGCCGCCTTTGGAGCGGAGGTTATCATCACCGTCAAGTTGCTGCCAGAGTACGTTTGTTTCGCCATCGAACTTTTCCATACATTTCGCATAGATACGGTCGCGTAAGGTTTTGTCTTCCACTGCCACAGCAACCGCTTCGGCGATTTCTTCCAGTCCGGCAGACATTTCTTTTACTTCCGGCTTTGCAAAGAAATCGCGCTTTTTCGTCTCGCGTTCTTCTGCCGTCAACTGTGTACTTTGAACGCCTTTACCTGCGCTGACATTGACTGCTTCCGCTTCGGGCGCAATCGTTTTTGCGACTTGCCCGGCTTCATTACACGCCACCGCAAGACCACTCATTACAAGACCAAATGCGAAGGCTTTTGCTGCCTTCAAACCAACATTTAACATTACAATCTCCAAAAAATAGGAGTGAGAAATACCTCACTTCTTCGCACAAGATTAGCCTTTTTGCGTATATTGCAAGCGGAATAGTTCTCCAAACTTTATCCGCTTGCCCGCTTTTATTTGTACCCGTGAGCTTTGAACTCACGATGTGCGAAGAGCGGGCTTTTTTGTTACACCACAAATCTACCCTACTTTCCGTCGTCCGGCAAGAACGAAGGTATGAATATGTGATTCTGCGCCATGAAAGTGTGATTGTCAGGGCTTTTTTTTATTTTCGCCTGTTTTGGTGGTGTGAGCGCAGATGTTGGATAATTGTACAAAAGCACGTATCTTTGCACTCGCAATCGTTCTTGAGCGTTTCGCTCATGCTCCCTTGCTCCCTTGCTCCCTTGCTCCCTTGCTCCCTTGCTCCCTTGCAAGAAAGGTCTGACACAAAGTAACTGGTCTGTTTAATTTTTTGTAACAATTTATCGTAATGAGGAGTTTCTTGATGCCTGTTCAATCTGCCAAGCTGCTGAATGTTCTCGTCGTCGAAGATGATAGTATTCAACGCAAACTTACGCGCCGATTTTTAAAGAATAAATGTGCCGAAACAGTCGGTGAAATTTCGGAGGCGAGTTCTGTTACGGATGCCTCGGCACTGCTCCGTATCAAGCAGTTCGACCTCTTACTGCTGGATATCAGCATACAGGGCGGAAAAAGTTTCGATATTCTCCCCGACCATGCCGCTCACCATCATCAGCTTCCCTACAAGATTATTTTTCTCACCTGCCATACAGATTTAGCAATACAAGGATATGACTACCACGCAGCAGATTTTATCGCCAAACCCATCAACTATGAACGCTTGGAGAGTGCCATCAGCCGCATAGCTGCTGAAAAATTATTTTCTGAATCGCGTGCGGAGCCTACCGTAGAATTACCATGCGGCAGCAAAAAAGTACGGCGAATCGTGCTAAACGACATCCTCTACTGCCGTGCAAACGGCAAATTCAGTACAATCGTGCTGGCAAATAATGAAGAAGTTTCTGTGTGGCTTGCTTTCAATGAGTTGTGCCGTTTACTGCCAAGTGTTTTGTTCTCTCAAATTCATCGTAGCTATGCTGTCAATAAGGCGCATATAAACTCCTACTCGCTACGCTATCGGAAGGCTTTCGTTACCGTGCGCAATGCACACATACCCATTGGGTCTGCGTTTCTCAATATGTTTTCTGTCGCCTAGCAAGTTGGGATGCCTCTCACCATTTATGCCAAAACCGATAATTTGAGACTTGTGTACCTCATTTCATAGCATGGATTCAAGTAGCAAATTCTCGGAGCAAATTATGGATATGTCTTGCATAGTCGGTTCTTCACGTTTGGTTGTGTATGAAAAAGATTTTATCTTATGCTTTGAAGAATGTGAAAGGAAAGTGGAATGAAAACCACGAAGATGTCTCCACCATCGTCTTACTACTTCTCAACATTCTTCTTCACAACGCATATACTTTTTCAATGCTTTTCAACCCAATCCAATGGCAAAACGACGTACCCGTAACGACGACGATATTCCGAAACTCAACCGCGAACAAAGCCGCGAGCAATTACAATTCCTCGTCGGTTTCCTCAAGCCGCATCGGTGGAAAATAGCATTTGCGCTCTTGATATTGATTGTCAGCAGCGCCGTGAGCCTTGCATTTCCGGCACTTATCGGTAAACTCATAGACGTAGTATTGAACGAAGCCACATCGCCGTATTCGCTTAGTACGATTGCGGGCGTGTTGGTGACGGTGCTTGTGGTGCAGTCCGTAACGCGCTTTTTTACTTCGACGACACTTGCTTCCATTACCGAAAACACTCTTGCCGAACTTCGCACGACTCTTTTTGAGCGCATTATTCGTCTGCCGATGGCATTCTTTGGGGAGCGTCGTGTGGGTGAGCTTTCCTCGCGGATGTCGTCAGATTTAGCGTTGATTCAAGAGACCTTTACCTTCACCTTTCTGGAACTTCTGCGCCAGACCGTATTTTTCATCGGCAGTGTGATTTTGATTGCAGGACGAAGCCTGCGTTTGACAGGCATGATAATGCTCGTCGTGCCGCTTTTGGTGGTCGTGGCGCTGCTTTTTGCACGTTATATCCGCAAGTACAGCCGCGATGCGCAGGATGCACTCGCCGATGCAGCAACGGTCGTCGAGGAAACACTTCAGGGAATCGCGGGCGTGAAATCGTTTGTCAATGAGCGCTACGAGTCCACGCGCTATGGTTCATCCATCAAGCGTGGTGTGGCGATTGCTCTCAAAGGCGCGAAAATTCGGTCAGCGTTTGTATCGTTCATTATTTTTGCACTATTTTCGGGGATTGCGGGCGTGATTTGGTATGGTGGAAGCCTTGTGCGAAGCGGTGAAATGACGATGGGCGATTTGACCTCGTTCATTATTTACACCACGTTTGTCGGTGGAGCATTAGGCAGTTTTGCAGAACTCTTCGGGCAGATACAGCGCACACTGGGGGCTTCGGTACGCGTCCGTGAGATTTTGACAGAAACGCCTGAAGATGTTGGTGATGCGGAAGGTTCTGCCGGAACGCATCCCCGTTTCCAAAATGTTGAATTTTCCAATGTCGTCTTTCGATATCCGGGCAGAAAAGATATTGCGGCACTCAATAACGTTTCGTTTCAGATTCGTGCCGGTGAACGTGTGGCATTTGTGGGTGAGTCTGGTGCGGGCAAAAGCACGACCGCAGCGCTCATTCAGCGTTTTTACGATGTGGATGAGGGCGAAATCCGCTTCGACGGCACTCCCGCGAGAGAACTTTCGCTTGCATCGGTGCGTGAGAGCGTCGGTATTGTGCCTCAAGACATCGTGCTTTTTGGGGGAACCATTGCAGACAATATCCGCTACGGCAATCTGAAAGCAAGTGATGATGAGCTTTGGGAAGCAGCGCGGCTGGCAAACGCCACAGAATTTATTGAACAGTTTCCCGAAAAATTGCAAACAGTCGTCGGTGAGCGCGGCGTAAAGCTCTCCGGTGGGCAACGTCAGCGTGTGGCAATAGCACGGGCAATTTTGAAAAACCCGCCGATTTTGATTCTGGATGAAGCCACAAGCTCGCTGGATTCACAGACCGAGTACCTGATTCAAGAAGCAATGGAGCGCTTAATGAATGGGCGCACGACGGTTATCATTGCGCACCGCCTCTCGACGATTCGCCGATGTGATAATATCTTTGTCTTTAGCAAAGGTCGTATCGTCGAATCGGGGACGCACAATGAACTGTTGGCACAAACAGGTAGTTTTTATGCGAAATTGTGTACTTTGCAGTTTGGCGACGTTGATAGTGTCGCGGAGCCAAGCGCTGCATAACCTAATGGTGCGTAGGTAACGTCCCGTTATTTTGTAATGACATTTTTTGTGTTTTCAGGAGGAGAATTATGTCTGCCCAAGTATCTGCTGCCCACACTGCCGGAAAGCCGCACAATGCACAGCGCCTCACGTTCATAGACATCATGCGCGGTCTGGCGTGTGTGTGGATGATTGAAACGCACGTTATCAACGCCTGCCTTAGTTGGCAGTATCGCGGCGGCTGGCTCTTTAATGTGCTCAATACGACCAACGGCTACGTGTCGGTGTCGTTTATTTTCTGTGCCGGAGCAGGTTTTTGGCTTGCTGCCACTCGCAAAGCGCAAGAATACAAGACCTTTCAGCCATCACTATGGCATTATGTTCGGCGCTTGGGTTTTATCTTGCTTGTTGCGTATTGGCTGCACATTCCTGAAATTTCTCTGCGAAAATATCTCATCGCCGCACCGGAGCGGCAAAATATCCTCTGGATATGCGACGTGCTTCACGCCATTGCGATAGCCTCATTCATTGCGTTGGCGCTTCTGATGCTCGTCCCGACGTTGAAACAGCTTCGTTGGGTGTTTGTAGGCTTTGCCGTGCTGTTTGTCTTTGGTGCGCCGCTTGTCTGGCAGTTGGAGCCGGATACATTTTTGCCACGTGCGCTGGGGTCGTATCTGTCGCGTCCTCCGGCGGCGGCATTTCCTTTATTCCCGTGGTGCGGCTACTTTTTTATCGGCGCTGCACTGACCGCTTTTTTTCTGGAATCCAAAGACCGCCGCACCTTTGCCAAGCGTACGGCGTGGGTTGGCTTTATTACGCCGTTTGTCGTGATGACGTTCTTTTGGACGGGGTGGAATCAGATGTTCAACTACGGCTGGACGGAAAACTGGTATCTCTGTTCGCCCGGCAACGTTATTTTCCGCGTGAGTGGCTCGGCATTGCTATTCTCGCTGCTCTTTCTTTGGCAAGACCGCCTTGCGGGGTGGTCAGTTTTTCGACGCAAACCTGCACAGTGGCTGCAACTGATGGGACAGGAATCTCTATTTGTCTATGTGTTCCATTTGATGATAGTTTATGGTTCTCCGGCAAATTTGGGAATGTCGTACTTCGTGGGTGGTGTGCTGCGTCCCTTTGCAGCATTTGTGCTAACCTGTGCTGTCATTGTGGCGGTGTATGTGCTCATGGAGCAGTGGCATTTGGCAAAGAAAAATTCGCCCGACGTACCCAAACGTATCATCTGGGCATTCGGCGTACTCTTTGCGCTGATTTTCATTTTTGTAACGCCGCAGTTTGCTGATATGGCGGAAGCATGGGCAACGCAGTATCTGGCAGGCGTGGTAAAGTGACAACGCTAGAGCTTACAAAAAACTGGAGTGCGGAATTTATTCCGCCTCAAAAGGAGCTTAAAACCAATATCTGCGGAATAAATTCCGCACTCCAATTGCTCTCCCGGTGTTTTCGTAAGCCTCAAAAAGTTTGCTCCATATCATAATTATTCGACCGAAATCATCTATGAAATCAATTTCAAAACATTTCGACGCAGCCCGCCATGTAAGCGGTCTTTCGCAATTTCTCGATGATATGAGTGTCCCGGAAGGAACACTTCATGCGGCAGTTTTTTATGCGAAAATGGCGCATGGGCATATCAAGCGCCTGAACACGGCTCCGGCACTTGCTCATGCGGGCGTTCATGCTGTGCTGACGGCGCGAGATATTCGCGGGGAAAATCAAATAGGTGGAATCATCCCCGACGAGCCGCTTTTAGCGGAAGACGACGTTCATTTCTGGGGGCAACCGATTGCGATAGTTGTGGCTGAGACGGCAGCACTGGCGCGAGAAGCAGCACATTTGATTGAGTGCGATATTGAGCCGCTTCCCGTCATTACCGACCCACGCCAAGCCGCCCGCGAAGGCAAGCTCATCATGCCAGCACGGAGAGTCGAGACGGGAAATGTAGATGCAGTCTGGTCTAAGTGCGATATTGTTATCGAAGACAAGGCAGAGTCAGGCGGGCAAGAACATCTCTACCTTGAGACGCAAGGCGCTTTTGCCATTCCGACCGAAGGCGGCGGTGTGCGGATTGTGTCCTCCACGCAAGGTCCGACAGCCGTACAGCGAGCGGCAGCAAAAGTTCTCGGAATACCGATGCACCTCATCGAAGTAGATGTGCTCAGGCTTGGGGGCGGCTTTGGCGGCAAAGAAGACCAAGCGACTCCGTGGGCAATTATGGCGGCGATGGCAGCGCTCGCACTCAATCGCGCCGTGAAGCTCGTCCTGCCACGCCAAGAAGATATGCGCATGACCGGAAAACGGCATCCGTACTCGTCGGATTTCAAAATTGGGCTAACAAAAGATGGTAAGATTCTTGCGTTGGAAGCAACATTTTATCAGGACGCGGGTGCTGCTGCCGATCTATCTCCGGCGGTGCTGGACAGGACGCTTTTTCATTGCACCAATAGCTATTGTATTCCCAATGTCCGCGCCACAGGAATTTCCTGTCGCACCAACGTTCCACCTAATACTGCTTTTCGGGGTTTCGGAGGTCCGCAGGGAATGTTTCTTGTAGAAGCTGCCATTTACCGCGCCGCTGAGATAATGGGCATTGAGCCAAGCGTGATTCAACGCGCCAATCTCCTGCGTGACGGCGATGCCTTCCCGTACGGACAAGT
This sequence comes from uncultured bacterium, assembly GCA_937899715.1. Classification (GTDB taxonomy): domain Bacteria; phylum Bacteroidota; class Ignavibacteria; order Kapaibacteriales; family UBA4661; genus PH2015. Next base: position 24,472 of record CALCNX010000134.1, on the reverse strand, counting down.
GACGGAGCGCTGCCAAGCAGAACGTGCATGGAACGAAGCCGTACAAACATTCGACTTCACATCCGCACAGAAGCGGGTTGCAGAATTTAATGCGGTAAACACCTTGCACAAAAAAGGCATAGCCACGATGCCAATTTGCTTCGGCATTTCCTTCACGAACACGATGATGAACCAAGCCAGTGCGCTTGTTCACATCTACTCGGACGGCAGCGTGAGCGTCAGCACAGGGGCAGTCGAAATGGGGCAGGGTGTGAACACAAAAATTGCCCAAACAGCAATGAGTATTTTCGGACTGCCGGAGCATTGCGTCAAGGTACAAACCACCAACACCAGTCGTGCGGCGAACACATCGCCCACAGCCGCCAGCGCCGGAGCTGACCTGAACGGTAAAGCAACCGAAATTGCTTGCACAGCGCTCCGCGAGAGGCTTTTAGCGCTCGCTCGCACTGAATTGTCTTGTTCAGACAGCGATATGCTGACCTTTGGCGGGGAAAAAGTCTGGAACAATGGTGCTGAAACAAACCTCACGTGGAATGCACTTGTGCAGGCAGCTTTTTTTCAACGTGTCAAGCTCTCTGAGCAAGCGCAGTACGCAACGCCGCGTATCCATTTCGACAAAGCCACGATGAAGGGGCATCCCTTTGCATATCATGTTTATGGAACGGCTATTATTGAGGTAACGGTGGATTGTCTTCGGGGCACATACGAGGTGGAAAACGTTCAGGTAGTACACGATTTTGGACAAAGTTTTAATCGCACGGTTGATTTGGGGCAGGCGGAAGGTGGAATTATGCAAGGCATAGGCTGGATGACGATGGAGGAAGTGCTGTATGCCGACAATGGGCGTTTGCTGACTGATGCGCTTTCTACCTACAAAATTCCCGACATCAATGCTGCTCCGAAGCACATAGACGTGCGGTTTCTGGACAACTCCGACAACCCGATGGGCATAATGAACTCTAAAGCAGTTGGAGAGCCACCGTTCATGTATGGCATCGGCGCATACTTCGCGCTGATGAACGCACTCAAGGCTTTCCGCCCTGACAAACGCTTTCTCCTCAAAGCGCCGATGTCGCCGGAGCGTGTGCTCATGGAATTGTATGAGCCGATTGCGGTCGCAGTGGTATAGAGGGATTGTTTATCACCTCCCGGGCGATAACATTTTGGATGCAAATAAGTTAAATCATAATTCAAAGATTAGATGAATTCAAGTTACAAGTGCGAAAGCTGCAAGTTTTTGGAAAAATAACACTTCAGATGGAGTTTGGAACCCCAAAACCTTTCGAGATCGTCTGTTTACTTTGTCTATCAGTGCCTAACAATCTTCCTACTTGAGACGCTCAAACGCCATCGCCTTGGGAAAATACTGCCGAATTAAGCCATTGGTGCCAACAGTAAGGGTGAGCAAAAAAAGAAGAGCGCTTCCAAGCCTCCCGCAATGCGCTTACACTTGGCAAATTCCTTCCCGTTATTGGCAGCGATGCTCTAGACCATATCGCCGCTCAAGAGGTAAAGCCGCTTGACAATCTTCCGGGCGCACGGCTCGGCGCACTTGCTAGTCAGTTTGCCGACAATCGTGAAGCGGCTTGTCCGCTCTACCCCGCCGTAACGATTGCTCCGTCGTGGCTCATGTCGATAACGGTATCAATCTCTCAATGTCCACATTCTTCGCGGGATTCGACAGTGCTGATACAGCGTCCCGCCCGCCCGCATATTTGACCAAATGCACTGATTCATCTGCTCATACCTGCAATACCTTCATCCCGATCGTGTCCGACGATTTGTTCCGATGAGTAGTCCTCTCGCAACCAACGGACAACCTGCTCTTGTATTGCGGCTTCTCCTACTCTGGCTTTTTCTTCTACCTGCTTGCGACGATAGTCCCGCAGACCTCTATTGCGAGCGATCACTCTATAAACGCTAAAAAATGCTTGCCAACTATTGATGCTGACTCACCTTTTGAGACTTTCTCGTGTAATTTCTTATAGATTTCGTATCTTGCTTCTAGGGTAAAATGTGTGTACATCAGATTGTACCTTTCGTTGGTAGATGACTCTTGTTCAGATTTCTGCCAAAATGGGCATTCTACCTCGTTTTTTATCATCTCAATTTTTCGCACTTACTGCTTGAATTCAAGGCTTTTGCGTTTTTTTTATCTCTATGGAACAGATACAAACACTCTCAACGCTACGTGGTCGCGTCGTTTTGCGCGATATTGTGCGTGAATTGCGCTACGAAAAACAAGTAAGCAGTTTTACGACGTTGCTCACGTGCTGGCGGCTCTGTGCCTTCGAGCGCGATGTCTATCGGTACAGCAAACGCCAAATAACCGTTATTCATACATTAGGACTCTTTCGTGGCACGTCGCTGTGGTTGCAAGAGGTTGTCAATCGCTTCTACTTTTCGACTATCAACTCACTGGTATATCTGGGAGCCGCGATTTTGCTGGTGCTTGTTAGTGGCTATCGCTTCACCGACCGCGTGGATACACGTTTGGTGCTGAGCGGGGTGGGACTGGAAGCGCTGATGCTAATTATTCTCTTTGTGGTTATGTTTTTTTCGCCCTCGGACGATATTGAAATGGAAGAATCTAGTGGCGAGAGCGAAGAATCAAGCGAAATTCGTGAACTTATTAGCGAAATCGGTGATATTTCAACTGACTATGCAGGTGCTGGAGCGAGATTGGAATCTGTCGCCACCGCACTATCGGATATAACAGCGCGTCAGGACGAACTTCTTGGTGCAGTCAACGACGTTGCTCGTGCTGTTTCTTTTGCGGCGCACCCGCAGCCGGAGTTTATTGAGACCATGCGGCAGACCAATCTTACCTTGCAAGCCTTTCACCTGAACGTACAAGCACTTGTCGAAGCTACGCACACGCTGCGCCGTGAAGAAATTCAACGAGCGGTGCGGGCAGAAGTAGAGCGCATTTTGGAGCAGCGCGTTCGCTTGTAGCACCTTTGTTTATAGCACATTCGGTTGTAGTGCCAAAGCTCCTAGAAATTGAGATTCATTTTTGAAAATGGAAGTATGCTTTTCAAGACCATGTCGAAGCCATCCGAACGAAAACGCCGCACACGGCGGCAGGTAGAGATTTATTTTGTGCTCTATCTTGCCGCGTTACTCTTGCTTTTGCCCAATAAACGAGAACGTGCGCCGGAATCTGACCCGTCGCTAGTGTATGAATTGCTGAAATCTCGCTTCATTATTGCGGCTGAACGCCCGACGATGAATTGTCAATTACTCGTCATTGGCGATAGTGTGCGCATCGTGACGTTTGATTCAGTCAACACCGTTTCCTCAAGCGGCGATGTGGGCGATGTGCACTATGAATTCCGAGTGGAGGACGAGACGCAAGGGCAGGTGCTGACGATTTCTTCGCAAACCCCGCAAGTCGGTATTTTTATGATGAAGGAAGATACACAGCGTAAACTTGCAGAATTTTTTTGGCAACCCGCTCGCAATGAAAGACGTAGCCGAACACTCAAAGTATCCGTTATCGGCACGGCAAAACCCGTCATTCCCTCGACTATCACACGTCCCGATGTCAGGGAGCGACTTGTGCGGCTTTTGAACGACGAAGACCGATTTGATACGGCACGGACGGAATTCACGATTAACATTTCATTCTTGGATGTCGGGCGCTCCATCGCGCTTAATAGCATCAACATTGACAGCCTCGTTAATGCGGTGCGCAGTTCCAGTGCTTCTCTTACCTCTGGTTTTTCGCAGCCAATTTTTGTCACTAATCGCCAATTTGTGCAACCTCCACCGGGTGAGTTTTCGCTCTATGCCGTAATGGATCGTGTAGAATGTTTGCCCTTTCAGCAGTGGGAGAATCAAATTCGAGTCTATGGTATGAATCTTCGCACCGAAGGGCGTGGCGACCCCAAAACGGAAATCCTCCGCACCGACCGCAACGACGGAACAGGCTCGGCAAGCATAGCCGAAGTGCGCGGTGACCTTATTCGTGTGACAGGTACTGCGCCCACGTCGGGGCTGATGACCATTCGTGTCGTCGTTACGCGGGCAGGTGATGGGAAGCAAAACACGATAGATTTCCCCGTCCGCGCCACGCCTATTTCTGCGCCGGATATCCCCCGCAGGATGTATGCCGGAGTGGGCTACGAATTCGACCCCAAACTGCCATTTGTTACCAAACAGGAACTCCGTGCAACGCTCTCGCTGGGCGGTAAAGAGCGCTCTGTGAGCCAGCAAGGTGAGAAATTTACCTTTTCCCCGGATGAAAATGATATTGGCAAAACATTTGCCTTTGAACGCTTCGTGGGCGGGAAACGTGTTGGCGAGGTGTATTATGTGAAAGTGGAAGAGTTTTCCGCACCCGAAATTGTCGAGGTCTTTTCACAAGGCACAGACGAATTTGTGCGAACACGCTGCTATGGACAGGTGAACGGCACGGACAACCGCGTGATACTGGAAGTAAAAGGAAATAATCTTAAAGCAACCGAGCGTTATGGCGACCGCCGCAGTGAACCGCCTGCCATCTTACAACTTTTCAAACTCAGCAGAGTGGAAAGCGGAAAGCCCTACAACGCTACGATTCGCGCCATTGACAGCAAAGGAAGGGCTTCCATTGCTCGATTCCTTGATGGCAAAGATTAGCGTTCGCTGCAATAAGTCATTTTTGGTTCGGTCTATTGGAATATCCTTGTCCCGTTTGTCTGGACTTGATAGCGAAACGCATAATAGCGTGTTTGAGCCGTGATGCTGGGCGTGACCATATCTTTGTAATAACTTTGCATCTCTAATTTTGCATATTTTGCGCCATCTGCAGTTCGCACAACAAGCACGACATCCTTAATAGGAATAATAGTAGTAACAGTGTAGAGATACCACCCTTCACCGCTCTTCGCTGTCAACGCAAGATTATCCTCCGCATCGTCAGTGCGGTAGCCGCTTGCGGGGGCTTCTTTGAGCTCGTCATATTTTTGGTCAGTGAGACGCACCATTCCACCCTGCCCTGTGCGAATTTTCCCGCCGTTGACAATAATTGTGGTCTTACGAAAACCAATATCCCATTTGGTCGTCGCTGAATCGCTATTAGGGACAATAGTTTGGGTTTGCAAGTTCAGGAGCGTAAAGCGGTCTTCTGAGTCGGCATTGAGATTCTTGACCGTTACCGTTGAGCCACTGGTTGAAAACTCGGCAGTCGGAAGAGAGCCATCGCTTGGCTGCTTGCAAGCAGTAAAAAAGCTGCAAACGCAAAAAAGAACGCTTACGGTGTAGCTCTGTATTTTGGAATTCGGTGTCATGGTGTTGTAGAAAATATGGGTGAAGTTCAACTTTAATGTCTGCTTTTGCCGAAACGATAGTCGGACAAAATTAGAAAAAGTTCTTTGATTGTAAAAACACTATATGCGAAAACACAAAATAGTTACACAGCCAGAGTGAATTTTGGTTGCCCGCGTATGCGCTTGTGGCTAAATTGCGTGGATGGCATCAGCAAATTTCTTTTCTTAACAATTCCTTTTTCAAAATGTACTGGCGCATCTGGCTTTCTTTTTTCACCAACTGTCTTTCCCGCGAAATGGAATATCGGGGGCATCTTTTCATGCAGTTTATGGTGGATATGGTCTGGTACGGTGTTCAAATCGGGCTTTTCGAGGTGATTTATCTACACACGCCCTCCGTAGCAGGTTTTTCGCGGGCAGAAATGCTGGTCTTTTTGGGAACGGTCTTTGTTACCGATGCCGTTAATATGATGTTGTTTTCTCATAACTTCTGGCACTTTCCCGAATATGTCCGCACGGGCGAACTCGACTTTTTTCTCACAAAGCCAGCTTCCACCTTCTTTCTGACGTGTTTTCGTTATATTAACATTGCTGCAATAGCAAACTTCAGCTTCGGCTTCGGCTTTTTGATCTATGCGCTGCATCTTACCGCTTTCACGCCGCCCCTCCTGAATGTGGTGGTGTTTATTGTTCTCTGCTTCACGGGGCTGTGCATCAATATTGCCGTGCAAACATTTTTTGCCGCATTGTCTATTTGGACGGTTTCGGGTGAGGGCATTCAGTACCTTTACCACAACCTCTTTAGCTTTGCCTCACGCCCCGATGCAGTGTACAAAGGTTATATGCGCAGGGCACTTTTGTATGTATTTCCACTTGCACTTGTCGCCTCCATTCCCGCACGGGCGCTGATGGGCACACTGGATATATCGCTTATGCTCTGGAGCGTTTGTGCAGGTGGTCTGTTTTTGTGGTCTGCACTTATGTTCTTTAAGTGGGCACTTTCTCATTATTCCGGCGCAAGCAGCTAAACGCAAAAAGCTATTTTTTTAAGCACGTATAGACAACACCCATAGACGCAACATTGACTTCAAGACCAGATGAAAAACCTCGTTCTTATCGGCTTTCGCGGCACCGGTAAATCTACCTTGTCGCATGAACTCTCCACGCGGCTCAGGCGCAAGCGCATCTCTACCGATGAAGTAGCCGCAGAACGCGCCGGAATGAGCATCAGCGATTTTGTATCAAAGCAGGGTTGGGCGGAGTTTCGGCGCATAGAAGGAGAATGTATCGCAGCTTTTCACGGCAGCGAGAACCTTATCATTGACTGCGGTGGCGGCGTGGTGGAAAATCCTGAAAACATGAGCCTTTTAGCTGAGAACGGCGTTATTGTCTGGGTTCATGCGTCGCTGGAGGATGTTTTGAAGCGACTTATGGGTAACCTTCACGATGCGCAGCGCCCTTTGCTCTCACAAGGTGATGCCAGAAGCGACATTATGGAAAATTATACCCGCCGCGAGCCGATGTACAAGCGGTACGCAGCTTTTACCGTCAACACCTCCACACACACGATTGAAGAATGTTGCACGGCGATAGAAGAGATGCTTTGAAAATGCTTTGAGCGTTCTCATCAATGCTGTGAATGAATGCTGTGAAAGCTTCAATGAAAATCACACCAGAAGCCCAAGAATACTGCTCTGAACCGACGTTCCCAATGCCATAATCATTCCCCAGAGCACAATGCCGGTACTGAGCGGAATTGAAAAATTGTCATCCATGCGTAATCGGATAGAGGCTGCCTCCACAATGCCACCGATGAAAGTCGCCACTATTCCCGTAGCTGCATATTGCCATGGTGCTTGTGTGAGCGCCCACACTACGCCCACGACGAGCCACGACGAAATCCAGAACGCGGTTGTGCCTTCCAAACTTTTATCAAGAAATTTTCGCTTGCCAAACTTGCGTCCGAAAAGTGCTGACGAGATGTCGGAAACGATGAGAACCGCAAAGGCAGTAATAGCAACAATTTTGGGGAAAATAAGGACACAAAGCAATGCCGACAGCAACACATATGTCGCGCCATTAAGCAGGATACGGTGCTCGTCAAGTTCGTGCTTGCGCATCATATTGCCAAAGATGCGCCGCACAAGACGCTCCAGAGGCGGTATCCAGTGCCGTGCGAGGTCTATCACCAAAACGGGCACGAAGAGGCAGGCTAAAATGACGATTGCCGTTTGCCGTGTGATAAACGCATAGATGATGGGAATGGAGAGCGAACAGAGGTGGATAAGTTTACGAAAAATTTCTTGGCGATACGTGATGTCGGCGCTTGGCATTTGCTGTTGTATTTGTGTCGGCGGTATTTGAGGATTTTTTTGCATCTTTGTACGCTGTTATATGGCAGATGTTGGAACAGGTGTTGTAATCATTACTTTATTAGCATTTACCCGCAAATAATGTGCATTTTTGCGTCAATAAGGCTGTGTACAAAATACAACCTAAAACTTGTAATTCGTCATTCTTAATTCATAATACACCATGAATGCAGTCGGAACAGTCGCTCACGCGAAAATTAACCTTGGGCTGGAAGTTCTTTACAAACGCCCCGACAATTACCACGAAATCAACACCGTGTTTGTCCGTGTTTCCCTTGCCGATACGGTCGTTATTGGCTCCAACGGCACACTGAACAATATTTTTCTGGATTGCAAACCAGATTTAGGAATTCCCGATGAACAGAACCTCGCCTACAAAGCCGTCAAAAAAGCGCATGAAATAGCGCATGAAGGTGGCAAAACAGACCTCCCCTCGCTGGCTATTACACTTCGCAAGCAAATTCCCTACGGTGGCGGTCTGGGTGGTGGGAGTTCTAATGCCGGTGCGGTCTTGCGTGCACTTCCGTCGCTTTGGGGCAAAAAGGCGCTTTCGGACGAGCACTTGCTGAATGTGGCAGCTGGCATCGGCAGTGATGTTCCCTTTTTTATGGAAAATATGGACTGCGCTTTGGGGTCGGGTCGAGGTGAAATACTTAAGCCTGCCTCGGTGCGTATGCCGTACTATGTGGTGATTGTCTCACCAAATATCCGTATCCTTACCGCATGGGCGTACAATGCGCTTCAGCGTGGCTCTAAAACGGAAGAAAAGCGGATACCGACAAACTATGCGGAACTTTTGGAAGATGCTATTTCGTCGCCTAATCTCCTCCGCCAGCACTTCACGAATGATTTTGAAGAGCCTGTTTTTGCGGAGTACCCCGTCATTGGCGGTATCAAGCAGCATCTCTACGAAGCGGGCGCAATGTTCGCACTCATGAGTGGGAGCGGCTCGTCGGTCTTTGGGCTGTTCAAAACCAATACGGAAGCAGAAGCGGTGGCGGCATCTATGCAAGAACGCTTCGAGGGAAGCACAACCTTTGTCTGCAAGCCACTGTAAGCAAACAATTCAAGGTAAACCCAATAACCGACCCCATTTATTTCATTTCACCTTTATTTGAATGTGAGAATATATGACAGAACTCTATTCCTCTACACCGACTGTTACACATTCCGATACAGCAGCACCCCATAAAAGTCTTGATTTTTCTCTCTACCATAACTTTGCCCACGATATTCCCGCCGGGCTTGTGGTGTTTTTGGTGGCACTGCCTCTATGCTTAGGAATTGCCCTTGCGTCCGGAGCACCGCTTTTGGGCGGGGTGATTGCTGGCATCGTCGGGGGAACAATCGTAAGCATTTTCTCAGGCTCAGAGCTAAGTGTGAGTGGTCCTGCTGCGGGACTAACGGTGATTGTCGCTACGGCGATTGTTCACTTGGGTTCGTACTCCAATTTTCTTGTAGCGGTTATACTTGCCGGTATCTTGCAGCTTGGCTTCAGCTATATGCGAGCCGGAGTGCTGGGCGATTATGTGCCCTCAAGTGTCATTCGCGGTATGCTTGCCGCTATTGGAATTGTGATTATTCTCAAGCAAATACCCCATGCGCTGGGGCGAGACACTGATTTTGAAGGTGATTTTGGCTTTCTTGAGCCAAGCGGTCAATCAAACACATTCTCTGAAATTGCTCGTTCTTTTGTCAGTGCCAACCCTGAAGCAGTCATCATTACTCTTGTTTCGATTGCTCTTTTGCTACTTTGGGAATATCCGGCAGTGAAACGCCAGCGCTTTTTCAAAATGGTGCCCGCGCCTCTCGTGGTGGTCGTTCTCGGGATTGTGATGAATGAGGTATTCCGCGCATTGTTCGCTGATTTTTATCTTCGCGCTGAGGACGGACACCTTGTCCAACTTCCCCTCATTACGAATGCGGCTGTCTTTATCAGTGGTTTGAGTTTTCCGAACCCTGCCGCTTTTGCTAATCCGCAGGTCTATTCGACAGCGCTGACTCTGGCAATCGTCGCCAGTTTGGAAACGCTGCTCTCGCTGGAGGCAATTGATAAACTCGACCCATACAAACGCATTTCCGACACAAATAAAGAACTGCAAGCACAGGGCATTGGCAATATTATCTCAGGGCTTCTGGGCGGACTGCCCATGACCTCCGTTATCGTGCGCAGTTCGGCGAATGTTTATTCAGGCGGTAGAACGCGCATGGCATCTATTATCCACGGTGTTCTCCTCCTCGTTGCGGTGGTATTTCTTGCACCTGTTCTGAATCGTGTGCCCCTTGCCTCGCTTGCTGCTATTCTTATTATTGTCGGCTATAAACTCACCCAAATTCGGCTGTTCCGGCTGATGTTTCGGGCAGGACGAGAACAGTTTTTACCGTTTCTTGTTACAGTATTGGCTGTGGTCTTTACCGACCTTCTCACGGGTATCGCCATCGGACTAGCCGTGGGAATGTTCTACGTGATTCGCACCAATCACCAGCTTGCCGTTACGCTCGTCAACATTGATAATTATTATTTATTGCGCTTCAGCAAAGACATGACCTTTATCAATAAATCGGAGTTGAAAGCAAAACTGAGCCGTATTCCGAATGATACAATGCTACTTATAGACGGCTCTAAATCTCGCTTTATTGATACCGATATTTATGATACCGTCGCGGAATTTGCCCAATCGGCGGTCTTTCGCAATATAGACATCGAATACAAAAGTTTTGAAGCCAAAGCAATACACACTCATACCGCGCACTAACATTAACCTTGTTCTTTCCTACCGTTGTTCAATCTCGTATCCCTACACACTATGGAATCATACAAAAAATTACTCCTTGCCAATCGTGCATGGGTTGAAGAAAAATTAAGCGTAAAAGCAGATTATTTCGAGCGGACGTACCCCGAGCAAAAGCCGGAATTTCTCTGGGTCGGGTGCGCCGACAGCCGCGTTCCGCCGACCGATATTACGGGCACCGAACAGGGCGATATGTTCGTTCATCGGAATATCGCAAACCTTGTTGTGCATACGGATTTCAACTTCCTGAGCGTCCTGCAGTATGCCGTAGAAGCGCTTAAGGTAAAACATATCGTTGTCTGTGGTCATTACGGTTGCGGTGGTGTTCTGAATGCTATGAAACATAAAGACTTGGGCTTGCTCAATAATTGGCTGCGTTATATCAAAGACGTTTACCGCTACCATGAAGCAGAATTGGAAGCAATCGGAGATGAGAAGGCTCGATTCGACCGTCTGGTAGAACTTAATGTCATTGAGCAGTGCCGCAATGTTACCGCGACTGCTGTTGTCCAGCGGGCATGGCAGCAAAACCACTTTCCGTATATTCACGGCTGGGTCTATGACTTGCACACTGGTTTGCTCAAAGAGATTACAATGCTGAAGCCGGGTGAAGACATTAACGCTATTTATCGGTTTGATCTTGAGTAATGGACGCTATAAAAGCCTTTAATACCAATGATACAGGGTATTGTACGATTGTGAATTATGTGAATCCGCTTCCCAATGAAAACATTCGCCACTAACATTCGCTTACAAGCGCTCGCGCTCGCAGCTTTTGCGATTTTGCTCTATGGGCAAACACTTCGCTTTGACTATGTGCTGGACGACGGCGAAATGGTTGTCCGCCAGCCAAGCGTCGTCAAAGGATTGGCGGGTATTCCTGAGATATTAACAACCGCGACGACGTTCACAGGCACATTCAATGGTGCATCAGACATCTCCCCTGAATCTCGTACAAGCAAGCAACGAAGCGCCTATCGCCCTTTATCGCTTATCACCTTTGCTTGCGAGTATCAGTTAGCAGAAAATAATGCCGTTCTTCGCCATGCGACGAATACGCTGTTGTATGCTTTGGCAGTGGTGGTGGTCTTTGGCGTATTTGTGCAGCTTTGCGCTGGTATTCACGCGCTGCTGCCGTTTCTGGCGGCACTTATCTTTGCAGCGCACCCGCTTCATGCCGAGGTGGTGTGTAATATCAAAAGCCGCGATGAACTTTTGGCGCTTCTCTTTTCCGTCGGAGCGCTGTGGTTGGTTGTGCGATACGCTCAAACACGCGATGTAAAGAGCCTTCTTGCTGCTTTCGGGGCATTTTTTCTGGCACTCATGTCAAAAGAAAACGCCGTCACCATGCTGCCTGTTTTTCCGTTGGCAGTCTGGCTTGTCCTTGCGCCAAAGCCTGACCTAAAGCGCATTGGTGCTGCTTTCGGGGGAATGACGGTGGTGGCGCTTGCGTGGCTGCTCGTCAGTTTGCGCATTGCCTCGTGGGGAGCGGACGATATGAATTTTACCTCGCTGCTCAATAATCCTTACGCAAAAGCCGCGCAGGAACAGCTTTTACCCACTAAACTGGCTGTTCTCGGCGACTACGTTCTCAAACTCGCCTTTCCCGTTACGCTTTCCTTTGACTATGGCTATCGTGTGATAGAACCTACGAGTTGGGGAATGCAGCCACTTCTGGCACTCGCACTTATACTTGCACTTGCCGCACACGGCGTGTGGTACATTCGTGCGAGCGATGCCGCCGGAAACCGCTCCGCTCTGGGCTTGCTTTGGATGATGGCGGCAATGTCTATCGCTTCCAATCTTGCGGTGTATTCCGGCTCGGCAATGGCAGACCGATTCATGTTTTTGCCGTCAGTGGCGTGGTCGCTGGCATTGGGGGCGGGAATGGTCTGGTTTTTGCGGCGCTTCAAGATTCCGCGTTGGGGGCAAGTGTTCATCGTGCTTCTTTGTGGAATAGCTCTTGCATACAGCACCCGAACCCTTCTGCGTGTGCCGGATTGGAAAACATCGTACAATCTTGCTTCCTCTGCTGTGCGCGAAACCCCGCGCAGCATCAAGGCTCATGCAGCACTGGTGCTGGAATCTCTCTTGAAATTTAAGGATGAATCCGATTCGGTGCGGCGAGGCGCATATTTGAAGGATGTCTATTCAAGTGCTGCTATGCTGACAAGCCTTGCCCCTGCTTACGGGCGGGGATATTACACACTGGCTCTGTACTTTGAGCATTATGCGCCGAACAAAGACACGCCGTCAGGAGATTCGGCACAGCACTATTACACCAAAGCACTTGAGTACGAACCGGGGAACCGTGAGTACAAGCACGATTGGGCGATGTTTCGCGGACACAGAGCGATGCGGGATGCTTCCGAAGCCACTCCGGCAATGTTTGATTCTGCACTCGCGCACTACCACGAAGCTCTCGCCTACAATATTATGCCATATCTGGCATACGCCAATATCGGTTCGGTCTATGCGCGTCGGCAGCGTTTCCAAGAGGCGCTTCCGTATTTGCAAAAAGCCGTCGCCCTCAATCCCTACGACAATACTGTTAATCAACGTCTTGCGTTGTGTTCTGCTCAAGAAGCAATCGAACGTGGCAACACGGAACTTCGCGCAAACCGCTTAGAAACAGCGCTTGCGGCATATCAAGAAGCTATCAAATTTGGCGTACTCGCGGACGTTGCGTGGCTTAATATCGCACTTGTTAAATCCCGCCAAAGCAAACGCGAAGAGGCGTTGCAAGCAGTTCGAGAAGCATTACGCATAAATCCCGCGAACAGTACCGCTCAAACGATGCTTGCGCAGTTGCAAGCCCGCTAGAGAGCATAGAATCTATTGCCGCAATTTTCGTGCTTGAAAATATGTGTAAAAATGCCTACCTTTCGGAAAACATTGGATTCACGCCCACGAGAATTCAAGCACCTTCATCCTTCATCTTTTTCTATGAATAGCCCTAACTCGTTTGGCAACGCATATAGTTTTATGACCTTTGGAGAAAGTCACGGCGCATATATCGGCGTGGTTCTGGACGGTATCAAGCCGGGATTGCCGATAGATACGGATGCCATACAGCACGACCTCAATCGCCGAAAGCCCGGACAAAGCAGCGTTACCACGCCACGCAATGAACCCGACCAAGCGCAGATTGTAAGCGGTATCTATAACGGCAAAACAACCGGAACACCGATTTGTATTCTGATCAAAAATCAAGACCAGCGCTCGCACGACTACGGCGACATTGCAGAAATCTTGCGACCCGGACACGCCAGCCACACCTATTTGCAAAAGTACGGCGTTTTTGATTATCGTGGCGGTGGGCGAGCAAGCGGACGTGAAACGGCGCTGCGCGTGGCGGCTGGTGCAGTGGCAAAACAGCTTTTGGCACAGCGAGGCGTGAACATTATCGGTTTTACGCGGCAAGTGGGCAATGTTCAATCTGAGGTTTCGACCGACAATGTGAACGTGGACGTGATTGAGAGCAACATCGTCCGCGCTCCTGATGCGGCTTCTGCTGAGAAAATGATTGCGGTTATTCATGCCGCTCAAGCGGACGGCGATTCGGTTGGCGGCGTGGTGGAGGTGGTTGTGAAGGGCTGTCTGGCAGGCTTGGGCGAACCAATTTATCACAAACTGGATGCTGATCTCGCACACGCGCTGATGACGCTTGGTGCAATCAAAGGCTTTGAGATTGGAAATGGCTTCGATTCGGTGTTACTGCGGGGTAGCGAAAATAATGACCCGTATTATAAAGACGAACATGGCAATTTTCGCACGACCACCAATAAAGCCGGTGGCGTGGTGGGTGGCATTTCCAACGGCGAGGATATTGTGGTGCGAATAGCAGTGAAGCCGGCTTCTTCCATTACAAAGCCTGTTCAGACGGCAAACCGAAGCGGCGAAATGGTAGATTTTAAGGTGGAAGGTCGGCATGACCCGTGCATTTGCCCGCGTGTAGTGCCCGTCGCCGAAGCAATGGTGGCTCTGGTGCTACTCGACCACGTTTTGCTTCAAGAGCGCATTGCCGCTACGTCCGCCGCCGAACAGATTCAACAAAAACTTGCGACGATTGACGCAGAAATGCAGCTTTTGGCAATGCAGAAAAAGCTCTACGAAGATGAACTTTCGGCGCTTCACGAATAGTCTCAGATATTTACTCACCTGTCCTCTCTACTATAAACGGCTAACCCCAATGAAAAAATTTCTTCGCTCACTCGTGTTTGCTGCCATCTGTCTTATGTTTGCGGCAACGTCCGTCGGCATTGCACAAGAATCGGCAAAAGAGAAAGATTCGACCAAAGCCGCCCCCGGAGGCGAGCCGCAGCTATCGGTAACGCAGCATCAAATCACGGTTGGTGGTAAAGTCCTTCGCTACAAAGTAACCGCGGGCTATATGCTCATGCGCGACGAATCAGGCAAAGCCAAAGCCAATATCTTTTTCACCGCCTACACACGCGAAGATGCGGGCGATGTGAGCAAACGCCCCGTGCTGTTTTCCTTCAATGGTGGTCCCGGTTCTGCGTCGTTGTGGTTGCATTTGGGAGTCATCGGACCACGGCGCGTTCTGATGGGCGACATGGGCGAATCGCTTGCACCGCCGTACACGCTTGTTGACAATGAATACACGTGGTTGCCCGAAACCGACCTTGTATTTATTGACCCCGTGATGACGGGCTACAGCCGTCCGGCGCAAGGCGAAGACCAGAAGCAGTTTTTGGGTTATGTGGAAGATATTGCTTCGGTGGGTGATTTCATACGGCTCTACACCACGCGCTACGGGCGGTGGTCGTCGCCGAAGTTTTTGGCGGGCGAGAGCTACGGCACAACGCGGGCTGCGGGGCTTTCGGGTTACTTGCAAAACCGCTATAATCTGTACATCAACGGAATCGCGCTTATCTCTACCATTCTTAATTTTCAGACGGCGCGTTTTCAGCCCGGCAACGATTTGCCGTATATGCTGTTCTTGCCGACGTACACCTCAACCGCTTGGTATCACAAGCGTCTCGTGCCTGAATTACAGCAGAAAAGCCTGAAAGCGGTTCTTGCCGAAGCGGAGCAATTTGCGTTAGGCGATTATGCACTGGCGCTCTTGCAAGGGAGCAAATTGCCGGACGCTACGCGCAAGTCAATCGCAGAGCGCCTTGCGAAGCTAACTGGACTTACGCAGCAGTATGTGGAAGGTTCAAATCTGCGGATTGAAATTTCCCGCTTCACCAAAGAGCTTTTGCGGAGCGACCGCCGCACAGTCGGGCGCTTGGACAGCCGCTTCAAAGGCATAGACCTTGACGCGGCAGGCGAGCGATTTGAGTTCGACCCCAGTCTTGATGCGACTATTTCGGGACCCTTCACCGCAACCGTCAATGATTACCTTCGCCGCGAACTGGGAGTGAAAAATGATTTGCCTTTTGAATCGCTCACAGGGCGCGTCCAGCCTTGGAACTACAACAATGTGCAAAATCAATATCTGAACGTCGGCGAAACGCTCCGTCAGGCAATGACGAAAAATCCATTTATGAAAGTCTGGTTTGCAAGCGGATACTACGACTTCGCAACGCCATATTTCGCATCCGATTACACGGTTAATCAGTTGCAACTTGACCCTTCGCTCCAGCCAAATATCACGCAGACCTATTACGAAGCCGGGCATATGATGTATATTCACAAGCCTTCGCTCGTGCAGTTGCATAGCGATTTCACCAAATTTATTCGCACCGCGCTTTCTTCTCAATCCACAAAGTAAGATGTAGTCTTGCTTCTACCTACTTTTGTAGCAAAACTCCATGACTCAGAATCAGCAAACGTTCATGACTTCGGCAACAATTCCTGAAAAATTTTGGCTCAACCACGATTTGCGGCTTTCCTTTGAGAATGCCCGCAAAATCACAGCGCACTTTGCAAAAAGTTTCTACTTCTCAGCGAGTATCCTTCCCACCGACCGTCGTTGGGCAACCTACGCGGTCTATGGGTTTTGCCGCTATGCCGATAATTTGATAGACTGCCCCCGTGAGCGCACTGCATCTGAACTCTACGCCGAAGTAGAGGCGCTGCGCCAAGAATTGCATATTTGCTACCGCACGGGCGAATCCGAACACCCCGTCATGCGTGCATTTGCGCCCGTTGTGCAGTTGTATCGTATTCCCATTGAATATCCGTTGGATTTGCTCAAGGGCGTAACGATGGACATGGAGCAGGCTCGGTACGCCACATTCGATGAACTCTACGTGTTTTGCTATCGCGTAGCTTCGGTGGTGGGTTTGATGATGACGTGCGTTCTTGGATACAAAGACCCAAGCGCTTTCGAGTATGCCGAAAAAATGGGCGTGGCAATGCAGCTCACCAATATTCTGCGCGATGTACAAGAGGACAAGGGAATGGGTCGTATTTACTTGCCTCTGGAAGACCTCGAGCGCTTTGGCATTGACGAAACCGACATTGTACAGGAACGTTTCTCACCGGAACTACAAGCAATGATGAAATTTCAGGTTGAAAGAGCGCACTACTACTACAATGAAGGCGATAAAGGAATCGCACTTTTGCCCAAAGAGTCGCAGTATGCAATTTCATCGGCAAGCAAGATTTATCGCGGTATTCTGCGGAAAATTGAGGAGCGGGACTATAATCCGTTTTTGGGTCGGGTCTTTGTGCCGCAACAGAAAAAAATGCGGATTTTACTCGGAGAAGTTCTCCGAACAAAGTTTTTCTCATAAATCTCATAAAAGAGCAAGCAAATGGCACGAATACTACAAAATCATTATGTACTGGCTGTGCATGATTTGAAAGTATCATCAGAATTTTTTGTGGCTCTTGGATTCAGTATTTCATCAGAGCCGCCGGGCTGGATTTTTCTGGAAAAAGATAATTGTATGGTTATGCTGGGAGATTGCAGAGGCTCTATACTAGCAAGCAAACTCGGCGACCACAGTTATTTTGGTTATTTGCGTGTGGACGATGCCGCTGCTTACTATGATGAGGTACGGGCACGGGGCGTTACAATTTCTTCGCCACTTGCTGACAAGCCGTGGGGAATGCGAGAGTTTGGGGTCATATCGCCCGAAGGTCATCGAATTATGGTCGGTCAATTGTTGAGTCAATAATGTCCAACGCTCACGGTTACAGCATTTTCACAATGTCTTCGCGTGCATCGCAGACACGACGCGAGGCAAGTTCAATAATGCGTTTGTGAATTTCCGCTTTGTCTTCCGCATTTGCTGAATAGCGCTCTAATTCTTCTTCCGTGAAGTGTCCGACGATAGCGCCTATCACCAGCATCCGCAGACTCACATCTTTTTTGAGTGCTGTTGTGAGAAAATCGCACTGATGCTGTGCCGAAAGCTGCAAAAACGAGGAACGATGCGGGGAGGTATGCAACGCAACTAAGCGTACTAGTGTATTGTGCTGCAATTTCAGAATTGAACGCAAAGTCGAATGAAGAAAGTATTCTAGCGTGGTGGGCACTTCTGTACTGCTTTCGGCGGTAGCAAGAGCATTGACTGCTTGCTCAATAGCAGTCGTGGTGGGGCGTAGAGCGAGAAGAGCCGCGTCGCGTTCGGTATTCATCTGTTCTTTTTTTTGGGGGGTGAGCTTAAAAACGTTACGGTGAAAGTCGCGCAATCTTCCAGCCCTCTTCTGTGCGCTGATAAAGTACACGGTCGTGCAGCCTCCCGACACGTCCTTGCCAAAACTCCAACGACTCTGCCACAATACGATAGCCGCCCCAAAATGGCGGGAGTGGTATATCCTTCCCTTCAAATTCCTCAGTCAACTGAGCAAACCGTTTCTCCAGTGCCTCGCGGCTTTCGATAATGCTGCTTTGCTTGGAAGCCCAAGCACCTATACGGCTTTCACGGGGACGCATTTGAAAATAAGCATCGGACTCCTCGCGCGAAACTTTTTCAATGCTGCCGATGATGCGCACTTGCCGCTCTAACTCTCCCCAAAAGAAAAGCAAGGACACACGAGGGTTGGCGGCAATAGATTCTGCCTTGGCACTTTCATAGTTGGTGTAAAACACAAAGCCACGCTCGTCCACATCCTTGAGCAGCACGATACGGGCTTCCGGCGTACCCGAAGGACTCACGGTTGCCAGCGTCATTGCGTTTGGCTCAAGGATTTGCGCCGCTTTCGCTTCCTCGAACCAAAGGCGGAATTGTACAAAGGGACTTGCGTGGGCATCGCGCTCGGAAAAGCCTGCCAGCGAGTAGCTGCGGCGCATTCCTGCTATGTCGTCTCGGTTCATGGAAGGAAGGATGAAGGGTGCAAATGATAAAATTAAGTCGGTCAGCACACAGTATGTTTACTCGTCACTTGGTGTAGGGGCTGCTTTCGTGGCTTCATCGCCGTGATGTCTGGCGTTTTGCACAGTGTTCACAGCCAACACAATAGTCGCAAAAGCGCATACAGAAACGCTTCCAAGCAACTGAGTCTTGATAAAAAATGCCCACCCTGCCGACGAAAGCCACGAAGAATAGCTTTTGCTGTTCGCAAAAATAGCAAGACCAATCACCAATGCTACAAGCACACCCGCCAAGACTGCGCCAGCACTCTCCTGCAAGCGCAGAGGCAAACCATAAAGCGCTTGCCAAAGCAGAACAGCCACCACCAGTGAGCATATCACGGCGCTTACCCACATTGCGACGGTTTCCTGACGCTGCCGTGCTTCCACTGCTTCCACAAATGCGGTGCGATAACTCACATTGTCAACACTTTGCATACCCAATGCTTGCGTAACGACTGAATCTATACGCTCTTTGGTGCGGTAATCTTCACGGAGGCTCACAATAAGCGCTGTCGGGAAAGCATTGTCGGGCAAGACCGATGTGATATTGGTGGCATAGCGGCTCACAAATGTTTCTTTGATTTCTGTTGCTGATTGTACACGAATAGAATCAACACCGACGATTGTTTTGAGGTCACTCGTGGCAGTGGCAAGGTCTTTTACACTTGTGCCGGATTCCATAAACACCGTCAGTACAATTTGTTTGGAGAGAGCTTCAAGGTCGCGCTGAACGCCTACGAAAACAAGTATCACGAGCGCGACAAGCAGCGATGCGGTACAAGCGGCGGCGGCAACGCGAGCAATCGCGCCACGCGGGGAAAAAGTTTGAACGATGGTTGTACGGGGCATAATGGTGCAAATAAGCAAGATTTTGAGGCATGAATTCAAGGTACAAGTGCCCAATCTTCCCCGTAGCACAGGCATTCGCGTCTGTGTCTTTGTCTGTCAAGCATTGGGGCGCACAGACAAGAATGTCTGTGCTACAAAAGAGCATTTGACAACTTATTTTTCGTCATTTTTAAGAAGTGAAGTTACACTTTGCCAAGCAATTCCCCTCTTTGGAACAAAGAGGGGTGTCCAAGCGGCAGCGAGGATGGGGTGTTGCTTCGTGTATTGCTGCCGGACTACCCCGTCAGTCTTCGCTTCGCTCCGGCTGACACCCTTCATACATAAAGGGAAATTCCAGAAAGCATAAATTCAGTTAGGTAATATCCGAAGCATCCAGTAAAAACGCTGCAAGCCGCTCTAATTCTTGCTTGTCGTCATTGTCGAAACGGTTCACAATGGGGCTGTCAATGTCCAGCACTCCTACAAGATGTCCATTTTTCACAAGCGGGACGACGATTTCCGAGCGCGAAGCCGCATCACAGGCAATATGTCCGGGAAAAGCGTGCACATCAGCGACAACTTGCGTTTGGCGTGTCTCCGCAGCCGTGCCGCACACACCTCTACCCATAGCGATACGCACACAAGCAGGCTTGCCGTGGAATGGTCCTAAGACCAACTCACCATTTTTCCAAAGATAAAAACCCGACCAATTTATATCACGCATTGAATGAAAAAGCAATGAAGCCACATTTGCCATATTTGCCGTGGCATCGCGCTCGCCATGCAGCAAGCCGCCAGTCTGTTGCAAAAGTTCTTTGTAGAATGTGGTTTTATCAAGTGTTTGAAGGGATTCGTCTAATTGGAACATGATTCTTGATGAAATGGTGAGTTTTTGAGTGGTTAGACGCAGTTAGTTGACAATCATTCACCTAAGAGCAGACGTGGCGTAGCGTACCAGAGCAGCGTTCCCGCAGGCGGACTTTGGCGACCAATACCGATGCAGGCAACAGCACCTTTTTTGAAATCAATGTTGAAATTATTTCCATTGCAAAGTGCCCCGACAAGGAAACTTACGCACGGATCGTGCGTAACAATCATAATTTCCCGGAAACTTTTATGTTCTTGAAAGAGCGCAGAGAATGCCTCATAGCGACCACTCGGCGTTATGCGGTTATCTTGGAAACGCTCGCCTTTGTAGCCAAGTTCTTCCACAAGAATATCTGCTGTTTCGACGGCGCGTTTGTAGGGACTGGAAATGACAAGGTGCGGTTTGATGCCCATTTGCTGAAGGCGCGCACCAATACGGTGCATTTTTTCACGTCCTACTTCAGTCAACGCTCGCTCAGAATCAGGGCGGAGGAGTTGGGCATCTTCAGCAATACCGTGGCGGACAAGATAGATAGTGTTCATATTCCGAAAATTGTTGAGGATTATATGCAAAAATTAGCGCAAAGGTGATTATCTTGCGTCGGAATTTAGTCTGCCGGAAAAACAAGCCCCTTCAATACGGTGCAAAAACAAGGTTATACAGGATTTGTGAGAACAAATTGCCTTGTTTGTGAACGCTTCCGACAGGCGACACTCAAAATACACAATTCCAGCAATTATTTTCGCATAGTTCATCCGCTTTCTTCATCTTTTTTCCTTACCATTGTATGCTGATTGTTGAAAATATCCATAAAACCTACAAAGGCGGCTTAAAAGCTGTTGACGGAATTTCGTTTGAGGTCAAACCCGGAATGGTCTTGGGTATTTTGGGACCCAACGGCGCGGGCAAGACCACGACTATTCGCATGATATTGAACATTCTGAAGCCGGACTCAGGAATCATCACCTTTCGCGGCGATCATGTGGGCGAACACACCAAAAATGCCATCGGTTATTTGCCCGAAGAGCGTGGCTTATACAAAAAAAGTACCATCGGCGACACATTAGCATATTTTGCTTCGTTGAAAGGTTCTTCCAGCACAGCAAAGGCACGTGTTGCCGACTGGCTTGCGCGGTTTGAACTGCAAGGTATGGAAAAGCGAAAAATTGAAGAACTCTCGAAGGGGAATCAACAAAAAGTGCAGTTTATTGCCGCTGCGCTGCACGACCCAGATTTGCTGATCTTGGACGAGCCGTTTTCCGGCTTAGACCCCGTGAATCAACTCAAATTCAAAGACGTAGTGATGGACTTGCGCAATCGTGGGAAAGCTATCATTTTTTGTACGCACCAGCTTGAATCTGCCGAAAAAATCTGCGATGAAATTATCCTTTACAACAAAGGGCAAGCCGTTGTGCAAGGCACCGTAGAAAACGTCAAACAGCGCTTTGGCTCCAATACGCTTCGTGCGGAGTTCGAGGGTGACGGGCAGTTTATCGCAGGGCTGGAAGGCGTTCAAAAAGCAGAGATTTTCTCTAACTACGCCGAAATAGATTTGAAGCCATCGGTAACGCTCAACGACATTGCACCGCAACTTATCGCAAAACTCTCACTCACTAAGATTGAGCGCGTTCAACCATCGCTTTTGAGTATTTTTATTGATATTGTCGGCAAGGGTAACGTACCGGAAGGCTTTATTGCACCTCCGGCAACAGTAGCGGCATAAAATTGTTTGGGAAATCTTGAGTACACAACAAAGTTTTGAACTAGCTTCAGGCTTAATCTTCCGTAGTACATACCCGAGCGAGGCATTCGGTATTGTGCTATAAAGAAAGAAATTTTGCGATGTACTTATGCGGGGGAATATAATTCTTTACATCCCGACTACGGACATTGCGAACACCACAATCAGGTTCGGTGGGCTGTGTATCGCAAAGGGTGAGGATTTGATTGTGTTCTGCGCATTCATTCGACAACGAAACAGGCTATCACCAAGCAGCTTGAATACAAGCAGTATTTTGTTTCACATTTTTTATGTGTGTTATGCAACACTCATGGCTACTCCGTTCTCTCATGGGGATAATTACTCTCACGTACTGTCTGCACCCCTACATTTCGACAGCGAATCAACCCTCTCCACAAAACACCCCCAAAGATAGTATTATCATCGGCGTTTCGATGGGCGCAACTACCCCAACGGGTGCAACCACAGTGCGTAGTATGCGTATGGCTGTTGAAGAAATTAATGCAGCGGGTGGTATCGGCGGGAAGACTCTTGTTCTGCGCGTCCACTATGGTCAGAACAAAGATGCTGCCAATATGGACAAGACGATTTATGATCTCATTATAGGAGGCGCTGTCTGTATTTTATCGGGGGGTGGTTCAGCCAATACGTTCAGAGCAGCACAAATAGCCATCTCCAAGGGGATAATGGTGATAACGGCAGCATCCACTTCACCACGAATTAGTGAATTTCCTGATAACAACTTGGTCTGGCGCACGATTCCGTCGGATATTTTTCAGGCAAATGCCGCAGCAGATATTTTGTTCAAGAAGAAGCATAAGACTGTGGGAGTTATCGCCATCAATAATACTTACGGAACGTCGCTGGCATCGGCTTTTACAAAAGCATTTCAGAAAACCGGTGGCAAAGTTGTTGCTTCTCTTTCTTATCCCGATATCAATTTCTACGAAAACTTCAACTTCAAAACGCAGTTGGACTCTCTCTATGCCCGTAAGCCATCGGCAATCTACGTCATCAGCTACAACGACGACGGTGGCAAGATTCTCACCGACTCGAAAGGGTATTTTAGTGCCGCTTACAAGCCGTTTCTCTTTGGCTGTGATGGCAATTACAACAACGACTTTCTTGTTGCCGCCGAGCCGTCAGTCGTGGAGGGCATGGAAGGGCTTTCTTTCGTGCATCCCGCAAAATACGCCAACTACAACACATTTTCTAGAAAGTTCAAAGAGTACACTCAGCGCGGTGCGGAGATATCCGACCTTGCCAACAGCACTTTAACAAATATGCTTGAGGCGGAATCAACCAACTCGTATGCCGCCACCAGCTATGATGCCATTTACACTGTTGCTCTGGCAATGCTCAAAGCAGGTTCTACGAAGCCCGCCGATATTGTAAAACAGATGCCCGCTATCTCCCGCGCAAGCAAGGGAGCGGTGGTCATTAATGTGGGTGAATTTGCTAAAGCCGCAGCGCTCTTGAAACAAGGCAAGGCAATCAACTACGAGGGTGCAAGCGGTCCGGTGGACTTCGATGCCAAGGGTGATGTTTCGCACGGGAACTACATGGTCTGGCGTATTACGGGCGGAAAGTTCATCGAAGTCGGAACAGTGGCGTTTCCGTGAGATAAAGAATACTATGACAGCAACCACTGTAAAAAGCCCGCTTCGCAACTACGGTTGCAAGCGGGCTTTTTATGCTCTTTCTTTGTTTCTCTAACAATTTTTCCCTTCTATGCAATAGCTATATATTTTTATTGCCACATCTCATAACAAAATATTTCTTCTGTGCAATAGCTGTCGGTCATTAGAATGGGGGTCCCGGTCATTGCTTTTACCCTCTCGGTCATTAGAATGGGGGTCCCGGTCATCGGATTTGCACGGTATGGCTCTTTTTCCGTACTTTTGTGCGTTCTAAAAAAATGTGCAGTTGTTTTTTTAATCGTGTCGGGTGCAAGTCCTCTCTCTGTGGTCTTGGTTTGCAGCCCGTTTTTGTTACAATTATACTCTGACGCTATGTTTTCTGAAATTCCCCTTCACTGTGTGAAGGGGTGTCAGTCGGAGCGAAGCGAGGACTGACGGGGTAGTTCGGCAACAATGCCCAAAGTAACACCCCGTCCTCGCTGCCGCTCGGACACCCCTCTTTGTTCCAAAGAGGGGAATTTTTAGCAAAAGCGGAACTTCAGTTATACTTTTTGTTCAACCATATTTTTGTTCTCTCTTATGATGCTGACCGAAGCGAAGTTCATTGACCGACTCACGGCGAGGCTCATGTATAGGTATGTGGATGAAATGCTCCTTGAACGCCTTGCTGATACGAGTTCTGCCCCCCCCCCCCCCCCCCCCCC
>CALCNX010000133.1 GCA_937899715.1 uncultured bacterium | reverse complement strand
GTAAATATGGAAGTTGGATATAATTTCCATTTACACAAAACAATTTACACACTCTATCTTTTCAATACGCCCTGTAATTTGCATACTCAATAGCCTACGCCTAGTCTTCGCCTTTTTTCTTTTGATAATTCTGCTGTTGAGGTGCAGGTGTCTTTTTCACTTCGGCATCGTTGCTTTTTTTCTGTTGTTCTTCTTTATGCCGTTGTTGCTCTTCCGCTTGTTTCTGGTAGCGCTGTTGCTCTTGTTTTTGTTGTTCCTGACGCTGTTGTTGCTCTTGCTGGCGTTTTTGTTGTTCTTCCGCTTGTTTCTGGTAGCGCTGTTGTTCTTGCTGGCGTTGCTGCTCTTGACGAAGTTGTTCTTGCCGTTGTTGCTCTTCGCGCTGGCGTTTTTGTTGTTCTTCCGTCTGCTTTTGGTAGCGCTGTTGTTCTTGCTGGCGTTGCTGCTCTTGACGAAGTTGCTCTTGGCGCTGTTGCTCTTGGCGTTGCTGTTCGTCTCGCTGTTGCTGGTCTTGTGTTTGTTTTTGATAGCGTGTTGGCTCTTGCTGACGTTGTTCTTGGCGCTGCTCTTCTTGCTGCTGAGGAGTAGCTTGTGGACTGCCAAAAGGATTACTCTTTGTGGTATTCTTATCACGTGGTTGTGGTTGCTCTACCTGCTTTGTGGGATTGGCTTTGGGTACCCCGTCGTTTGGGTTTACGGTATTACGGCGCTCATCATCAATCGGCGTGGGCATGGGCGTAACTTTACCGCCGTTACCGGATTCGCCGCCAAGTCCGCTCGGAACAGATTTCCCGGAAGGCGCAGGCGTGATAAAAGGATTGTTTGCATCGCGGGTTTGTATATTCGGGTTGTATGAATTACCTTTCGGCGACGCTAGATTATCAGCATTTTCAGGTGTTTCATTCAGAAGAACATTTGCCTTGCCAGTAGTAGCCTGATTTGCCGGCGTTACATTCGCAGGACGGAATGCTCTGTTTTGTGCTTTACCAGTGTTCTCCGTTACATCGGGGCGATACATCGAAACGCTATTATCATCCACCGTTGAAACAGTAACCTTATTCAAATTTCGTAGCGAAAGTGGAATCACCTTGCCTGAATACCGCTCTACATCGGTCATAGCGGGACCCGTGAAGTAGGTGTTGTTATTGATAACCGTTGTGTTGTTAATAATGGTAGTATTATTGATGAACGTGTTGACTTGCGAATACGGCAGGCAATGGTTCCAAATATTACGCTGGGTAAAGTAGCGTCCCGGCACAACATTCCATGCCGACCAGTGATAATTCCCACCGCGATAGCCATAGCCGATATTCACGCCCGGCATAAGTGGTGCCCAGCAGTAATTATTATTCCAAAAGCGCCATTCTACCCATGCCGGACCCCAAACATTGCCCGGATGCCACACCCAACCATAAAACGGGTCTAAGCGCCAGCGTCCGTAGTGGAATGGTGCCCATCCCCAAACATAATCCGAAACCCACGTCCACGCATACTCCGTGTAAGCCCAGCGCCCATTGTGCAAGTATGGTCGCCAGCCGGCATCAATACCGTAGGGTCGCCAGATGAAGCCGTATTCACGGGTGTCTATCCATTCGCCAAAGGGAGAAAGCTCGTCGTAAAAGGTCTGAAAGGTAATTTGAGAATTATACTGTGGAGTATTGCTATACTGCCCCGAACCATACTGCGGCTGCGCGTTGGGTTGTGGCACGTAACCTTGTTGCGGCACTTGCGATTGCGGCGTGTAGTAGGGCTGCTGTTGCTGCGGAGTGTTATTATACCCATAGCCGCCGGAGCGATTGCGAAGTGATGACTCATAGCTTACACATCCGCCTGCAAGCACTATCAGAACGCACATCGGCACTATTGAATTCAAGAATCGTTTCATCACATCACCTCTGTTAAAAAATAATAATCCCATTGGGAAATGGAGAGTTTGTTAGACCTGTACCACAATTCGACAACATTTTGTGTACTTCGGTTTAATAGAAAAAAGCCTCACGATAAAAAAACGTTACAGCCCAAACCGATACTACGAAACTACAACAAAATTGAGATTGTATCTGCATAAACCGAGTCGGTTCAAAATTTGGTATGGATTTTTTGAGCATGGTTTTTGCATGGCTTCATTGTGTAGCACTCAACTTTGTTCTTGTTTCCCCTTGTATAACCGATGAAAACTTGCTTTCACTGTCTCTTTTTTTCTCGACAACTCGTTTTTATATGCGGTGTACTCTGTCTCATTGTGAGTAGTTTCCTTACCATATCGCCCCCTGTACAGCTTTTTGCACAATCGCGTACTGCCTATACTGAGAGCTTTCGCTCGCTCGGTCTTGGTTCGTTCAGTTGCAGCGTACAAAAGGTTGAAGGATTACAGTCTGCTCCGCAGCAAGTACCGATGCGGCTTGTGGAAGTTGGCAAACGCCACGCCGACGGTATGTACTCGCTTGCACGTGTTGAACGGGTAAGCATGGGCGCGGCATCTACTCTTGCACAAGGGTTGTATCTCAAAACGAAACAACGTATCATTGCGGACAGGGAACAATCACCAATAATCATTACGCACGAAGGAATACGAGCGCTTCTTGCCGCATACAATCTTCAGAGCGCACGGGAAATTGTAGGAGTGCAAGGAAATGGCGTGATAACCGCAATCACCTTTGATGCCAAAATCGATGTGCGCCGCTTGTGCGAAGAAATAGAAAATTTATCCGATGTCGAATATGCAGAGCCGATGCAAATTTTGAAGCCGCATCAAAGTTCTTTGTTCACGCCCAATGACCCGCTTTTTGGGCGGCAGTACCACTGGCAGCGCGTTCATGCACAAGAGGCATGGGCGCTCTCACAGGGCGACTCAAGTGTCGTTGTGGCTGTCTGCGATACGGGCGTAGATTGGGAGCATGAAGACTTAGCAGACAATATTTGGACAAATCCGGGCGAATCCGGACAAGATGCTGCGGGGCGCGACAAGCGCACAAACGGCGTGGATGACGACCGCAATGGGAAAATAGACGACTGGCACGGCTGGGATTTTGTGGGGGCAGCCAGTGAAGTAGATTTGCTTCAAGGCACTTTCCGCGAAGATAACGACCCCAAACTCCGCTTCCCCAATGGGCTTGTACCGATGGAACTCCCCAATCACGGCACACACGTCGCAGGTTCGGTGGCGGCACGGGCAAATAATGCACGCGGTGGCACAGGTATTGCCTTCCGTTGTAAAATTTTGCCCATCAAATGCAGCACCGATGGTGTACGCATTGACGGCATTTATCGTGGCTACGAAGCAATGCTCTATGCCGCACAGATGGGCGCAAAAGTGATAGTGTGTAGCTTCGGCGGCGGACGCTTTAGCCGCTTTGAACAAGATATTATCAATACCGTAACTCAGATGGGCGCTTTGGTCGTGGCGGCAGCAGGAAACGACGGTAATCTAACCGACGCGGTGGAATATCCTGCTTCATACGATAATGTACTGGCTGTCGGTTCAAGCAATCAAACCGACCGCACCACGCCGTCGAGCGGCTTTGGCTTGCTGGTGGATGTCTTTGCGCCGGGTGAAAATATATGGAGCACCGCCACCGGCAATGAGTACACTGATAGCTTTTCCGGTACGTCCATGGCAACGCCTATTGTTGCGGGTGTGGCGGCGCTTGTGCGCAGTCTGCATCCAAGCTGGTCGCCCCGCCAAATCACACAGCAAATTCGTGCAACTTCCGATAATACCTTACTTGGGGTAGGTTCGCCTTCCAATCGCCCGTTTGGCTTTTTCGGACGGTTGAATGCGTTTCAAACGCTCACCTCTACACAACCCGGTCTAATGCTTCAAAGCGTCAGTATTGGTGCGGCTACGGGAGTGGTGCAGGATGTCCAGCCCGTTACGCTTCGCTTAGCCGTAGAAAATGTGTTGGCAAGCGCACAAAATGTGACTGTAACGCTGGTTTCGTTGGATAATAAAGCGGCAGCTTTTGAGCCTGTGCAATCACTTAGCACGATAAACGCTAACACCGCACAAACAGCCACTTTCAACATTCAACTTGACCCCTCTGCGTTCACGGGAGCAGGCTTGCGCACGGCAGAGTTTGTGGTTGTTTTGCAAGCAGCTAATGGCTATTTGAATTATGAGCGTTTATCCGTCCCATACAATATCCGTCCGTCCTTTAGCGCACAAATGCTTGCTTCTCCTGTACTCAATTTTACCTCACTCGGACAAACGACACTGTCCGCACTCTTGCTCAATACTGGTAGTGCCCCCCTGAGCATAAGCACGGTAAGTATTTCGGGTGCAAACAGCGCAGACTTTACCACCTCGCCCGCCCAGAACCTCGCTCTGGCGCTTGGTGCTTCTAGTGCTCTACCGATACGCTTTTCGCCGCAGTCAGGAATGGCGGGAACGAGAACGGCAGCGATTCAGGTAACAGCGCAGCCTGTAAACGTGCCGCCGCTTGGCACGATAGCCGGAGGATATGAATTTACGAGCCTGCAAGCGCAGTACAACGAAGTGAGTGATGGAACGCCGCTACTTGGTTCAGCGCTGCCCGCCGACGATGTAACTTTCAACGTTGGTCTCGGTTTTTCCTTTCGTTTTGGTGGTGAAGAGTATCAAACTCTGACGGTTAGCTCGAATGGCTTCTGTGCCTTTGCGCCTGCGGAATCTCTTGTGCAGCAGGGCAGTGTTGTGACGCGCCCTTTAAGCACTTTTTTCGGCGCAAAAGGCTATATTGCAGTGTGCGGAGCAGATATTATTCTCCCGCAAACCGGCGATATGCGCTTCAAAACAGAAGGCACAGCACCAAATCGCGTATTCACTGTACAATGGCGCAATGCCACATTCAAAACGGCATCAGAGGCGCGACTCAATTTTCAACTACGGTTGTACGAGACCTCGCAGCGAATAGAAGCCGTGTATGGCACTTGTTCCATTCCTGCCAGTGGCGGTATTGTCAGTGCAGATGTGGGCTTGCGTGGCTCCTCGTCCAGCGATGTCCACAGTCGCCGCGTCTCGGAAGATATTCGCGCTTCGTGGGCGACATCGGCGGAAGGCGCATCGAATGAGGATGCTTGCGAAATTTCTGCCACAGCGCTCCCCGCAGCAGGACTGACATATCAGTGGTCAGCACTGCAGTTGCCTCGCCGACCTGTTTCTACGCCGATTACGCGGCAAATTGTTCTTCGCGGCACGGTCTCTGCGCCAACAAGCGTGGCGGAAGAAAAAACGCAGTCACGTACAAGCCTTCTTGAATGGCGCATCAGCCCTAATCCCGCACACGATGAAGCAGCTATTGAGATTGACGCGCTGCCGGAACCCTATCAGATTCGTGTTTGCAATGCTCTGGGCGCGGTAATGTTTGAGACCAGCATGGATGCAGCTTTTGAGAGAAATACTTTCAGGATTGGCACAAGCAGATGGGCGCAAGGCGTATATGCTGTTACAATTACAACACCACATCAAACCCGGCAT
The DNA here is from genome assembly GCA_937899715.1 of uncultured bacterium. Taxonomy (GTDB): domain Bacteria; phylum Bacteroidota; class Ignavibacteria; order Kapaibacteriales; family UBA4661; genus PH2015. The sequence continues at coordinate 12,071 of CALCNX010000133.1, read as the reverse complement.
AAGAATCTTTGCGTCATACGCTAGGTATTACACGCCTTACAGAAAAACAACAGTATGGCAAAACAACGAATATTAAACACTCAAATACTTTTTGCAAAAATCCCCTCTTGTTTAACTCTACAATAGTGAGTTTGTTATGAAAAATCGTAGCTTTTTTCCGTTGTTGGCTGTTGTGGTCGCTTCGTGCGCCATCGTTCAGCCTGCCATGGCACAGAAAAGTGCTGAATCAAGCACCAAACCTCGTGTCTCCTTTAGTATTGTTCGCCCCGGCGAGGCTTTGCCCTGGATAGAGGCGCAGCGCAAGTCAAGCGCAAACCTCACCGCGAGCGATACCGTTCCGACTATTCTCATGCGCGAACGTGCTATCAGCATTTTTCGGCGTGACTCAGCATTTCAAAAAGGCAGTATCGCCATTGACCGCATTGGAGGCGGTACGGAGACTCTGCTTGTGGTAGCGTATTCGATGGAATATCTGGATTCTGCGTTGCGTCCTTTACCCGACATCAGCTCCAATATTCTGCCGCTTCCCGTGCCGCTTCCGGCGGGGGCAATTGTTACGCCGCCATTTCCGGCATCGCTACCAGTGGCTATTGGCGGTTTGCAGGGCGACCTTGCGCCAACGATAGCTGACGCAAATGGTCAATTAGTGACCGTTCCGGCGGCTTCTAAAATGCTGCCAAACACTGCCAACATCCAGCCCGGTCAGACGCGAGTTCTCATCAATTTCACGGCGCGTTGGAGCGACCAGTCGTATTCGCCGCGCTCGGCGGCATTGCAGGGACGGCGTTATGTTCGCCTTACGCTCTTGCGTGTAAACGATTTTAACTACGAAGTCGGTGTAACGCTTGCAACGGTTATTCTGGACGACCCGCAGCGCGTCGCACCAGTGCTTATCAATGCAATTCAAAACAAGCAGCTTTTGCGTAACGCCACCGACCTTATCGAACTCGAAACGCCCGGTTTCCGTTCCGACGGGCAACCAAACTCGGTATTCTACGACGAAAATTACAATGTTCTTACTTATACGGCAGTTTCATCTGACAGCACGATTGTAACAGCAAGAGCGCAGCAGAGCGATTCTCGCGTAGGCGGTCGTCCTTCGTTGTTTTATGCCGTTCAGCCGGGCGCTTTGCCGGGCAGCGTTGTTTCTATTACCGTCATTGCTAATGATGGAACGGGATTACTTGCGCGAGATGCGTTCAATATCCAAGTGGTCAATAACATCACGTCCGTTGCGAGCGCATCAGATATGGCACTCACAGTCTCACCTAACCCCACTGCTGACCGCATAAGCATTGAATCCGTAGCACAACAAACCGGACAGGTGCGTGTTCGTATTATCAATGCTCTGGGCGTGGAAGTTTTAAGCAGTGAACAAGCAGTCAGCGCCGGAACGAACTACCGTCAAGCACTTGACGTAGCGAACTTGCCAACAGGTGTGTACATGGTTGAGGTGCAAGATGGCGCTACAAGAACGACGCGGAAAGTGATAAAGCGGTAGTAACCGTAGTCTGAACTATCCGCCCCGCGCTTAGTTCTGACGGTGCTTTGTGGCAAGGTATCAAATAATTTAAGGCACAAGAGGCGAAACACATGATTGTTTCGTTTTTTGTGCCTTGCGTTTTTCAAGATGATGCCATCGTCATAAAAAATTGGAGCATTGTAGTTGGCTACAAATGGTATATTCGCTATTTTGGGGCGTAACAATTATGCCACTATGACCACAACACATCTTGAGCGCGTTCGTCGGACTTGCACGGCTCTTCCCGGAACATCAGAAAAAATATCTCATGTGAACCAACATTTTTTGTTGGCAAAAAAGTCTTTGTGATGTTTGCTAATAATCACCACAACGACGGACGCATAGCAATATGGCTGCCCGTGCAATCAGGCTTTCAAGAAACACTTCTTGACAATGAACCGGAGAAATTCTTCAAACCGCCGTATGTTGGCGTTCGGGGTTGGATAGGCATTGAACTTGGTCGCGTCGGCGATGAAGAATTGGCGCAGTATATTCAGGAAGCGTGGCATTTGGTGGCTCCCAGAAAATTGCAGAACGAACCTCCTCGCCCGTAATATGCGCCTTCGTGAGCAGTGATATATCAATCGTTTGGAATTCAAAATTTGTCGTTATCAATATGTCCCCAATTCGACTTTTTCTTACACTTATTGTTATTGCCGTCGCCGCGATAGGTTTTGTACTGCTTTCCAAAGACCGTTTGCAAATCAAGCAAGATATAAAGTCGCGTCGGCGGGACTATATGCAACATTTGATTGATTCTTCGCGAACGGCAAGGGATTTGTACAAGGATTCTGTGCGCCGTGCCGAGTACGAAAAACCTCAACCAAACACCGGAAAACAGCCTTAACACGGGAAGTGCATCATGTTTCGTAGCCTCTTTTCTCTTTTGCAAACCTCACGGAGCTTACCAGATAATACCTCGCAGGACGCTTCTGTGGGCGCGGTTCGGTCGTCCAGCGCCGACAGCAACGATGCACAGCGCGTGATAGACCAATCGCTTCAGGAGATGGAGCGTGTCATTGCGCGGCTTGATACGGCAAAAGCCAACGCACAAGCCGAGCGGAATGAATCAGTTGCTATGCTGCAAAGCTATAAAACCGCATATAATAACCTCCGAGACCGTGCAAAAAGCCTCCTTCAAACAGGGCAACAGGAGGCAGCCCGTGAACTTTTAGCCGAGCAGCACGGGCTTGAAACAGTGATTGCTTCGTTTGAGCGTATTACAGGCAACATGACGCAAACGGTGCAGAAGCTCTCTGTACAAATTGATTCCATGCGGATTCAGCGCGAAGAATTGAAGGCGCAGCGCACAGTACTTGCCGCGCAGCTTGCTTCGGCGACATCGCAAGAAGAATTTTTGGAAAAACTTCGTGCATCAGGCGCATCCCATGAACTCTTGGAGCGTGAGGCGATTCACGCCGAACTACGCACGCCAACGGCAGATAATTATCACGATTTTGCCGGAATTGCCTCTGATTCCGCCCTTGCCGAATTGGAAGACCAGATTCAACGCGAGATGGCACACGAACGCGCCGAACAGGAACGTTTGCAAAACGAAACAAGCCTGAAGCGCTTCCACGTGGCATTTACCAATGCGGAGAAAACATTTGCCGGAACGGCGGCACAAGCACGTAGTCTTCCTCATGCGACAAACGGTGCGGACAATTCTGAAGCAGAATACAAGCAGCGCTTAATCAACGATTTTTTTGCCCCGACTGATAGTGCTATTGCCAGTGCTGATAAGCTCCGTGACGCAAATGCAAAAGTAGAATCAACAAATACTTCCGCGAGTACTACTGAAGAAAGAATCAAGAATTTTTTTTACCCCAATCCTTAACCAATACAATAGGAGTCGCATCAATGGCTATTTCTCTGCAAAAAGGCGGGCGCTTCAATCTTACGAAAAAAGAACCCTCGCTCAAAAAAATCTTCATCGGGCTGGGCTGGGACGTGAAGCCCGGACACACGCTTGACCTTGACGCATCAGTGTTCATGCTGGGTGCAGGTGGAAAAATTCCGCAAGACGAATATTTTGTTTTCTACAATAATCTCAAATCCCCGGACGGCGCAGTGCAGCACACGGGCGATAATCGCACGGGCGTTGGCGACGGTGATGACGAAGTTATTATGGCATATCTGCCGATGCTGAACGAAAACATTTATGATATTTTGATGATTATCACCATTCACGACGCAGCCTCAAAGCGCCAGAATTTTAGCATGATTCAAAATGCGTATATTCGTCTTGTGGATGTGGAATCAAATCGTGAAATCGTGCGCTACGACCTTGCACAGGACTACCCGACCAGCACCGAAGTAGAATTTGGGCGCTTGACGAAAGTAAATGGGGAATGGGAATTTGTCGCCTCCGGCACAGGCACGCAAACAGGCTTGCAGGGCTACGTGGACAAATACGCCTAAGCCTAAAGGCACAAGCACACAAGACTAACAAACAGCGTATCAATTCTTACAATCATTATGCACTTATACAGCACCAACTCCCACGCACTCCAGACAACATTTCTCAATGCCGCCATGCAAGGGCTTGCCGGAGACGGCGGCTTGTGGATGCCGACAGCACTGCCACGCCTACCGCAATCATTTTTTGAGGAATTGCCACGCCTCAGCATGGTGGACATGGCAGTACAAGTCATGCAGGCATATATCGGCGACGAAATTCCGGCGCAAGACTTGGAGCCGCTTGTGCGCGATGCCTTCAATTTTGACGCACCGCTTGTGCACGTGAGCAAGAACATTTATGCGCTAGAGCTTTTTCACGGACCCACACTTGCCTTCAAAGATTTTGGAGCACGATTCATGGCACGTGCAATGAGCTACGCACGCAGCGCTCAGGGCGTTCAAGCGGATTCGCGCGGCGACTTGTGTGTGCTCGTGGCGACATCCGGCGACACCGGTAGCGCCGTGGCGCATGGGTTCTGGAATGTGAAGGGAATTCGTGTGGTGATACTCTACCCTCAAGGCAAAGTCAGCGATGTGCAGGAAAAACAGTTGACAACAATGGGCGGAAATATTACAGCAATAGAAGTACAAGGAACATTTGATGATTGCCAAGCGCTTGTCAAGACAGCATTTCAAGATGCAGGGCTTGCAAAAAAAATAGCGCTCACATCGGCAAATTCTATCAATATCGCACGGCTTCTGCCGCAGAGTTTGTACTATTTCCGTGCTGTGTCGCAACTGCCGGACGATGCGCGAAAAAACGTTGTTTTTTGTACACCGAGCGGGAACTTTGGTAATCTCACGGGCGGCTTATTTGCGCAGCGTCTGGGGCTTCCTGTCAAAAAATTCCTTGCCGCCACAAATCGGAATGATACATTCGTGCAATATCTGGCAAGCGGCGAATACCATGCCAAACCTTCTGTGGAAACGCCGTCTAATGCAATGGACGTGGGCAATCCGAGCAATTTCGCACGTATCCAAGCGCTTTACGGCGGCAATTTGGAAGCAATGCGGCGGGATATTGCGGGCATAACAATTTCTGATGAAGAAACACTTGAAACGGTCGCACGGGTCGAGAAAGCTCATGGCTACTTGATGTGTCCGCATACTGCCGTCGGCTATTTGGCAACCGAGCGCTTTCTGCAAACGCCCGAAATGGCGGGCGCGACAGGCGTTGTACTGGCAACGGCACATCCTGCGAAGTTTGGCACTGTCATTGAGCCGACGCTGGGGAAAGCCGTTGTCCTCCCTGAACGTCTTCAGGACTATATTCGTAAGGAGAAGCACGCAGCCTTGCTATCAAATAATTATGAGCACCTAAAGGCGTTTTTGCTTAACGCGCAGACATAGTTATTCCGCGAGGCAATCACAAAAAACGCGGGTTCTTCGTACTGATGTGCGAGAAACCCGCGTTCTTTTTAGCATTTTTCCGTACATTTGTAGTCTTGTACAAAAATGAATACGTTAATTTTCTTATCACAACCGAAGGTTTTACCATGAGTTTTTGGAAACGCACTGTTGATTGCGGTTTGCTCCGTGCCGAGAATGTCGGGCACGACGTAGTATTGAACGGCTGGATAGCGCGTGTGCGCGACCTTGGCGGCTTGATTTTTATGGATGTGCGCGACCGCTATGGAATCACACAAGTCGTGGTTATTCCCGAAACAGATGCACGAGTAACGGCAACCGCACGGGAACTGGGTGCGGAATACGTCGTTGCCGTGAAAGGTATGGTTCGTAAGCGAGAAAGTATTAATCCCAATATGCCAACGGGTGATATTGAAATTTTGGCGAGCGACATTCAAATCATCAATCGCGCAGAATTGCCGCCTTTTGAAATTGTGGAAGGCTCGGAGGCAGGCGAAGATTTGCGTTTGACTTATCGCTATCTTGATTTGCGTCGTGCCGATTTGCAGCGCAATTTTATCGTGCGCAATCACCTCTACCGCATCACACATGAATACTTTGCCCAGCATAGTTTCCTTGAAATCGAAACGCCTACCCTGACAAAATCTACACCGGAAGGTGCACGGGACTTCCTTGTTCCGAGCCGTCTGCACAAGGGCAAGTTTTATGCACTGCCCCAATCGCCACAGCTTTTCAAGCAGCTACTCATGGTGTCAGGTTTTGATCGTTATATGCAAATCGTAAAATGCTTCCGCGACGAGGATTTACGCGCCGATAGGCAGCCCGAATTCACGCAGATTGACGTAGAAATGTCCTTTATTGACCAAGATGATGTGTTGGCACTTATTGAGGGCTTGATTGTTCGTTTGTGGAAGGAAATTTTGGATGTTGATGTTCCCACGCCATTCCGCCGCATGAGCTTTAATGAGGCGTTGACGCGCTATGGTAGCGATAAGCCCGATTTGCGCTTCGGTATGCACCTCTCGACCGTAACTGATATTGTGAAGGACAGTACCTTTGGCGTGTTCACGGATGCTATCGCTGCGGGCGGCATTGTTGCTTGTCTGAACGCGGAGGATTGTGCAGAATTTTCGCGTAAAACACTGGACGAACTCACGGAATTTGCGAAGAAATATGGCGCAAAAGGCTTGGCATGGATGAAGTTCACGCCCGAAGGTGTTAATTCCCCGATTGCAAAGTTTTTCACCGAAGCACAAATTGCTGCCATCAAGGAAACATCCGGCGCTAAAGACGGCGATTTGTTACTCTTTGGCGTGGGCGAGTTTGAGCGGACGTACACGATTTTGGGTGCTTTGCGCACGGAAATTGCCCGCCGTCAGGGTATTTTGGATGCGGTGAAGCACGTATATTCGTTCCATTGGGTGCTGGATTTCCCGCTTTTGGAGTATTCCGACGAAGACAAACGCTACATTGCGCGGCATCACCCCTTCACCTCGCCCATGCACGAGGACATTCCACTTCTGGACACAAAGCCCGAAGCCGCAAGAGCCATCGCGCACGACCTCGTTATCAACGGCTACGAAGCTGGGGGCGGCAGCATTCGTATTCACCAGAACCCCGTGCAGCAGCGTATGTTTGAGTTACTCGGCATCGGGCGCGAGGAAGCAGAATCGAAATTCGGTTTCTTGCTGGATGCGCTTAAATATGGCGCTCCGCCGCACGGTGGCATTGCGCTTGGCGTTGACCGCCTCACGATGCTCCTTGCCGGAACGACGAATATACGCGACGTTATCGCCTTCCCCAAGACTGCAAGCGGACTGTCTCTGATGGATAATTGTCCTTCGGAAGTAGCCGACAAGCAGCTTGCCGAAGTCGGCGTTGCCCTTGCTGTGAAAAAATAATCTTTTCTCTTGGTACACGGCAAAATTTCCTTCAATGGTGGCACAGACATTCTTGGCTGTGAGTTTTCATGTGGAGTTCACAGACAAGAATGTCTGTGCCACCGAAGCCTGTTTTTATAGCACTTGTAGGGATTTTGTCGGGTACAGAGCTTTTTTCTAGCAACGGTCTGGTCATTGCCTCAGCATGGAGTGCGGAATTTATTCCGCAATAAGTATTGATAAGATTTGCTGAGGCAAGAGCGAAATAAATTTCGCACTCCAAAAACCAATGCTCGACCATCGTTCCCGCATATTCTACACTTGCACACTCAAAAATACTTTTCTATGGTTTATTCTTTGCGCTCGTTGTGGTTGCGAAGCATTGTTTTATGCCTTCTTGGGGCATTTTGTTGTACGCAAGAAAGTGTCGCTCAAAAAAAGCGTACTTCCAAACCAACGTCTCTGCCTGTTCCCAAGCCAACGGGGAATTATGCCGAGCGAAAAGATTCGCTGGCAAAACTCGCCAAGCCTGTTGTGGAGGGCATGGCAACCATCCCTCCCGAAGACCATTTGGAGCGGGCAAAGGCACTGTTCACTCTTCTGCGCCTAGAGCAGTACGATGCTCTTGTGAGAAACTTTGATACGACGGTTGTGGGTATGAAAGCTCCACAGTTGGAGATATTGTGGTTCCGTGCCCGCAACATTATGGGTGAGTTTCGGGGTATGAAGCAGGTATCAAGCGAGCGTGTGGCTGTCGGTGATGTGGTAACACTGGAAGCGCAATTTCAACATTCTGATTTGGATATTACGTTTTCGTTCAACGATAAGAACAAAGTCATTGGGTTCGCATACAGCCAAGCAAAGGCTAAATATGCTCTACCGGACTATGCAGTGCCGGAAGATATTGAAGAACAAGCAATAACCGTTACAACAGGCAAGTTCGCAATGCCTGGATTGCTTGCTCTTCCTGCCAGCGTGAAGCAAACACCTTTGCAGCGTGTTCCCGTTGCATTACTTTTACACGACCAAGGACCACAGGACAAAGACCGCACGGACGGTGGTTACAAGCTCAATAAAGATTTTGCGCTGGGCTTAGGGAAACAAGGTATTGCGACCCTGCGCTACGACAAACGTATCCGTCTTTATCAACTCACTGCCGATGAAGCAGAACGTTATACCGTACAGGAAGAAACCATTGCCGATGCCGCTTCGGCATTAGAGCTGATACGTTCGCTAGCCCGTACATTACCGCTTGATACGACCAAAATCGTCATCATTGCTCCAACGCTTGCGGCAATGGTTCTGCCACGGATTGTGCGACTAGATTCACTGAAGCACCCCTCTGCGCCGCGCGTTGCAGGCGCGGTAATGCTAGGATTGAATTATCTTAAGCTGCATGAACTTATGATGCCGCGATTTGAGCACTTTTTTGCTAAAGATGGCTTAACGGTGGATGAAACGAAGCAGCAAGCAAGTATCAAACGCCGAATTGAAACAGTGGAAAGCCCAAAGCTGAGCCTCAATACCTCTGTGTACGACCTTCCCTACGGGATTCCGGCAAGCTACTGGATTGATTTGCGTTCCTACAACCACGTCGAAGCAATCAGTAAACTCACGCTGCCCTTACTCATGCTGCACGGAGAGCAAGACCACGATGTAGATTTTGCGGGCAATGCTCTTCTGTGGAAAGAGAAGCTTGCCGGGAAAGCGTCCGTAGAATGGAAAGCCTACCCGAACCTCTTCCATTTCTTTGCCGTCGGCAATGGCTCTGTGCGCGATTACAACCGCCAAGGTAACGTGGCTGCGGAAGTGGTGAACGATATTGCACATTGGATACAAAAACGCTAATTTTGCAAATGAATCGTTCATAGATTCAAGGCATTATGCCCCAGCGCTAATTAAGTTCACAACCTATCTCACTTTTTAGGAGTGTGTTTATTATGAGTTCTTTTGGAAATTCTCGCAACAGTAATCAGCAATTCCGACAAACCCCACGCTATAATGTCCCCTACAAGACCAGCAATCCCGCACTTTCCGAGCGGCGCTTCGCAGAACGCGCATGGGATGGCGTGGGCGAGAGAATGACGCTGGAAGGCACAGCAAACAAAGTTGGTATTTTGCTGCTTTTATGCTTGGTCTCGGCACTGTTCACGTGGAACCAAGTCGGTATCACAAGCGGTGGTGAGGTCTATGGCGTTGGCGGTTGGCTTGTGGGCGGTGCAATCGGTGGTTTTATTGTTGCGCTCGTTACTACCTTCAAGCCTGAATGGTCGGGCGTAACAGCACCGCTCTATGCGCTTTTGGAGGGTTTGTTTATTGGCGGTTTCTCGGCGCTTTTGGAAATGCGCTATCCCGGCATTGCCGTTCAAGCAGCAGGCTTAACGTTTGGTGTTTTTATTTCCCTTTTGCTGGCATACAAAACCCGTCTTATTCGCGTTACCGAGACCTTTCGCTCCGGTTTAATTGTCGCCATGATGGGCTTGGGCTTGGTATATTTGGTCGGTTTCCTGCTGAGAATGTTTAGTGGTTATCAACTGCCATTTTTCCAAGGCGGTATCATCGGTATTGGCTTCAGCCTTGTGGTGGTAGCCATTGCAGCCGCAAATCTGCTGTTAGACTTTGATTTCATCGAAGCCGCAGCCGAGGAAGGCGCTCCGAAATACATGGAATGGTATGGCGCATTTGGGCTGATGGTAACGCTTGTTTGGCTTTACATCGAGATTTTGCGCCTCTTGGCAAAACTCAGAAGCGATGATTAGGACATGTAAGTAGTTGTAGTATAATGAACGAGAGCCTGATGTAGCGTCAGGCTCTCGTTTTTTTTATGGGCATACCTTACTTACCATAAGCCAAAAACGAATAAAACCCGTAAAAACATAGATATAGCCGTAAAGACACGTAAAAATTTTCCAATCTTCCGTGAAACAAAATGCCGCGTACTGCGTTCAATTTCCCATGGACAAAACCTCTGCACTCTTGTCCCAGACCTTGAATACAACAATGTAGAATACAACAATCTTTTTTATCAATGTTTCTCGGATGATGTTATGAAAACCTTTCGACTCTTTTTGTTGGTGTGTTGCTGTTTTGCCTTTGGAATTAACCGCCATGCTTCGGCACAGCAAGTAGCAGGTAGTTCATCAATGCGCACAATGACCCTTGAGGAATGTCTAAAAATTGCTGCAGGAGACAATCTGGATGTGCAGAGTGCGTTGGCTCGTGTCAACGGTGCGGCTGCAGATCTAAAAGTTGCTCAAGGGCAGTATCTTCCAACGGCAAATGGTTCGATCGGCTATGGGCGGTCAATACCTCTCAGTGGAACTCAAACTGTATTTGTTGGTGGCGTTCCCATTACCCGTGAAATTTCTCAAGATCAGCTCAATAGTCTAAGTGCGAGCCTTAACGTCAACTACAACGCATTTGACTTTTTTCAACGGGAAAATACAATTAGCCAACGTGTCCATACGAACGAGGCTGTAAACCAGAATGTAATTGTTGCACGCCAACGTGCTTTGTCTAATGTTCGTTCGCAATATCTTTCTGTTTTGCGTGCAAAGCAAGTTGTGAATGTTCGACGTGAAGATTTAGAAGTTGGAAAAAAACAATTAGAGCGTATAAAAGCACAACGTGATGCCGGTGTTGTTGCAGTAGCTGCTGTCTATGCTCAGGAGGCTGACCTAGGAACACGTGAACTCAACCTGGCGCAAGCGGAAAATGATTTGGAAACGGCAAAGGGAACACTTTTAGCGACACTCGGTATGAATCCGGGATTACCCGTTGATATGACAGAAAGCGGAATTTCTACTGAGATTAAAACAGAAGATGTCGCATCGTTCCGTGCAATGTACACCAACTACAAAGCAACTCTTGAACAAGCACTCGGTAAACGCATAGACCGTACTGCTGCACAAGAGACTGTCAAAGCAAGCGAAGCGGGACTGGCATCGGCAAAAGCGAGTTATCTCCCGACTATTGGTGTTGGTGCAGGCTGGAGTTGGCAGAATTATCAATTCGGGGGGTTTGAAAACTCACGTCCGTATATTGGGGCAAATGTCAGTTTTAACATTTTCGACGGCTTCCAGCGCGAACAAAGCATTCAGAACATACAAGTACAACTTACTCAAAATCAAATCCAGTTTCGCCAAGCAGAGCAGCGCATTGCTACTGATGTTCAAAATGCTTATATTCAACTGAACGCTGGTGAAAAAAATATCGACATCACTGCTCGTGGTCTTAAAGCAGCACAGCAAAACTTCGATGCCGCCGAGGAACGCTTCAAAGTGGGTGCAGCGAATATTCTCGACCTTACTACTGCCAATGGCAACTTGGCAACCGCAAAGATTAACCGTATCAATGCGCTCTATAATTACATCGCCGCTCAATATCAAATGAAATTTGCTTTGGGGATACTGGACGAAGGGGATGTAAAATAATTAACAGTGGGACTGAAATAGGACAAAGGCTTATACGTCGAGATAAGATTAGAATAAATTAACCAATAACACTTACGAAACTTTCACTATCATGGCTAAGAAAAATAACAAACGGCGCAATATCATTTTGCTCATCATCGGACTTGTCATTGTTGGCGGTGGCATCACGGCTGCCGTACTGGGCAAAAGCGAAAAATCGGTTGAAGTAACCGTTGAGCAAGTTGGGAAGCGCACCATCACACAGACCGTTTCGGCTACGGGAAAGATTCAGCCCGAAATTTTGGTCAAAATTTCGTCAGAGGTGAGCGGCGAAATTATTAACCTGCCCGTTAAAGAAGGGGATACCGTTCGCAAAGGCGACCTTTTGGTAAAAATTCAACCTGACCTTGTGCAGGCACAATTAGAGCA
>CALCNX010000132.1 GCA_937899715.1 uncultured bacterium | reverse complement strand
ACCCTTCCCGTGGGAATGAGGTGATGATACAACAAATGCCCGCCGAACATATAGTTCGGTGGGCATTTTTTTTTGCTTTTTGACGTGCAAATCTCTACCGGTATTGAGAGGCAGGGGTGGCAAAAATTGCCCTGTTTGTCAAAAGTACTTTTTTAGTCGGAGTTGAAAAGAGTGTTTTGGGGTGAATTTTGCTGAAAATGCTAATAATGAAAAATGCCCATTTTTGCCCTTTTTTCCTCTCAAAAATGAGAGTCATGTCCCGCTCAGCGTTTTATATGTCCCGCTCAGCGCTTTTCGCCTCCGGAAATTATTTTTTTCGGATGGGGACGTGTATGTTTGTGCCAGTTATTCAAAACAACTTTTTTCCTTTATTCAATTTTTTTGAGGATTTGTATGAATCGTGGTAGAAATGTGCGCAGTGCTTTTGCACTTATGATAATGGTGTTGCTGTTTGTCGTCTTTCCTTTTAATAAATTAGTAGCACAGTCCTTTATTGCGTGGAATGTGGCAGGAAGTGGTGCGTATGGCAGTGCTGATGGTCTAGGAACTGCTGCTCAATTTGCACATCCACAAGGAGTTGCATTTGATAATATTGGAAATCTCTATGTTGCTGATTCCGAAAATCACCGTATTCGCAAGATAGATCGTTTTGGTCAAGTGACCACGGTTGCCGGCTCTGTTCAAGGGTATCAAGACGGTCCGGCAAGTCAGGCACAATTTCGTTTTCCAACCGGAGTTGCTGTTGATCAGAGTGGCAATATCTATGTAGCTGATAATGGAAATCATCGTATTCGCAAAATAACACCTACAAACGTTGTTACAACTATTGCCGGTGGTCACGCTGGTGATCTTTCCGCAGGTTCTGCTTTGCAACTTACGTTCCCTTATTATTTGGTACTGGATGCAGATGGAAACGTCTATGTTACGGATAATGGAAATTATAGAATTAGAAAAATTACTCCCACCGGAACAATGACAACTCTTGCTGGAAGCGGTTCGCAAGGACGTGCTAATGGTCAAGGGAGTAGTGCACAATTTTGGAATCCTCGAGGAATCACCATTGATGCTTTGGGTAATCTCTACGTGGCTGATGGTGCAATACGAAAAATTACTCCAAGTGGTGCTGTAACGACTGCATTGGGTGATTCTACTTCCGGGTACACAAATGTTATCTTTGATACCCAGAATAATCTTGTCGGTTATAGAGATGTTGATAATATAGGTGGGGTTATTACAGACCCAACAGGGAGTAGAATTTTTGCAAACGCTAATACTAATACTATCCAACGATTGGCATATTATTCCGGCATTTATCTTATTACAGAAGTTATACCAACATCAGCAAAAGCCGGTGAGACGGTAACCATTAAAGGATTTGGTCTTGCTAGCACGGCAGAAATATTTTTTGGTGGCACTCCTGCGCAAAGCTTTCAAATAATTTCTGATAATGAAATTCGTGCGGTCGTTCCGGTGGGCGGGAGTGGTGCTTTGAGTGTTCAAACACCTTCCGGTCAATCCACCGTTAATGTCTTCAAATATCTTCCTCCACCAATCATTAACAATTTTCAACCTACAATCGCAGCTGCCAATACCCCTATTACTCTCAATGGCAGTGGGTTCATCGGTCTTCAAGGTATTAGCATTGGCGGCGTTCCTGTGCAATCATACACTGTTGTCTCACCAACACAAATTACCGTCGTCTTGGGAAGTAATGCAGTAAGCGGTGATGTGAAAGTCGTTACTGAGATTGATTCTACCTCAAAAAGCGGATTTACCTTTGTTGCCCCGCCGACGATTGCTTCGTTTTCACCACCATCGGCTGCTCAGGGTGATACTGTTCTGATACAAGGACAGAATCTTACATATATCACATCCGTAAATTTTGGTGGTAGTGCAGCGCAACTCTTTCATGTTGTCAATGATTCCCTTATCACTGCTGTTGTTGGTGCGGCTTCGAGCGGAGCAGTTAGTATAACTAATATTGCTGGCACTGCCCCAAGTAATGGTTTTACCTTCATTGCCCCTCCGGCAATTACGTCCTTTACTCCTACAGTCGGCGGAAGCGGCACAACGGTTACTATTACAGGGTCAGGCTTTGCAGGTGTTTCGGCAGTATCTTTTGGCGGAGTATCTGCTCAATCGTTTACTGTGCAGTCTCCAACGCAAATAACTGCTGTGATTGATACCGGGTCAAGTGGCAGCGTCCGTGTAGAAAATAGAGCTGGCATAGCAACACTGCCGGGCTTTGTCTTTTTGCGTTCTCCTTTTATTACAAGTTTTGCGCCGATTTCTGCGCAAGCAGGGCAAACAGTTATCATCTCCGGTCGTAACTTTACGGGTGTCAATACGGTTCGATTTGGCGGAATAGTTGCGGCTTCTTTGGCAGTTGTCAATGATAGTACCATTTCTGCGGTCGTGGGCAACGGTGCTTCCGGCAATGTGCAGGTTTCTCATTCAGTCGGTTCATCGTCGCTCAACGGATTTGTTTTTGTTAGTGCTCCAACGCTCTTTACAGCACAAACACCGCCATTGAGTGGCAATGTAGGAACGGCATATATCGGCTATAACTTTGTTGCAAATGGTTCGCCTGCTCCAATATATAGAGTTGTCGGCGTACTGCCAACGGGTCTTGCCTTGGATAGTATTACAGGAAGAATTTCGGGTACACCCACCAATACGGGTTCGTACACATTCTCGGTTTCGGCAACGAATATCGGTGGAATGATTACGAGCAATTCAGTAACAATAACTATCTCTCCTGCTCCAATTGCACCAACTGTCTTTTCTGCTCAAAGTCCAAACCCAAGCGGAGTAGTAGGTATCCCATACTCTTATTATTTATTTGCGGCAAATGGTACACCGACTCTAACATACAATGTAGCAAGTGGCTCACTGCCGACAGGTATGACACTTTCGTTAGCAGGTTATCTTACGGGGACACCGACAACAGTAGGCTCCTATACTTTTACTGTAGCTGCCGCCAACTCTGTGGGTAGTATAGTTAGCAACCCTATTACGATTGTTATAACTCCTTCTCAAGTACCAACATCTTTTACTGCTCAGTCGCCTCTTACAACAACATCTGTTGGTGCTTTATACACAAACTATTCGTTTGTTGCAAACGGTAATCCGGCACCGATATATAGTGTAGTTAATGGCGTATTACCGCCCGGGCTGACGCTTTCTTCTGCCGGAGTTTTATTGGGTGTTCCAAATGCTGCCGGTACATTTACCTTCAGTGTACAAGCACAAAATAGTCTGGGAACAGTATCTTCTGCCCCCATTACAATAACCGTATCGCCGTCGCCCGAGTCAGTATATGTCTCAACACTTACAAATTTTATTCCATACGGTTATTCTGAAAATGTTGCCGTTGATGCAATGGATAATGTTTATATAGCGGCTAACAGCGGCGTTGTAAAAATCACCCCTAATGGCACAACATCAACCTTGGCTGGTGGTATTGCAAGTGGATATGCTGATGGAACAGGAAGTACAGCTAAATTTAATAGAGCTTATGCTGCTGCGGTTGATGCTATAGGGAATATATTTATTGCCGATCAAAATAACAACCGCGTACGCAAAGTTACCCCAAGCGGTGTAGTAACAACATTGGCTGGTGATGGTACACCCGGCTATGTGAATGGTATCGGTACTTCGGCTCAATTTAGTGCGCCATCAAAAATTGCTGTAGATGGGCTTGGAAATGTGTTCGTTGTAGAAAATAATAATGGTCGAGTACGAAAGATAACTTCCAGTGGGGTTGTTTCAACATTTGTTGAAGCTGGTAATGCAAGCTATTATACAATTGCTGCCGATGCTTCAGGAAACGTCTATTTGCAAGATAGTTTTACGCGGATTATAAAAATAACTCAAGGTGGGACTATTTCAATACTTGCCGGTAGCACATATGGTTATCAGGATGGTGTTGGGGCAATGGCGCAGTTCGGTGGTACATATGGTCTGGCCGTCGACGCAGCTGGAAATGTATATGTTGCCGAGAATAGTTTTCATCGGATACGGAAGATAACTCCGTCAGGTGTAGTCTCTACCCTAGCTGGGAGTGGCTTAACCGGGAATATTGATGGTGTTGGTACAACAGCACGGTTCAGTAATCCACGTGGTTTGGCTGTGAGCCTCTCAGGTAATATATATGTGTCCGACGCGGGAAATCAGACTATCCGCAAGATTTCTCCTCTTGTAAGCCCTACGTTATTTACCGCCCAATCACCCGCCACAAGCGGTATTGCCGGCACTATTTATGCTGCATACACCTTTGTTGCTAATGGCACACCTACACCGACATACAGCGTCGCAAGCGGCACATTGCCCTCAGGTTTGACACTCTCCTCTGCGGGTGTACTTTCGGGTACGCCTACGGTGGCGGGTACATATACCTTTACCGTGCAGGCGAGCAATAGTGCGGGTAGTGTAAACAGCAATCCGATAACGATTACAATAACCAATCCCAACATTGCGCCAGCTGCCTTCAGCGCACAAGTGCCCGCCACAAGCGGGATTGTCGGTGCGGCATACACTTCCTATACGTTTGTAGCGAACGGCACACCCGCACCAACTTACAGCGTCGCAAGCGGTATGCTGCCGACAGGCTTGACGCTCTCCTCCGCGGGTGCTCTTTCTGGCACACCGACCGTTGCGGGTTCGTACACCTTCACACTACAAGCAAGTAACAGCGCAGGTAGTGTAAACAGCAATCCGATAACGATTACAATAACCAATCCCAATGTTGTTCCTTCAGCGTTCAGCGCACAAACCCCAGCGACAAGCAGCGTTGTTGGTACGGCATTTATATCATATACGTTTGTTGCCAATGGAGTACCCGTACCGACCTACAGCCTTGTAAGCGGTACACTGCCGACGGGCTTGACGCTTTCTTCTGCCGGTGTCCTTTCGGGTACCCCGACGGTAGCAGGCACGTACACCTTCACAGTACAGGCAAGTAACATTGCCGGTAGTGTGAACAGCAGTCCTGTGATGATTACAGTAACGAATCCCAACGTTGCTCCCACCACCTTCAGCGCACAAGTACCAGCCGCAAGCGGATTTGTAGGCGTTACCTTTACATCCTATACTTTCGTTGCTAACGGCACACCTGCTCCAACGTACAGTATCGCAAGCGGTTCACTGCCTACAGGCTTGAGTCTTTCGGCATCAGGTGTGCTTTCCGGCACACCGACCGTTGCAGGCACATTTACCTTTACCGTACAGGCAAGCAACAGTGTGGGCAGTGTGAACAGCAATGCAGTAGTAATAAACACGTTAATAAACAATGGTCAAACAATAGTGAGTACCTTTGCAGGTGATGGACTGAGCGGTCCGCCTTATACTGTTGATGGTATTGGCACCTCGGCTCGATTTTCGTACCCGACAGCAATTACTTCCGATGCGGCTGGGAATATCTATGTTTCAGATCAAAGAAATGTGCGAAAAATCACTCCTGCAGGGGTAGTTACAACGCTATATCCCGGCGGAATGTTCGCCAGAATAGATGCTATGACCGTCGATGCCTCGGGAAATATCTATGTTGCCGATAGAGATAAAAATTCGGTGTATAAAGTTACTTCCGTCGGTGCTGTCAGTTTACTGGCAGGTGGGAATGATTACAGTTTTAGGGGCGGGGCAGGATATGTTGATGCCATAGGAAGTGCTGCGCGGTTTAATCAACCCGAAGGGATTGCGGTTGATGCTTCCGGCAATCTGTTTATCAGCGATGGTGGTAATCATCGGATCCGTCAAATCACTCCGGCAGGTGTCGTAACAACTTTTGCAGGAAATGGTACAGCTGCTGATGTTGATGGCATCGGTATTTCTGCTCAACTTAATGGACCAACCGGCATGGTCATTGACGCATCTGGAAATCTCTATACTCGCACAGGCGGTAAAATTCGGAAAATTACATCTGCCGGGATTGTAACAACTTTTGTGGGAAGTAGCACAATCGGCTATGCCGACGGCTTTGGTGCTTCTGCTCAACTGGCATATCCTATGGTAAATGCTGTTGATGCAGCAGGCAACCTGTACATGACTGATAATAATCGTGTACGAACAATAACACCTGCCGGGTATGTTGGGACAATCGCGGGGAATGGGAATGCCGGATATGTCGATGGTCCTGCGGCAACAGCAGAATTTGACGGGGCATCCTGGGGAGTAGCCCTAGATCCATCGGGAAACGTTTATGTTATTGATACATTCAATCAACGTATCCGTAAGATAATAAACGTTACTGTCCCCGTTGGTAATACTGTTACTGCTACCTACACCGGCACTACCTTTACCGAAGCCAGTGTGAATAATGGCACTATTACTGCCACGCAGGATATTACTCTAACTAATGATACGTGGCTTCCGGCAGGTGCGTTCACAGGCGGTGGTTCGCACTTCATCGCAACAGGCGTACCGCCAGGCTTAACATTGGCGATAAATCGTATCTCTGCGACGGTAGCGCGGATTTCCTTCACAGGTACAGCGACAGCACACGCCAACGCCGATGATGCAACGGTAACGTTGAACTTCACCAATGCCGCTCTTACGAGCAATAATACTGCGGCAGTAATAGGCTTAAATGGTGCCACACTGGCACTGGACTTTGCTGACTCTGCGCCGCCCATTGCCCCCACAATTTTCAACGCCCAAGCTCCTTCCACAAGCGGCATAGTCGGTACTGCATACATTTCCTACACGTTTGCAGCGAACGGTACACCCACACCAACCTACAGCCTCGCAAGCGGCACACTGCCGACAGGTTTGACACTTTCTGCTTCGGGTGTCCTTTCAGGTACACCGACCGTTGCAGGTTCGTACACCTTCACCATACAAGCAAGTAATAGCGCGGGTAGTGTGAACAGCGCTTCGGTTTCTGTCACCGTCACGCAGCCCACAACCACCATCACGAACTTCTCGCCTGCTTCGGCAACGATTGGTAATACCGTTACCGTGCGCGGTACGGGCTTCACGGGTGTTTCGGTTGTGCGTTTCGGCAGTGTCTCCGCGCTCGGCTTCACCGTCGCTTCCGATACCGTCATTACCGCACGGGTCGGCACGGGTGCTTCGGGTGCGGTCAGTGTTACCACGCCTCTGGGTACGGCTTCGCTCGCCGGATTCTTGTACAATGTTCCGCCACCGCCAATTATGGGCAGCTTCAGCCCTACGTCCGCCCGTCCGGGCGATACGGTCATCATTCGCGGTACGCACTTCTTGAGTGCTTCCACGGTCAGCTTTGGCGGTGTTTCCATGCGCTACACGGTTGTATCCGATTCCGTGATTCATGCCTACATCTCCGCTTCGGCGGTTTCGGGAGCAGTAAATGTTATCACGCAAGGCGGAACCTCCAACCTCAACGGCTTCACGTTCATCGCGCTTCCGGCAGCACCGCGTATCACGTCGTTCACGCCCAACCGCTCGTCGGCAGGTGCTTCGGTGGTTATCACGGGAACGAACCTCACAGGCGCTACCCGCGTCAAGTTTGGTGCCTTCGATGCCGCATCGTTTGTGGTCAATTCGGCAACCCAAATCACGGCGGTCGTCGGCAGCAACGGCT
>CALCNX010000131.1 GCA_937899715.1 uncultured bacterium | reverse complement strand
ATGTCTATCAAAGATTGGGCAAATGCGCTCAACCAACTGCACATCCTCTTTCCAGGTCGATTACCAAACTCTTTCTAGCGTTTACACAAAACTTCTTGCACACTCGGATTTTGAAAAAAATGCCAGCATATAACAAGTAATACGGCTACAAAAAAACCAGTAACGCCTAACCAAATTTGTTTCCCGCACAAGTGCGCTTTTACCTCCTCTTGAAAATGTGTTGCATGGTAGGCAACACCTGATTCATTTGCTAAATCTTTCATTGAGGCAAGTATTTTTTCTGCTTCGTCGTTTTTACTTTTAAGGTCGTCGTAAAGCTGTGCTTTAATCTTAATTTCTTCTTCAACCTTTGCTATGAGATTTTCTTTCACTCTATCCGGTTCAGCAGCTTTAATAAATGCAAAAATAGGGGCTATCAAGTTAAATAGTTCAGGATATAGTGCTGAGAAAGTAGTCAAATTGGACTGCAAATTATCTTTAACATTTGTACCATTGCCTGGCAAATTGAGAATGTATTTTATTTGCTTCTCGGTTTCAATTGCTTTCTGTGTTAGCATTTTGATACTTGGTTCTCCAAGAATATCAAGGTTCACATTCTTTAATTTTTCAAACAGTTCAAAGGTTTCCGTCATTCCATCATAATTCAATTTGCCGAATGCAGCTGCAACATTATTCACTTTATATTCGACAGCTTCACGCAATGCAAAAATATTTGCCAAACCGGCTTGAAGCTCTTCTATGGCTAGCTTTTAGACATAATTCTCAACCTTCTGAATGAATTTAATCAATGAGTTCCATTTGGAGAGTGTTCAACACCCCATACCGCTCCAAATACGCAGCGATAATCGAAACCGATTGCGGGATAGCTTGCCGCCCGTGTTCCAGTTCTGAGATTCGTACTTTTGCTCCGTTTGGAGCATAGCCAACAGCAATACCGAACTGTTGTGCGGTCATACCAAGCGATGTGCGCAGAGCTTTCAAACGCTCCGGGGTATAGGTCGGCACAAGAAGCGTAGCGCCTTCCGCTTTGATTTCTGTGGTATATCCTTCGGTGAGGATATTGGGTGCGGGATGCGCTGCCGGTTGCGTCCAGTTGAAATCATCAAGATTGATGTCGTCTTCATCGTGGTGTGGCGTTTTGCCGTTACCGTTTGGGAAAGTTTTGTTTGAGGGTTTCATAGCGTTCTAATTCCTTTTCGTGTGCGGCTCTCGCACTGATAATACGGATGTTTGGGGTTCGGTGAGTATAGACAACCAGTATAACACGACCAAGTGAAGGTGCAGTGCCAATGCCTAAAAAACGGTCTTCATCACTGGTATTGTTCTGGGAGGGGAGCGTATAGAAATCTGGACTGAGAAAGATTTCTTGCGCTTGGGCAAAACTGATACCATGTCTTTCGATGTTCGTTGCTTCCTTGTTTACGTCAAACTCAAATGTATCCATGCTGCCAAGAATAGTGATTCATAATTCTCACTCAAAGTTACGGAAAAAGTAACTTATTTCCAATGAAATTCGTATATTGTACGTGGGTACTGTATCAAAATAATCCCTCTGCATTTGAAGGGTTGTAAAACGGCGCTCTCTTGCTATTTTTACCGCAAATAAATAATTGTATCACGAAAAACAAGTGGGGTTTCTTTTTTCATAGAAATCCTTGATGGTAATAAATACCTCCGCTTAGTGCGGACAGTTTGATATTGCCATCAACTCTTGTGCTATTTTTTATTTGAAATAAGGAAGTATCTGAAATATTTATCTCGTCTTGTAAGGTGCTTAAAAACTGATTCGGAATAATTTTCACTCTTTTTGTTACTGTTTTGGGAATAATTCTAGGAATAATTTTCTTGCTTTTTGCCGTAGCAAGATTTACATTTGTAGCCGCATACGACGGTGTATTTAGTTTGAATGTTGATGGACTTTGCAAAGTAGGGTTCTTGCTTAAGTCATCATCGCAGGCAGTGAACATCATCACCAATAGCATCATGAGTCCTGCCAATATATTTAATTTCTTCATAATAGTCAGTAAAGATTTTTTGTAAAATATTCATAAGTC
>CALCNX010000130.1 GCA_937899715.1 uncultured bacterium | reverse complement strand
GCTCTTCCGATCTATCGGCACGGACTTACGATTCTTCGGTGGAAGGTTAAATCTGGATGTCTCGTATTTCAACGACAGCCGCGACGGACAAATCTTTCCGGTCTCCACCGCACCTGCCACAGGCTACCAGTTCCAATTGCTCAATGCCGGACTTATGGAGAACTCCGGTATCGAAGTGGTCCTGAATGCGACGGCAATTAAAACGCAAGATTTTGCATTGGACTTCACGCTCAACTTTAGCCGTATTCGCAACAAAGTTGTTCGCCTTGCGCCGGGTGTGCAAAGCGTCTTCTTGGCGGGCTTCGGCAATCCACAAAGCGCAGCAGTGGCAGGTTATCCTCTGGGGCAATTCTTCGGTGGGGTCTGGCAGCGCGATGCAAGCGGGAATATCGTTATTGACGACCAACGTACCATCAGTGGTGCTGCAAATCCGAACTACGGCTACCCGATTGCTGACCCCGTGAACAAAGCGATCGCAGACCCGAATCCCGATTGGCTCGGCGGTTTCCGTACGACCGTAAGCTATCAAGGCTTGACTATTTCTGCACTTTTGGACGTTCGTCAGGGCGGCTTCCTCTGGAACGGAACGCGCGGCGCATTGATAAACTATGGCATGGCAAAAGAAACGGAAAATCGTGGCGCAACGAAAGTCTTCAAGGGTGTCAAAGGGCACTTGGACGATAATGGCAATCTTGTAAGCAATGGACAAGTGAACGATGTTATTGCAGCATTGGACGAAAATTGGTATCGCGGTAATGGCGGCGGCTTCGGCAATGTAGCAGAAGATTTTGTTGATGACGGCAGTTGGGTTCGCTTGCGTGAGGCGACCGTGTCCTACAATCTTCCGGCAGCATGGTTTGAAGGTTCGGTGTTAAGCCGCGTTAGTGTGTCGGTGACCGGGCGAAATCTCTGGCTGAGTACCAAATACAATGGCGTTGACCCGGAAACAAGTTTGAACGGTGCTTCCGGCACAAGCGGCTTGTTCTCCAATAACGGACGTGGTATCGATTACTTCAATATGCCGAACACCAAAAGTTATGTTTTCGCCGTATCGGTCGGTTTTTGAGATGGAACCAAGACCCAATTTTTTACCCTTAATAGACTACCAACATGAATATCAAACAACAAATCAAAGGCTCACTGCTTGCGTTTGCTGCGGTGGCGCTCGTGAGTGCGGGCTGTGGAAATTGGATTGACCCCGGTCTTAATGTAGATCCGAACAATCCGCCGGATGTATCCATGAATCTTTTGCTGCCAACGGTGCAAGTTGGCTTGGGCTACGGTGCAGGCGGTGATTTGAGCCGTTTTGCAGGAATGGCGGTGCGTCAATATGCCGGAACAGATCGCCAGTTTTCCAGTTATGAAATTTACCAATATGTCGAGACCGATTTCAACCAGCTTTGGTCAACGATGTATTCCGGGCAAGCCGGTGGTGGGCTGAACGGTGGCGTTCTTATCAATGCTGCCATTATCATGCAGAAAGCTACTGACCTCAAGTCGCCGCATTATCGGGGCGTTGCACGGGTATTGACAGCGCTTGCTCTTGGAATGTCCACCGATACGTGGGGCGATATTCCGTACTCGGAAGCACTGCGCGGCGTGGACAATCTTTCACCAAAGTACGATTCACAGCAAAGTATTTATGCGGCTATTCAAAATCATCTGGACTCGGCAATTATTGATTTGTCCGCATCAGCAAGCAACTTCCGTCCGTCAGGCGATGATATTATTTACGGCGGCGACCGCAGCTTGTGGATACGAGCTGCAAAAACACTTAAAGCTCGCTACTGGATTCATCAGACCAAAATGGATAACACGGCTGCCGGCAAAGCACTGGCAGCGCTGGCAGGTGGAATTTCCTCCAACGGGCAGAATATGGCGATTACTTTCGGTACGAACGTAACGGCACAAAGCCCGTTGTATCAGTTTCTTACCCAACGGAGCGGCTATTTGTCCATGGGCAAGCAGCTTGTGAGTATGATGAACGACCTGAATGACCCACGCCGGGCGGCGTATATTGAGCGCGACGCCGATGGCAAATTCTCGGAGAATTCTATTCCGGGGGTGCTCTATGGTTCGGACGCATCGTCGGTTCCGCTTGTGACGTTCACCGAAGCAAAATTCATCGAAGCAGAAGCGCAATTCCGAGCAGGTAACTCAGCAGAAGCAAAAGCCGCTTACACGACAGCAATCAACGCCTCTCTTGCACAGACAGGCGTTTCCGATGCCGATGCAAAAGCGTATTTGGCACAAACAAAAGTTGTTCCGATAGGTGCAATCACCCTTCAGAACATTATTGAGCAGAAGTACATCGCTCTCTATGCACAATCAGAAGCGTGGACGGACTGGCGGCGCACGGGCTTCCCGGCGGTGCAGTCCACCACAGGCGTTCCAACGCAGATTCCGCGCCGACTTCTATATCCGCAGTACGAACGCAACTACAATCCGAATACCCCGACGGGTGTTAATCTCACTACCCGTATGTGGTGGGACAAATAATCAATTCTTTGGGTGTCCACTAGCTGTTATGCTGCGTGGACACCTTCTTTCTCTTTTTTCTCAGGAGACTGATTTATGAAACGTACTTTACCCATAGTACTCGCGGTCTTTACGTTCTTTGCCTCTGCGATGAGCTACGCCCAGAGTGGCGGAGAGATTCGCGGTACAGTCAAAGACCGCAATGGTGAAAACGTCACCGGCGCTCGCATTGTTGTTACACCGAAAGCCGGCGGGCAAAAACGCGGTGCTATCGCTAACAATCAAGGCATTTTTGTTCTTAGCAATGTCGCTGCGGGTGAATATGACATCGCTGCTTCTGCGGTTGGTTACAAGGAATTAAAAAAGACCGTCAGCGTTCAAAGCGGCAGTATGACGGTGGATTTTGCGCTGCAAAATTCCGTTTCGCGCACCGAAGAAGTCGTCGTGACGGGGCAGGGCGTGGCGACGGAGCGCAAACGATTGACCACAACGGTCGAGTCCATCAGCGCAAAGGCAATTGAGGCTGCTCCGGTGAACACAATTGACCAGCTTGTTCAGGGTCGTGTTCCGGGTTTGAGTGCATTTATGCCCGGCGGCTCTCCCGGCGGCGGCGCACGGATGGCAACACGCGGTGTAAAAAGCGCTTTGACAAGTTCCAATCCTGTTATTTACGTGGATGGCATTCGGGTGGATGGCGCAGACAATTTCCGTCTCGGCAGTGCAGCAGGCAATGGCACAGGCGGTTTGGTGAGTTCTGCCTTGAATGATATTGTCATTGGCGACGTTGAGCGAGTGGAAGTGATTAAAGGTGGTGCCGGCTCGACGCTCTTCGGGGCGGAAGCTGCCAACGGCATTATTCAAATTTTCACGAAAAAAGGAAACCCCGGTGAGGCAAAATGGCGCTTCAGCACCCAACAAGGATTCGACACGCCCGAAACAAAATTTATCCAAGAAGCGGAAACAAAAAAATACGTTCTGCAAAGCGGATACGCCCAGCAGTATGCTTTGAATGCAAGCGGCGGGACAACTTTTATGACCTACAATGTTTCGGGACGGATGTTTAGCAATGATGGTATTGTTGCACGGAACTCGCTTGCCCAGCAGCAATATCAATTCAACATCGGCTTGAGTGCGAAAGCCTCCGAGCAGCTTACCATTGACCTCACGGCTGGCTATACCCGCAATCAATTCAAGCGCATAGGTTTGAATAACGGAACTAGCCCGTTGAATGACATTGAGGGCGAGTCTTTGTTTCAGCCATATTCGGGTAATCCCAATTTGGCGAACAAAGACAGTGTGATGAATCTCTACTTTACGCCCGATATTAACGAAAAAGTCAATCGTTTGACCGGTTCGCTCAATATCACGTACCGCCCCGTTCCTGAGTTCACGAATAAATTTACGGTCGGTGTAGATTATCGTAATAGCGCAGAGCGTCAGGTGTTTGGTTTGAATGCCAATCCAATTTATGGTGCGCCCGAATTTGTGCAGCTGCTTACCCGTGATTTTGTTACCGTCACGATGCAGTACAACGCCACCTACGCTTTCCCGAAAACGGAGGTTTTCGACCACAGTATTACCGTTGGGGCACAAGGCTTTAGAATTGAGGACAATGAAATGGTTGCGCGCGGAGAAGTCTTTGCCGTCCCAACTCAACGATTAGACCAAAGTGCACGCCAGATTGTGAACGAAAGCCCACGCCAACTCTTCGTGCAGTTCCTTGATCTTTGCCTCCTGCTTGTCGACAGACACAAATGCCTGATACTTCTTCTCCAACTCCAACACCTCCTTCTTCAGTTGCGGCA
>CALCNX010000129.1 GCA_937899715.1 uncultured bacterium | reverse complement strand
CTGAGCGTATTTTCTTCACTCGTTCCGCTTTGGTCAACCGTATGTAGGAGTGGTTCGGGCATTAGTTCGTGCGGTTTTCGGGCTTCATCATGTTTTCAAATTCTTGCTGACGGCGTTTCATTTCTACGTGCATCGTGTAGTAATACTCGGAAACGGACTGCTCTTCTTTGAGTTCGTCCCATTCTTCCTCATCGCGGTCGGGGAATAAACGTTGAATATCCATTACACCACCTCAATCAATACACACTCTTGCCAGCCGATCAGATTATTCCAGTTTTTCGTTTCCACAGCCACGCTCCCAATCTCGTGCAGAATGCCTCCGCCCGTGTCCACGAACACGCTTGCTTGCGGCGTTTCCCAGAACGAGAGCAGGTCATTGATTACTCCTGCCGTGTCCTCGAATTGCTCAGTAAATTCGAGCATGAGCGTTTCGGCATCACGACTGTCGCGTAAGGCAACGTACAAACGCTTGCCCTGCCAGTCGCAGCACACAGGCAGATGCCGTGCGGCTTTGCGAGAGAACTCTTGGAGTGATATTTCTAATTCCTGCTTTACCATTGTGGTTTCTGTTATGTTGTTGGTAAAACGTATTTATTCCAAACAGGATAATACTCAGTGACGGGAAAAATCCAGCCACGAATAATTTCAGGATTCCACTCACGGAACGTCATTCGGAGAGCATCGCCAGCATTGCCCTCGATGCAAACAATACCACTTTCCGTTGTTGATTCAATAATACCTATATGGTCTTCTGTACCGCGTTCATTATCGTCATTGGTAGCACAGGAGAACATCACGAGACTTCCCCTCATCGCATACCTTCTTTTATCATTGTTAGATAAAATCATAATCTCCTGCAATGTAATGCCACGCATTCCCAGCGCCCGAAGCGGCATCAAGTACGGCTTTTTCTCCCACAGCCCAACAGAATCTTTCTCCTGAAGAAAGTCGTCCAGCGCTCGGCGCAAAATGGGCAACAGTTCGTCTGGGAATGACGGAGCAAACGCCCGCCACCACACAGAATTTGCCCAGTAGTTGCACCAGCCTTCGCCTTCTTTCCAACCCATTTCTTTCATGGCTGCGGTGAATGTGCGGCTTCCAGAGTGGTACGCTTTGAACCCTTGGTTGTCGCCGACTTCGGTTATCATCATTGCGTAGTCGCTGCGGGCGATATGAAGAATTGTTTCGGGTGTCATAGTTTGATGTTCAGGTTGAGTTTTGCTTCGTCTTCGAGATTTGTTTCAAGGCTCACGGTTTCGCTTGCTTTAATGACTGTTGCCAGAATGCCGCGAAACGGCGGCTCTTCTTCGGGGATGGTCGTTGCGGCAGGGTTTATCTTCGGCGCTCCCGCACATCGCGGTTCGCAACCGAGCATACAAACCCTGCCGTAGTATGGACAAATCAGGTTCATTATTGCTGCGGAACTGGCTGTGTGAAAATCGCTTGCTGGTCTTTCAAGAGTGTCGCCACCGCTTGTTGAAGGCTCATCGTGATAAACGATAGCATCATCGGATTAACCGCTATACCAAGCCCGCCCACAATCGGATTAACGAAGAACGACAGCACCATGAGAACAATACCCACGATAGTCGGTAGGTCCCAACGTACCACCGAGAATTTGAAAATGATTGCGTAACCAATACCCATCAGCGCATCCACCTCGTGCTGCGAGAGTGTTACGCCGAGTTTAGCGAGTGCCTGTGTGCCGACAACAGCGAGACCTGCGACGGTCGTGCGCCAGTTGTTTTTGACGAATGTCAAAATGAAAGCGAATAATGCGTTCATGCCTTGTTCCTGAATGATTTGAAAAATGTTTTTTGATTGCGTGATTTTACCAGCTTCCACGAGGAGTGCGATTTCCTCAGCGCTGAGTTTGCCCTGCTCGTACAGGCGTTGGATTGCGTTTAGTTCTGCCTCTGCCATGCGTTCGTGGTGCAGTTTGACTGCGTTCACGACTGACTGAGGGAGAACGGTGCGTTTCGGTGTCATGTCCGGCGCTGGTGGCTTCGGAGTGATGAGCGAGACGTGTTCTATGTGAGGAGTTTCGTTCATGTCCACACCTCTTTTTTAGCTCGCTCCCAATAGATTCTACGGTCATCTAATCCATTCAAGCCGCCATTGATTCGGCGAGTACAATTTTCAATATCGTTACGGTCAGCATAACGGCTTAAATTGTTCGTATTCCAAAACCAGCCAGCGCTTAATGCTGCGTATTCAGGCTGCAAAAGCAGGTCTGGATTATTCACAAGGTCAAGGTTGAGTCCTTTGCCGCAGCGTTCGTAATTCTCTTTGAAGGTCAGTTGTTTTAAGCCTCGACCCCTGTAGCGATAACCGTCACCGGTGTGTTCTGCACCATTACCATAACGGTTCCGATAGACGCGATTTGCAATCATTTCCGGCTCTCCTGCATAGAGTTTTGCATCTTGCAGACTGCGAAAATGTGTGGGGAAAACCTCTACCAAACGCTTTGCACTGTAATTCAAATTTTCCTCAAGCCTCTTAAACCCAGCGCTTTCAAGCGCTATTTGAGCAAGGAACATTGCGCGACGGTCTTGTGTGTTAATATCGAACCGTTCAAACGCGTGCAGTAGAGGAGCAACCCATCCCTCCATATCTTGCATAGAGCGGCGAGTGATATTTGCGAGTGCTTGTGCGTTCATGTTAGTCTGATGAAATAGGATTGTTCTTGTATTCGTGTTTTTCGATGATCGCTTCGGCTTCGGTCAGTTTCTTTTGTAGCTCTTCGACCTTTTGCTTGAGTTCTTCGACTTCAGCTTGCAATTTCTTGTTCTGTTCTGCCAGCACTGCCTTTGGTGCTGCGGCTTGCAGGTCTATCAATTTTTGATTCGCTGCTTGGAGTTTTTCTTCCAGTTCCTTGATTCGGGTGTCCTTTTTGTCCGAGCGTTCATTTACGGATGCCATTTGCTTTTCCATGCTTTCCATCTGCTTTTGTACGATTTCAAGCGCTTTTGAAACGGTCTCATTTGACTTGCCCGATGCTTCCGATGCCTTTGTGCTTGCGATATTTGCCGCTTCAACGTCCTTCAGTCGCGTGAGCCAAAGGGGAAGATATTTCCAAGCGACAAATGCCGCTACGCCTGTAACGCCTGTAAGAGTCCAACCATTGAAGAGTAATGCGGAGATTTCCTTCTCATTCATTTACTCTCCCTCTTCGTGATATGCCATTGCCCTGCTGACAGCAACCATCTCGTTTGCACACTCGCACACTAAAAACGAAATCACGATTCCGTTGATAATGAGATGATGTTGCCACGACGTGCCGTCCATCACGATAATGTCGTTCAGGTGGGCGTAGATGTCCACCGATGCTGTCCAAATCCACACGATGCAGCCAGCAAACTGAAAATGGAAACGCTGCTTGTGCTGCTCGATACTCCATTGTTCCGGTTCGTAGCGCACCAGATACCAATATACCATGCTGCAAACCGCACACGCGGCTGCACCGATGCTGTAATAAAACGATATTGCTCGTACATTTGAATCGTGCGCCCACTCGATTTGCACCAAGGATGCGCCGAAAAACACCACTGCCGACAACAGTCGCGCAATACGCCAGTCCCAATCCGCTATAACATGATACAGCGAGAGGGACGGCGTAGCGTCCTCAGCATGAGTGCGCGATATGAAGGGAACAGCTTTCATTATTTTCGTGCGTTTAGCCCTTTAACCCGCATCAATTCTGAATAGTCCAACCCGTCCGGCAAAATCACGTATCGAAGGACTCTATCGTAAATGTCTATAAGGTCTGGATTATTGTCCTCGCGTTTGCTGCCTCGGTGGAGTTTGACCTGCTTGCCTTCCAGTAATCGTTTGGCTTCAATGGTTGCCATCTTTCCTGCTACAAGTGCCTCGTCGGGTGTAATGTCCCATAATCGTGCTTGGCGGTATAATCGAGGGATGCGTGTTTTCTCGAATGTATCTAGTTCCAAAACACGGATGCGGATTGAGTCGTCGCACGTGAAACACGGTATGCAGACAAACGTATCGCCATCAATGACGCGAGTAACGAGGACGCTGATAGTGTCGCTCTTACTCACGATGTGGTTTTTCACGTAGAGGTGATATGCCTCTTTTTTCGTGAGCGCCGGAACGATTTCGTTTGTGTCAACCGTGTCTGCTTGCGCAAATGCTGGCATACACGACGCAATCACGAGCAGCGCGAGAATCGCGAGCCACATGACCACGCTGTCAAGTCTGGGGGTGAGAGAAAATGTTTTCATAGTATTAAGAATGATTATGGAAAATTATGAGCGTATGAAATTCG
>CALCNX010000128.1 GCA_937899715.1 uncultured bacterium | reverse complement strand
TCTCCCTTTGGGAGAAGGCGGGGGATGAGGGCTGTTTACACAAAACTCTGCACACTCTCTTACAATTATTTTTGTATGGTAATGGGGACTGTGCTCGTTTGTTCGCCCGCTTGAACTCGGCAGAAATAAACGCCATTTGCTCCATTGCCCAAAAGAGAAACAGGAAACCCTACGGTAAAGGTACCTATTTCGCGTTCTCCGGAAACAAGAGTCGCAATTTTTTGCCCCAGCGAGGTGAGAATATCAATCGTGACAAATGTGCGACGTGCCACTGTATAGCTGATTGTGGCAGCGTCTGATACCGGATTGGGAAAGACATGAAGTGAAATTTGAGAACCGACTTGTGATGTAGTATTGACAGAAGTTGTCATATTTGTCCCGCGAAATACACCGCTTCCTTGTGTACCGGCAAACAAAGAACCGTCGGGAGCAATCAATACCGCCGTCGTCCATTTATTGAACAATCCGGTATTCAGCTGCTCCCACGTCGAACCATTGTTCGTTGAGCGATAAACACCGTTGCCGGAGGTCGTAACAATAATATGCCCTTGTGCATTGATGACGCAGTCGGTAATTGAGTAAAATGCAAGGGGATTTTTGGGTACGCTCTCCAGACCTATTCTTGTCCATGACAAACCGTTATCGGTGGAACGATACAATCCGTTGTTCCGTGTGCCGACGATAATGGCACCGGTTGTGGGAGATATAGCAGAACAAACCACTTCTTTCGCCTGTCCCGTCGTATCCGGGAGAACATTCGTCCAAGTTTTACCGCCATCCTCCGAACGCATCAATCCATCAAGAATTGTAGTGAATACTGCTTTTTTGTCGGAAGAAAGAAATGCCCGCGAATAATACTTCGCAGCATCAAACACAATTCTTGTCCACGCAGCCCCATTATCGTTTGATTGAAAAATACCATTTCCGCCTGCCGCCGCTATCAATGTTCCATCGTTATGCTTCGTTATTCCTTGCAGAGAAGGCAGGGAAGCAATTTTTGTCCATGATGCGCCTTGATTAGAAGAGCGGAAGGCGCTGTTATAGGTGCCCACAATAACGGAACCGTCCTGAGCTATTTCCATTGATGAACTTGCGGTCGTGGTATTGCTCCATAAGATTCCTTTATCCGATGAGCGAAAAATTCCTTGTTCCGTTGACGCATAGATTGTTCCTTCCGATGCGATTTTCAACTGAGAAACGTTACTATTTAATAGTGTTGTTGTGCCGATTGCTTCCCACGAATTTTTTTCTTGATTAAGCCGTAAAGCTGGAGTCGTGCTCCCCTCAATTCGTGAGAGAAAAATTTCTGTTCCGCCACCTCCATCGCCCGTCGTGGCAAACATGACAAGAGCATCACTGATAACTGTTCTATTAGGATAAATTGTTTTAGGTAATCCTTCAGCAATCGGGAGCCAATTCCATCCCGCAATACCGGAGACAAGTTTTTTGACACCGCCTTGAAACGGCGAGCAAAAAATAGTACCTTCTTTGGTAATGCCGACCGAATGAATACAGGGCGATTCGCCAGTCGGAACTACATCATAATTGATATTCTGCCACGTATCACCGTTATCAACTGAGCGATAAACACCGCCACAATTATAGCCGATGACCATTTCATCGCTTCTATTTATTGCTAAGGAGATTTGTTGCGGAAAATGGCTTGCTATTTTTGCCCATGTTTTACCTTCATCAGTCGAGCGCCAAAGAGCACCGATACCGCCGACAAATAAGTGACCTTTCGAGTTGGTACTTATTTTCCCTCCAAATTGCGCTCCGCCAAAAACACTTGGTGCAGCAAGGAGTTTCCACTCAGAATTTTCGTAGCGGTAAATACCTCGATTGGTGCCGATGACGATTGGAAGAGTGGCAGACGGTATTGTTACCAAGGGAAGAAAGACGACGGAAAACACCTGCTCAGGTGTTGGGATTTCTTGCCACGATTGCCCGAAATTTTGGGAATAGAATATTTTCCCCGACGACCCTTCGGTTATGGCAGCTATTTCCGACGACGATGCAGCAACCGCCAACACGGATGTACCCTGAAATGCAACGACTTTCCATGATGCCGCTTTGTCATTATTACGAGCGGAATACAAACCGCCATTGGTAGCGGCATAGATAATAGGACCAGAGCTGACAATAGATTCAGCAAAAGCATTGACCACACCTCCGGCGGGTCCGCTTGTTTGTTGCCAGTTGATGCTACTAT
Source organism: uncultured bacterium (assembly GCA_937899715.1). Lineage (GTDB taxonomy): Bacteria > Bacteroidota > Ignavibacteria > Kapaibacteriales > UBA4661 > PH2015. Next base: position 402 of record CALCNX010000128.1, on the reverse strand, counting down.
TATTTTGAGAAAATGCCGTGATAGCGAAGCAGAGAATAGAAAAAAAACTCGTTATACTTCTCCAAGAAATTTGCAATAGACTAGACATACTAAAAAACTGTTTGTGGGATGAGAACAGGTATTGAAGTCAGTTTAACCAACGAAGGAACAACTCTGAAAATACTTCAACAGGTAATTATGAGATAAGAGACACCGCAGCAAAAAAAGTCACACAAGAGAAATTGTTTTTTAGTAGCCGCAAATAGTAACCCACAGCAAGGGAATGAAGCGTTTGAACACTCCCATCAGGAAAATATCTACCGAGAAAATTGGAGAGTATAAATTGTTTTGTGTAAACTCCCCTCACCCTGAGGTGTACCCCATTGTTTGGACAGCAAAACCGTGATTTATAGATAATATTTT
>CALCNX010000127.1 GCA_937899715.1 uncultured bacterium | reverse complement strand
GATTTTTTGGTTGAGTCACTTTGTCATAGTAAACCACATTCATTCATAACATACTACAAGCCTGTCACAATTGTTTTCCAATATTTCCATAACCAACAATTCCTATCGTCTTTCAACGCATCTCAATTGCTCATACAGCAGACTTATTCCGTATTCATTCATGCATTTGTTGATTTTTTTCTGGTAATTTTCTCGCTAAAGAAAGGCTGGTCTAGCCAATCAGTCATGGTTAGTTGGGTACAATCCTGTGAGAATAATAAAGCAAATTTGTAGCTACCATTCTCTAAGCCAAGTCTACCAGGCATAAAATGCACCAACCCCTCAAGTAGGTTTGGATGGTTCTGAAAGAGATTTGCACTGTGTAGTTGATGCAGCTTAATTTCAATAAATAATCTTGATAAAAGTGCGTTGTTCTCACAAAGAAGTTTGCGTAATTCAAGTGCTACACTTCTATAAGCATCGAATAGACCACGATAAAACAAGTCTATATTTGTTCTTAGTAATCGCAACGATGCAAAGAAATCTATCAAAGATTTATCCATAAATCAAGGTTATGTGAAGATTGCAATCCGAATTTTTAACAAATAAAAAGTGTCCCCTCTAGTGTTCCTTTCGGAATAAATTTTTCACTTTAAGCTGTTGAAAATAAAAAGACTACATTTTGTTATTGGTGGTCCCGACAGGAGTCGAACCTGCGACACCAAGTTTAGGAAACTTGTGTTCTATCCAGCTGAACTACGGAACCGACAGTCTTAATGAATCATATCCGTTGGGTGTAAGAAAACACGCCGTCCGGGTGCGCTAAAGGGCTCGGCATTAAAGAGAAGCGTGGCAATAATCCCCTTGACCTCACTCATTTCTACGGGCTGCTGACCAGTGGCGATACACCGTTCGATGACTTCTTCCACATGGTCGTGATTGAGTACGCTTAACTGCCAAAGAAGAAGAATATAGCCAAATGCCTCCGATGAGATAAACATTTTCTCAAATTCGTGAAGGATTCGGAAAGAACTTGTATTCCCTTCAAGGGCTATACTCGCAAATTCTTGCATAGTCGCACGGTCTGCTAACCAACTAAATGCCGTCGAAATCTCTGTTTGCGAATAACCTTGATTGCTCAGAGTAACAACGGTTTTTTCGTTGATAGTATGATTACTATGCAATTCCGCCATAAGATAGGCGATGATATCAATGATGTTCTCGCGCATACGTCAAAAAACTTAGCATGGCTAAAAGTCTCAATAAATTTACTGCTGAATATAAAAGTCTTCCAAGCGACTCATTTCTTTGCGCTCTTCGTCTGTCGCATCGTCATAACCAATCAAATGTAGCGTTCCGTGTGCAGCCAAACGCATAAGTTCATTGGTGAGCGAAACACGATATTCTGAGGCTTGACGAGCTGCGGTGTCAAGGCTGATGTAGAGCTCGCCGTCAATTTCATTCTCTTCAAGTGGAAACGTGATAATATCCGTCGGGTAGTCGTGCTGCAAAAACTCCTTGTTCATTGCGTGAATTCTCACATCATCCACGAGTATTACGCTTACAGAAGCAGATTCTATCGGCTTTTTATGCCGTTTTTCACCACGAAGAACACGCTCTATCACGTGCTGCATTTTAGCGCGAGGAATTGGCTTCTGTGTTGTGTCGTTGAAAATGTGAATTTCAAATTTCATCACAAATGTTTTTATTCAAAAATTTGCCTCAAGAGCATGAAACCTAGCTTTGGGCGTACTATTTTATTCCATCGGTAAGAGCATTTCGGCGACCGAAAGTTGCATTGCCGACATAAGCAAGCGCGGGTCAAGTTCGGCAAAGTCAGCAGAAAGGTTGCTCCGGCGAACATTGCTGAACATTGAGCATGTACATTGCTTTCCGACGACCAAGCCCGAAATATGCGTTTCATTGGCAGAAACGAAAATAAGCTCATCCGGCTCGAAGACCAGAAACGCCGTGCAATCGTGCAACTCGAAGTATCCGTGCTGCGTCTGGGCTATCACAAGCGCCCCGCGCCTGTCGTCACCGAGTTCGACGTTGTTCGAGACGTTGAGCGTGAGTGATTGCCGCGTTTGTGCATTAGAAAGCGAGAATAAATACTCACCATCGTGCGACTGCGGCGTAGCATCAACAATTTCGCTAATACGGCGAATATCGTCGGCGCTAAAGGCAAATGATTCTGAAAATGTTTCCATACTATTGATTGGCGCTATTCTTTCGTAGAAAAATTCTGTATTTTTGCTGTTCTACGTTGGTTTGCCGTAAAGGTTGCTTTATCTTATGCCTATTAACAAGGCTTTGTTGGAGCAACCAAAGAACGACCAACATAAGAAATTTTTACGATATAATCATAATTGTCGCACGGATTTCCGCCGTTTAAGCGGGAAGAAGTTTTCCCAAAGTTTTCCACAGTGTCGCACCGTAAGCCAATACTAAATCCTTTACAATATTGGGGATACTTTTAATCACGAGGTTCGCAACAGCCCACAGACAAGAATGTCAGAAAGCGTAATAAATGTCAGAATTATTGTTGGGATGAGTACCTGAATCTCTCTATTCCTCAATTTCATCGTAAAGCGACGATTATTATGCAGAGATTTTTCTAAACACAAAAACGGGCAAGAACACTTGTTCCCACCCGTTTTATTGCTATTCTTTCGTGCGGCTCTACTTATTAAATTTCTGCAACCGCCCGCTCAATCAAGCGACGACCAACGGTCTGAACACCCGTGTAATCGAAATAGTTCGTGGTTGCGTCCAGAAAACCAGCAACGTAGTCCAGTTTGTCGTCCGCAATGTCAATGTAGTTCTTCAAACTGCCCACGACACCTTCTGCGGTGATACCTTTCGACGACACAAAATTGCCCATCCAGCCCTTGATGCTGTTGAAGCCTTGCTGCACAAAGCCTAACTGTCCGTCAGCGCCACCGCCCGGAATCATGGACGAAACCGCGCTGAAAGCAGGGTTGCTTGTAAGATCGGTTGGAACCAAGCCGGAAATGAACTCTTCAATTTTGCGCAAGAAATCCGGTCCAAGCGGAATCAAGCCGTCGAAGCATGTGAGCGCGGCAAGGCGCATGATAGATTCTTTGCCATAATCGCCCACAGCACCCATGAACTCAGCCACGCCATCACCCGGAATCCCGTTGATTTTTGCGTAGGCAATAATTTCTGCCGCCACTTTGATTGAAAAATCAATCGCTTGCGCTTTGTCAGCTTTCGGGGTGATTTTTTCGAGAAAACTGAGGAATGAAACGCTTTCGCCGATTTTATTTGCCAGCGCCGCCGCGCCGAGTTTGCCGCCAATGCTGTTTGCGGTCTGATAGAGCCAGACTGCGCGTTGGTAGCCTTCGGCAGGGTCGTTGTAGAGCGTGATAGCGCGTTCGCCGATTTGCTGAATCATCGCTTGGTCGCTTTCGCCCGTTACGAGCGTAATCATATTTTCAAAGCCGGATATATTCTGCCACTCGCCCGGAACGATGTAATCAAGCGCTTTTAAGGACATAACGGTCGCGCCGCTTGTGGGCAATTCGTTGATAAGTTCAAATATAGATTGGCTCATAGCTTTTCGGAGATGTTAAGTTTTGAAGGTTGAGTTTTTAGTTCGTTGGTTTACATTACTTCATCGCTGCCAAGCCCGCCAAATTAACCTTCTGAAGCCACGCTTCGCGGTTTGCTTTGGTGAAGGAAGCATCGCGTGAGAGAACTTTTACTTGGAAGCGCCCGCCAACGAGCACTGCTGTGGCTGTACTGCCCTGGTCAACTGCAGGAAAACCGCCTATCATCTTGGTTGATGACTTGAATTTGTCCGCTGCCTGCGGGTTATTGGCAACGTCCGAAATAGCAATCATTGCCAAATCTTTGCCGTCTTTTTTGAGTTTGTACTCTGCAAAGCCCGTTTTTTCTTGGCTGGCAATCATCTCGAATCCGGGCTCATTTTTCGGGAAAAACTTATTGAACGAGCCGCCTTCTTCAGGCTTCGGCAGTGCGCCCGATTCCTGCGCTTGTTTCTTGGCTTCGATAGCCTCTTTACTTTTTTTGTCTGCTTCCGACCAACGCGGGTCTTCTTTTTTGCAGGCGGTAAGACTTAGGAGGAGAACGCAAAGCAGAAGCGCCGTACGAAAAAGGTATTTTGTCATGGTCATAGTCCCAAAAACGGTGAGAAATGTGAGGATTATTCATTAGGCATTGCATTACAAAGTGCGCCGCAATCTACACAAAGCGGTTTTTACTGCAAAGGTTTTTCCGATTCGTCCGTGTGATAAGAATGTAAAATGTCCGCAAAGCTCTTCAATGCTTGTCCGCGATGGCTAATGCGATGCTTTTCGTCTGCATCCATTTCGGCAAATGTATGGTTGAATCCCTGCGGAATGAAGATTGCGTCATAGCCGAAACCCGCTTCACCACGCTCTTTGGTGGCAATGTGTCCTTCGCAAACCCCCTCGGCAAATTGGACACGGAACTGGTCGTGATAGCAAATCACTGTGCGGAAGCGAGCTGTACGCTGCTCCGGCGGGACATCACGCAGTTCCGCAAGCATTTTTGAACGATTCTCGGCATAACTAGCATTTTCGCCAGCGTACCGCGCTGTATGTACTCCCGGCGCACCGCCCAAAGCATCCACTTCCAAGCCTGTATCATCAGCAATGCAGGTGCGACCTGTTGCCTGAAATATAGCCACTGCTTTGATGTACGCATTTTCTTCCAGCGTTGCTCCGGTTTCGGGGATGTCCGTCGGGAAGCCTTGTACATCGCTTGGCATCAGGAGATGCGCCAAACCTTGCGATTCGACGATTGCCCGCATTTCCTCCGCTTTGTGAGCGTTGTTGGAACCGATAAGAAGATGAATCATAATGGTAACGATTTTTTTTGTAGAACTGATGCTCGTAATAAGCAAGTGCGGTCATTTACCGCAGAATAACCACGCGCCGCGCCCACCGCTCACGCCCGGACTGCACGTGCAGCGTGTATGCGCCTTGTGGAAGACGGCTCACATCCAGCGTTGTTGTAAATGCACCCTGCATAGCGGATTGCTCCTCATGCCGCAGCAGGGTACGCCCCAGCATATCTTCCACGTGCACAAGTACAGGTGCGCTCTGCGGCAGCGAACAGGTGATGTGTAAAAGGTCGGAGGCGGGATTGGGCGAGACGTAAACAGCGTCAAATAGTGATACATCAGGGTTTTGGAAGAATATTCCAGCATGAACTTGCTGCGGTGCGATGAGGCTCGTTGTTGCCCATGTTGACATACCACCTTCGTACAAACCAAGATTAAAAATCTTCATGTTATCAGGACTGAGGCTGACCCATACAGATAACAAAACATTTGCTGTGGTTCCCCAAACGGTAAAATCTGGGAATTCCGCAATACCAAGGTTGTTTGCCCACACAATATTACCTGTCAATCGGCGTGTTGTATCCACATAAGGAATAATTATCAGTGTGACAGTCGTAGAGAATGATGGGATATTGTCAAACTTATCAAAAATACGCACGGCAATATGGTTATAGTCACTTTTGTCGGGGTTATCGAAACGGACTGGCTTGCCCAACTCAATTGATGGAATAGCACCTTGGTATATCGGATTATTTGCCATGACTCCGGGGGCAGCATATTTGCCATTTTTGAGTTGTACAAAACTCCCAGCCCACGGATAACCACCCAAGAGTGAAATGGTGATAGTGGTAGCATTTGCTGTCGTTGAAGAGCATTGCAACTTAAGTGTCGGTGTAGAATAGCCGCAGATACTAAGATTGGTAAATTCAATAATGCCCGATGTAGAGCGTTGCGTCATCTTGAGCCACGACGAGCCACACAAGAAAGCATCTGAAAGAAGTGTTGCACCTGTGACAGCAAGAACCGCGTTGGTGCTATCGTCCTTCAAAATCTTCCCTTCGCTATCGGTCACAGCAAACACCAAACTCGCCGTCGTCGGCACACCCGCACGAAATGGCTCTACGGTGGGCATGAGCGTTCCCGTCGTAACCGAGCGCTGCCCCAGAAAGCGCAAAAAACGTTGCTGTGTGGACTGTTGTGCAGAAAGAGTACCGAAACACAGGAGTAGTGCGGCGCACAGGCACGTGAAGAAGCGTTGCGGTGTCGTCATAGCAAGACAAATCAGTGAAGAGTAGCAATGGAATGAACCGCAATCTACAAAAGGCACGGAGAAGATGAAGCAGAGAAAATGAAAAAAACAGGGTAGTGTTAATTTTTGAGTGTTGGATGTTGAGTTCAAGAGCCTATCACGTCAGCAACAAAGAGGCTTTTAGCATAATACATTCAAAACTTATTACCCCAAAATTAACACTACCTAAACGAAATGCGCCTTGATTCAAAACGCCCAACCAACCGTAATTTGCAGTAAATTCGTCGGGAAGTCATACCGTGCAGCAGAAGCAGGAACGGCTCCGGCAACAGCATTGACAATCGTTTGCGTGTTGAGGGTGCCAAGTCCGGGAATCGTTGTATTGCCCTGAACGCCCGTTACAACGGTGTTGACAGTGGTATTTGCAATGTACTGTGGCACTGCTGCCACATAGTTCACGCCAACATTGAGGCGGTCGAAAAGCAGCACACCTGCGCCGATTTTGTAGGCAAAAGCCGTTGCGGTAGCTTGCGGGCGGGAAATCGTAGCATCAGCCTTGATACCCAAGACATTAAGTCCAAGTTTTGCCTCGCTCTGCGGCGCAATGCCGTAGAACAAGCCTGCTTGCGCATTGCCATAGACATTCACCAAGCCTGCCAGCACGGGCAAATCATAGCGAATACCGCCTGTGAGCGTTCCGTTAAGATACGCTTGCGCATTGTATGAACTGGTGATGCCGAGCAACGAAGAAAATGCACCGAGGCTTATACCACTCACACTCGCACCAAGAACGCTGTTTTTCAGTTGCCGCGCGGCTTCCTCGTTATTAAAAGCATTGTAATTTGCATCCAATGAGACGCTGAGAGCAAGGTTCGGCGTAAAGCGAAACACGTCATTCAAACCAAGCGTGAAGCCCATAACTGCTGCGCCCTGCGGGGTTTTGCCATCGGCGGGAATAAGGTCTTGAAGCGTGGCGGGGAGCGCACCAAAGTTTGCAACCGGCGTAGAGATACCGCCCTGCACAATAAGGCGGTTACCAAACGTCCAGCCGCTATCTTGTGCCGAAAGTGTGGCAAATGAGGTAAATGCAAAAAAAGCAAAAGCGAGTGTACGCATGGTAAATGCTTGCGTGGCGTGTGTTCGGGAGAGAAACATGATGATACCAAAAAAATGGGAGAAAGGGATATGTTGAAAGATTCGACATTCTCAAGAAGCGGTACGTTTAAGCACCGTTACAACAAAATTTACGAAATCAACGCCGAAGCAGAGAGATTTTTTTGTAGAGAGCCGTGAAAGTGTGTATTTTCCCCGCGTGTGATTTGTACCTGTACGCCCCCCAAGTGTTCACCACTTCTTCTGTCATTCATTTCCTTATTTCTCTCTTGAAAGGCGCATCTATGCTTGATATGCAACGCAAAATGACCAACACATTTTATGCCGTTCTGAGCCTTCCGGCGACAGCCATGGGCTTTGCGCTGTGTGTGCAGATTTCTGCGCTCAGTTGGATTATGAGCACGAAATATCACCTCAATATCGAAGAAGTCGGTTTTGTATGGGCTTCGGGACCGATTGCGGGTATCTTGGGGCAAGTGATTATCGGGCTGGTGAGCGATAACGCGTGGTTCTGGGGTGGGCGTAGGAGACCTTTTATCCTCATTGGCGGCATTCTGGCTGCGCTGATGCTTTTTGCGCTGCCGAATGTGGATGCCATTGGTGCAGCGCTTGGAACAAACAATCTTTTGTTTATCGGCATTGCCGTCGCGTTGCTGCTGGATTTATCCATCAATGTCAGCTTTAACCCGACGCGCTCGATTATTGCTGACGTAACGCCCGAAGGCGACACGCGCACCAAAGGCTATACGTGGATGCAGACTATCTCAGGAATGTTTGGCGTGATTGCCTATCTTATCGGCGCGTGGCTTGGGAACTACACGCTCATTTATTCGGGTGTGTTTCTTGTGCTGGTGTTTTCGGTTGTGCCTACGCTTTTCATTACCGAATCTCGAACCCTGAACCAAGTGGCAACAAATGCAGACGCAGGCACAAACGACACGATACCTACGGGTACGACCGACATGGGACAGTTTATTCGCATCTGTATTGCTCATGCCTTCTCATGGCTGGGTGTGCAGACGATGTTCGTGTATATGTTCGCCTACGCCAAGCAGGTTCTGCCCGCCAACACGGACGACCAAAGCATCGGTCAGGTAATTGCGATTTCTTTTGCCGTGCTGAATACTGTGGGTTTTATTCTGCCCGTCGCAGCGTTGGAACCGCTTGCCGAGCGTTTGGGGCGCGTCAGGACGCACCTTCTGGCACTGGTGGCAATGGCAGTCGGCTATTTCGGAATCGTGTTCTTTGGTAAAAGTGCTGTTTCGCTCTATGGGCTGATGGTTATTGTCGGCATTGGCTGGGCGGCAGTGGTGAGTTTGCCTTTTGCGATTATGACCGAGAAGGTGGACAAAAGCCGCATGGGGCTGTTTATGGGTATTTTCAATTTATCAGTGGTCTTGCCACAACTCGCCTCCAGCCTTTTTGTGGGAAAATTCATACAGGCTGCGCCCGACAAGTCACTTATTTTCGTCATTTCGGGCGTTTCGCTGGCAATTTCGGCAGGATTATGGCTGATGGTGAAAGAAGTACAAAGCGGTGGCAAACAGGGCGTGAAGCAAAGCGGGAGCGGGCATTGAGGGAGTGACGGAGTATAGTGTCGTACTCATTCAACCCTCTACCCGTCCTTTTACGCACTAAAGTTACGCTTTCTGAAATTCCCCTTCACTGTGTGAAGGGGTGGCAGTCCGGCGAAGCGAGGATTGACGGGGTAGTCCGGCGGCAATCTACGAAGCAACACCCCGTCCTCGCTACCGCTCGTACACCCCTCTTTGTCCCAAAGAGGGGAATCTCTTGGCAAAGCGTAACATCAGTTAAGAACTTTTCACGACAAATAATTTGCCATGCGCGGCGATTTTGCTAAATTGTGCCTTCGTGAACCGTAGGCAGGCGCACAGTTGGCTCATGCCGTATAGCAAAGCCCGTTTCGCGCACCGTTCCAAACGTTGAATAATCCGTACAACCACATTCCGATTGCTACTATGCTTCTTGCAACGCTCTTCGCACCTCTTGTCGGCGCACTCGCGCTTTTGCTTGTCAGCCGTGATGCTAAGAAAGCGCTCAAATACACATCTCTCACCGTATCGGTCGTTGCCTTTCTCTTCGGACTGGCGACACTCCTCAATTTTGATCACGCCAATCCCAATATGCAAATGCTGACCATGCAAGGCTGGATACCTTCGCTGGACGCAGGCTTCCGTATCGGAGTGGACGGGATGTCGGTGCTGTTCATTTTCCTGACCGCGCTCACTATACCGGTCGTGATTCTGGCGGGCTTCGATAGCATCAAGAGCCAAGAGAAAGAGTTTTACGTTTTGATACTGCTTTTGGAATTTGGCGTTATCGGAATTTTTGCCGCATTAGATACCTTCCTTTTTTACGTCTTTTTCGAACTTATTTTAATACCGATGTATTTTCTTATCGGTATCTGGGGCGGTGAGCGCAAAACATTTGCAGCATTAAAGTTCTTTATTTACACGATGTTTGGTTCGCTGGTTATGCTCATTGGTTTGATTTGGCTTGGTTACTACGTGCAGCAGACCACAGGGCATTTCACGACCAACCTTCTTCTGCTCCGCGAAATTGCTCCGACGATTCCCCTCGACACGCAAAAATGGATGTTCTTCGCTTTCATGCTTGCTTTTTGTATCAAAGTTCCGCTTTTCCCCGTGCATACATGGTTGCCGGACGTGCAATCGGAAGCGCCGCTTGTGGGAACGGTTGTCGTGGGCGCGGTCTTGTTCAAAATTGGCATTTACGGTCTTATCCGCTTTGGCTTAGAGATGTTTCCGCAATCGTCCTTTGAATATGCGAAGGTGATGTGCGCTCTTGGCGCTGCTGCTGTCATTTATGGCGCAATGCTGGCGATTGTACAGACCGATATTCGCCGCCTTGCGTCGTTTGCGCTTGTGAGCAGCTTGGGCACGATGGTCATGGGTGTTTTCTCCATGACCCCCGAAGGTGTACAAGGCGCAATTATTCAGACGTTCAACCACGGGCTTTCGGTAACAGGCTTGTTTCTTTGTCTTGGAATGTTGACCGAACGCCGAGGTACGACACTGCTTGCGGACTATGGTGGCATTGCAAAAGTGATGCCCATCTTTGCAGTGTTCTTTGCCATATCGCTCTTTTCGCTCGTGGGTTTACCGGGATTAAACGGCTTTGTGGGCGAGTATTTGCTGCTTCTCGGCACGTTCCGCTCGCCATTTTTGAATAACTGGACATTTGGTATCTTGGGCGCAACCACAGGCGTATTTGTGGCAATCTATATGCTGAAGCTGTACAACGATATATGCTTCGGCGGCTTCAAGAACGACGACAGCGCAAGCATGAGCGATCTGACAACAAAAGAACTTGCCATGCTCATTCCGGCAACAATTCTGATGATTTGGATTGGCATTTATCCTTCGACCTTTATGCGCTTTTCGGAAGAATCCACCAAAGCACTTGTGGGCAAACTCGAAATTGCAAAATTCGGAAAAACCAATTACACCGAAACACTAAAAAAGCTCCACAAAGCGCCTGCTGCCGAAAGCGAAGCACACGAAACGCACAAAGGACATTAAACAAATAGCCTTTGCCGTTCAAACAAAACACGCCCATTCGTTGCTTTCATACTTCAATCTTTATACTTCATCCTTTTTGCCCCCGTCATGCTCTACGATATTTTCTACTCATTGCCAATATCTCTCAGTTCCTTTTTCTGCCTGACCGCGATGCTCTTGGGCGCGCTTGTGCCGAAGAACCGTAGCAATATCGTCATGCCGTATGCTACTATCGGGCTTGCGATAGTCTTTACCTTCGCGGCACTGCTCTGGGGCAGAAACGGAACTGCCTTTAACAGCATGATAACGACGGGAATGTACCCTTCGTTTTTTGATATGCTCTTCTCGGCATCAGGTATTTTGGTAATGATAGCTGCCCGACCATACTTGCAGCGCATGAACTGGGAGTTCGATGAGTTCTACATTCTCATCCTTTTTGCCGTGAGCGGTATGATTCTCATGGCACACGCTAATCACTTACTGATTGTGTTTATCGGCATTGAGGTCATGTCCATTAGCTTTTACGTGCTCTCGGCGTATATGCGGAATCAAATCCTTTCGGTGGAATCGGGCTTAAAATATTTTCTCTTGGGCGCGTTTTCCACGGGATTTTTGCTTTACGGCATGGCGCTCGTCTATGGCGCGACGGGTGGAAAAATGGAGTACAGTGCTATTCGAGCCGCCGTCAGCTATGGCGCTCAAATGCCGTCGTTGCTGCTTGCTGGCACAGGGCTAATTATTATTGGGCTGAGTTTCAAAGTGTCGGCATTTCCATTTCACGTCTGGTCGCCGGATGTGTATCAAGGCGCTCCGACTATCGTAACGGCTTTTATGAGCACGGGCGGGAAAGCGGCAGCCTTCGCTGCTTTTATCCAGCTTTCTAGTGTACTCATCCCAAATGGTGGTCCGGACAGCACCAAATTAACCTACCTTCTTGCAATGCTTTCTGCTGCTTCGATGCTCTACGGCAATATTGCAGCTTGCGCCCAACAAAACGTGAAGCGGCTTCTGGCATATTCCTCCATCGCACAGGCTGGATACATGATGATAGGTATTGTGTCAGGTACAGGACGCGGCACAAGCGGAATCATGTTCTACCTTGGGGCGTATTTGTTCACCCAAATTGGCGCTTTTATCGTTGTATCGGCACTAGAACATGAATACGGCAAGCAATTAGAATTCAGCGACTATGCGGGCTTGGCAAAGCGTCATCCGCTCTTGGCGGGCGTAATGTCGCTCTTTATGTTCTCGCTTCTGGGCTTGCCGCCCTTTGCTATCTTCTTTGGCAAATACTATCTCTTCATGGCGGCTATTGAAGCAGGCTACACGTGGCTTGCACTCGTGGGAATTCTGGCGAGTCTTATTTCGGCATATTTCTATCTCGGTCTTATTGTTGCGATGTACTTCCGCTCCCACGAAACGGGAGAAATCCATGCTGCACAGCCCGGTATGTCGGGCGTAACGATTGCGATTGCCGTCGCGGGTGTCATCTTCCTTGGTCTTGTACCGGCAGCAGTGCTGCGGATTACGGGTGTGTTGATGTAGCATTTTACTCCATCGTGCTGAACTTTGCCTTACCAAGATTCTTATTGTAATTTTCTCGTCGTCGTTTACCAAATTATCCTTGTACACAAAGGTTAATAAGGTCTCCGACGACGACGTTTGTGTTTATTATCCCTGCAAACACTAATCCTCTTGGCTCATCTCGTTTACTTTCTCCCTCCCCGAAAACCTTTTCTTCTCACGCCCAATTTTTTTTGCAACATTCAGCTATGTCGTGTGTCATTGCTTTTTGTTGGCTAACTCTTGGTTAGTTCAGACAAAACTATCCGCCTAAAACCGATTGCAATTCTTGCTATACTGAACGAATGAAGCACCGCGTTACCTCATATTCCGACGAAGAACTCTTTGCGCATCTGGTGGATGCAGGACTCGCCGAAGCCGCGTTCTCCGAACTCTACCGCAGGCATGGGCAGCGTATGTATGCCTATTGTATGCGGGTACTCGGCAGCGTACGGCAGGCGGAAGACGTGTTCCAAGAAGCAATGATGAAATTTTTCCAAAGCGGGCAGTCAGGAACCGAAGTCAAGAATGTCGCCGGATATTTGATGCTGACCGTTCGCAATTTATGCCTTAATCGGAAGCGCGACACCAAAATCACTTTTTCTCTTGAAGACTACGACATTCACGTGCCAAGCGGCGCAGCGCATTACGAAGCAGAAGAGCTTGCGCAGTTAATTTCTTCGGCACTGGAATTACTAGAAGATGACTACCGCGAAGCCGTGGTTTTGCGCGAGTACGACGGTTTTTCCTATCAAGAAATTGCCACCATCACGGGATCTACGGAAGTCAATGCCAGAACGCGCGTCTTTCGGGCAAAGCAACAGCTCAGAACCATCTTGCAGCCGTACTTTAACGACATAATGAAACATCGCTAAATGCTCATCAATACTTGCACACAACTGCTATGAATTACTCAGAACTCATCCACGATTTTCTCGACGGCACAATGGAGCAAGCGGAAGAAGAGGAATTGCTGATGGCGATTGCTCGCCGTGCCGACCTCCGCGAAGAACTTCGTCAGGCACTGGCACTGAAAGCCGCTTTCAAAGCGGACTTCCAAGCACTCACGCCGCCCATGCACCTCACCAATAGCATTTTTGCAGAAATGGGTTTTGCTGCTCCGGGCGCATCAGCGCTTGGTACATCGGCATTGGCGACGGTGGGCACGTCTGCATCCGCTCCTGTGGCAACAGGCGGTATGTTTTCCGCAATTTATACGTTTTTGCAAGGATCATTTTTGACAGCACTTGCATCGTCTTTTCTCACCGCCGCTTTGTTCCTAACATGGAATCATTTTGCATCGGAAGAATCAGGACAGCAAGAGCGTATTGTTCAGCTTCCTGCAAGTCTTGCACTACAACGAATTACGCCACAAGCATCATATTTGCAGGAAACAAAACATTTGCATACAGTAACCCGCGAACAATGGACTTCCTCAAGCACACATAATTTTGAGCAGAATAATATCCGAAATTTCAACAGTCAGGAGCAAGAACAGTCTTCGGCACAGCAACGGCAGGACGAGAGTGGCTTTGGAATATCTTCCTCATCAAATAGTATTGTTTCTACACCATCAGATGCTACTACTTCTACCTCACCAGACAATGCTCTTCCACCTGCTGCGCTAGCCAGTACCGTACGTGAACCCTCATTGCCTACGGTTGCGCCGAACAAACAATATCAAACAATATCAGCCCCAGAGCCAATTTCTCTGACGGCAGCAACTCCCGATGCCGACGGATTTTTTCAGCACTTACAGATAAATGCCCGTGGCATCACTTCGGTTTCACTCCCGCGTGCAACGCTGCCCTCGAATCCGTCTTCGTTTTTACGCAATACCGCCATTGGTGCGCTGTACCGTCTTACCGAGCAGCACTGTTTCGGCTTTGAGTTTGGCGAAGAAGCATTTTTTCAGCGTTTTCGCGCTACTGATGGCGAGCGGCAACTTGTTATGGACGTTCAGCAAAATCCTTCGCTTCTGTGGGCGGGGCTTGCGTATCGGTATGTGATGATGCCCGAAAATAACGTTTCACCTATCCTACATACCGTTTTAGGTGGCACACAGATTGGCGCAACAGGGCGTGTGATGCTGGGGCTGAATTATTCGCCGGATGCCCGCACACAATTTACGCTTGGCGTGGAAAGCAGCGCACTTGTGTACACGCATCAAGGTATATGGTATGCTTCGCCTAAAATTGGTATTACATATGGTGTATCTCTGAAATTGTAACCACTGGAGGATTTTCGCAAATAAAAAAGGCGAGGGAGCTGAAACTCATTTGATGAATCCAGGCTCAGGGATGAACAAACGAGTTTTACCGTCCTCACTTACAAATATGAGCCTTTGCGAAAGTCTTCAATAATTTTTTCTTCATTATTCTGAAAAACAACGTTATGTACTCCGCATTAAAAATAGCTTCTTTTAGCAAACAGTTTATTACTCTTGCTCTAAGAGACTGTTTGGAAAGTCATTTTTTCGCCAATCTCCTGAGCAAAAGTCG
>CALCNX010000126.1 GCA_937899715.1 uncultured bacterium | reverse complement strand
GCGTTTTGTTCCCATCCAACCCCACCGTCACGTTCTCGTCCACTACCACCGTTGCTGGCATTGGCGATGGAAACTCTATCGCCGAACTTGAACGGATGACATTCGTGCCCGAATACTCCAGCACTGACATCGGGCTTTGGTACATGGGGGATGTGCCCATCATCGTACCGGAACCGATGAATCGTAGCGTTCCGCCCGTGCTGGATGTGCCCTCCACAGTCACGGTGCCGTTGTTGATGAGGTTCATTCCGGTGTCCACCGTCAGCACTGATGGCGCTTGGATACGAACCGTTACTCCCGTACCAATCGTGAAACTCGCAGCGGCTGTGGCGATCGTCGAGCCGAAGACCGTGCTGCCCATCACGATGAAGGTCGTGCCCGGAACACTCATTGTTGGCGCAGGAACACCCAAACCGTAGGCAGTAAGCCAGTTAGAGGGTATTGCCGCATCACCGTTGCTATAATAATAAGTACCGCCAACCAATGTCACAGCAACTGTTGTTGAATAAGAAAAGCCTAGTGCATCAGTTACTGTTACCGTGTAGGTTTGGGGAGCGTTGCCATTGAAGGTCGGTGCTACAATGTTCGTTGCACTCAGACTCGTTGCGGGCGACCATGACCACGTGAGCGGAGCTGTACCACCTATGACCGTAGGAGCAGCAAGAGGTGTATTTACCAGTGCGACGGCGTATTGCGTTCCACCACTGGTCAGGCGCGGCTCGTAGCGAACCGTCACCGTTGCCGTGCTGACGGTCGTGCCGTCCGTCGCTTGATAACCAAAGGTGTCGGTTGCGTTCAGAGCCACAGGGCTGGTCAGATTGGTAAACGTAACGGCATTAGCAATCGGTGCCGAAACCGTACCTAACGCAGAAGCAGGTGCTACCAGTGAGTAGGTCGGCAGTCCAACGGCGACCGTTGCCGGAAGTAGCACATTGGTCATCGAACCTGCCGTTGGGTCTGTTATCATGCTCACCGGAGCAGTTGATATGATGTTGGCGGGAGCATTCGTAAGAGTTCCTGTATTTGCACCCTTACTATCTGCTGCTACTGAGCCGCCGTACTCATTAAAGCGCCAGTAGCCAAGAAGATTACCCCAGTTCGGATGTGATGTTCCGATTTCAACGCCTTTGTAAGTGTTGATGGTGGTTTGCGGCAAAACGGCATTCCACAGGCGCACTTCTTCTATGTCGCCCGTGAAGAACGGAGCCGCACCACTGAGTGCACCAATGCTACATACTGCTGCATTTACACCGAGTGCGGATGCCGCACTGAGGCTGCCTACTACCACACCATTCAGATAGAGCATCATCGTTGTGCCGTCGTAGGTTGCTGCCACGTGTGACCATGTGCCAAGCGGTACTGTTGTCGTTGAGGTCAACGTTGAAAGCCATGCCGCACCGCTTCCAATTTGGAAAATGAGATTACCCGCCGCATTCACTCCCAAGCCAACAACATTGTTCTTGCCAATAATTTGTCCGCCTCCGACAAAAGAGGTAGGATGAATCCATGCTTCCAGAGCTAACGGAAGGGCGGGAGCAAGTGCTACGCCGACGTTGACGGATTGATTGATGCCATTAAATGATAACGCATTACCGAAACCTGCTCGCGTCGGTGCATTTTGGTTGAAGAGTACAGAAGCATCGTTTGAGCCAAAGTTTATGGTCGCGATGTCCATATCACCATCGCCGTCGAAGTCTCCGGTAGCAGTGGAGAATGGTTGATTTCCGGCTGCATAGTTCACTGCTGCCGCAAAGCCTCCACCGCCCGTGTTCAAGAGGATACTCACATTGTTAGTGCCTGAATTCGCTGTGGCAAGGTCGAGGTCGCCGTCACCGTCGAAGTCGCTGGTCGCAACCGATGCGGGACCTGTGCCGACTGGGTAGTTCACCGCCGCCGCAAACCCACCGGCACCTGTGTTCAGGAGAACACTGACGTTCCCGCCACCGATATTTGCCGTCGCAATATCCAAGCCGTTGATGCCGTCAAAATCGCCGACAGTAAGAGCGTTCGGTTGAACACCCACGCCGTAGTTTATTGGTGCCGCAAACGCTCCCAAACCAGTGTTCAGCAGGATGCTGACGTTGTTCCCGCCGTAATTTGCCGTCGCAAGGTCGAGGTCGCCGTCACCGTCGAAATCACCCACGGCTAGAGACTCCGGACTTGTCCCAGTACCATAGTTCACCGCAGGAGCAAATGTTCCCGCGCCCGTGTTTAGAAGAATACTGACGTTGTTTCCACCCAAATTTGCTGTCGCAAGGTCGAGGTCGCCGTCGCCGTCGAAATCGCCCGCGACGACCATTTCCGGCAGTGCGCCTGTGCCGTAGTTTACAGCGGGAGCATACACGCCGCCGCCTGTATTCACAAGTATGCTGACCGTATTGCTACCGTCGTTCGCCACGGCAAGGTCGAGGTCGCCGTCGTTGTCGAAATCACCTGCCGCAATACTTTGCGGGCTTGTACCGACGGTATAGTTCACTGCCGCCGCATACGCACCCGCGCCCGTGTTCAGAAGAATACTCACCGTCGTTCCCCCGCCGTTGGCTGCCGCAACGTCAATATCGCCGTCGCCGTCAAAATCACCTGTTGCGACAAAACGAGGACCCGTCCCCACCGCCGGAACGGAAACTTGTTGAAATGTTGCTGGTCCCACGCCCGCCTGAGTGCGGAAACCGTACACGGTTGGACGAGCTGCTATACCGACGCTACCTGCCAAACTCGTCTGCGCATTTGTCACCGTTACCCACACCTGCTCGCCCGGAAGGAATGCGGTCGTTGGCGCAAGAGACGGCGTGACAGTGCCTCCGCCGGAATACGTACCTGCCTTCAAGCCCGTAAATCCGCCCCAGACCTTCAAGGTGTTCACCGATGCCGTTGCGGTGGTCATGGTTTGTGTGAACGTTGGGCTGATACTGCTCGCCAGTGTGGCGGTATTCGTATTGCGGGTTGGTGTGAGAGTGGTCAGCACAGGTTGTACACCGTTTTTGAGAATGGAAACCGTATTGGTTCCATCATTGGGCACCGCTACATCCAGGTCACCGTCGCCGTCTACATCTGCAAAGCTCACATATCGTGGACCGATACCAGCTGCAAAGGGTGAACCCAATGCTTGTGTGGCAAAATTACCTGTGCCGTTATTCAAGCGAACGCTTACGTTATTGCTACTTAGATTCGCCGTTGCAAAATCAAGATCACCGTCGCCATCCACATCGCCAAAGGTGACAACTTGCGGTGCAGTTCCTACGGCAAAGGGTGAACCCACTGCTGCTGAATATGCACCTGCGCCATTATTGAGAAGAAGAGTGACATTATTCGTTGCCTGATTTGGTATTGCCAAATCAAGATCGCCATCACCATCAACATCGCCTAATGCCGCCCTGCATGGCTGCCCTCCCACCGCAAAGGGAGAGCCAAGTGCTGATGCTGCATATCCACCTGATCCGTTATTAAGGCGAACAAAAATGGTATTGCCTCCGAAATCTGTCACGGCTACATCAAGATCGCCATCACCATCGACATCGCCCAAGACAACACCATTGGGAGCGCCTGCCAAGGCAAAAGGAGAACCGACTGACACAGCAGCGAAATTACCCACTCCATTATTCAGACGCACCGTCATATTGGCAGAGCCAGCATTGGCAATGACCATATCCAGATCGCCGTCGCCGTCCACATCGCCTAACTCAGCCTGCACAGGCAGCGTACCTGCTGCAAACGGCGAGCCAGCCACAGGAGCGTACACGCCTGAACCATTATTCAGCAAGACCGTCACATTATTACTACCGGTATTTGCTGTGATAATGTCCAAGTCGCCATCACTATCCACGTCACCAAGAGTAATAGACTGCGGATTCGTTCCGACGGCAAACGGTGAGCCAGCCGAAGGAGTAAAAATATTTGCTCCATTATTGAGAAGGACGGTCGCATTTGCGCTGGTACGGTTTGCTATCACCACATCAATATCTCCGTCGCCATCCACATCTCCGACAGCACTGGCATATGGCCAGATACCTGTTGCAAAAGCGGTAACCGAATAGTACGTTCCGGGTCCCGTTCCTGCTGCTGCAGTAAACTCATACACGGAGGGTGCAGTCATCATCCCCGCCGCGCTTGCCGTCGCAGTCATGACGGTCGTTTGTACGCGCTCGTTCGGTTTGAAATTGTTCCCGCCCTGCGTACCCGTATTACCTGCAAAACTCGTCGCCGTAAGGTTCATCCCCGTCATCGAGCCGAAAGTCTTGGAGGCAAAGTTCGTCAGCGTCTGCGAGAATGTCACGGCAATCGGCGTAGTCAGCGGTGTTGCTGTGGGGTTATTTCGCGTCGGTGAAAGTGCTGTTACTACCGGAGGAGCTGCGGCTCCGCCTATCGCGTAGAACATCGTCCCAGGGTTCAATGGTGCGAATGCTGCGGCATTGCTGATGTTAGGAGCACTGACCGTGCTGCCCGCCAGATTATTGGCATTGATACCTGTATATGTACCTCCCGGCGTTACCGATTCGCCTATGCGATTGGTTGCAATTAGTATCGGTGTTGTCCGCGTAAAGGTCAGCGTCGCATTGTTTAAGGCAAAACCGCCCAAAGCCGTGCGCCAGTACTCCGTCGTTGAAAGCGTTCCTGCGCCCAGAAGACCTGTTTCTGTGCCGCCCGATGCGCCCAGAAGAGCTTCCACTTCGTAGGTTGCCGCACCTGCCGCCGAAGCATAGCTGAGATTGAGCGGCAAATAGGTCGTTCCCGTGCCACCGCCCACAGGGTACGCATACGTCCCGCCGCCCGCCGGAAGCGCGCGACGCAGAACTCCCGCGATGTGTGAAGTTGTTCCACCGCCTGTTATTGCACCAATACTTGGGTCTTGTACAAATACGACATTCGCGGGTGTGGATTTGATGTAGCCTTGCGTGAGCGTGAGTGCGCTTGCCGACAACAAATTGAGCGGAGAACCGAGGGTCATAGTTGCTCCCGCACGGTTCATCGTCACTGCTCCCAAGCCCCCTGCACCGAAGATGGCGCTGCCGTTAATGTTCCCACTGCCCGTTATGGTCAATGAAGACGTAATACTACCATTGATTGTACCACCGGCAAACGTAATCGCCCCATTCGGCTGAAGCGTCTGACCTGAAATATCCAGCGTCCCGGCTTGCATCGTAAGCGTACCATTAATTTGCCGATTAGCATGAAGTGTCACGGTATTGGAGCCGTTAATCACCACCGAACCCTGCATCGGTCCCGGAAACTCTACACCTGTGGTAAGTGTTCCGGCAATCGTCTGATATTCCAGTGTTGCCGTTGTACCCCAATACGTCACCACGTTGCCGGTCACTGCACCCGAACCAACAAGCTGGAGCGATGCGCCGGAAATCGTATTGCCCGACACATTCAAAAAGCCGTTGTTCGTAATCGTTACGCCGTTACCGACTGCCAACACCGACGGTGAGGTTACGTGCAAACTCACATTTGCGCCAATGGTTATCGGCGCAATCACCGAAGCTGTTGTCGTTGCGCCGCCACCCATCACGTAAAAGTCTGTGGCAGGGCTTGAAAACGATGTTGCCGGAAAGCCTCCGCCCCACGGCAACGAGTTCCAGTTGGCGGGGTTATTCGCGTTGCCCGATTGATAGTAGTACGTCGTGGGGGGAATCATGTTGAACAAAATCGAAACATTGCCCGTTCCCCAATTCGCCGTTGCGAGGTCAATATCGCCATCGTTGTCCCAATCGCCTGCCGTCATACAAAAACTTGTCGTCCCGCTTATCGGCGCAGACGAAACCGTTCCTGTAAAACGCCCGGAAAGCGGTCCCCCGCCGGAGTTTAATAAAGTATTGACGTTAGGATTCAGAACCGCAGCAAGGTCGAGGTTGCCGTCACCGTTGATGTCCACCATGGTAACATCTAAACTTGGCAGCGTTGTGGCAATGACATTAAAACTCAAAATACCACCAGAGGTTGTATTTTCAAGGATGACTGCAGTACCACCACCATTTCCGGCAATCGCTACATCAAGGTCGCCGTCGCTGTCTAAATCACCCACCGAGAAGAATGAACGATTTGCTCCCGCAGTCGGCAAAGTAAAGGGTGTTGTGTTGAAATTACCGTTGCCGTCGTTGAGCAAAATACCGATGGTTATACTACCGGTAAGGGAATAGATAATATCCACATCCCCATCGTTATCGAAATCACCCACCGAACAAGCATTGACAGTACCGACTGCGATGGTTTGATAGGTCGTAAAGGACATTCCACCATTATTACGAGTCACACGTATCCCACTTGCGCCACATCCCGCAACAATATCCAACAGCCCGTCGCCGTTGAAGTCAGCGGATGCTATATAATCTAAGCCGCTCAAGGTGATTGAGCCGACATTTGTCAATGTCCCGGCGGGACTATTGCGGAAGATGTAAGCAAGGTTTGTTCCCAGCGAAGAGACAATAAGGTCAATGTTGCCGTCGTTATCGAAATCACCGGAGACAGGGAAACTTGGGGTACCCGGAACAGCTATGGCTGCTTGTGGGGTAAAGTTACCCGAACCGTTATTCATCATCAGGCGTATGTTATTTGCTGCGTTTTGATTGACCATCACCAAATCCAGTTTGCCGTCATTGTCCCAATCGCCCGCAGCTACACCGCGCGAATTACCACCACCTCCGGCGACAATCTGCGTTTCTAAGAATGTGGCGGGACCGACACCTGCCGCCGTGCGGAAGCCGTACACTTGCGGACGCGCCGCAATACCCACACTGCCCGCCAAACTCGTCTGCGCATTCGTGACTGTCACCCATACCTGCTCGCCCGGACGGAACGGAACTGTCGGCGCAAGGCTCGGCGTAGCCGTACCTCCGCCCGAATATATTCCTGCTTTCAAGCCCGTAAATCCGCCCCATACCTTGAACGCATTCACCGATGCCGTCGCCGTGGTCATGGTTTGATTGAATGTCGGGGAAATTGCTGTACCAAGTGCCGCCGTGTTGGTGTTACGCACGGGTGAGAATGTTGTAAGGACGGGTTGAATGCCGTTTTTCAAAATCGAAACATTATCACTGCCACTATTTACCGTTGCAATATCAAGGTCGTTGTCTCCGTCGAAGTCTCCGATGGTAATTGAATTCGGTTGCGTCCCTGTCGCATAACTTACCGCTGCCGCAAAAGTACCTGCACCC
This sequence comes from uncultured bacterium, assembly GCA_937899715.1. Classification (GTDB taxonomy): domain Bacteria; phylum Bacteroidota; class Ignavibacteria; order Kapaibacteriales; family UBA4661; genus PH2015. The sequence continues at coordinate 57,788 of CALCNX010000126.1, read as the reverse complement.
GTGTTCAGAAGGACGCTTATAGTATTGCTGCCAAAATCTGCTGTCACAAGGTCGAGATCTCCATCACCGTCGAAATCACCGACACTTACTGACCGAGGGCTTATTCCCGTGGCATAATTCACCGCTGGCGCGAAAGTACCCGTACCTCCTATATTCAGGAGAATGCTTATGTTATTACTGCCAAAATTCCCCGCCGCGAGGTCAATATCGCCATCCCCGTCAAAATCACCGACCATGACTGATTGCGGAGTCGTTCCTACGGCATAATTTACTGCCGCCGCGAAAGTACCCGTGCCTGTATTCATGAGAACGCTTATGTTATTACTGCCATTATTCGCTACGGCAATATCAAGATCGCCATCGCCGTCGAAATCACTGACACTTACAGATCGGGGACTCGTCCCCGCCGTATAATTCACCGCCGCTGCGTAGACTCCTGCACCCGTATTCAGAAAAATACTCACATTGCTACCACTATTTGCCACTGCAAGATCAATATCGCCGTCGCCGTCGAAGTCCCCGCCCGTGACTGATATTGGACTCGTCCCCGCTGTATAATTCACTGCAGGCGCAAAAGTACCTGCACCCGTATTCAGGAGAATGCTAATATTATTGCTGCCATTATTCGCCGCCGCGATATCGAGGTCGCCGTCACCGTCGAAATCGCCACAAGTGACCGATCGTGGATTCGTCCCAACAGCCGGAGCCGAGTTTTGAATAAACTGCGCCGGACCCACACCCGCAGCCGCGCGGAAACCGTAGACCTGCGGACGCGCCGCAATGCCGACGCTTCCCGCTAAACTCGTCTGCGCATTCGTTACCGTCACCCATACCTGTTCGCCCGGACGGAACGAAACCGTCGGCGCAAGACTTGGCGTAACAGTACCGCCGCCCGAATATATTCCGGCTTTTAAGCCCGTAAAGCCGCCCCACACCTTGAGCACTCCGACCGAAGCTGTTGCAGTGGTCATGGTTTGATTGAACGTCGGACTAATACTTGCCGCGAGTGCCGCAGTATTCGTGTTGCGCACGGGAGTAAAGGTTGTTAAAACAGGCTGTACGCCATTTTTCAGGATGGAAACATTGTTGGTACCTTGATTAGGGACGGCGATGTCCAGATCCCCGTCGCCGTCGAAATCACCCGATGCCGACAAATACGGATTAGACCCCGCCGTCGGATATGTCGCGGCTGCGGCAAACGTCGCCGCGCCGGTATTCAAAAGAATACCGATATTATTACTCAGGGCATTGGAAACGGCAAGGTCGAGGTCGCCGTCACCGTCATAATCTCCCGCCGATACAAATATGCTGCCCGCCCCGCCCGTCAAATACGTAACCGCTGCGGCAAAGATACCTGTGCCGTTGTTCAGAAGGATATTGACGCAATTACTGTTATAGCTTGTTGCCGCAAGATCTATATCGCCGTCGCCGTCGAAATCGCCCGCAGTCACGGTTGCCGCTCCGCTGATCGCGATAGCATAATTTACCGCCGCCGCAAACGTGCCCCCGCCCGTATTGAGAAGAACGCTGACATTATTGCCGTTGCCGTTGGAAACAGCAAGATCTATATCGCCATCGCCGTCAAAATCGCCCGCAGTCACGGCTCCGGGCTGAAGACCTGTCGCATAATTTACCGGAGCGGCAAATGCCCCCCCGCCCGTATTGATGAGAATGCTTGCGTTGGCACTGTTGTAATTTGACACCGCAAGATCAAGATCGCCGTCCCCGTCGAAATCCGCAACGGCAATATAGTTTGGATTCGTACCCGCAGGATACGTTCCGCCCGCACTAAAGACACCGGCAGTATTTTTAAGAATACTAATATTCCCCGAGACAGAGTTGGTCGCGGCAAGATCGAGGTCGCCGTCATTATCAAAATCTCCTGCCGCCAAGCCTTGGGGTAATGTGCCCCCTGTTGTATATGTTCCGCCCGGGGTAAACGCGCCTCCGCCCGTATTGAATAAAATAGTAACATTGTTCGTAACAGAATTGGCTGTGGCAAGATCAATATCACCGTCGCCGTCGAAATCGCCTGTCGCCACAGCATAGGGATTTGTTCCCACACCAGGCACGGAGGTCGGGTAGAACGTCGCCGGACCTACGCCCGCCGCTGCACGGAAGCCCATCACAAACGGGCGTGTGGCTGTGCCGCCCGTACTTGTCGCATTGGTTACTGTCACAAAGACCTGCTCGCCTCGCTTGAAGGTTTGTGTGGGCGTAATGGTTGCCGTTGCGCCCGCAGCGCCGTAGGTTGCGGTCTTCAATCCCGTGAAACCACCAAACACTTTGAAGGTTGCGGCATTCACCGTCGGAGCGCTCAGAGTTTGATTGAATGGGATAACAACGTTCGTGTTCAGTGCCGCTGTCATTGTGTTGAACGTCGGCGTAGTGGGTGGGATGCCGAACGGCGGCACGTTGTTGGTGACGTTCATCGGTGCGGAGTTGAACAAAATTGGAACGTTGTCCCCGAAATAATTTACAATCGCAAGGTCGAGGTCGCCGTCGCCGTCAAGGTCGCCCGCCCCCACTGCACGTGAGGATCCCCCCGTAGCGTAGTTTACCGCCCCTGCATACGCACCACCGCCGACGTTGAGGAAGAAACTCGCCGTTCCACCGCCTCCGAAACTTGCTGCGACAAGATCAAGGTCGCCATCGCCGTCGAAATCTCCTGCTGTTACAGAATGTGCGCCACTTGCTCCAGTGGCGTAGTTCACTGCCGGATTGAAGGCTCCTGCGCCCGTATTCAGAAAAGCACTCACGGTATTGCTGCCGTAATTTGCTACCGCGAGGTCTATATTACCGTCGCCGTCCAAATCTCCGGCTGTTACGCTTCTGGGCGTTGTTCCTGTTGGGTAGTTTACCGCCGTAGCGTATAAGCCATTGCCCGTATTCAGAAGAACGCTCATGTTGTTGGTATTGATATTCGCCACCGCGAGGTCGAGGTCGCCGTCGTTGTCAAAATCGCCGACGGCAATAATTGCGGGGTTTGTTCCCACAGCGTAGGTCGCTGGCGCACTAAACACGCCGGCACCCGTATTGCGAAGAATCGAAAGATTTGCACCGCCTGAATTTGTTACCGCAAGATCGAGGTCGCCGTCGCCGTCAAAATCCCCTGCCGCTACATCATATGTGGTTGAACCCGATGCGTAGTTCACGGGTGCTGCAAACGTGCCTGCACCTGAGTTCATCATAATGGAAACATTGTTGCCACTGGTAACGGCAAGGTCGAGGTCGCCGTCGCCGTCCACATCTGCCGCCGTCACACCGTTCGGCAATGCCCCTGTCGCATAGTTCACGGCAGCCGCATACACGCCTGCACCGATGTTCAAGAAGATACCGATATTGCTGCCGTTGTAATTTGTTACGGCAAGATCGAGGTCACCGTCGCCGTCGAAGTCACCCATCGCGACGGCATTCGGGTTTGCTCCGGTCGTAGGTGCAGAGGTTTGCACAAACGTTGCCGGACCCGCGCCTGCCGCCGCACGGAAGCCGTACACCGTCGGTCGCGCGGCAATGCCGACGCTTCCTGCCAAACTCGTCTGTGCATTCGTGACCGTCACCCATACCTGCTCACCTCTGCGGAAAGGAACCGTCGGCGCAAGAGAGGGCGTAACTGTGCCTCCGCCTGAATACGTACCCGCTTTTAAGCCCGTAAAACCGCCCCATACCTTGAACGCTCCAACCGAAGCTGTTGCTGTGGTCATCGTTTGGTTGAATGTCGGGGAAATTGCCGACGCAAGTGCTGCCGTGTTGATGTTTCGTGCGGGTGAGAATGTCGTTAAAACGGGTTGTACACCATTTTTCAGAATGGAAACATTATTGCTGCCGGAGTTTGCAACGGCAAGGTCGAGATCGCCGTCGCCGTCGAAATCGCCTGCTACCGCGAAATTCGATCCAGCTCCCATCGTTGGATAGTTGATTGCCGATGCAAACGCACCACCGCCCGTGTTCATCAGAATACTGATGTTGTTTGTGCTTTGAATTGCTACAGCAAGGTCGAGCAAACCGTCACCGTTGAAATCGCTCGCAGTCAAGCCTGCCGGGTTTGTTCCTACGCCGTAATTCACCGCCGCAGCATATGTCCCGTTACCGTTGTTCAGAAGAACACTCACATTTGCGCTGAAATAATTTGACACAGCGAGGTCGAGATCGCCGTCGCCATCGAAATCACCGGAGGAAAGACCGCCACAGTCTGTTCCCGCAGCATAATTTACGGGAGCGGCAAACGTGCCGTTCCCTGAATTCAGGAGGATTTGGACAACATTCAGGATTCTGTTCGACACGGCAAGGTCGAGGTCGCCGTCACCGTCGAAATCACCCGCAGAGACCGAAGCGACATTGCCTCCCGCAGTATAATTTACCGCCGCCGCGAACGTCCCGCTACCGTTGTTCAGAAGAACGCTCACATTGCCCCCGACATTGCCAGTAACAATATCGAGGTCACCGTCGCCGTCCAAATCCGCCGCTGCTACCGACTGTGGATTCGCTGCCGTTCCGTAGTTCGCCGATACCGCAAATATTCCGCTGTTTATGCCCGTATTCAGCAAGATGGTGACGTTATTGGTGCCATAATTGATTACCGCGAGATCGAGGTCGCCGTCGCCGTCCAAATCGTCAACTTCCACATCGCGCGCTTGGGTTCCCGTCGCGTAGTTCACCGCGGGAGCAAAATTCCCCGCACCCGTATTCAGTAAAATGCTGACATTGTTCGTCCCAAAATTCGGCACGGCAAGGTCGAGCAAACCATCGCCGTTAAAATCACCCGCTCTTGAGGTAAAGGGCTGCGTTCCCACAGCTGGCGCGGAGGTCGGATAAAACGTCGCCGATCCCACTCCTGCACTTGCGCGGAAGCCATAGACAGTCGGTCGCGCCGCAATCCCCGCGCTACCCGCCAGACTCGTCTGCGCATTCGTGACCGTTACCCACACCTGTTCGCCCGGACGAAATGCTGTTGTCGGCGCGAGGCTTGGCGTAACCGTGCCGCCGCCCGAATATGTTCCCGCTTTTAAGCCCGTAAAGCCGCCCCATACCTTCATCACCGGTACGGATGCCGTTGCGGTGGTCATCGTCTGGTTGAACGTCGGGCTGATGCTTGCCGCAAGCGCCGCCGTGTTCGTGTTGCGCGCAGGTGCAAATGTTGTCAGGGCCGGCTGGATGCCGTTTTTCAAAATCGTAACATTATTCGGCGAGCTGGTTACATAAACGACATCAAGGTCGCCGTCGCCGTCCATATCGCCCGAAACGACGGAATTTATTGCCGCAAAAATAGCACCGTCTCCGCGTGGGTAGTTTGCTCCCGCGCCGACCGGGGCAAACGTCGGGCTTGCACCGCCGCCGTTCAAAAGAACGTAGTTTTGAAGCGGTGTTCCGGCTGTACCTGTCGGAGAGACTATATCCAAGCGCCCGTCGCCGTTGAAGTCTGCTACGGTCAGATTCGAGTTTGCACCGACAGCGTAGGGCGAGCCTGTGGAAGACGTCCAAGCAGTTCCCGTGCCGTTATTGAGGCGCACGAGAACCGTTGCACCATCGGCAGCAATCGCATCCGGCGCACCGTCGGTGTTCATATCAGCAAGATAAACTTGCCCTAATCCTGTTCCCACAGCATAGGTTGTTGGTGCCGAAAACGTTCCCAAACCATTGTTTATGAGCGTCGTAAGGTTCGCTCCACCCGATTCAACGATGTCGAGGTCGCCATCGCCGTCAATATCGCCGAGCGCAGTCGCAACAACTCCGGCTGTGCCTGTAATACTTGAGGTTGCAAATACGCCGCTTCCGTTATTCGTAAAAATATGCACATTTGCAGCAAGAAAATCACCGGACACGGCATCAAGGTCGCCGTCGCCGTCAATATCGCCAATACTGAGGCTACTGACATTGGTTCCGCCGACAACCGTGTACACATTCGCCGCACTGAAGCCACCCGTGCCGTTGCCCAGCCATACCACGAGCGCTTTCGGCGCGGAAGCATTGAGCGAAAGAGCGTCAAGAATGCCGTCGTTGTTCACGTCGGCGAGCCGGAGTGTCCGCGCTTGCGCACCGGAACCTGCGCCCCAGCCAAAAGGTGCAGAAAGAGCAAACACGCCCGTATTGACTCCTGTTTGCAGGTGAACAGCCAAACCTGCGGCATTCGTCGAAACGATGTCCAAATCGCCGTCGCCATCAAGGTCGCCCACATCTGTTGCAGCAAAGCCGTTATTGTCAATTTTCGGCAAAACGTTGGTGGGATAGAACGTCGCCGGACCGAAGCTCGCCGCCGTGCGCACACTCATCACAAACGGGCGCGTGGCTGTGCCGCCGCTACTCGTCGCATTTGTTACCGTTACAAATACCTGTTCACCGCTTCGGAAGGGCTGCGTTGGCGTTACGGTTGCCGTAGCTCCCGCAGCAGCGTAGGTTGCTGCTTTCAAGCCTGTGAAACCGCCGTGAACACGGAAATTTGTAGCGTTTACTGTCGGTGCGCTCAGGGTTTGCGAAAATGGAATGACAATATTTGAGCCTACGGTCACGTTCATTGTGTTCATAAGCGGCGTGGTTGTCGGGCGCGGGGTGAAAGGAGGAACGTTACCCAAGACCGTCATGGAAGCTATATTCAGCAACACCGACACATTATTCGGCGTTTGGTTAATCACCGCCATATCGAGGTCGCCGTCGCCGTCCACATCACCCAAAACAGGCATTCGCGGATTGACTCCGACGGCATAATTGCTTGCCACCCCCAGCACACCGGAGCCATTATTCAGCAACACACTTGCATCATTTGTGCCGCTGTTCGCCGATACAAGGTCGAGGTCGCCGTCACCATCCACATCACCCAAAGCAACGCCCTGCGGAGTTGTTCCTGCGGTATAGTTTGCTGCCGCACCAAATGTTCCCGTGCCTGAGTTCATCAGCGTACTAACAACTGTGCCACCCAAATAGCCAACGGCTAAGTCAAGACTGTTGTTTGCATCAATCGCTCCGGCAACCACAAATGAAGGGCTGGCTCCGACGGCATAATTCACCACTGGCGCAAATGTTCCATACCCCGAATTCAGCATGATGCCTACGTTGTTGATACCTGCACCGCTTGGTGCAAAGGCAAGGTCTATATCACCATCGTTATCGAAATCTCCTGCCGCAACGGAACGCGGATTGGTACCGATAGTATAATTCGTCAAGCCTCCGAAAACACCACTTCCATTATTGAACAAGACAGAAACTTGGCTACCGTTGATGTTTGCCGTCACGATGTCGAGGTCGCCATCGCCGTCAATATCCACTACAGCAGCAGAGTTTACTCCGCCGCTTGTACCGTAGGTAGAACCGCCCGTAAAACCTCCGCTTCCGTTATTCAGCCACACTGCAACATTTTGTGAACCGTTGTAACCAATAATAATATCTGGACCATTCACACCGTCCACATCACCCACGCTCACGCACTCCGGTGTTGTTCCTGCACCAAAGGTTGTTGGCGCATTATACGAACCTGCCCCATTATTGAGGAAAAGGCTGACTGTTCCTGCGCCGCGATTAACAACAACCATATCCAAACCGTTCACGCCGTCAAAATCTCCTTGCGCAACAAAGTACGCCGTTGCTCCGGCAGCAAAAGGCGAACCCGTCATGGATGCTTGAAACACGCCGGGTCCCACGCCCGCCGCCGCACGGAAGCCATAGACAGTCGGTCGCGCCGCAATCCCCACACTGCCCGCCAAGCTCGTCTGTGCGTTCGTGACCGTTACCCAGACTTGCTCACCCCGAGTGAACGGAACCGTCGGCGCAAGGCTTGGCGTTACCGTGCCTCCGCCGGAATAAGTTCCCGCTTTTAGTCCCGTGAAACCGCCGAAGACTTTGAACGCATTCACGGATGCAGTTCCAGTAGTCATGGTTTGGTTAAACGTAGGACTGATGCTTGCCACAAGCGCAGCAGTATTGGTGTTTTGAAGCGGAGCAAATGTTGTCAAGACGGGTTGCACGCCGTTTTTCAGGATGGAAACATTATTATCATTTTGGTTGACAATAGCAAGGTCAAGATCACCATCGCCGTCAAAATCTCCTGCGGTGGGGATGCGAGGTGCATTACCTGCACCATAGTTTATAGCCGCTGCAAAAGCACCTGCTCCAGTGTTGAGGAGAATACTCACACTGTTTGACCCCGAATTAGTAGCAGCAATATCAAGCGTACCATTACCATTAAAATCACCAAGGATAATGCCTTCAGGATTTGTCCCTGCTGCATAATCCGCACGAAGAGGGAACGTACCGGTTCCGCTATTGATGAAAACACTCACATTATTAAAGCCTCCTCCATTATATCCAACGATAAGATCGTTGTACCCGTCGCCACTCACGTCACCGCAGGCTACAAATTGTGAACCTGCTCCCACGGGATAATTTGCCTGTGAGCCAAATACACCCAAGCCGTTATTCACGAGAACCGCCAAAAAATTGGTATTATTTAACGCTGATGCAAGATCCAAATCGCCGTCGTTATCAATATCGGCAAGAGTAATGCCACGTGTATTTGCTCCCAGCCCATAATTTGTCGGACCGGTAAACACTCCCGAACCGGTATTGATGAATACACTCACGTTATTACTATAGGTATTCGCTGTTACCATATCAATATCACCATCTCCGTCCACATCGCCTGTGGCAATGGAAGTACAACCGGATCCACCCATTGGATAGACAGTTGGCGCTCCAAAAACACCTGCGCCGTTGTTAAACAGCACGCCAACCGCACCCGCGCCGTTGAAATTTGCCAGTGCCAGGTCAATATCCCCATCGTTATCAAAATCACCTGACGCAATGCCTTCAGGATTTGTCCCGCCTGAAGCATAATTGGCGAGCGAGCCGAATCCGCCGCTTCCGTTACCTAACAAAATGCTCACTTGATTTGCTGTTCTGGCAGCGACAGCCAAGTCCAGAATATTATCTCCGTTGAAATCAGCTGTAACGAGATTATAGGGCTGTGCAGCAGTAGCCGGGGCTGAAGTTTGATAAAATGTTCCGGATCCTGCACCCGCAGCCGTGCGCACACCCATCACAAAGGGACGTGTCGGTATGCCCGACGTGTTTTGCGCATTGGTAACCGATACCCACACTTGCTCGCCGACGTTGAAGTTTGCTGTTGTTGTGAAAGTCATTGTTGCCCCTACCCCCGAAAAGCCTGTACCGGAGCGGTAGCCGCGTGAGGTCGTGCCGAAAACTTTCATAACGTCGCGTGCATTCGGGCTTGCGCCGTTGGAGAAGGTAGCTGCCGTGACATTTTGGCTAAAGGTAATGTCAATGTTTGTCGGTACTTTCACAGGCGAACCTGAAGGAGTTCCAACGCTCATTGTGTTCATGAGCGGTATAGTTGTCGGGCGCGGCGTGAAGGGCGGAATATTACCCAAAACAGTCATGGGAACAGTATTCCACAATACCGAAGCAGTATTGTTTCCACTATTGGCGGTGATAATATCCAAATCGCCATCACCGTCGTAATCGCCACATGTAATGGCAATAGGACTCGAACCGACATTGTACGTTCCCGCCGCCGAAAACACCCCGGAACCATTGTTCAGCAAAATACTTGCATTATTACTTGTAAAATTTGCTGCCGCAAGGTCGAGATCGCCGTCACCGTCGAAGTCGCCGCTTACTACTGAGCGTGGATTTGTTCCCACAGCATAGTTAACCGCAGCAGCAAACGTTCCTGGGGTAGCAACGGTATTGAGCAATATGCTCAGGTTGTTGGTGGTATTATTTGCCACCGCAAGATCTAGAAGCCCGTCACCATTAAAATCGCCACAACTAATTCCACGAGGGCTTGTTCCTACCGCATAATTGACAGCAGCCGAGAACACGCCAGCACCATTGTTCATCAAGATACTTACATTATTAGATCCGCTGTTTGCCGTTGCAACGTCTATATCACCATCACCATCGAAATCGCCGAGCGCAACCCCATCGCCGGAACTTCCTATTGCATAGGACGGTGCCATCGCATTATTAAATACTACCGCAGAAGAGTTAGTATTATTCAATACGACTCGTACAGCGCTACCATCCGTAGCGACAAGGTCAAGAAAACCGTCGCCGTTAAAATCGGATGTGGCAATACCTAGAAAACCGCCTCCCGCAGAAACATTGATTGCTGCTCCAAATACACCCGCACCATTATTAACAAGATGTTTTATGATACCGCCGCTATTGGCTACACAAATGTCGAGGTCGCCGTCGTTGTCGAAATCGCCTGCCGTGATGCCTTTTACGCCACCTGCTACCGGATAATTCACTGCCGTTGCAAATGTGCCGGAACCTGTGCTGAGTATAATGCTGACATCAAGAGTCCCCGAATTTAGCACGGCAACATCAAGCAAGCCATCGCCATTAAAATCTGCACTGACAGTGTTTTGAGGTGTGGTTCCGGGCGACACTGAGAGAGAAGGTCCATTTATAAACGTCGCCGGACCTGTACCAGCCTTTGTTTGGAAGCCCATCACAAAGGGACGTGTCCATGCGCCGCCTGTGCTTTGTGCATTTGTTACCGTTACCCACACTTGTTCGCCAACGTTGAAATTTGCGGTGGTGTTGAAGGTCAGCGTTGCGCCTGAACCCGTGAAGCCCGTTCCGGAGCGGTATCCGCGTGACGTTGTTCCATGCACTTTCATCATAGTCCGCGCATTCGGGCTTGCGCCGTTGGTGAAGGTGGCAGCAGTGGCATTTTGCGAAAAGGTAACGCCAATGCTCACAGGTACTTTGACGGGCGAGCCAGCGGGAGTACCAAAGTTCATGGTGTTCATAAGCGGCGTGGTCGTCGGGCGCGGCGTGTAGGGCGGGACGTTGCCGAGTACAGTCATGGGAAGAGTGTTCAACAACACGACAGCAAAGTTCCCTGTTCGTTGTGCTGCGGCAATATCCACATCACCATCGCCATCCACATCGCCCAATGCTAAGTCTCCGTTATTGGAACCGCTGCCGAGAGAAAACGGAGAGCCGGTTGCAAGAGCAGTGAAATCTCCCACGCCATTGTTCAATCGAACACTGACATCATTGGAACCTGTGCTTGAAATAACCATATCCACATCACCATCGCCATCTACATCGCCCAAACGAATACGCTGAGGATTTGCGCTCGTTGCATAATCTACTCTGGCGGCAAATCCGCCTACCGTATTATTGAGAAAAACATTTGCGGTATTGCTGACATCGGAAGCCGTTACAACATCCTGAAAACCGTCATTATTAACGTCCGCAATATTCACGGTGGTTGCGCCTAAACCCGTCGCGTAACTTGGCGTAGCAGGTGCGTAGAATACACCGGAGCCATTATTGAGAAACACGTCAATACGATTGCCGGAATTCGCCGAAGTAATCATATCCACATCGCCGTCGTTGTCAATGTCACCCATAGCAACTGACTGTGGAGCAGCTCCGGTCGTGTAAGGTGTAGCAGCGCCAAAGCTGCCGCTACCATTATTGAGACGGGTCGTAACATTGTTCAGTGAGCTATTTGCTGTCATTAAATCCAAATCACCGTCGGCATCAATGTCCGCCAATGCCAGCGCCACCGGAGCATCGCCAGCCAAAAAGGTACTCAAAGAAAAACTTCCCGAACCGTTGTTAAGCAAAATGCTCACGCCCGGAGTACCGACATCATGCGCAATCATCAAATCAATATCACCGTCATTATCAATATCTCCTGTTGCAAACGCTCTGGGATTTGCATTCAGAGCAACCGTAGGAGTAACGGGATGCGGCGTGTAGGAACCCGAACCGTTATTAACATAAATCGAGGCAGAAGCCCCCGTATAATTTGCCGTCGCCATGTCCAGGTCGCCATCACCATCAAAATCTGCAAGAGCAATGCCTCTGGTTGTGCCGCCCGCCGCAAAGGGTGAACCGGAGGATTGAACAGGAAACTGCGCGGGTCCTGCGCCCGCCGCCGTGCGAAAGCCGTACACTGTTGGGCGCGCCGCAATGCCCACACTTCCTGCTAAACTCGTCTGCGCATTCGTGACCGTTACCCAGACCTGCTCGCTCGGACGGAATGCCGTCGTTGGCGCAAGGCTTGGTGTAACCGTTCCCCCGCCCGAATACGTTCCTGCTTTCAAACCCGAAAAACCGCCCCAAACCTTCATCACGGTTGCTGATGCCGTAGCTGTAGTCATGGTTTGGTTGAACGTCGGAGAAATTGCCGATGCGAGTGCTGCGGTGTTGATGTTTCGTGTCGGTGCAAGCGTTGTCAGAACAGGCTGGTAGCCGTTTTTGAGAACCACTACCGAACTCTGCCCATAACTTGACAGCCCAATATCAAGATCGCCGTCGCTGTCGAAGTCAGCCGACACGATACGCGTTCCGCTCGGCGAGTCGTAGTTTACTGCCGTCGCGAAAGTACCTGTACCGTTATTGAGCAAGATACTTGTAAAGGTGTCACCATTATTCGCAATGGCAATATCGAGGTCGCCGTCGCCGTCGAAATCGCCGATACTCGCGTTGTTTGGTGTTGTCCCCACGGCATAATTGACCGCCGCGGCAAAGGTACCTGCTCCAGTGTTCAAAAGGACACTGATATTGTTTGAACCATTATTCGTGGCAACCAAATCCAGTCTTCCGTCGCCGTTCAGGTCGGCTGTCGAAACGTCTGACGGTGCAGTTCCTACGGTATAGTTTACTGCTCCGCTAAACGTACCTGTTCCTGAGTTCAGGTGAATACTGACATTGGTCGCACCATTATTGCCGACTGCAATATCCAAATCACCGTCACCGTCGAAATCCCCGAGTGCGCATGATTTTGGCGTTGTTCCTGTTGCTAGTGTTGCCGATAAGGAGAAGGTTCCTGAACCGTTATTCTTAAAGATTTTCAGATTATTAGCAAAATGTCCTGTTACGACGATGTCCATATCACCATCCGCGTCAATATCTCCCGCAGCAATGCCCCAAGGAGAAACACCCACCGCATAATTCACGGGCGCAGCAAAGGTACCGCCGCCGGTATTGAGAAAAATGCTAAGGAACCAAGTACCAGATGTGTTCGTTACGGCAATATCCAATCTGCCGTCATTGTTAAAATCACCGATGGTAAATTGCAACGGAGAAGTTCCTCCTGTGCCATAGTTCGTCGGAACGCCGAATGTTCCGATTCCTGTACCGAGAAGTACGCTGATATTATTTGCAGCATTCACTGTTGCAAGGTCTATATTCCCGTCGCCATCAAAATCACCCCCTTGAATATACTGCGGGTTTGTTCCCAATCCTTGTGAAAATGTTTGATAAAACGTCGCCGGACCCACGCCCGCTTTTGTACGGAAGCTCATCACAAACGGTCGTGTATCGACACTTGCCGTGCTTTGCGCATTCGTGACCGTTACCCACACTTGCTCGCCAGGGTTGAAGTTTGCCGTCGTCGTGAAGGTCAGTGTCGCTCCTGAACCTGAAAAGCCTGTCCCGGAGCGGTAGCCGCGTGAGGTCGTGCCGTGCACTTTCATTGCGTCACGTGCATTCGGGCTTGCTCCGTTCGTGAAGACCCACGGAGCAAGATTTTGATTAAAGGTAATATCAATATTGGTTGGCACTTTCACGGGTACCCCCCCAGGGATGCCGACGTTCATAGTATTCATAAGCGGCGAAGTCGTCGGGCGTGGCGTGAAGGGCGGCACGTTGCCTGCGACGTTTACAGGGTCGGTCAATATTAATTTTGTGATAAATGCGTCCGAAGCACCGCCGCCAAAAACAGTCTGATATGCACTTACTGTCGTCGGAAAACTGCCACTTGTTTCGCCGGCAATATACACATTACCACTTGCGTCCACTGCAAGACCATAGCATATTTCATTCCCTGCGCCGCCGACATAGGTGGAAGTAAGCAATGCCGTACCTGCTGCGTTTAGCTTCGTAACAAAAGCATCACCAGTGCCGCCGCCATACACAGTTTGGTCAGCGCCCGTCGTAGTGGGGTACCCTGTTGCTGCCGGACCTGTAATAATAGCATTGCCGCTTGCATCCACAATAAGCCCCTGACCTTCATCAGTTCCTGCACCACCGATGTAGGTAGAATATACCAATGCTGTACCTGCTGCATTTAATTTGGTAATATAAGCATCACGTGTTCCACCAAAGGTAGTTTGATATACACCTGCCGTTGTGGGAAAACTTCCTGTAGTATAACCGGTAATATAAGCATTGCCACTTGCATCCAAGCCAATACCATATCCTCTTTCATCGCCTGTTCCGCCGAGATACGTGGAATACACCAACGCTGTACCCGTTGCATTGAGTTTTGTTACAAAAGCATCGCGCGTACCAGTTCCAAACGCTGTTTGATAGGCTCCTACCGTTGTGGGAAAACTTCCGCTCGTATTCCCCGTAACATAAGCATTGCCGCTTGCATCAACAACAACAGCAAAACTGTTGTCGGCTGTTGCTCCGCCGAGCAATGTTGAATATACCACACCGCCCGTGGAATTCAATTGTGTCACAAAAGCATCAGTGCCACCACCGCCCAAAGCGGTCTGATACGCACCTACGGTTGTCGGATAACCGGTAGATGCTTGACCTATGGTATAGGCATTGCCGCTTGCATCAACGGTAATACCAAACCCCTGATCTTGCCCACTGCCGCCAATATAAGTGGAGTACATCAATGCTGTTCCCGCAGCATTTAATTTGAAAACGAAGGCATCGAAGGTTCCACCGCCATACACACTCTGATAAGGAGTTCCTGCTGTTGGGAAACTTCCGCTTGTGTATCCCGCAACAAAGGCATTACCACTTGCATCTATAGCAATGTTTCGTCCGCGGTCATCACCTGTACCGCCGATGTACGTGGAATAGACCAACGCCGTACCCGTCGTATTGAGCTTTGTCACAAAGACATCATTTGCTCCTGTACCATACGCCGTTTGGTATGCACCGACGCTTGTCGGGTAGCTTCCGCTTGTATTGCCCGTAATATACACATTGCCGCTACCATCAATACCAATATGTTCGGGAACATCCACTCCTGCTCCGCCGACATAGGTGGAATACAACAATGGGTCAATCACCAGCGAACGAGAGTGGTCGTATGCACCAAGCACGAATGAAATTTTTCCGCCTTGGCGAATTTCAAATCGGCACGGGACAGGCGTTTTTTTGCCGCTTTTATCTTCCTGATAGGCAAAAAGTTTGCCCTGCATTACCTCGCCGATGCTTGTTTGCATGACAAGTTCGCCACCTGAGTTCACACGAATCTTATCCGTTTCCAAGCCCTCAAACTCCAGCGCAATGCTGTTCGGGTCATGCCCGGGCGCAACAATCACATCATACCGCACAGAACCACCGTCGAAATACACCCGCGCGTCGGCGCCTTCGGCAATGTGCCTCATGGTCACTTCGCCCCAGAGCGGAACATTGCTCCGCCATTTGGTGTTGTCCGTACCAAAAAAGTAATTGTGATAGCCGGAGCGTTTGTTCGTGCCTGTTACGAGGGGCGTTGTAGCGGCGTTTGAGGGTGTTTTTATTTCGGTTACGCCATTGGCAGTAAAACGCATTTTGACGATATGCCCACGTGTGCGTGTGTGATTGCGTTCTGCTTCTTCGCGCTCATTACGAGAAAGCGACGGATTAGGCATAAAGTCTTTCTCGCGCTCCGCACGCCGGAAATCATACACAAAGCCATCGTCCATCACCCACACATTCGTACCGGGAGTATGAGCGAGAAAACGTGGAATACCGAGCGAGGCGTTGCCATCCCATTGACCCTTATTTTCGATAAAAAATGCACTTGTCGGCAGCACAGAAACGGCGCTTTTGTCCGAGGAATGTATGCCCGTTGGCAGTATTGTTGTTGTACGCTGCGTCTTGTGCTGCGCATGAGCAAGAGGCACACACACCAAGGCGGCGACAAGACCGAAGAGCAACACCGAAACGCTTCGGGAGAGATACTTGAGCATCGTTTTTACCACAAAGCCAATACTATTGCGAGAAGTACGGATAACTAACATATAACACAAAAAGGATAGAAGTAAAGAATCAAAGGACGAGAAACATTTGTACCTAGCTATTTATCATCAACACTTATGCGGCGCGGGCAATGCACTGGTACGAAGTCTGCACATCTATCATCGCTACAATACTATTTGTTCCCAAAAGAGCATTACCCGAGCATCTAAATAGCTCTTTATGTTCTTCGAGGCTGAGTGCTGGCGGAATTTCCCGTCCTGTCATTTGCAGTGCGTGAAAGGCATTAATGAGGGCGCGTCGAATGTGATCCAGCGCCTCGTTGAGACTCTTTCCCGTTGCAGTACAGCCCGGCACGTCCGGCACAAATGCGCCATAGAGTACGCCACCACCGTGCGGCAGGTTGTATGGTTCGATGATGATAATGTAGGTTTCCATGCTGCAAAATTATTCCATCGGCAGCAGTCTGGAAAGAAGTATTGGGTAAGCGGTAAATAAAATGGGTAAGCGGTAAATACACTCCTTTGCTCACTCCTCAAATCGTTTTCCGAAATGCTCCAAATGATATTTTTTTAATTTTCTGTAAAGTGTTGCCAAGCTCATACCGAGTAGCTGTGCAGCTTTTGTACGCTCACCGTGCGTTTGCTTCAGAGCATGGAGAATGCGAGATTTTTCATTGAGCAAGTCCGACGGTGAGAAGTCTGCTTCCGACGAAACAAGATTGTCTGCGTGATGGTTGTGAATTGACGGAGTCGCTTTGGTGGGTATTACAATAGGATTCGGCATGAGCGGTTCTTGAGATAAATTGCTATAAGAAGTGGCGTGAATATAACGAAACTGCGGCGTGGTCGCTGTAAGAACATCCGATGTAAGAACACCATTCGTACAAAGTAGAACTGCCCGTTCTATGGCATTGCGAAGTTCGCGCACGTTCCCATACCAAGGGTAATCGTATAAGCGTTGCTGAAATTGCTCGTGTACGCGAAGAATAGATTTTTTATACTTGGTGCTAAAAACCGAAATAAAGTATCGCGCTAAAATATCAATATCTTCCCTGCGTTCACGTAAGGGTGGCAGTTCCAGCACAAATCCCTCCAAGCGATAGTATAAATCACTCCGAAAACTGCCGAGCGAAATCTTTTGAAAAATATCAGCGTTTGTGGCAGCAATGACACGGGCATTGAAGGCGAAGGACTCCGTGCCGCCAAGGGGCGTACACTCACGACTTTCCAGTACGCGGAGCATTTTGGTTTGGAGTGTGGGCGGCATATCTCCAATTTCATCCAGAAAAAGTGTTCCGTTTCCTGCCTTTGCAAGCAAGCCTACTTTGTCGTGGAATGCGCCCGTGAATGCACCTTTACGATAGCCGAAAAGCTCCGATTCTAACAAGTCTGCCGGAATTGCACTGCAATTAATAGCCACAAAGTCGCTATGCTTTCTGAGTCCCGCTTCGTGTATTGCGCGGGCAAATAGTTCCTTGCCCGTGCCGGTCTCGCCCAAAATTAATACTGCAACATCGGTCGGAGCGATGGTCTGCGCCAGACGCACGGCATTTTGCAGAGGCTGCGACACGCCAATAATGGCGGCAAATGCTTGCGGTGCGTCCAACTGTTGTACAAGTTGCTCCACTCGTTGCGAGAGCACTGATTTTTCGCAGGCACGCTGCACAAGAAGGAGTGTATGCTCTAAGTCATTCGTTTTCACAGAATAATCCATTGCACCCGCTTTCATTGCCTTTACTCCATCTTCGATAGTGCCATAGGCGGTCATAATGATAATTTCTGATTGCGAACGAAGAAGTTTAATTTGCTCCGTAAGCGCAATACCCGAAACGTCGGGCAACTGTACATCAATTATCACACAATCAAAGGAACGCTCTCGCACCAGTGCAAGTGCAGAGCTTGCAGTAGCGGCGGCGCTGACATTATAGCCTTCTTTCGTCAGAGCAAATTCCATCTGCCGCATAAAACGCGGGTCGTCGTCAATAATGAGAACGGAACTATTCATAGAGGATTTTTTGGTTATTCTGTTCTTGATATTTCAGCCATTGGTAATTCTACAATAAACGTTGCGCCCAGACCGAATGTACTTTCGCACCAGACTTTACCGTGCTGCAATTCTACGAGTTTTTTCACAATGGACAACCCCAAACCCGTTGAGTTTTCACCGCCCGTGGGTTGTGCCGAAAGACGGGCAAATTTACCAAAGAGCATTTTTTTATCTTCTTCGCTCACTCCTCGCCCTTCGTCCTGCACTTCCAATCGTACTTTATGTCCATCGGCGGTAACTCTGTGCAATACCCTTACCCACACCGGCTTCCATTGAGGAGAATACTTAACGGCATTTGAGAGAAGGTTATCAAATATCTGCCGTAGTGATTGCTTATCAGCCATTACCCAAACTGGGTCACGTCTTTGGTTGTCGTAATGGATGATAATTCCTTTTTGTGCGGCACGAGGTTGATATTCTTCGACGATCCCGTCGAGTATTTCCATATTAACAGGTTGAATGTTAATACTTACCATGCCGCTTTCGATACGATTAACATCAAGCAAATTTTTAATAATGTCCAGCATTTGGTCGCTAGCAGCAATAATCATACTAATTAACCGCTTCTTAGAAGGTTCATCGTCGAAGTAGCGCTCCAGAATCTCTGCACTGGAAAGAATACCTGCAAGCGGATTCTTGAGGTCGTGGGCGGCAATCCCCAAGAACTCATTTTTTTCATTATTGAGCTGCACAAGCTCGCGCGTTCGCACCTCCACGCGGTCTTCGAGTGCTTGATTCATTTGCGTAAGAGCTTGATATGCGATTCTGCGCTCGGTAACATTGAAGCTACTCAGGGTCAGCCCAATAATCTGACCTTCGGCATTGTATGTGGGCAAATACATAAGTTCCATCCACTGCGTTTCCCCATGCTCCATCTGAAACTCTTCCTCGTACACGACTGCTTCACCTGCAAGAGCACGACGCGCCGAAGCCAGAAAACTTTCGTGCTGTTCCGGCTGGACATAATTCAGAATAGAGTCTCCAAGAACAATATCGCGTTCAAACAAAGTACGCACCGTATGGGCTGTTAGCTTATTAAACGCTTTTACACGCAATGCTGTATCGGTAAGCCAGAATGCCTGCACCGAGGAATCCATAATGGAACGCAAATTGGCTTCACTTTGTCGGAGTAAATCTTCTTGTGCTTTTTGGGCGGTGATGTCCACCAAAGCGCCACGCAGTAACGTTGGACGACCTTCTGTGCGTTCTACGCTTACCACGTCACGGAGCCATACTGTTTCTCCGTTCGGTTTTTGAAAACGATATTCAATATCATATTTATCGGCGTTTTGGGCACGTTCTTCAGCATACGCGAAAACACGCTCACGGTCGTCGGGATGAAGATGGTCGCGCCAAAACATTTCATATTGCATCCACTCATCGGGAGCATACCCCAGCATCTCTTTTGCTTGTTCACTGATAAAGGTTACTTGATGTGTCTCTGGGTTAGATTCCCAAAGGACAACATCTACCGTACCGACAAGGGATACATAGAAATCTCGCGCTTTTCGCAAATCATCCTCAAGGCGCTTGCGTTCGGTAATATCATGCAAAATCACTAAATGCCTCCCCTGAAACATTTCGTGAAGTGGGGCCGCACTGACAAGCACAATACGCTGCGAACCGTCATTACATTGAACTTTCAGCTCCATGGCTTGAAACGGTGTGCCGCTACGATTTGCTTTATCCAAATTTTCCTGCCATAGCGTTGCTACTTGTTGTCTATATAAAGCATCAGGGTATGCTTTGGGCCACCACTCAGAAAGCGTAGGAATATCGCTGAGATCATAGCCAAAGGTTGCAATAAAGGCTGTATTGAGACGGATAATGTTTCCCTGCTCGTCATTGATAGCATATGGAACGGGTGAGGCATCGAATATTGCCCGGAATTGGGATTCACTTTTCTGCAATGCCTCCTCGGTCAGCTTTTGTTCGGTAATATCCGTAATTGATACAACTACACCCGACACTTCGTGAGAATTACTGTACCGTATGGGCTGAGAATTAACCAAAAGCCAGGTAAGAGTACCGTTGGGTTTGTGAACCCCCATCACGACATTACGTTGTGGCTCACCAGTGCGAAGCGTTACCATCGCAGGATGTCCTTCGCCCGGAAAAGATGAACCATCCTCGTGTACAGCTCGCCAACGTGGGTCGAGAGATGTTCGTCCCGACATCTGGTCAGCACTTAGTCCCAAAATTTCTTCGGCTCTGGGATTACAAAAAACTATTTGTGCTTTAGAATCTTGCAGTATAATTCCCTCACCTAGTGCATTGACGGCACTACGAAAATTTTCTTCTGTATCCATCAGTGAGCGTAAGATTTCTTCTTCCGTTGAAAGATTTGGCACGGTCGAAGTTACAACATCTCCTATATGCGTTGCGGAATGAGCAGAAATTTGCGACTCAACGGACTGAATAATATTGGTAATGCCAATTTGCTCTACACTAAAACACGCAGCAAGAAGTTCTTGGCTCATAGTTTGTTCTTTATGCAGCAATGTTATGCAAACAGCATCGGCAAGATCAATACTACTGAAAAAATCATTGCGATAAAGGCTCAATTTGCTTACCAGGTCGTCAAAATCACAAACACTTATTCCAAGTAGGTTCTTGAACCTCTCTGGATTCTGTCGTAATTGAACACTTGAAAGCGGCGAGTGAGTAATAATCGTTTTATTCATGGCTAAATATCAAGTAAATATACCTTGCGATAGTGCTATAATGCTAATCTACACAACTTTGCGCAGATTTGAATGTTTCTGTATTTGAAAATTCTGCGTGGCTTCCATTTTCTTGTGGTGTTCAATGCTTTCTTATCTTTCAAGTATGGTACATTGTCAAGCCGACAGATATAATCTTGGTGAACAGTAGAATAATCAGCAGCTTTTTGTATTTTTGTGATGTGTCATTATATTTTTATTCACAACTAGAATGTTTATGGTTATAGCATTTGTCAATCACAAAGGAGGGGTCGGTAAAACGACCACCGTCGCGCACACTGGGTACGCCCTTGCTATGAACGGTTTACGGGTTCTCGTTATTGATTGCGACGCGCAGGCTAATTTAAGCGCCCACTTTGGGATTCGTAGTTCCGATTCGCTCTATAGTGTTTTCAAAAATCCCTCCACACCTTTGCCAATTATCAACATTCCTGTCCATTCATTTCACACTAACGCTTCAAATTCCAATTCCACAGGAACGCTAGATATCTTACCTTCGCACCGCTCTCTTGAAAATGCAGATTCAGAATTTGCCTCACTTGATGGGAGAGAATATCTTCTTGCTGAAGTTATTGAACGAGCACATTTGCAAGACCAATACGATGCAATACTTCTTGACTGTCCGCCTTCGCTGGGGTTAATGACAACAAATGCGTTGACCGCAGCGCGGTATGCAATTATTGTGATGCAAACGGAATTCTTTGCTCTTGATGGTATTGCGGCTCTCTACGACAAGGTTAATGCTCTTAAAAAGCGCATTAACAAACGACTTTATATTGCGGGAGTTCTTGCTACTATGCACGACAAGCGCAAGGCTCTTCACAAACAAATTCTTAGTGCAATTCAGGCGGAATTTCACGATATTATTTTCGATAGCGTTATTCGCAATAGCGTTGCCTTTGCAGAATCAAGTGCTGTCGGTAAAACGATATTTCAGTATCAACCGGGAAGTCCTGCCGTGCGCGATTACGAGACTTTTGCTCTCGAACTTCTTGAAAAAGGGATTCTTGGTGAGAAAAAATAATGCCAACATCAAAAGTGCCTCAGGCACTTTTGATGTTGGTGTACAAACTCCTTGAATTACTGTCTGCTCATTTTGAAAATTTAATTTCTCACCATTGCTTTTTACAAAATATATTATGGCAAAAACGATAGCTTTTCAGACGACTAAAACCATTACCAGTGGCATCGGCAAAGAACTCCAGCGCTATGGTATGCGTCTTTCGGACATTCACTATGTAACGCCTTCTGAACTTCGTGCTAACCCGATGAACAGCCGGCTTTTCAAAGAAGAGAGCGCGGGGTACTTTGACCGCCTTCGTAAAGATATTAGCGAAAAGGGAATTTTGAATCCTCTTTTGGCAACATCTAACGGTAAACTTCTTGCGGGACACAATCGTTTGCGGATTGCAGAAGATCTTGATTTGCCGTCTGTTCCAGTTCAGTATGTGGAAGAGTCGCTCTCGGAAGAACGTGAAAAAGAGATTATTATTAAAGACAACCTTTTGCGGCGGCAGTTCAGTTCGGCAGAGTGGGTTCAGTTGTACAAGCAACTTTACCCGAATTTCGATGAAGAAATTGCAAGAGAAAATCGGGGTGGTGATAGAAAAAGTAAAAATGATGTAAAAACTTCAGCATTATCGGAAGATATAAGTTTAGCTGCCGTGCAAGTACCATCCAAACTCACAGCTAAACGCATTGCCGAGGAAACGGGACAAACTGAAAATGCTGTAAAGAAGCACTTGCGCACCTATAAACAGAAGAAATCGGGTTCACTCAATGTTAGTACACTCTTACCCTCAAACAAAGTAACCGTTAGTCCTAAAGAAGCTGCCAAAACGATTGATAGTATTCTCACTGAAGCAAACCTGAATGCAGAAGTGCGAAAAAAAATACAGAATATTATTCTGTCTATTGTCTCGCAATCACAGACACAAAATGGATAGTTTATGCATCTGTAAAGTCTTGAGGTGGATGAACAGAGAGAACAGGGCAATGGACTGTGCGCAAGACTCGTTCAGTGGTGCTTCCCATAAGAAATCTTTGTACACCTTGCCGTCCATGTGTACTCATTATTATTAAGTCCATGCCTCGTTCGTTTGCATAGCTGGCGATTGAATAATAGGGAGTACCGGTCATAATCTCTGATGAAGCAGTAATACCTTCTTTGGCAAGATCTTCCACTTCTTTTTCCATTGCTGTTTCTGTTTGCTTGTGAACGTTTGCTATACCTTCTTGTGCAAAGCTATAGCCCCACTCGCTATATGAAACAGGAGGTTCTAGAACGTGTAATAAATGCAAAGACCCATGAAGAGGTTTTACGATTGCTTTGCATACTCAAGTGCATACTCGGAGCACCGAGAGAAGTCAAGCGGTACGAGTATTTTGGGGTTGTGAATTGTTGTCATGGCTTTGTCCTAAAAAATGAGAATTATAGTCTGAACTTGACGTTGATATAACCTTTATTGAGGCAACTAACTCGTTTTTCATGCGTCTGTGCCGCGTAATCGCGTTATTACTGCATCGGGATAGAGATTAAGAAGAGGGAAGCTCTGAATCTCTACTGGAAGCAGAAATTTATTGCGTTGAATAATTAACCCGCTCCAAGCCGTTGTGTCGTAAAGTTTGACTGTATGGCAAAGAGTGTCGGCAGATGTATCGGTCATCAGTAAGGAAATATCTTGCCCGATTAGCTCTCCTTCTTTGTAGCCGCTTATTGTATCAAGTGCTGTACTTGTTCCTAGTATCAAATGATACCTATGAAGGACGACTCCCCCTTCGATTCTATTTCCATTTGGGTTTTGCTGAGGTAAATCGCCACACGTTTTCGAGCATGAGAAAATCTTTTTTTTCGTAGTAAGCGTCGGTAAAAAAAAGTATGCAATACGGGAATGTCCTTCATGCAGTTCGTTTAGCTGTACTGTGCAAATATCCATTTGATAATGCTCTCCGCCTATAGTAGATACATCCAGATTCAAAAGTGATAACGGGCGACGAGAGGTGTAAGCAATTTCACATAGAGTTGATGTTTCGTAAGCGTTGGTATTATAGATAATTGTACAGAGATTGTTGAGATTCTTGTTCTGTGCGCACAACATTGAACAATGGAAGAGACATTGTGCTTTGGTATTGCAAAATTCAATGATACCTTCTTCATCAGTCACAACAATTGCTATGTCAGATTGAAATGGCGCTGATGGTATGCCTGTAACTATCTGATAGTCTATTGCCGGGTTCTCCACACCAAAGTTTTTTTGCCTATGATGGGGAAAATGCGAGTAAGATTGTGAAAAGGTGTCCATAGTCTTTTCTCAACCAAAAGTGAGAGGAAAATCATACTACAACTTACAAATACATAGCCTCACAAACGTTGTTATTCCTCGACAGTTATTAACGACTCAATTTCTCAACAATAAATTCATTAGTCATCAGTTAAAGGAGTATTTTGTCTTAAATTATTATTTTCAAATGAATAAACCAAATTTTTCTTTCGTTAGGGCACTTTTTTTTTGAAGAAATTCAGAAAGCTACTTTAGATGAATTGTACATTTTGCATCAGTGAATTTTCAAAGACATTACATTGCCAACCGCTGAAATTTGTACTCTGCATTTTGACGTAGGCAAATGTAAAGTAGGTGTACTCACTTCCAATCATTAAGGCAAGGATTTCTGAAAGCTATCTTTATCTTTGTAGTAAGTGCTAAATATTTATAAAGTTTATATCTATTTAGTTATATTTAAGAGTTTACTGCGGCGATAAGTTGTTGAAAATTAAGACAATAAAAGTTTTTGCATCAGTGGATATTGCGTTTGCATCAGTGGATATTGCGTTTGCATCAGTGGATATTGCGTTTGACAAAAACTTTGCATCAGTGGATATTGCGTTTGCATCAGTGGATATTGTTCTTAATTTTCAAGATAATAGTTTGCATCAGTAGATATTGCGTTTGCATCAGTGGATATTGTAACCTCAAAAGGAATTAGTATGGACATCATCATCAAACCCAGTTCGCTCGTCGACATTGAAAATATTCTTACGCTTGCACAACGTAAGGTTTTGAATGTATTGTTGGAACACAGCAGGCAAAATATTCATGATTCGCAGACCTATTCACTCCATATTAGAACGATTCGAGAAAAAGCTGGGCAGTCTTTGTTCGAAAGCAATACCGATGTCTTTGAGCAAATTAGGGCGATTGTTGATTTGCCGCCTATTGAGGTGAATATCTTCGGGAAAGATAAAAAATATCCTACTCGCGTCGTCGCAAATCTCTTAGCACAGGCTGTGTATGATAAAGAGCACGAAGTAGTCTCGTGGGTCTATCCGCCTTTCATCTATGAGATGCTCAAGCGCTATAATACAATTCAGAAAAGCGACGAAATCGGGATGTACACCAAACTACCTCTGGCAGTACAGGCAAAATTTTCCAGCAAACACGCACTTGCACTGTGGGAGTTTTGTCGCTCTCGCTTCGATGAAAAACGAGGTTATGCAGAAAGTCCTTTTATTACTATTGAGGAACTAAACAAGCTATTTCATTGTAACTATGATTCGTGGTTCAAACTCAATGCCAATATTATCAGCAAAGCTATTCAAGATATTCATCTCCATGAGCCGACGTACTTTATTTTAGTGCGAGAGCAAAAAGCTCGGCATAAAGTGGTAGCGGTTAAGTTTATTATTCAACAACGATTATTCGACACAACCATAGCTCCCAAAAATAATCAAAAGACCCCACAGACTCTTTTTGATGAAATAGCACCCAGCGCGATTGACAAGAAACGGAATGCAGCCGTTGAGAAGTATTTAGGCACTCTTTCCACCGAGCAGCAAGAACGCATTATGGCTGAGGCTGTTGGGAATATGCCCGACTTCCTTTCCTTTCCGGTGACTGAGCAGGAACACACCAATTATCAAATCCTGCTGACGCTCCATCGTAATATGATTGTCGAAAGTATCATGCAGCACAAAAGCGAAGGCGTGACCTAACAGAAAGTGATTTCATCAGAACTGAAACCACTCACTTACGATTGTTTCCAAAGAACTGTTCCATGCTACGTGTTGGAATTCGTTGCTGTGTGCGTCATATCGGTAATCCTTGCTCCACTCTTCATGATGGGCGGCGAGGTCTTTAATGGCACTCAAAATATATTCCGCTTCTTCATCAGTCATGGCAGGGTGCACAGAAAAGCGAATCCAGCCCGGTTTTTCCGACAAGTCGCCTTCATCAATTTTACAGGTAATGGCGTGAGAAAACTGTGGTGTAACGCTGAGCAAATAATGTCCGTAAGTTCCCGCACAAGAGCAACCACCACGAGTTTGGATGCCAAAGCGATCATTGAGCAGTTTTACGCCAAGATTGTAGTGCAGTCCATCAATATAAAACGAAAATACACACAGACGGTCTTTGTTTTCCGATGCCAAGATATGAAGGTTCGGAATGGGGGAGAGCACTTCAAAAATTCGTTGTACAAGTGCATTCTCTCTTGTATGCAATGCCTCTTCGCTCAGAGATTCTTTTAATCGAATTGCTAAGGCAGCACGTATTGTTTGCAGAAAAGCAGGTGTGCCACCGTCTTCGCGGGCTTCGATGTCTTCGATATAGCTATGCTCACCCCACGGATTTGTCCACTTTACCGTGCCGCCGCCGGGTTGGTCGGGGACGT
The DNA here is from genome assembly GCA_937899715.1 of uncultured bacterium. GTDB lineage: Bacteria > Bacteroidota > Ignavibacteria > Kapaibacteriales > UBA4661 > PH2015. Next base: position 31,443 of record CALCNX010000126.1, on the reverse strand, counting down.
GGAGCGTGTAGAGTTTTTTATTAAAGACCAAAACGCCCGGCGAGCCGGGTCCACCCAAAAATTTATGCGGCGAGAAAAATATCGCATCCAAACGTTCAAGCGGGTCAGAGGGGTGCATATCAATTGCGATGTACGGCGCTGAACAAGCAAAATCCACAAAGCACCATCCGCCTACTTCGTGCATCCGTCGAGCGATGGCGTAGTACGGCGTGAAGACACCCGTAACATTGGAGCATGATGTAACGGAGGCAATTTTAATTGGACGCGAATCGTATTTTTTGAGCAATTCGTCCAAGTGTGTCATATCAACAAGTCCATGTTCATCGGGGCGAATAATTTCGACCGTACAGATGGTTTCCAACCACGATGTTTGATTGGAATGGTGTTCCATATGGGTCAGAAAGACAACGGGACGAATTGCCTCCGGCACATGGCAATAAGGAGTAAGTTGCTCCGGCACTTTTAAGCCCAATATGCGTTGAAGTTTTGCGAGGGCAGCCGTCATGCCGGAACCAACCATCAGCAGCGCATCGTCGCTTGTTGCTCCGACGTGTGCTTTAATGATGCGCTGTGCCTCATGGTAGGCAAGTGTCATTGCTGTTCCCGTAGCGGTGGTTTCCGTATGCGTATTGGCGACCATCGGACCAAAATCTTCCGCGAGCTTTTTTTCGATGGGCGCATACATTCGTCCGCTCGCTATCCAGTCGGCAAAGACTATACGGCGCTTCCCGTGCGGCGTATCAATCATGTCATCATAGCCAATAATGTTCGCACGAATATCGGCAAATGAAGCGGATGAAGTTTGGTTCAATGGAAGATTCATAGTAATAAGAATGCAACAATGAAAAAATAAAAAATGTACGCACACATAAAACATCCTGTGTATTCAAGTTCCCAAACTTAGCATTTTTCTTCCAAAAAACAGTATCACATCCTCACCTTGATTATACTTCCGCTCTCGCAAAGCCCACGGTGTCTCTATACATCTGTGGAGAAATATCGGTATTTGTTTTGAAAAAGCGGCTAAAATAATGCTCATCGTTGAACCCGAGTTCGTAGGCGATCTCTTTTACGGTTTTAGAAGTCAAATATAGTTCACGTTTCGCTTCAATAATAATGCGCTCGGCGATAATATCGGTCAGGGTTTTATGGCAATACTTTTTCGTGATTTTTGCCAATGCCTTCGCAGATATATTCAGCATATCAGCATAGTCGCTTGCCGAGTGTTTCGTGTGATAATGCTGCTCAACGGCATCTTTCAGACTTTGCAAAATAAAAGGCTCACGCTTGTCCGGCAGTATCGCTGAAGCAATTTCTTTGGAAGCATTCAGCTGCTGCATTTTTAATCGCGCAGCGTGAATGAGAAAAATCTTCAGATGGGACACCAAAAGTTCGTATTGTGCTAACTCCGTTGCGTTCATTTCATCAAGCATCTGTAACAACATACCGCAAAACTTTGCCGCATCGTGTTCATCAAGAGCTAAATACGGCGGCTCGTAGATGGTATTGAACAAGACGCCATTGCAAGCCACCTCGCGGTCGTGCTTATGGATGCAAAAAAAGTCCGGATGAAATTGTATCGCCCAGCCACAAACAGGACTATGACTGCGAATCATAAAGGGCTGGTACGGCGCAAAGCACATCATCGCTGCTCCTTCTAGAGCATATTCTGAAACGTCGGCTTTGAGCGTGTACGTTCCACTCTCCATAAGAATAGCGGAGTAGTAGTTGTGGCGCTGAAGGTGGTCGAAAAAATGATTGTTCTCAAACGAAAATATCTTAAAAGCAAGATTGCCGTTTTGAGGATTGATAAGCGTGGAAGTTTTTTTGTGTGACATATTGAGTTAGAATTGGTTTTTCTACCTGATACTGTGCGTTGTGTGTTTGTCAAAGCCAAATGAATTCTGAACTAAAGGCGAGCAATTCCTAGTCGGGGAAGCATCACAGCAGAAATCCATAGAGGTCAAATTTTCGTATTGAAGCGACAACACACAATTTATTTTCCTCATTTTGGAGCGACTGATGCACACTACTATTTCACGTGAACTATCAATTGTCCTCGAATCTTTTGAAGAAATGGCGTGGCTGGATATGTATCAAGGTGCGCCAACCTCTTTTGTACAAGCAATGGGTTTGTCCTATGAAATGCTTGCTGATTCTGTGGCATTTTTTTGTACCAAAATTCCGTTTATCCATTTTAACACCATACTTACCTTAGGACTCAAAAGTCCTGCTAACGAAGACAAAATCGAAGCAGTGATACAAGCATTCCGTGCAAAGGGCATCAACAGTTTCTATCTGCATTATTCACCGTTTTCTGAGCCTGCTGATTTACCCAATCTCCTTACCTCACGAGGCTTTGCAGCCGTATCAAGTTGGGATAGAATTTATCGTGAAGGGCAGGGTTTACCCAAACCATTGGCGGTTTCTCGGAATCTTCAGGTAAAAGAAATCACCTCAGAGGATGCCGAACGTTGGGCGGATTTTATCGACGCGACATACGGCATGGTAAATAAACCGTGGCTCATGAATCTTGTCGGGCGCTTGGGTTGGCGGCATTTTATCGTGGAAGAAAATGATGTGGTAAGTGCTGCGCGAAGCGTTTACATGAAAAACGGCTTTGCGTGGTTAGGGATTGATGCGCCTATTCCGGGACTGATGACAAAAGACTATGAACGTGATTATTTGCTTTTGTATCATATCGTCAAGGCAGGCTTGCAGCATGGTGTTCAACACTTTCTTGCCGATATTGAACTGCCGGATGACGCAATGAATTTGCCGTCATACCATAACATTCAGCAACTAGGCTTTCGGGTTGTGTATCGCCGACAAAATTACAAATTGAGTTGATACGAAAAAGTAGGCTAGACCTGAGATTGTCTAGCCTACCCGATCATAGTGCAGTGTCTTGTTTATTCTTCGACTATTTTTTCTGCAAATTCGTGTCGAAGAGTTTGAGAATGCGCTTATATTCGTCCATCCAGCTTGTTGGTTCACGGAAGCCGTGGTCTTCCACGGGATATGAAGCAAATTCCCAATTTTCTTTTTTCAGCTCAATCAGGCGTTGCACCAGTCGCACAGCGTCTTGGTAGTGAACATTCACGTCCACCATGCCATGACAGATGAGCAACGCGCCCTGTAATCCTGCGGCATGGTAAATGGGCGAACTGCGGCGATAGGCAACCGAATCGTCTTGGGGAATGTTCAGAATAGCCGATGTATAGCCATGATTATAGTGTGCCCAATCCGTCACCGGACGCAGCGCCGCGCCCGCAGCAAATACGCCCGGCTGGGTGAACATTGCCATAAACGTAATAAATCCGCCATACGAACCGCCATAGATGCCGATACGTTTTGCATCCACGCCATACTTTTCGACAAGAAATTTTGCACCATCCACTTGGTCGTCCAAATCTTTACCGCCCATAAATCGATAAATTCCCGTTCGCCAATCACGCCCCAAGCCTGCGCTGGCACGATAATCTACATCCAGCACGGTATAGCCTTTATCGACAAGGAGGTTGTGGAACATATACTCGCGGAAATACGTGCTCCACCATTTGTGGGCATTTTGTAAATAGCCTGCGCCGTGAACAAACACCACAGCAGCACCGTTAGAGCGAGAGGCTTCGGGCGTATACACACGAGCCGGAACATTGGCTCCATCACGAGCTTTGAACGTGAGAACGTCAGGTACACGCCATGCGTAGCGTGAAAATTCCGGCGACAGTGATTGCGTTATTTGCTTGGAATCCGAGCCACCATCTGCATTTGCTTTATTGGGCATCAGAAAGAGTTCCGGCGGTTTATTACTGAAAGAATGGACGACGGCAATTTGTTTTTCATCGGGTGAGAGCAGTGCATCGTTTCTACCTTCTTTTGTCGTGATGCGCGTAGCTGTGCCGCCTTCAAGCGGCATAGAATACAAATGCCGCTCACCGAAATGCACTTCGTTCGAGTGGAAATACCAGCGCTTTTTGTCACGCGAAATAAACGGGTCATACACCTCGAAACGCCCTTTGGTGAGCTGCACTCTATTGGTCTTGGTTGCACTATCAGCACCCGTTACATACAAGTGAGACCAGCCGTCGGCTTCGGATTGGAACCAAATTCGCTTTCCGTCCGGCATCCAACCCGAAGAGCCATCGCCAGAGCCGAAAGCACTTATGCCGGGACCGCCAATCCATGCGCTGTCGTGCTGATGGTCGAGAAGGGTTGTAAATTGTGCTTTTTCGGCATTGAGCATGACAATCCATCGGTCTTTGTTGTCCTGCGAAAAGACTTGTACAAATGCTCGGTGACCATCATCCGCCCACGAGGGAGCAGTGTAAAAAACGCTTCGTGCCTGTGGTTTCGTTTTGGATGTGTCTCCCGATGCTTTGGTGGGAATGAGACCTTGAAGGCTGTCAGGCTTGACTTGGAGCGTGGTGTCGCGTGTTACATCGTACACGTAGAATTCATATTTTGCCTGGGGTTCGCCTACTTTGGTTCGTGCAGGAATATCTTCGGTAAAGCCGCTTTCTGTGACAAAATTTGGCACAATAGCCCGTTTTGCATCTTGTGCGGACTGTGATAGGACAAATGTTACAAACCGTGCATTGGGTGAGATAGAAAAAGCAAAGGCGTTTTTCTGTCCTGTGTAGAATACTTTCGGCTTTTTTTGCTCAAGAAGTTCTTGATATTTCTTTGCTGCGTCGCGGTCATTCTTGCGCTTACGAAGCACATCGAAGAGTTCTAGCTGCTGCTTTTCAATCGTTTTTTGCAATTCAGTTTTTGGAGCATCAGGAGTCTTTGCGCCGGAGCGAATGTTTGTTACTTGCCGCTCCAAGCCGCTTCCAAGTTCACGGATAAACACATTGCCCTCACGTTCAAAGGCAATACTTTGCTCGTTCGCCAAAAAACGTGGATTGAATTCTGATGCAAGAGTACTCGTGAGTTGTGTTTCGCTGCCACGCTTAATGTCAAGCAAGAAAATATCTCCATTGCGGCTAAAGACTTTCTTTGCAAAGTCTTTTGAATAGTCCCCGCTTTGTGATGTGAGCGTTTTGCGCTCATCAAGTGTTGCGCGTCTAGGAGTGCCGCCGCGAATGCTCACGTACAGCGAATCTCCTGCATCGCCCTCACGCCGCCACGTAAAATACAGTCGTTCTCCATCTTCCGACCAAAATGGTGACGATGGTGCAATGCCTATCCACGCCGGGTCACGCATGATAGTCTCAACCGAAAGCCAACCGCGCGTTGCTTGCGTGGTATTGCCGGGTGCTTGGGCAAAAACGGGAAGGGAAGAAAAGCTCAAGAAAAGGCAGCAAAGAACAGCCTTCAGGGTAGAATATCGTTTCATAGCAGGGGGTAAAAGTGCAAAAGAGTATCGTGAGGCGGCAAACTAAGAACAACGATAGAAACCACCAAACATTCTCACGGAAGAAAGAGATTCAGGAACGATAGTTTCGCACAACTGTTCGTGCGTGTAGCCAAAATTATTATCACTTCCAATCACGACGTTGCTTCCGTTTCCCCCTTCGTGCCGTCAGCGTCCGATAGCAATGTCCTCGCTTCGTCTCTTGCTATTGTGCCTTGCTTGCTGCCGAATGTTCTTGCTGTTCCTTTGCATGCAGACGCAGTTTGTCAAAAGGTTCCATCCGATGACCGGTGTATATTGCGCTATGAAAGGTATCGAGAAGCGTGAGCAAATGAATCAGCTCGGCTTTTTGTGGAGCGCTCAACGTACCTGCCACGATATGGCTGGCTTCGCCCATTTGCTGTGCTGCTTGAAAAAATACTTCCTTGCCGTGTGGTGTGAGCCGAACACGTTTCATGCGTTTGTCTTTGGTATCGGCGCATTCCTCTACTAATCCCGCTTTATCCAAACGGCGCATAATCTCTGAGCCTGTGGTCACTTCGGTCAGAGTGGCGGCATAGACTTCGGATTTCGTCGGTTCTCCATTGGTGCGCTCGTACTGCGTGATGGCTGCCAGAAGTACAAACTCATCAAGAGACGCAAGAGAGTGTCCATCCAATGCTTTTTTTGTGTAGAGTTTGGCGTATCGCCCCATTCGTCCGAGCAAAATACTAATCATGCCGTCGGCATCGGTCGGTTGGTGCGGTATGGTCGCATTGTTCGATGCCGGAGCCGTGCGTATTGCCATCGCGTACCCTGCGTCGGTCGGTGCGTTGAGTATAGGCATGGAGCTAGTGCTCTCTGTTTTTTTGCTCTCTGTTTCTTTGCTCTGCGCTTTACCCAGTTGTTGCTGCATCCAGATGCTAAATTCTTCCAGACCTGCTTCCGTACCTTCGTACTTTCGCTCGTGGTGCTTTTCAAAATCTTGCCAGAATGCGATTAAGCGCAAAATATTTCCATACCTGCCGTCGTTGTCGTCGTTGTAGGCGGACGAAGAGTGAATTGCACCCAGCGGTGATGTTTTCATAGCGAAGCCTTGCATCTTTTTTTTTTCGTGAACGGGAACTTCGTCGAAAGGGAATTGGTTTAGTTCATTATTACAAAATTGTGCTAATTATTCCGTTTTTGAAATATTTTACAAAATAAAGCATGAAAAAATGTACCGGTATGATTGCCAGCATCGGAGTATGCGCACTCTTATTTGTCGCGCAGACCTCGTCACATCTTTTGGGACAAACCACCGCTCCGGCAGCGACCACAGAAATCTCGTCCCAATCGGCGAAGACAAAAAGTTCGATTGAAGGAAGCGTCGTCAGTGCGGGCACACAAGACGCGATTGCGGGTGTGAAAATAGAATTGGTCGGCGCAAAGCTAGGGGCAATCACCAACGCCACAGGAAAATTTGTCATAAAAAATGTTCCGACGGGCGTCTATTCCGTCAAATTTTCCATTCTTGGTTTTGAATCCTTTATTCAGTCCGATGTTTTTGTCGGTGCGGCAAAGCCCTACGTAGTCAACGTCGAACTGCGTCCCGTTGCCGTGCGCCTCGCCGGAGCAGAGGTCGAAGCATCGTACTTTCGCAAAAATACCGAAACTATTACCAGCACGCAACTATTGAACGCTGAAGATGTCCGGCGTGCGCCCGGTGTACAAGAAGATGTTGTGCGGGCGGTGGCATTGCTTCCGGGCGTTGCGGTCACGCAGGCAGGACGAAATGATTTGGTCGTGCGCGGCGGAGCACCGTTCGAGAATTTATTTTTGGTGGATAATATTGAAGTGCCGAATATCAATCACTTTGGTTCGCAAGGTTCTACGGGTGGACCACTTTCGATTATCAATATTGATTTTGTGAAAGATGTCAGCTTTTCTACGGGCGGATTTGGCGCAAAATACGGCGACCGCGTTTCTTCGGTTACTAATCTTTCGCTCCGTGATGGTAATAGTGAACGATTTTCTGGTAAACTCAATTTATCTGCAACAGGATTTGGCGTTATTGCAGAAGGACCAACTGTCGCCGGAGGATCATTCTTAATCGGAGTTCGCCGAAGTTATTTAGATTTTATTTTCAATCTCGCTGGATTTGGTTTTATTCCGCAATACTGGGACTTCACGGCGAAGGTTACGCAAAAAATTGATAGTAAAAATTCGATTTCGTTTTTGGGCATTGGTGCCTTGGGAACAGTTGCTTTTAACAACGACACCGAAGAAAAACGTATTTCCAACAGCCGTATAACCGCTCCGGCGCAAGACCAATATTTTTCGGGCTTGACATGGAAAACGCTCTTCGGAAATGGCTTTATGAATGTGACGCTTGGTCGTACATTCAGCAAGTACCAGACATCGCAGCGCGACACGCTTCTTCGTGACATCTTTCGCAATTACTCCACCGAAGGCGAAACGTCTCTGCGTGCCGATGTGGTCTTGCAAATGGACGACAAATTTGAATTGAGCTTTGGCGACATTGCCAAATTTGCGAGCACTCTCAAGTACGATATTTTTCTCCCGGCTTTCTTTCGCCTAGACAACAATGGCATCCCTCGTGCGCTGAACGTGGATACCAATTTTTCAGCCTTTCGTAATGCAACATACGTGCAGGCATCGTACCAACTCACGCCCGAACTTCGCACGACGCTTAGTGTACGAGCCGACTACAACAATTTCCTAAACACAAAATTTGTTGTCTCGCCTCGGTTTGCTTTGAGTTATGCCTTGTCTCCCTTCCAAACGCTGAACCTGAGCGGCGGACGGTACTATCAAACGCCGCAGTTTATTTGGCTCGTCGGCGATGCCTCTAACGCCAGTGCGCTTGAGCCAATTCGTGTTGACCAAGCGGTGCTTGGTTATGAGCATATACTCGCACCTGATTTGAAATTTCAAATTGAAACGTACTACAAAGATTACTCCAACTATCCCGCCCGTGTTTATCGTCCGCAGTCGGTTCTTGCGCCGAATGGATTCGATGATATTTCTAATGATATTCCTTTTGGTTTAGAACCGATTGTGAGTGTCGGCGCAGGCAGGGCATTTGGCGTAGAAGTTTTTGTACAAAAGAAATTGAGCGAAATTCCGCTCTATGGCTTAATCAGTGTCAGTGTGAATCGCACTGAATTTACGGGCTTAGATGGCATTCGGCGTGTGGGCGCATTCGATACACCGATTATCGGCAATATTGCTGCCGGCTACCGATTCGATAATGAATGGGAACTCAGCGCAAAAGTTCGCGCATCCACAGGGCTTCCTACTACGCCTTTTGTCGATACGCCGCAGCGCTCACGCGAAACACGGCTGCCGATAGGTTCGATTGATTTTTCGCGGTATAATGAAGGCGAACGCTTGCCGTTTTTCTATGGAATTGATATGCGGCTTGACAAACGCTGGTCATTCAACGGTGTGCAATTAGTAACCTATATTGATGTACAAAATATCACCGGACAGCGCAATCAAAGCGGCTTCCGCTGGAATCCACGCACACAAAAAGCCGACCCGATTCTTTCGATTGGCGTTTTGCCAAGTATCGGCGTGACGTTAGAGTTTTAAGGCTAACGGTATCGAAGAACAAAAGCCCACGAGAAAGCAAATCTTCTCGTGGGCTTTTTTTTGGGTTCTTCTCGACAACCAAGCAAAAAGTGCTGCGTTATACAAACAACATATGGACACCTTCGCCAGCACTTTGTTTGTAGAAATCGCCGACCGTGATGACGGCTTCTATGCCGTCGTACATATCTTCTTTTTTGTAGTGGAACATATCCATCGCCAATTTACAAGCCCAAAGCCGTACACCCGATGCTGTAAGAATATCCAAGAACTCGTGAACGTCGGGCATATCAATCGCTTCCATTTCTTTTTTCATCATGGAACTCGCCAGTGCTTCCATGCCCGGAAGACCGCCCAGCATGGTCGGCATATGCATTGCAGGATTGCCGACGGTGGCTACGTGCAAGTGTTCTAGCTTTTGTTTGTGAATGGCTTCCAAACCAAAAAACGTAAAGAAAATTTCTGCTTCAATTCCTTCGGCTCGTGCGCCGTTTGCCAGTACAAAAGCGGCGTACACGTTTTCCAACGTTCCTTTGGATAAGATGATCATCATCTTTTTAATCGCCCCATTGGTATTCATGGTATTTTCTCCGAATAAAGGTGGTTAGATGCAACTGACCGGTTTGGGGATGCCGGCAATTTTCGTTGCTGTTTTGAGCGGTGCTGTCGGAAAGAGCTGATAAAATTCTTTAATATCCACGAAGTTACTTTTCCCGATGCGCCGTATGCTGAGTGCGACTTGGTTTTGGTGCTCGTTCTGAAGGTAGGTCAGCACCTCCCAGTGTCTTGGACTGAGGCTAATACCTGCTTCGTGCGCCAATTCCTCCGCAATACTTTTGTCCCACTGACTGAAGTCCGTGAGATAGCCTTCTTCGTTGACGGCTACCGATTTACCTGCGATGAGCTTTTCCATGACGTTTATGTGGATAATAGACAAGGTTGATAAAGTGGTTTATTGTTGTTTGGGTACGGGCATGGTTGCCGGAACGAAAGGAATGTGCGTTCCTTTCAGCAGAACATTCCAATATATCCATCGGAAAGCGAGCTTGCCCATATGGTTCATGCGACTTTCTTTGAGCAAACGCAAGGGTCCGATTCCCTGAAAAGGAAAACTTCCTTCGACCGGTTCGTGCGTGTAGTTGAAATCAATAAGCAACGCTTTGCCGTTTCCGGTTTCGATAAAACAATTTGCATGACCATCAAATTCTTCTTTTAACGGTTCGCCGTGGACAAAGCGAAGAATATTTTCTGTCAAGATTTCCGCCTCGAAGTGCGTCACCGAACCTGCTTTAGAAGCAGGGATATTGCTGGCATCGCCCAGAACAAAAATGTTCTCGTAGTTTTTGGCGCGTAGCGTAGCTTTGTCGGTGGGGATGTAGTTCAGGTCGTCGCCCATACCGGAACGAGCCATGAGTTCATCACCTTTGTTGGTCGGCACGGTGACAAGAATATCAAACGGAATCCTTCTGCCGCCGTAGTCCACGATTTCCTTCGTGGTGTTGTCCACCTGCTCGATGGCAAAGTCGCTTTCGATGTGAATATTTTTTTCCTTGAGCAAGTGCTCCAGCGCTTCGGTAGCTTTGGGTTTGGTGAATGCACCGCTCAGGGGAGTGACGTAGGTTATCTCCACCTTGTCGCGCATTTGCTTCTGCGTGAAAAACGAATCCGCCAAAAAAGCAAACTCCAAGGGTGCGACAGGACATTTAATCGGCATCTCGGTAATGTGTACCACCAGTTTTCCGCCTTGCCAATCGCGTAATTTGTCCCGCAGTGCCAGAGCACCTTCAAAGGTGTAGAAATCGAAAACAGATTTGTGCCACTCCGCACCCCTCATCCCTTCTGTTTCTTCGGGTGCAATTTTGGCACCCGTGGCGACAATCAGCACATCATAGAGTATTTCGTTTCCGCTTTCCAGATAAATTTTGTTTTCCGTCGGCGCAATACGCAAAATTTTTTGTTGGACGAGATGAACGTCTTCGGGTATGAACTCCTTGATGGATTTTACAATATCGTCGGGGGAGTACACATCAAACGGCAGAAATAAATACCCGGGTTGATAGTGATGCTCTTGGCGTTCATCTATAATGGTGATGCGCCAGTCGGGACTGTGCAAATGATGATGCAAATGATTTGCCATCATCGTTCCGCCTGTTCCCGCTCCAAGTATGACAAGATTTTTCATCGGAACTGCCCACCTTGCAAGGTTGGATTCAAAAAATAGTGAATGTGGCGAGGCTTCGATAGCATTGGTATCGGAGACTTCTCGTGGCAATTATCCTTTCGGGCGCGTCGAGATATTAAAGGGCAAATATAACGGGCAGGTGCTGACAAGACTGGTGGCAAGGAAAATTACTGCCAGTACGCCGAGAACGATTGCCACTGTGCCGCTAATCATGCCCATAAAATACAGCATTCCAATTGCCAAAGCTATGATGACGCGAAGGATGCGGTCGAGTGTTCCCATGTTCTTTTTCATTTCAAACTCCAAGAGAAAATGTGTAAACAATGTCTGTTAATAGGTTGATACAATCACGTAGTCTTCTGTTTCAACTATACAAAATTACCTCCCAAAGAACGAACACTCTGTGATAAAAGTCACATAAAAAAGATAAATATGTCTTTTAATCCGTTTTGTCGATATGTGCTTAGTCTTCGTTTGGAAATGACGGGATTTTCAGCGACTTTTGCAGTATGTTCTGATACTGTCCCTCATAATCCTTTCAAAGCGATGAATCTTAATCTAATCGGAAAATATGCTCTCGTCGGTGGAAGCACGCAGGGAATTGGCAGGGCTTCTGCTGTCGAACTGGCACTTCTTGGCGCGAACGTAATTTTACTTGCCCGCAATGAAGATAAACTCAAAGAAACAGTCGCCACGTTAGACACAACCAAAGCGCAACGGCATCAGTATATTGTTGCCGATTATGCACAGCCGGAGGCACTCGGTGAAAAAATACAGGCGTACCTCAGCGCCAATCCGTCGGTGCATATTCTCGTCAATAATACCGGCGGTCCTCCGGCAGGAACAGCACTGAACGCCGCGCCATCGGAATTTCTTGCAGCGTTCAATAATCATCTTGTCTGCAATCATATTCTGGCGCAAGCACTTGTACCGGGGATGAAAGCAGAAAAGTATGGTCGTATTATCAACATCATTTCTACCTCGGTCAAGCAACCAATCCCGGGCTTGGGTGTTTCCAATACCATACGGGCTGCGGTTGGGAATTGGGCAAAAACGCTTTCCATCGAATTAGCACCCTTTGGCATCACCGTTAACAATGTTCTTCCCGGAGCAACGAATACAACGCGGCTTCAGAGCATCATCGGTAATAAATCTGCGAAAGTGGGCAAGTCAGAGGAAGAAATTACCAATGAAATGATTGCCGAAATTCCCGCCGGAAGGATTGCCGATGCAAGCGAAGTTGCAAGCGCCGTTGCATTTCTGGCAACGCCCGCAGCAGCATATATCAATGGGATAAATGTGCCCGTTGACGGCGGAAGAACAGCAAGTTTGTAAGAATTGAATTCAAGAGGGAACGCTATTATGAGTATCACAACAATAAAGAACTATATCAACGGCACACTCGTTGCGCCCATTTCGGGGCAATACCTTGATGTGTATAATCCTGCCACGGGTACGGTTTATGCCAATGCTCCCGATTCCGATAGCAGGGACGTGCAAATTGCTACCGAAGCCGCACTGCAGGCTTTTCCCGAATGGTCCAAAATGCCTGCTGAGAAGCGCTCCAAACTGCTTTTGAAAATCGCAGAAGGAATCACGGCAAACTTTGAGAAACTGGCGCTTGCAGAATCTATTGACAATGGCAAGCCTCTATCACTCGCGCGAACTGTTGATATTCCTCGCTCGGCAAGCAATTTTTATTTCTTTGCCACCGCCCTCATGCACCATGCAAGCGAGTCACATTTCATGGAAGAGGGTGCAATCAATTACACCTTACGCAGACCCATTGGCGTTGTGGGGTGCATCTCGCCGTGGAATTTGCCATTGTATTTGTTTACGTGGAAGATAGCTCCTGCCTTGGCTGCGGGAAATTGTGTGGTGGCGAAGCCTTCGGAAATAACGCCGATGACGGCATATTTACTCTCGGAAATTTGTATCGAAGCTGGGTTGCCGACGGGTGTGCTCAATATCGTTCATGGACTTGGTGGTAAGGTGGGACAAGCAATTTCTGAACATTCCGGCATTCCGGTCATTTCTTTCACAGGCGGGACGAATACCGGTGCGCATATTGCCAGTACAGCAGCACCGAAATTCAAAAAGCTGTCGCTTGAGTTAGGCGGAAAAAATCCGGCTATTATTTTTGCTGATTGCAATTATGAAAAGATGCTCAAAACGGTCGTCAGATCATCGTTCTCCAATCAAGGACAAATTTGCTTGTGTGGTTCCAGAATTTTTGTAGAACGCCCGCTCTATGAGAAGTTCAAAGCTGATTTTGTGAGCGAAACGAAAAAATTAATCGTTGGTGACCCACTGAACGAAGCGAGTAACCTTGGAGCGGTCGTATCGGAGGCGCATTTGAAAAAGATACTCTCCTACATTGAGCTTGCGAAAGAAGAAGGCGGAACTGTACTCGCAGGTGGCAGAAGAATCCAACTGGATGGTGTTTGCAAAGACGGCTGGTTTATTGAGCCAACAATTATTGAGGGCTTACGGTTTGACTGCCGCACGAATCAGGAAGAAATTTTTGGTCCTGTGGTGAGCATCATGCCCTTCGACACCGAAGAAGAAGTATTAGGCTATGCAAATAGCACGCAGTACGGTCTTGCATCAAGTCTTTGGACGGAAAATCTCAGCCGTGCAAACCGTATGGCGGAGGACATAAAAACAGGAATTGTCTGGGTAAATTGCTGGATGCTGCGCGACCTCAGAACCCCGTTCGGTGGAATGAAAAACTCAGGCGTAGGACGTGAAGGAGGCTGGGAAGCATTTCGATTTTTTACTGAGCCGAAAAATGTTTGTATCAAATACGACAGAGAGTTTTAAGGTGATTCGTTCTGAGTACAGAAAATTTCTCAATCATCCCAAAAAATAAATATGTCCACAATCCAATATATTCACGACCGCGCATCAGCTTTGCCTGAAGACCTACAACGCGAGGCGCTCGACTTTATTGATTTTCTAGCGGCAAAATATAATACAACGCAGATTCCTAAAACTTCGCTGACCGCACGGGCTATTCTTCGACTTTCCAAAGAGCAGCGCCACAGAATTCTTACGGAACAAGCGGAAATGATGAGTCGTCATTATGCAGAGAATCCTCAAGAAATCCTGCCTGATATTCAAGATCAACTTTACGAAGAGACTCCATGATAACAGAACGCGGGGAAATTTGGATGGTAAATTTTCAGCCTTCAAAGGGTGCGGAAATTGATAAAATTCGACCTGCAATTGTTATGAACGATAATACGATGGGGCGTTTGCCACTCAAATTTGTTGTTCCCCTTACTGATTGGAAACCACATTACTCAAGTTATTTGTGGATGGTCAAAATTGTAGCCGACGATGACACAAACGGTTTAACCAAAGATAGTGCAGCCGATACTTTTCAAGCAAAATCATGTTCAGAAGCACGCTTGATTAAGCGACTTGGTATGCTTGGAGCGCTCGAATATGAAGATATAGCAGCCGCACTTGCGTTGCTTATTGGTTTTGAATGTCCGTAAAGTAGGTTTTTGTAATTCCACAGATAAACGCATTGCAGAATAAAACTTGAACAACAATAAGAACAATCTACATGAACCCAGACACCAAAAACATTTCGGAATCAAAAGCACCCGAACCTGTCGGCGCATACCCACACGCACGGCGGGTCGGCGACTTATTATTTCTCTCAGGCGTAGGACCGCGTGAGCGTGGAACGAAAAAAATTCCGGGCGTGGAACTGGATGAGAAGGGGAATATTCTTTCGTACGATATTGAACAGCAGTGCCATTCTGTTTTTCGTAATATCAAGTACATTCTTGAAGAGCACGGTTCGGCGTGGGAGAAGATGGTTGATGTGACGGTGTTCTTGACAAACATGAAGGATGATTTTCCAATCTACAATAGGGTTTACGCCGAATACTTCAAGGAAAATCAACCATGCCGAACAACCGTAGAAATTAACTGCCTTCCAACGCCGATTGCGATTGAACTCAAAGTAATTGCAACGGTGTAAGGCGCTTACCTAAAGTAAAACTTTACCTACGGACAGAATCTTAATTTGCAAACGCGGAACCGACCTTTATCCATGAATCACTTGAAGATTGACATTCACACCCACATTCTCCCCGAACATATTCCTAACTGGAAAGAAAAATTTGGGTACGGAGGGTTTATTCAACTCGACCATTACAAGCCCTGCTGCGCTCGGATGATAAAAGATGACGGAAAATTTTTTCGGGATGTGGATGATAACTGTTGGTCGCCGGAAGTACGGATGAAAGAATGTGATGAAACAGGTGTACACGTTCAAGTGTTATCAACTGTTCCCATCATGTTCAGCTATTGGGCAAAGCCGCAGGACGGTCTGGAACTTTCTCAATTTCTGAACGATCATATTGCCGGAATTGTTCAGCGTTTCCCACACCGCTTCATCGGCTTGGGCACCGTGCCGCTTCAAGCACCACATCTCGCCATTCAAGAGCTGGAGCGCTGCAAAGAGATTGGTCTGGCGGGTGTGCAAATTGGAACGAATGTCAATCAGGTCAACTTAGGAGAACCGCAGTTCCTTGAATTTTTTACTGCTTGCCAAGAACTGGGAATGGCAGTCTTTGTGCATCCCTGGGAGATGATGGGTGAAGCGGTGATGCAAAAATACTGGCTGCCGTGGCTTGTCGGAATGCCTGCCGAAACAAGTAGAGCAATTTGTTCTGTGCTTTTTTCGGGACTTATTGAGAAGCTGCCCAACCTGCGGATTGCTTTTGCACATGGCGGCGGCTCCTTTCCCTCTACCATCGGGCGCATCGAACACGGCTTTCTCATGCGACCGGATTTATGCGCTGTGGATAACCCAAACAACCCGAAAAACTACTTGAGTAAAATTTATTTTGATTCGCTCGTTCACGAACCGCTCATGCTCGACTATTTGCTGCAATTAGTCGGAGCCGAGCGCATCGCGCTTGGCAGTGATTATCCGTTTCCGCTTGGCGAACTGAAGCCCGGCGAGATTATCGAATCTATGCCGTACAATGATGTAACCAAGCAGCGCTTACTGAGCGGCACGGCGCTCGAATGGCTGAATCTGGATAAAAACACCTTTACTTGTACATCGGACACTCAAACATTCTCACAATCATGAACAAACCAATTATTATCGTCGGAGCAGGGCTGACGGGTTCGCTTCTGTCTATCTATCTATCTCGGCGCGGTTACACCGTAGAAGTTTATGAACGTCGCGCTGATATGCGCACAACGACCATGAGCGCCGGAAAATCCATCAACCTCGCTATTTCCACACGTGGAATACACGCTTTGGAGCAGGTCGGGCTGGCGGAAAAAGTGCTGGCAAAGGCGGTTGCCATGAAGGGAAGACTGATTCATTCCGTGTCGGGCGAATTGAATTTTCAGCCGTATAGCAAAAATGAACACGAGTATATCAATTCTATTTCCCGAAGAGAATTGAACGTTTTATTGATGGATGAAGCCGAGAAATCGCCCAATGTGCGATTCCATTTTCAGCATCGGTGCACGGGAATAGATTTGCAATCGGGAGAGGCACATTTTATTGATGAGCAAACTGGCATAGAAAAAAACATTTCAGGCACAACCGTTATCGGCACGGACGGCTCTGCTTCGGCAATCAGAATGGAATTTCTGAAAAGCGGTTTTTTTAATTTCTCCCAGCAATACGAAGACTACGGTTATAAAGAACTAACGATTCCGGCTTCGGCGGCGGGTGGCTTCAGAATTGAGAAAAACGCACTTCACATCTGGCCCCGCGGTTCCTACATGATGATTGCCCTGCCGAACATCGAAGGTGATTTTACCTGCACTTTGTTTATGTCCGAGAGTAAAGGCGAGCCAAATTTACGTCAACTCGACACAAACGAAAAAATCCTCCGCTTTTTTCAAGAAGTCATGCCTGACATTGTACCGGAGATGCCCGACCTGACGGAAGATTTTGCGCATAATCCGATTGGTACGCTCTTGACCGTAAAATGTGTTCCGTGGAATATTGGCGGAAAAGCGCTTCTGATGGGCGATGCGGCGCACGCCATTGTACCATTCTTCGGTCAGGGAATGAACTGTGGCTTTGAAGATTGTTATTACTTCGATACGCTGCTGGAAAAATATGGTAACGATTGGGAAAAAGTTTTTAGCGAATTTTCTGCGTTGCGAAAAGAAAATGCTGATGCTATTGCGGACTTGGCACTGGAAAACTTCGTGGAGATGCGTGACCTTGTGGCACACAAAGATTTTATGCTCAAAAAGAAAGCAGAAGTCGTGCTGGAAGAGCGCTTTCCCGATAAATTTATTTCTAAATATGCGATGGTCTCGTTTCATCGTATTCCGTATTCTATTGCCAAGAAACGCGGGCAGATTCAGGACAAAGTGCTGATGAGCATTTGTAGTACAATTCAATCAATGGACGAATTTAATGCCGACGATGCTTTCGGGCAAATTACTCAAGAGTTTGCAAAAGCAGGAATTGAAGAGCGCTTGCAGTTGTCGGCATAGTTTTTTTGAGAATGTAGAAATATAAAAAAGGCAGCACGAACACGATTGTTTGTGCTGCCTTTCTGATATTGTGCCTTGTCAGAATTTTATGATTTTCTGCACCATGCGCCTCTGAGCATTACGCTCAGTTCCATCGGTAATTTCCACAATGTACGCACCCCTTGGCAGGGACGACACATCTATCTGACGATTAAACTGACCGGAGACTTGTCGCTCACTCCATTGCATCACGCGCTCGCCCCGACTATTCGTCACGGAAATTTCGACATTCGTTACTCGCTCGAAACTACCTTTTATAGTCATTGCATCATGGACGGGGCTTGGATAAACACTGAAGCCGGGTAGGGAATTGTCGAGAACAATCCCGGTAACATTTACAACATATATTCCCAAATAATATTGTCCATCACTATTTAGAATTACTATTGTATTGAGAGGAGCAAAAATTGATGTCGAAAATGAGTTCGTTGGGATAATTGCTTGAATAGTAGTGGAATTTTGCGAAACAATCTGAAGTGGTTGTCCATTGAAAAGAACCGATGCGCCTGTTGTGAAATTAGTTCCCGAAATGGTTATCGTGAAGGGGCGGCCGGGATTTGTGCCAGCACTGGTTGTTATCGGAGAAATCGCATTCAATATTGGCGAAGGAAAGGCAGTGCCCACCAGCACTGTTGCCGCTGTGGCTTGCAGGTCAGGATTTTGAAGTACAATATCAAGCGATGAAGGTGAAATATTTAAGCCCGCAGGCACTTCTACCACAAAGCGATTCGTGTCGAGAACGCTTGGCGTTAGAAGTACTCCTCTCACGGTTACGAGCGCATCACGATTGAAATTACTTCCATTCACAGCGACACTATATGCGCGATTGCTTGCTGTTGTTGTTGTGGGTGAATAGCTTGTAATAACAGGAGTTGGACCCGGCGGTACCCGCTCAAGAATGCTGAATACATACCCAATAGATTCCGCATCGGAATTACTAATGAGAATGGAAGGGAGTCCTATGGAAGTCAAAAGATTTGCCGGAACGGTGATAGTAATGCGTGTTGAACTGATAACATTCACTTCTACCTGAGTGGAGCCAAAGAATGCCCGAACAAAACCGGAGCCGAAGAAGCCGGAACCGTCAATCGTAATCGTAACGCCATTTGTTCCTGCAAATACCGCACGTGGGCTAATTGCCGTAATGCTTGGTCGTGCTGCTCGCTGAATCGTGAAGGGCATTTCTGCAAACTGTCCGTCGGTATTGGTTAGGCGAATACGAAGCGTTGCGGAAGTATTGCTGAAAGATGCCGGAACTTCCAGTGCTGCTTGTGTGGCATTGGTCGCACTCATTGGTCGCGCCACGTTATTATTGATGGTCATTTGTGCTTGCGTAAGAAAGCCTGTACCGGTCAAGGTCAATGTAAAAGCACGACCACTTGCGGTGGTTGTGGGCGCAAGGGCAGTCAGTGCCGGCGCTGCAATCGGTGTCACCGTAATCTGTGTTGTGGTTGAAACAGATGCAGGCGTTCCGGCGAGGGTAATACGAATCGTCCCGCTAATGCCGCGAATGATTCCGGGAAAATTCACGGTGAGAAGTCCGTTTGATTGCGTTCCGACAATCGATCCAAATACTGAGCCGTTATTTGTTACATTTTGCGCGGTAATGGTACGAATCAGTCCAAGGTTTGTGCCGAGAAACGTCACGGTGAAATCATCATTACTGACCGGGACGGAGAGGGGCGTAACACCCGTTGCCGTGGGTTGTACGACAACTAAAGGCGGAATTACCACTTTGGAAAATACCACTAGAGGTGTATTGCTGTATGTAGCATTAAATGTTGCGCTCGTACTCAAATAACCACCGCCGGGAACAGCCACGGAAGCAGCCGTTGCCGTTTCTACATATTGATTGTTGATAAATAACGCCGCCCCGACCGCATCTGTGCGAAAACTCGTTCCTCTCTGGTTGCCTGTTGTCCACTGAGGAACAAGAGTCAGATTCCGTGTGCCCGCACCTGCTTGCGAAATAATCCATTCGATGTTGACGTAGTTAGGATATGTAGCGAGACTGTTAGTAATACCCGGTTGTGCCCGCACGGTGAAAATGTCCGGCGTACTTGCATTGCTGATGGTAAGCGGTGTATAGGATGAAGCCGAATTTCCAATGGGGAAGAATATGGAAGATAAAGCGCTGTTGTTGAAAGTTAAGCCACCGCTTCCGTTTGTGACTACAAATGCGGTGGAGGTTGTGCCGCGAATAAGATTTACAACCGAAAGGCTTGCGCTGCCAAGCGTCAAGGTGTTTTGTCCGCCACCGATGTCCAGAACACCGGTTGCCCCAAGCGCCATTGAGCCGTTCATGGTGAGCGAAGAGTTCATCGCAAGGATTCCGCCAAACGTCGTGAAGGTTGCGCCCGGAAGAAGGCTGTTATTGAATGAAGGAGCTAGAGATGCTTGCGAAGTCGCCGCAGCAGCGATAACGCGACCCGTTCCTGTAAGCGAATTTGCTCCCGTCATACCGAGATAAAGATTCGTGTTTGCCGGAATAGTAAGGTCACCGCCTAAAGCCAACGAAGACGCAGAGCCGAAAACCATTGCTCCGCTCAGGGTCATGGCTCCGGCTGTCGTGAGCGCTCCATTGAAGGTTGATGCAAAACGATTCGCGGGAATAATGCTGCCGTTAAAGCCTGCGCCAAGCGCAATAACAGACTGCGTGTTTGTACCATTCAGCAAGCCGCCGCCGCTCAGAAGGGAATTTACGCCACCGTTCAGCGTCAGCGTTGATGACGGGTTCACGGTCAGATTGCCGTTCATTTGCAAAATACTTGTCGCACCCATCGTGATATTTCCCGTTTGGGTAAGACCGCCCGACGGAATCACCATTTGCCCCGCAAACGGCGATGCAAAAAGCGCCCCCGGCACAGTGCCGCCATTAAAGCCATTCCCAAGTGAAACGATTGCGGTGTTGTTTTGCCCTTGAATTGTTCCCGTGCCTGTGCCCGTCGCGGGAGCGTTGGTTGTGTTGAGGGAGAGTGTCATGCCTGCATTGACTGTCAGTTGTGCCCCCGACTGAATGTTCAAAATTGCAGGTTGGTTGATGGCAGTATTAGAAGTAATTGCGTACCCCGTCCCAATAGTGAGACGACCGCCAAACTGCGCCGCGCCTGCTCCCGTAGAAATTTTTGCCACGCCCGGCACTTGCCCTGTTAGTGCGCCATTGGCAAGAACAATCTCAGGAGTGCCTGCCACTGTGGGCTGCCCAACAATCAAACCTGCGCCTGTAAGCGCGGTTGTCGGCACAGAACTCATGCCCAGCGTTACTTGCGAGGTTGGACTGAGAGTGAGATTGCCACCAAGATTGAGAACACTTGTTGCGCCCATATTCAGATTTCCTGCCAAGTTCATTGCCCCTGCGGTGGTTAGTTGTCCCACATAGCCCGTCGCAATGTTTGCACCCGGCACCGTTCCGCCGTTCGCTCCTGCGGCAAAGGTAATAACGCTTGTTGCGGATTGTGCTTGTAAGACTCCTGTACCACTGAGCGTGTTAGTGGCAGTGTTTGTAAACGTGAGTGTAACTCCGGTATTGACTGTACTTGTGCCGTTGACTTGGAGGAGGGTGGAGTTAAGAACATTATAGTTCGCCGCAAAATTCACCCCGTTGCCAAGAATGATTCGCCCGCCAAAGTTCGCGGGAGCTGTGCCGCTCGGAACATTTGTTGTGGGGAAAGTATTATTAAGCGCAGCGTTGCCGAAGTTCAGTGTGCCTGTACCGACAAATGTGCCCGTGCCGCTTAGTCCGGTGGATGCCGTAGGATTGAGGTACAGTGTGTCGGGCGTGTTGACGGTTGTGGTAAAGGTTGCATTGCCGTAAATTGAATTTACGCCCATGCGAAGACTGCCCGTGAGGGTGCGTGCTTGCACGATATTCAACCGTCCATCGAAAATGGGCGTTCCGAGGTTTGCGCCGGGAATATTCGGCGAAGAAGGGTTGCCAAAGGAAAAGGTGGCGCTCAAAGAAATGATAGCCGTGTTATCCTGACCATTTATTTGCCCCGTGCCCAAGAGACGACCACTCAGCGTAAGTGTTCGCGTCGCCGCGACCGTCAGCACTGAACCCGGATTCAAGAATAAAAATGCTCCGTTATTGATAGTATAGTTCGCATTCAAAATAGATGAACCGAGTACAAAAAGATTTCCATTTGCCCACGCCGTGCCTGTTCCCAAGCGTGATTCGGGAAGGATGTTGTTGAAGGTGCCTGCGCCGACAGAAACACGCCCCCCGGGACCGGGAGCACCCGTGCTGGGACCTCCAGCTAAGGCAGTGATAAAACTTGTGCCGCCTTGGAAGGCAGATGCAACGCTTTGTGTGCAATTCAGTGCAAGACTATCGTTCACCGTTAAAACTCCCGCCAAATCAAAAATGGCATTTGGACCCGCATTAAAAATGGAGCTGCCCACCGCACCAAGCGTTGTGCCTAATTGCAGAGCACCATCCAGTCGAAGCCGACCGTTCCATGGGTTTGAAAATATATTGCCCGAAACATTTCCGCCATTCGCCGAAGCGACAAATCGAAGAATAGAGGTGTTATCTGTCGCAGCAAATTGTCCTGTCCCCGGCAGAGAACCTGCTGCGGTGTTATTCATAAAAATCGTTTTACCCGAAGCAATCGTCAGCGTGCCGGTGATATTGAAAACGCCGTTGGTATTATTGAATTGTAAAATCGGTGTGGCTGTTCCGGTGGCAGTCAGGCTGCTTGCGGTGTTGAGTGCGCCAGTGATGGGATTCAAAAAGCGGTCACCGTCCAGAACCCCATTATTGAAGCCGACACCAAGATTCACAATCACCGTATTGATGATGTTAATTTTTCCCGTTGCTACTCCCGTAAGAGAATTTGCAGCAGTATTGTTCAAGATAATTGTTGTGCCTGCGGCGGGATTTAGTTGCTGACCCAGGTTCAGAATACCCGTTGCCCCCAGAGTGAAAGCGCCCGTCAAGGAAGAAGCTCCGGCAGTGGACGTATTAAGCCTTCCGTTAAAAGGATTTCCAAATCGTGTTCCTTGCAGAACCGTCGGACCGGTCGCAAAACTAATTACCGATGTTCCGTCCGTGCCCTGCAGTGTGCCGGCTCCGGGGAATACGGTTGTCATAGCCGCAGTATTATTCACCGTGAGGGTAACGCTGGGATTCAGGGTGAGATTCCCCGATAAACTCACAATACCTGCCGCACCGATGGTTAAATTTGCCGTCAGCGTGACTGCTCCTCCGGTTTGAATTCTGCCCCCGAAAGGATTTTGAAAAAGAGTGCCCGAAAGGGAAGTTACCGACGCGCCTAGTTGCACGGTGGAACCTGCCGCTGCCGCAGTAATCACTCCCGATCCGCTTTGGGTGACAGCACCATTGAAGATTATTTTGCTCGTTGCAGTTTGTAAGTTAATCGTCCCAGCAATAGTAGAAGTGCCATTCACTACAACCGTCGTGCCCGCAGGGATATTGAGCGTTGCGCCTGCATTGAGTGTGAACGCATTCGTGATTGTCAGCGTACCAAGACCTAGTGTGACAGGCTGCGTACCGCTCATTGTCAGCGACGAGATAGCAAATACGGGCGGAGCATCGGTAAAGGTAAGTGCTGATGATGGCGAGAGCGTTACATCACCGTTATTTGCGCTGACTCCCGGATAGCCTGTCGCGCCGCCACCTTGTGTCCATGTGCCATTGACAGTGGAGTTTTGCCATGTAGTGCCGGTGTTATAGGTGTATGTTTGCGCCTGGCTGTTTGCAAGAGCTATCGCTAAAAATAAGAAAATGAAGGTAGAAAACTGTTTCAACATAGTGCTGCCCCGATTGAGTTGATACGATACTATAATTCACGTGAATATACTTGAAGTCAAGCACTGAAAAGTGCATGATGACAAGAGCGTAGAAAACGACAGATAACCTATTTTCTATATTGCGTGATGATTGGACTGGTGGTGCCCGTTCGAGTTGAAACAGAGAGGTCAGTTTCAAGATACGGTAAAATAGGAATTTACCAAGCAATTTTATACCGTCATAAAAGGAGTAGTACAATAGAACTTCATGGTTCTATTTCCTATACTGTCTATACTGTTTGGTGTACCACGTTCAAAAAAGTGTTATTCTTTGTTAAGCAGTGGCAGCATGATTGTAACAGTGGTTTCTTTGTTGGGTGTGCTTTGAATATCCATTGTGCCTTCGTGAAGCTCCACGCAGTGCTGGGCAACGAATAGTCCCATGCCGATACCGGGCGTGTTCTCAGCATTTTTTCCACGAAAGAATGGCTCCGCGACGGATGCAACATCCTCTGCAAGAATGCCAATACCGTTATCGTGGACGGTAATACATACTTTGCCATGCAGCATTCCAGCCCACACGTAAATTACTGAGGCTTTATCGGAATAATTGATAGCATTTGTGAGAATATTACGCAGAATAATGTGAACGAGATATTTGTCGAGAACGACTGATAAATGCTCACTGGAAGAGGCAAATTCTATGATGCGGGTGTTGCGGTGATAACGGCGCAGCGTGTCTATTTCTTGCCGACAAATCTCAATAATATCATTTGGGGCAAAATTCGTTTTGAGGGTTTGCGTTTCCACCTTCATCGTTACGAGCATATTGTCCAGCAAGGTCTCAATTTCGCGGACAGAAGCGTTAATTTCTTTGGTGTGGTAGAGAAATTCTGCGGGTGTGAGACTATCTAAATAGCGCTCCACAATGTCTGCTGACATCTTTACGCCAGCCAATGGGGTGCGCAATTCGTGCGAGATGACTTTTTGGAAGCGCATCTTGAATTCTTGCAAATCTTTTGCTTCGGCAAGTGTTTGAAGCAGAAGTTCCTGCGCCGTGATTTCAGTCGTAATGTTAGATGCAATGACAACTATCGTTTCTAAGCGATTTTGAGCGTCAAATTCCGGCACTGCTTGAAGCGCAAAGGTAAGTTTTCCTTGTGGTGTGTCATAACTACCACGAGTGTGGGCTTCTGTTCCCGACTCAATAACCCGATCTAAAAGATGATTCACTTTTTTCATATCGGGATTGGATTCCATCATGGTCTCAATGGAAAGTCCCACAAAGCTGGAGCGGGATGTATTAAATATTGATTCTGCTATTCGATTGACAAATACACATACCTTTTGCGGATTGAAACGGGTAATGATATCCGCCGAGTTTTCGATAAAAATATCTGCCTCGCGGCGCTTACGACGAAGCTCTTCTCTCATGCGCCGTAGTTCGGAAACATCATGGACAATCAGAGAAAAGCCGATGTGCCGTCCCAAGTAGTCATACAACGTAGTCAACGTATTTTCGGTATAAAAAATTCGTCCCGATGACGAAATACGACGGCTCTCAAAGTACAATTCTCCTGTATTAAGAGCTGGTGTTAAGAAACTGCCTGTAAAGCCGCCAATTCTACCTGACTCATCAGAGATTGGCTCTAATATCCCCACGTGTCTACCAATCATCGCATCGGCATCATACTCAAAGATGCGCTCTGCTCCGTGATTCCACGATATAATCGTACCATAATTGTCCAACTGAATGAAAGCATATTGTTGCACATTCTCAATGATGAGTCGTGCTAAACGCTCGCTTTCAATCAATCGCTGCTGAACGGCTTTTTGCTCGCTTCTGTCAATGCAAATAAAGACATATTCTTCAATATCTTCTTCTTTGTTTTGATGCCCGATGATAACTACTGAAGCAGGGAAGGTTCGACCAGACAGTGCTCGCATTGTGCAGTCGCCTTTCCACGAATTGTTCGCATGAATGGCGGGTATAATAACATCGTCAACAATATTCGGGTCATCAAAAAAGTCGTGGGGCGTAAATGTACGGTCTTGAATATTCTGAATTTCTAAACTTTGCTGTGCGCTGGAATTAAAAAAGTAGATGGAAGAGGTGTTGGCAAGCATCAAAATGCCCGGCGCATTTTCAAGCACCAGTGCCATACGTTGCTGCTGTTCGTCGATAGCACGTTCGGCAGTAATATCCTGCATAATGGAGACAATAAACGGTATCTCTCCCAATTCGTTTGGTAGTGGTATTAGGCGACGCTGGTATAAATGTGAGTTACCCGTTGGACTTTTGAAGGTAATTAAAAATATTTGTTCACATTTTGCTGCAATAACTTTAGAATACGATTCGACAAGTTCTTGCGCTTGCGCAGACGGGAAGCACTCCATGGGCGTACTATGCAAAAAAACTTCCGGCTGAAAACCCAGTTCTTGGAAGTCCTTCTGTGCCGCTTGATTGAGGTAATGGTAGGTAAACTGCCCGTTGTCGTGGTGAATGAGTTTGACGGCATCGCTGACGTACTGCAATGAACGGGCTAGAAGCATGGCAGTATTGGGCGATAAAGCAGCCTCAAGGCTGCCAATACCGTTTGGTGAAGATGTTCCATTAGCATCGGTAGAAGCAAAAACCGCCTCCAAGCGTTGTGCCGAAGCAGATGGCGATATAGACATCGGTGACAAACTCATGATGTTTTCCCTGATGAATCCGAACTCAAATACAGCTTGAGTGTAATCGGTACTCAAACTCGATAAATAATAGCGTGAACAGCGCAAGAAATCGAAAATAGCGTGGATAACCGAAGCGTCTGAACGAGAGAAAAATTATTTCAACATATATCGTTGAACGGCGGGAATTAAATCATTCCCTATTGCAGATTTTTTTATCCAATCTACAGCGCCGAGCTGTTTTGCTTTTGCAGAAATTTCAGGTTTAATTTGTGCGCTCACCATAAGGATTGGTAGTTGCTTGTGCGTGGGCGAACTTTTAAGCGTTTGAATAATATCAATGCCATTCATGCCTTCCATATCGTAATCGCTGATAATAAGGCGGGGCAGGATCTTGGTGGCAAAAAGTTCCGCAATAAATTGCCGTGGGTTATTAAACGCTTTCACGGTATAATTTTCGTTTTCGAGCATACGAACAATACCAGTTCGTACTAACTCATTGTCGTCAACAATAAAAACATCCGATGTGCTGTCCATAATAAATCCTTTTGGTATAAAGTGATAAAGAAGAACTTCAATAAAGAGGGTAAATCTTTTCGATTTGACAATAACGGGATTTACCCTCTTCTATCGTTAGTTTATAGCTGTATTGCAAAGATATTTTTAGTTTGAGTACATCAACTGTGTAGCAGTTTATTGCCAACAAGCGGCTGTTTTTTTAGAGAAATCTGTTCATCATGAACGGTAAAACCGCCAACTAATTCTTGCAATGTGCCCGTTAAGTCGTGCAGGTGCTCCGAAGAGCGTGCAACATCGGTGAGAGTCGTGCTGGTTTCTTGTGCTGCAACCGAAAGGTGTTCCACGCTTTTAGCAATTTCTTCGGAGGATGAGGCTTGCTGGCGTATAGCGTTTGCTGTGGCTTGTACCATGGCTGTGGCTTGGTATGTATTGCTGACGATATTTTCCAGTGCCGTACCTGCTTGCTGCGCAAGCGTAACACCGGCTTGAACTTCGCTATCGCCTCTTTTCATGCCGTCCACTGCTTGTGCGGTGTCGCGTTGGATTTGCTGGATAGTCTGGCTGATTTGTTTCGTCGCTTGCGCTGTGCGTTCGGCGAGTTTCCGTACCTCATCGGCAACAACGGCGAAACCTCGTCCTTGGTCGCCAGCGCGTGCCGCCTCAATAGCCGCATTTAATGCCAGCAAATTTGTTTGGTCTGCAATTTCATCAATCACTTGTACAATCGCACCGATCTCGGCGCTGGAGCTTCCCAGCTTTTCTACGACCGCCGAAGCATTCGTTACCACCTGCGCAATTTCCTGCATTTTGCTCATTGCCGTTTGAACGACCTGTGCTCCTTGTTCTGCACCATTGCCGGTACGCAGCATAATGTCATTTACTTTGTCGGCGTTATGCGCCGCCTCGCTCACGCTTCGGGACATTTCCTCGGCGGCAGAAGCCAGTTGCGTTATTTGCGCGGCTTGTTCTTGGCTGGTCGCCGCCATTTGCTCGGAAGCAGAATTGAGCATGGATGCTACATTGACGGTCTGGCTAATACTGGTGCTTAACTCGTGAACTAATTTTGCAACCGAATGGATACTTTTGTTGAATCCCTCATAAATTTTGCCAAATGTTTCGGTAGAGTTATCGGACACACGCACGGTCAAATCACCCAGCGCAAAACTCTGAAGAGCCTGAAGTATCTGCCCGGCACTTTCTTCGAGATATTGTTGATGCTTTCGCAGGTCTTCAATACTGCTCTGTTCCTGCCGACGAATAATTTCTTGGCTTTTTCGGTGTTCTTCCTGTGTTTGCTGCAGAATAATTGCTTGTTCTCTGCTTTCGGCAAGAATATTTGCTTGTTCATGCCGACTGCGGAGCGCCAGAGCACATGACCAAAAGAGAATGATGTCTTCAAAAACCACATAGCCGCCATGCTCCAATGCACGCAAGAAACTAGGCTCGCGTACACAGAAAATGGACATCGGCAGCAAAATTCCTCGTAAGAGATGGTCTGCCACTACGACCAGAGTTGCGGTTAGCAAGATTTTCCAATCATGATACGCCGATAAAAATGCCAGCGATGCAAAAATGTGGAAGTGGGCTTCGATGCGTCCGCCACTCAGAAAAATAAATATACTTGAGAACAGCATTTGTCCCACGGCAATAGCGTGAAACGTAACAGGCGCAAATGGCTTCATGGTTATCAGCCCAATTGGTATAAGTGCCGATGCCAGAGAAGTCAGTATCGTAATACTGAGATAATGTGGTATCTCGACAGCGACCCACGTGTGGGAAGTCCATGCCAAAGCTATTACAATCGCAACAATACATTCTGCGGCAAGCAGAATACTGAAAATCCGATGGAGTTTTGGAAAATATTCCTGTTGCTGTTTCAGAAATATTTCCTTACTCATCTCAGCGGTGCCTAGTGGCAAATTCGATGTTGAATTTGTCATAACAAAACTCTCCAAAAAATGGTGGTGGTGATTCACGAAAAAAAAAGCGTAATAACTGTAGATTCCAAATCTATAGTTATTTACCCGATTCTACAAGGTGAAATTCTAAGCAGACAGTTGTAGAATGTCCAAGCTCGCTTTTTATCGTCATCGTACCATCATAGAGTTTCAAAATGTTATAGACCAACACCAAGCCCATACCTACGCCTTGCTGTTCAAATTTTCTGCGGTCGAACTGCTTGAATACCGTCGGGTATTCCTTGAGTGTTTCGATTTGCTCCTCGCTGATACCCCGACCATAATCGGTGATGCTGATGAGTAATACTGAACCCGTATTCTCGGAAACAATTTCTACCGGGGTTTCTTTCGGGGAAAATTGGAAAGCATTTTCTAAGACTTCGGCGAGCGCTTTGTGAAAATGTGCCGGGCTGCAATTGATGGTTGCATCTTCCAGTGTCAAGTGCAGCAATGGCAGGCGATTATATTTATTCGCCACGGAAGTCGCAATGTCTTCGATATACTCACGCACGTTGCTCATCCGATATTGTTCGCGTTCAATGTTCGGCTCTTCCTCGTTCGCTTGGTCTTCTAAGAGAATTTGTAATTGCACATACAGCAAAAAATTCTCTGCAATACGAGCAAGGCGGGCAGCCGAATCCTCAATGCAGCTATGCAATTCTTCTACGTCTTCGCGTGCCAAGCTGTCCATACTCATTCGCAAAAAACTGGATGCGCCCATAATACCGGAAACAGGAGTGCGCAGTTCGTGTGGCAAAATTGATGCCAGATGTGTTTGAAGATGGTTAAGATTAGCTATCCATTTTTTTTTTTGTTTTTCGGCGCGTTCCAAGCGAACATTTATCGTAGCCAGCAAGTCGTTAATGTTCACCGGCTTGGTGAGGTAATCATCTACGCCAAAAAGCATACCGCTTCGCTGTTCTTCGGGAGCTGTTTTTGCGGTGAGAAAAATTACGGGCAGCGAAATTGTTTCTGGGGTTTCTCGTAAGTGCTTCACAAGATCATAACCGTCCATATCGGGCATCATAATGTCCGATACAACAAGGTCAGGCGGTGTTTTTGCAATCAATTCCAGTGCCTCCGTACCGTTGACTGCCCCGACGGCATCAAACCCTTCTTTGTTCAATACAAAAAGAAGATTAGAGCGTAAGCGCTCGTTGTCTTCCACTAAAAGAATATGTTTTTTCATAATCCGTAACTCCGTCTGAGCGTTGGCTTGAGTCCGTTAGTAGAGCAGTGGTGAATCAATTTCTCTACTTACCATTACGACGCTTGAAATTCTTGTTGCTTGTAAATGCCTAGCTTATTGAGAACATCGTTGAGTTCGTCTGTGGTGTATGGCTTGGTTAAATATCCTTCGCAGTTTTCTCGAAATGCTTGGATAATATTTTTTGAAGAGTTCAACGCCGTTACCATAATCACTTTTGTTCCTTTCAATCCATCACGTTTCCATTTAGCTTCAATATGGCGAATGTATTCCAGTACTTCATAACCACTCATTCCGGGCAGCATCACATCCAGAAGAGCAACATCAAACGGTTCGTTACTGGTCATTGCCTCGTCAAAAACTCGCACGGCATCGGCACCGTTATCGGTGGCATAACATTCGCCATACATCATCATGTTGCGTGTCAGCAAATCAAGGAGATGGCGATCGTCTTCAAGAATCAGGATTTTCATATAATCAAGCAAATAGGGTTGATATAAAAAGACAACTCTGTGAAGCAGTAGGGGTGAAGGATTTTCACCCCTACGTTGCCAATCATAACAGTAACATTAGTATCTATCAAACTCGGAACTATCCAGCGCAGCAGTGTGGCGTTCCAGTGAGCTGCTTGTGTAATTTCCGTTTCCATTGCCGTTCGCTTGTGCTCCAAAACGCTTTGCTTGTGGTGCAGAGCGCTGTTTTGCTGATGCCGTAACATTCGCTACATACCCACTGGCAATGTGCGCATGATTGCTACTCAGTTGGAAACGTGCTATGAGTGCCCGAAGCTCCCGCGCTTGTGCCGATAACTCTTCCGCCGCTGTCGCGCTTGATTCCGTGTTCGCCGTGTTCTGCTGCGTGACCGAATCTATCTGATTCAGACCAATGCTGATTTGGTCTATCGCTGTGGATTGTTCCTTCGAGGCGCTGGCTATTTCTGCCACGTTCTGCGCCACCACCGTCGAGTTCTCTGCGATGCGGTGCAGTACCTCGCCCGTCTTCCCGACTAACACATTGCCGTTCTGGACTTTCTCTATCGAACCCTCTATCAAGTCTGCCGTTTCTTTGGCTGCCTCCGCGCTTCGTGCCGCCAAGTTCCGCACTTCTTCCGCCACCACCGCGAAACCCAATCCGTGCCGTCCCGCGCGGGCTGCTTCCACTGCCGCGTTCAGTGCCAGAAGATTCGTCTGGAAGGCTATTTCGTCTATCACCTTGATAATCTTCGATATGCTCCGGCTGCCGTCGCTGATGGCGTTCATTGCTTGGGTGAGGCGTTCCATCTCTGCCGTGCCCAGCTCCGCCGTGCGCTGGGATTCCTGCACGAGCATATTTGCTTGCTCCGAACCCTTGGCGTTGAGTTTGGTTTGTGCGCCGATTTCGGTCATGGAACTGCTGATTTCCTCCAGCGCTGCCGCTTGATGCTGTGCACCTTGTGCAAGGTCGTTGCTGGCTGTGGCGACTTGCTGTGCGCCAAGCGAGACTTGCTCCACGACGGCGATGACCTGCGCAAGCGTCTGGCTTACCGAATCAATCGTTTGGTTGAGCGCGTTCTTGAGGGCGAGACTATCGCCTTTGTATGCGCCCTGCATGGTAACGTTGAAGTTCCCCGCCGAGAGTTCTTGCAGCACGGCGATACATTCTTGGAAGGGCATGAGGTCAACGGTGGTGTTGAGTGAATTCTTGA